>NZ_PXZN01000187.1:0-1343 GCF_003013445.1 Brevibacillus sp. NRRL NRS-603 | reverse complement strand
TAAAGGAAGAGCAATCAAATACGGCTGTGGTATTACTGCTCGCACCGAATTTATAAGGAGTACCCATATATTTTCTTCCTGTGGCAATAACCTTGTCTGCCTTGGATTGCGTCCATGCAGCCTCCGCTACATTTTGCTCCCCTGGCAGTGGAGCGACAATTGCTGTGACTCCCAATGCTACTCCCATTACGATTCCGATGAGGGTTTTATGTAATTTCATGCTGTTCATCCTCCCTTTTCTTTTGAAAAAAGATCCCTCCTCAACAAGGGACCATTTTATGCAAAGTTTGGCTGACCTCTCACTTGTTCTCTACTTTACCAAAGCTAGCCCTCTATGAAATTACCAAAAACTTACCAAAAACTATTTTCCCAACTGGATAAAATTACCGCTTGACGCCTTCGCGCTTGATTTAACAGGCATTCCTCAAATTTTCAGTCTATTTTCCTACCAGAATGTCCCTCCCAAATTGGCAAGTTTTTACCAGCCTCTATTCGTTCAAACCCTCGCCCCATGCGACTTTCGTCCTACTCCTATTTACAAAAAACCCCTTTTCTCTCCTTTTTCACGGAATCTACCGCTGGAATCTCGCTTCTCTTTCTTCTCTCTCTACTTGCAACTAGCAGGGAGTCATCGTAAAGTAGATAGGAGTTCGTTTTGAAGGAGGCACATATGCGACTGCGTAACATTCCAGGTGCCGAAGCGGCCCTGAGAGAATATCCGACGTTCGTAGACAATCCCCTTTCCTATAAAGGAAATTGGAAGGAACGCTTCGGGAATGACAATCCGATTCACGTGGAGATCGGCTGTGGAAAAGGACGTTTCATTAATACATTGGCCGAGCGTCACCCTGACATCAATTTCATTGCGGTTGAACTGAAGGCGGAGGTCGTTCTGCGCGCTGTTCAGCGTACGGAGTACAAAGCTGTTCCGAATCTGGCTTTTGTTCAGTACGATGCTTCCAAGTTGACCGACTTGTTTGCCGATCACGAAATTTCTCGCATCTATCTGAACTTTAGTGATCCATGGCCAAAAACCCGTCATGCGAAACGTCGTCTGACTTACAAAAGCTTCTTGAACACCTATCGCCAGGTGCTTGTGGCAGACGGTGAGATTCATATGAAGACAGACAACGAAAACCTTTTTGAGTTTTCACTCAACCAATTCGCTGCGGAGCGCTTCCAGATGCGCAATATTACCTTTGACCTGCACCAGTCCAAGCTGGCGGCAGATAATGTAATGACGGAGTACGAGGAGCGCTTTTCTTCTCGTGGGCAGCGCATTTATCGGGTGGAAGCGAGCTGTGTGATTAAGTAGGCTTAAAATCCTTTTGGTTTGAGTCAAC
>NZ_PXZN01000186.1:0-1082 GCF_003013445.1 Brevibacillus sp. NRRL NRS-603 | reverse complement strand
CGGGCAAAACCCTTGGCGAAAACATCGCTCATGCTGAAATCAAAAACGATCAAGTCATTCGTCGCCTGGACAACCCGTACAGCGCTTCCGGCGGTCTCGCTGTTCTGTTCGGCAACCTGGCAGAGCAAGGCTCGATCATCAAAACAGGCGGTGTCGATCCTTCTATTAAAAAGCACGAAGGTCCAGCCATCTGCTTCGACTCCCAAGAGGAGGCTCTGGCAGGAATCGCTGCTGGCAAAATCAAATCTGGTCATGTTGTCGTTATCCGCTATGAAGGTCCTAAGGGCGGACCAGGCATGCCAGAAATGCTTGCTCCAACCTCGCAAATCGTGGGTATGGGCCTTGGTAAAGAAGTCGCTCTCGTTACAGACGGACGCTTCTCCGGTGCTTCTCGCGGGATCAGTATCGGTCACGTGTCTCCTGAAGCCGCAGAAGGCGGTCCAATTGCCTTCGTACAGGACGGAGATATTATCTCAATTGACCTGGAGGAGCGCACGATCCAGCTGCATGTGGATGAAGCCGAGCTGGCTCGCCGCAAAGAAGGCTGGAAAGAATTCGAGCCGAAAGTAAAAACAGGCTATCTGGCTCGTTACTCCAAGCTGGTAACGAATGCGAGCATGGGTGGTATTTTGAAAATCTAGCACGCTGCTAGCAAACAGATCAAAGCCCTTGTCTTTGTGGGAGACTCCACAAGGCAAGGGCTTTCGTTTTTTTACAAGATTTGCATTCCTCGTTCTCGCAACAAATTTCGTTACGAAACGTATTAGTAAGTAGAGAGCCAGACGAGTAGATTACAAGACTCGTCGTGCCGAAACGAAGCGCTTCTCCCAGGACGTGCCTTTAAAGGTCGAATACGTCACTCCTGGTTTTCCATATGTATGTAAGAGTTTATTGTTGCCTGCATAAATCGCCACGTGTGTAATCCGTTTGGACGTCGTCGTCGTACTCGCCTTGAAGAACACCAAGTCTCCCTTTTTCAGGTTGGCCTTGGACACACTGGTTCCTTTCTTGGCTTGATCGCGAGAAGAACGTGGCAAGCTCTTGCCGACTGCGACTTTAAATACGCGTTGTGTAAAGGAAGA
>NZ_PXZN01000185.1:0-854 GCF_003013445.1 Brevibacillus sp. NRRL NRS-603 | reverse complement strand
GACAACCTTCTCGTCGCTCTCTTCACCCAACTCCGCTTCTACTTCATAAGCAGGCAACACGAGGGTAAATGGCAATTCACGATGCACGACCGCTGCCGCCTTCATTCGCTGCCCTAAAGGATCAGCGAAGAATCGGGCAATCTGCGAAACATCTACTGCTTGTACCTGCTCGTCAGTCAAAAAGCGGCGCGCCGCGAGTGCCGTCACCTGCTCCCGAATATCCGCTTCATCCAGCGGACGTTTCAAATCGAGATGCTGGAACACTAAGTGCGTAATTGTCCCTTTTTCTGCTGCTGTCAGTCGATTGGATTTTTGCTCAGACAAAAACTTTGGCTTTTCAGTAATGGACGGCAGCGTGAGTGGCTGTCCGCCTTTGCTGACTTTGGCATGTCTCTTGAGTTCGCTGACACTCCATTTCGCAGCTACGCGTGGCGCAATTGGATGCGGGTCCTGCCATCCTAATCTCCTGTCGACAATATCTCGCAAAGCGTCATCAGACGGTCTTTCCGCGATCGCCTCTCGTCTGGTCATGCGCTCCCACAGAGACACCTCGTCGTTGGTTGACTCTCCTTGAGCACGGAACTCATCTGCCTGATAGAAGTGAAACGACCAAACCGAATCATCCGGCACGCTTCTGACTCTCACGACTTCTCCCGAGTCTTGCTGCTCTGGATATGCCCGCAGCGATCCTGCACCGGGATGTCGCAGCATCGCACGCCCCACCCAATCCAGGTATCCCTTTGCCTGAATCAAGTCTTCGTCACTGAGCCGCTCGCTGTCATCCTGTCTGCCCCAGTCTGTTACACTTTTGGCGAGATCCTTGGATGAACCGACAAGAATGAGCTTCTCGCGTG
>NZ_PXZN01000184.1:0-527 GCF_003013445.1 Brevibacillus sp. NRRL NRS-603 | reverse complement strand
ATAGGGCGAGCTGACCTACACTAGAATTCCCTGTTCCGACCTCAATCGTCTTATAACCGAGAGATTTGGCAACTTCAATGGAATGAAGAACGAGCTTTTTGCCAATGCCAATGCCTTGATGGGCCTCATCGACGGCAACATTCACGAGTTCAATCGTATCCGGTCTGGTTGGTATCAAGACGTAGACACCTACGATGCTCTCCTCCAGAACAGCTACGTAGCAATGACCTCTTTGTAAATAATCTTTCACCAATCTGACAGAGGGGTCAGCCAATAAGAGTAAATCCATTGGCGGTTGTTCCAGTTCTGCAAGCTTGCGAATTTCCATTCGTGTTTCTCCTCCGATTCAAGTTGTTACCGGCTTTTGCAATGGAGCTGTTTCGTAGTTGACAACCTGGTTATTTTTGTACGTAAAGAAATGCTGACAAGGATCTACTTCTTCCAACATGTATGGTAAAAACATGGGAAGGTTTTCTGGGACGCCAGCATTGTCGGGGTCTAAAACCCACGCCAGCTCTTTCCAGTCA
>NZ_PXZN01000183.1:0-1014 GCF_003013445.1 Brevibacillus sp. NRRL NRS-603 | reverse complement strand
TCCACAGCCCCCCTGACACTATTCCCCAAAACTGCTGCCACATTGAGCGTGAACCTTGCGGAGCTGCTAAAGTCGGGGTATCCACACTAACTAGCAACGGAACCTGCCCTATCATCTTTTCCTTTAAATAGAGTTGAAGAAACCCTGCCAGCTGACCATTCATTTTCGATGTTACGATTGATTCTCCCATAACGACACGCTTGTGAATCGTCTCTGTCGTTTGCAGTGGATACTGAAAATCGTTTGTTGTGACAAGATGAGTTCCGGCTTCAAGTGTGACTGGCGTGTCAGGCTTTACCTCCTGCCCTTTCTTGACCAGCTCCTGTAGCGGATAATTTGCAAAGCCCCAGTCCATCAGCTTGGCGGAGTCGTTCCAGTCATCAGAAGCATTCAGTGTAATCGTCGCCAGCTGCCTTCCATCCCGTGTGGCGGAGGAAGCCAGGCAGCGCTTTGCGAGTTTGGTGTATCCCGTTTTCACACCATCAGCGCCATTATAAAGGTGAAGCATCTTGTTTTTGTTCAGTAGGCGCCGGTCCCACTGTTCGCCTTCCCATGAAATATCCTTGACTTTCGTTGAGACGATTTGGCGAAACACCGGATTATGTAAGGCGTAGGCGGACAGCTTTGCCATATCTTCCGGCGTGGAGTAATGCTGGTTACTGTCATCTAAACCATGCGGATTGGTGAAATTCGTATGCTCCATTCCAATCATTGCAGCCTTTTCATTCATCAAGTAAGTGAATCCGGGCACTGACCCTCCGATGTGCGTTGCGATGGTGACGGCTGCGTCATTGCCAGATCGGAGCATCAAACCGTACAGCAGTTCCTCCAGCGTAAGCTTCTCTCCATTTTTCAAGTAGATCGATGAGCCTTCTACACCCACCGCTTGTGGCGGTACCGTTATCTGCGCATCCAATTTGCCCATCTCGATCGCTACGATTGCTGTCATCGTTTTGGTCAGACTCGCAATCCTCATTTTTTTCGTACCGTTCTTGGAATAAAGAATCCGTCCAC
>NZ_PXZN01000182.1:0-858 GCF_003013445.1 Brevibacillus sp. NRRL NRS-603 | reverse complement strand
CACACGCTGGTGAAACCAACAGACCTTTCCAAGCTGGATATGGCATTCTTCAATATGAACGGCATCTTGAGTGTCGTGATGTTTACCTTTACGATGATTGACTTGGTGATTGCATGAACAAGCAAAAGTGGGCTGTCGGGATAACAGGTGCAAGTGGTGCTATCTATGGTGTTCGAGTCGTCCAGGAGCTTTTGCGTGCTGGACATATCGTTCACTTGATGATTACAGAAGCAGGCTGGCAAGTATTTCGTGATGAACTGGATTGGCACACGGATGACAGAGAAGCTCTGTTGCAGGAGAAGCTGCAACAAGACTTTTCGGGTGAGCTACATTATTGGGGACTGCGAGATTTCAATTGTCCCGCAGCCAGTGGTTCCTATCGCTGTGACGGTATGATCGTAGTACCGTGCTCGATGGGGACTGTTTCTGGCATCGCACATGGCGCATCAGGCAATTTGCTGGAGCGCGTTGCTGATGTCATGATCAAGGAAGGTCGGCGATTGGTCATCGTTCCGAGAGAGACGCCTCTCAATGCGATTCAGCTCGAGAACATGCTCAAATTAAGCCGTCTGGGAGTCAAGATTCTGCCTGCCATGCCAGGCTACTACCAGAAACCGCAAACCATGGATGATCTGATCAATTTTGTGGTAGGGAAAACTTTGGATGCAATTGATGTACCACATTCGCTATTCCGGCGTTGGGGGGAATAAACGCATGCAAAAGTCTTTGCGTGTTGGACAAATTTTGTATACCAATGTATTGCCGGTTTACTTCTATTTTGATCAGGCAAAATTCGAAGACCGAATCGAATTCATCCGCCAAGTTCCTGCCCAGTTAAACACAGCAATGGCGAATGGC
>NZ_PXZN01000181.1:0-510 GCF_003013445.1 Brevibacillus sp. NRRL NRS-603 | reverse complement strand
TTTCCCTACGATTCGAATACTCGTTGTCTTCACTTCATAAGTGCCGTCTTCCTTGAAGGAAATATCGGCGTCCTTGAGCTCTTTGTCCAAGACTGGCGTAATCGTCTTATCGACGACTTCCTGCGTCGCGACCGCTGCTTGACGTCCCATTTGGATCACTTCTTCAGGACTGAATTGGAAAAACAACACGAGCACAACACCAATAATAGCTGCAAGCGAAATAATTCGAATGATACTTCGCACCACCCATTGGGCAGCCATGATGATGATTATGATACCTAGCGCAATCGGCCAGTAATCTTTGATCAGTTGAAGTATTTGGTCCACGTTTATCCCTCCTTCGATTTCAGTCTCGCCAAAAAATATCGAAACCAAATCTTCTTACAGAAAAAAACCGTCTCAGCAAAGCGGACGGGATCGCAAAAATGGGTTGACTCTCAACTAATTCTCGTAAAAAATGCAAACTCCTGCTCTCATTTTCAATCGTTTTAAACGAATATTGACATCATG
>NZ_PXZN01000180.1:0-1083 GCF_003013445.1 Brevibacillus sp. NRRL NRS-603 | reverse complement strand
CATTCGAGCAAGATTCTGTCGATATAGCGGATGTGGAGCTTGCCGACGGTTGCAGCCTCACGCAAAGCAGTCAAAATCAATTCTTCCTGATAGCCGTCCTGTTCGGTCCACATATGGATGTTCTCCAATTCAAACGGCGCTAGCGGGCGGCCAAATGCCTGCTCAAAACGAGCGTAAATGGCAACAGGTTCGGCATCCAGAGAAACGGCCACTTCCATATAAGGGTCGATGCTTCTCGGGTCTGCTTGCTGCTCCCGCCAGGTGTGGTACAGCTTTTTGTACAGCGGGGTCAAATTGTATTGCTCATGACGCATGCCAGTTTGTGGATCAATAAACTCATCTATCGTAATCCAATCTTCTTTTAATAGCTTTTGAAGAGATTGAATCAATCTCCTGCTCGTCATGGACATGCGTTCCTCCAGCTCAGTTAAGGTCGGGAATCGATTCCCTTCCTGCTGAAAGGACAGCAAATGAATCAGTAGCATCATCTCGTCATCAGTCAATGACATACGCTTATACATTTTCAAAAGAAGGTTTGAGACGGATGTTGCTCCTTCTTGCAACAATTGCAATATATGGGAGTCCATAACGCATATTCACCTCTGGGTTGGAATAACAAGGGAGTGCGTAAAACGCGCTGTCAAACAATAGGAACACCCTGCTGCCCTCTCGCAACAGGGTGTAGATCGTTCATCGATAAAGGAACTCTCTTATGGATAGAGACGATTCAGCATGCGTGGGAATGGAATAGTTTCACGCACATGATCCAGACCACAAATCCATGCAATCGTACGCTCCAGACCCAAACCAAAGCCGGAGTGAGGAACCGTGCCATATTTGCGCAGATCCATATACCAGCGATAAGCCTCTTCCGAAAGCTCATGATCAGCAAAACGTTTCTCCAACAGTTCTGGATCATCAATCCGCTGGCTACCCCCGATGATTTCACCGTAGCCTTCCGGTGCGATCATATCCGCGCACAGAACCACTTCTGGACGTTCAGGGTGTGGCTTCATGTAAAAAGCCTTGATTTCGGTAGGATAATGAGTGATGAAAACAGGCTTGTCAAAGTGATCCGCAATC
>NZ_PXZN01000018.1:0-960 GCF_003013445.1 Brevibacillus sp. NRRL NRS-603 | reverse complement strand
CAGTTTTCAAAGAGCATTTCGCACCGTGTTCAGTGCAGAACTTTAACTTATCACATCTAACTTTCAAAGTCAACAACTTTTTTAACTTTATGTGATTTATTCTACTCGGTTAAACCTGTGTGTTTCGCGAGTAGATTTATAATATAACACATTGTTTTTCATTAATCAAGAGTTTTTTAAACATCATTGAAATAATGGTGCGGTCGGCGAGACTCGAACTCGCACGGGTCGCCCCGCCACCCCCTCAAGATGGTGTGTCTGCCAATTCCACCACGACCGCATGTAAAACGTCTCAGGAGAGGTTCGAACTCCCGACCGTCCGCTTAGAAGGCGGATGCTCTATCCAGCTGAGCTACTGAGACATATTGTAGTTATAAAAAAATGGGGCGATCGATGGGACTTGAACCCACGAGTGCCGGAGCCACAATCCGGTGCGTTAACCCCTTCGCCACGACCGCCATAATGTATGCGTTTTTAAAAATGTTCCTTGGCAGGGGCAGTAGGAATCGAACCCACACCAAAGGTTTTGGAGACCTTCGTTCTACCGTTAAACTATGCCCCTATGGTAGCGGTGGAGGGGATCGAACCCCCGACCTTTCGGGTATGAACCGAACGCTCTAGCCATCTGAGCTACGCCGCCATAATTATACGCAATAAAAAGAAGTGGCGGAGGGAGAGGGATTCGAACCCCCGTGAGCTTGCACTCTAACGGTTTTCAAGACCGCCCCGTTATGACCACTTCGGTATCCCTCCGCAAAAATATGGAGCGGGTGATGGGAATCGAACCCACGCGACCAGCTTGGAAGGCTGGAGTTCTACCATTGAACTACACCCGCTTGAATATGGTGCCGGTGAAGGGACTTGAACCCCCACGGTTTCCCTCACGATTTTGAGTCGCGCGCGTCTGCCATTCCGCCACACCGGCATATTCATTTTGAAACATGGTCGGGAAGACAGGAT
>NZ_PXZN01000179.1:0-968 GCF_003013445.1 Brevibacillus sp. NRRL NRS-603 | reverse complement strand
TACGTGTCACACCGGGCGTAGAAGCTCATACACATGAATACATTTCTACGGGGCAGATCGACTCCAAGTTTGGCTTTGATGTGCAAAACGGCCAGGCTCTTGAGGCGATTCAATTCTCTCACGAAAGCAATCATCTCCATTTATTAGGAGTTCACAGCCATATTGGATCACAAATATTTGAAACAGAAGGCTTCCTCGTCGCTGTCAAACGATTGACAGAACTGTTGGGCGAAGCAAAAGAAAAACTTGGATTCCTGCCAGAAGTACTGAATGTAGGAGGCGGCTTCGGTATTCGGTATGTAGAAGGCGATACACCACAGCCAGCGGAAACGTATATCAAAGCCATTACAGATATCGTTCGCCAAGAGCTGACGGCGCTTGCGATTCCTCTACCTGAGATTTGGATCGAACCAGGCCGGAGTATTGTAGGGGATGCTGGGACAACCTTGTATCGAATTGGATCGCATAAGGACATTCCAAATGTCCGGAAATATATTGCGGTAGATGGTGGTATGACAGACAATCTGCGACCAGCTTTGTACGATGCAGAATACGAAGCAGCGATTGCGAACAAAATGAATGCACCTGCCACTGAAGTTGTATCCATTGCAGGGAAGTGCTGTGAGTCAGGTGATATGCTCATCTGGGATGTGAAGCTGCCAGAAGCGCAAGCGGGCGATATTCTCGCAGTCCCAAGTACAGGTGCATACGGCTATTCGATGGCGAACAACTACAACCGAATCGCTCGTCCCGCAGTTGTATTTGTCAAGGACGGAGAAGCAGAAGTGGTCGTAAGACGCGAAACGTACGCAGAAGTAGTCGGTCATGATGTTTTGCCAAAACGTGCGCAGCTTATGCGCTAAACTTCATAAAAAATGCACAAACCTTCCCGAGCGATTGGGAAGGTTTTGTATATCCTTCATCTCCCATTCATAATGGCTTAATGTTTTCTCGGCATAATGAGAGGG
>NZ_PXZN01000178.1:0-607 GCF_003013445.1 Brevibacillus sp. NRRL NRS-603 | reverse complement strand
ATTAAGGAGTACATGGCCCTGTCCCACCCAAAAATAAAGCCGGCACTGCCCAAAATAAAAATGTTAAAAAACATGACCATTTCGCCGACCGAAAACGGACTTTTCCTCGTCATCAGGATTGCAACAATTTCCGTTCCATCCAGGGAACCGCCCGCGCGAATGACAAGTCCCACACCGATTCCGATGATGATTCCGCCAAAAACAGCAGAGAGAAGTAAATCGTCCGTCAAGCTAGGAACATGATGGAGGTAGTTCGTCCCCACCGACATCACAACGACACCGAACAGCGTAGAGACGGCAAATGTCTTGCCAATTTGCTTGTAGCCAATCAGTAAAAAGGGCAGGTTCAGCAGGAATAAAAATAATCCGAGTGGGCCTCCCGTCAGCTTTGAGGCCATAATGGAAACACCGGTTACGCCACCGTCAATGATGTTGTTTGGAACCAGAAAGATTTCCAGCCCGACCGCCACCAACAAAGCTCCAATGATGATTCCGAGAGCTCTTAGTGCGATCCTTCTTTTTTTCGTCCGCTTATGAGTGATCGGAGCAACCGTTTTTGCATCCATTTTGATCATCCTTAGCCGTTTTTTCTTACCATTTCATCTTT
>NZ_PXZN01000177.1:0-991 GCF_003013445.1 Brevibacillus sp. NRRL NRS-603 | reverse complement strand
CGACAAAGGGAATGTCGTAATGGATGGCAAACTTTCTATGGATACTGCCGAATTTAAAATACATGATGGGGAATCATTAGCAGTTCCTCCAGACAAGGAAATCAAGGAACTGATGATTCAATACCTCTATCAGCGAAAAATTCAGCCTGGTATTAGCTGGGAAGTACCTTTACAACCGAAAAAGTAAGAATGGGATTGTTGTAGAAAAGGGCGCGTCTCAATAGCCGAAATAATGGCTATACGAACGCCCTTTTTCATATATTCTCTCCTACACTCACGAAGATCTCTCACGCTTTACCAACTCCAAAAACTGAGCAACAACAGGCCGCTGCTCTGTCTCATTGTCACGCGTGCAGACATACAAGGGACGCTTGATCTCTACCCCTGGCACGGATACTCGACCGATCTCCCCACGCTCTACCATTTCCCTGACGGCCAGAGCAGGAGCCAACATCGTCCCATATCCCGCACGAACGGAGTGGATAGATTCGACCAGACCGTGAAACTGTATACCGATCTGCGGACGTTTCACACCATGCTCCCGACAAAGGGTAAAAAGCCAATCGCGGGTAGAACTGCCTTGCTCCCGCAACAAAAATGGTTCCTCCACGAGCTGCTCCATACGGATATCTTTTCCTGCAAGGGGATGATGGGCAGGCAAAATAAACCAATAGGGTACATCCATCAGATGATGCCGATTGATAGGCAGCTCATCCCACGATTCCTTGATAATAACGGCCACATCGACCTCACAGCTCAAAAGCAGTTCAATGGATTGCATGGAATTACGGGTGCGAATTTCCACATCAACTCCTTCATAATCGCGCTTGTACTGAGCCAGCCACTGTGGCACGAGATAATGGGAGGGGAGATAGGTAGAAGCAATCCTTAGCCGTCCTTTCTTCCCTTGGTTGATTTCTGTTATATGTGATTCGATTTCCCGTTCCCAGTCGTAAATACGGCGTGATTTTTCAAAAAGAAAGCGCCCCTC
>NZ_PXZN01000176.1:0-1188 GCF_003013445.1 Brevibacillus sp. NRRL NRS-603 | reverse complement strand
ATTATTATGCTGACGGCAAAAGGGGAAGAAACGAACCGCGTTCACGGGTTTGAGGCTGGGGTAGACGATTATGTTGTGAAACCGTTCAGCCCACGTGAAGTCATGTACCGGGTAAAAGCGATTCTTCGTCGCTCTTCCGCGACAGCTTATTTGAAGACAGAGACATTCAACAGTCATTCTGTCCTTGTTTTCCCGGAACTGACCATTGACCATGATGCACACAAAGTCATCGCAAGCGGCCAAGAGGTGAGCCTGACTCCAAAAGAGTATGAGCTTTTGCACTACTTGGCGTTGTCGCCGGATAAAGTGTTTACGCGTGAAGAGCTGTTGAAAGATGTGTGGCACTATGAGTTCTTTGGCGATTTGCGTACGGTGGACACGCATATCAAGCGTCTTCGCGAAAAATTGAACCGTGTTTCTCCACAAGCAGCCAATATGATCGCTACGGTTTGGGGCGTCGGATACAAGCTAGAGGTGCCTAAGTAAAGTGGACGTTATTTTTCGCAGTGTAGTCGGAAAGCTATGGATGACCATTATTGCCCTATTTGCTCTCGTCTTGACGATCTTCAGTTTGTTGCTCGTTCAATCCTTTGACAGCTTTTATAGCAATCGGCAGTCCAAGAATTTGCACGATCTGGCAGACGGTATCGCAGTCGGTTTGGCGCAGAGTCCAGATATGACAGCCGCTATGGAGATGGCTTCCAGATTTGGTTTGGTCCATCATACGGGCATGGTTATTCTCGATGAAAAAGGCAAGCAAGTCGGTATGAGCGAGGGGGCTGGGCTCCCTCGTATTCCAGTAGAGCTATTGCTCAAAAATCCTGCATTGCATTTGCCTGATGCGCTGGCAGGCAAGCATCCTGCACCCAAAACGATCTATATTGATGTGAATAATTCCGCCGATCATACAAACAACAAGCATGAGCTTCTCGCGGTCGCTGTTCCTTTAGAAATGGCAGCAGGGAAAACGGGAGCAGTGGTCATGTATCAGGCGATTGAAGATTTTGATGATACGGTTAGGGAAGTCAGATTTTTAATCTTTGTGGTTGGCGTCATCGGATTTGTCTCTACCACTGTATTCGCCTTTTTCCTCTCATCGCGTATTGCGACTCCATTACGTCAAATGAAAGAAACGGCGCATCGCATTGCGGAAGGGGACTTTCATGCTGAAATCCCAATCAGGACCCA
>NZ_PXZN01000175.1:0-843 GCF_003013445.1 Brevibacillus sp. NRRL NRS-603 | reverse complement strand
GCAATAGCGCAATCGTATCCTTCGGAAAACAGGAGCCGCCATAGCCTACTCCTGCCCGTAAAAATTGCGGACCGATTCGGCTGTCCAGTCCCATTCCTCGCGAGATCGTCACGATATCCGTCCCCAGAGCAGTACTTAACCGTGCCAGCTCATTCATGAAGGAGATCCGGGTAGCCAAAAATGCATTTGAAGCGTATTTGATCAGCTCCGCGTTTGCTCTGGTGGTGATAACTCGCGGTGCCTTTACACCGTTGTACAGTTCCTCCATGCCAGCCGCTGCCTGAGGATTATCTACGCCTATGACAATTCGAGAAGGCTCCAATGCGTCAAACAATGCACTCCCTTCCCGTAAAAACTCCGGGTTGGATGCAACAGATACCCCTTGGCAGCCAGCCAGCATCCCCGCTACTTTTTCGCCAGTTCCGACTGGTACGGTACTCTTGATTACCACGATGCGTTCTTGCGGTGCGAGCGAATGAACCTTTTCAATGTCAGAAACAGCCCCAAGTAAATAGGTTAAATCGGCTGTGCCGTCGGCTGCTTCAGGTGTGCCTACACAAATGAAAAAAATCTCTGCGTCCTTCGCCTCCGTCAGATCCGTATAAAATGTAAGCGCACCATCATCCAATACTTTTTTCAATGCCTCATCTAAGCCCGGCTCGTAAATCGGCGAGATCCCTTGGCGCAGTTTTTCTACTTTGGATGCAACGAGATCAATCCCAGTCACCTGATGACCGTTCATGGCTAGGGAAACAGCAGTCGTCAAACCTACGTAACCGGTCCCAATAACGGCAACTTTCATTCCTTCACCTCATCATTTTTTCGACACACGCAAATAAAGCT
>NZ_PXZN01000174.1:0-812 GCF_003013445.1 Brevibacillus sp. NRRL NRS-603 | reverse complement strand
TCATCTTCTATGTATTGGACATCTTTTTTCATCTTGAAGTAAATATCGACTAGATTCATCCGTTCCACCTATCTCGTCAACGTAGTATTGGTCTGTCGGCCGCCAGCTTGCCACAGATCGACGGTTGCAGGTGCCGATAGAAGTCCCAGCTCCGCTGCGCATCGGTAATAGTACTCCAGTCCAATCCGCTGAACGTCACCGAAATCGTGCTGTAATCCTTGGAAATAGTGGATCCATTGCTCTTTCTCTCCACCGAAATGTGTGTGAACGTAGTCAATCAATGGGGCTGAATTTGCCCTTGTCTTCCTTTTGCTCTCTAAAAAAGAGGCATGGACGTCCGCGATCAAGTCTTGATGATCGGCAATAACCGCTCGACGAAGAGCCCAAATAGCAAAAGTCATGGAATAGCCCGTAAATTGATGCCACAGCTCTCCTAAGTCGTAGACATAAAGGTCTTTGGCCGTTCGCTCAGCTGAAATGGCGTCATCCCCGATCAAGAGCGCTGCATCAGCAGCCTCCAGCATTTCATGCAAAATAGGTTCCTGTGTAACGTAGGAAATCTCATATTCGTAAAACTTATGGAGAATGATTTTTAAGAGATTCACGGTGGTAGCCGATGTGTTGGTCAAGGCTATTTTGGCACCGTTTACTTGTTCAATCGGCTTTTTGCTGAATAAGAAAAGGGAGCCTACTCTCCCCTTGGCACTGACAGACAGATCTGCCAATGCCACGTATTCGGAGGCATGCTCTGCATAGCTAAACGAAGAAATCGGTCCCAAGTCAATCTCGCCATTCGCCATTGCTGTGTTTAA
>NZ_PXZN01000173.1:0-1130 GCF_003013445.1 Brevibacillus sp. NRRL NRS-603 | reverse complement strand
GGCAAACAACAGGTTCGTAAATTAGCTGATGAAGCTAATTACGAGCCTTTTTTATTTTTTCTTTAATGTTGAATCCTCCTCCATTTTCCATTACAATCACATTGTGATAATGAATCTCATTTTCATCAAAACTTGATGATTCATAAACAAACAAGAAAGACAGTGGAGGGGTAGTTGTGGGAGAACAGTTGGAGCTGTTTGATGTAACCATTATTGGCGGTGGACCTGCGGGGATGTACGCTGCCTTTTATAGCGGAATGCGCGATATGAAGACGAAACTCATTGAAGCCAAAGAAGAGCTCGGTGGACGAATGTTGATCTATCCAGAAAAAATGATCTGGGATGTAGGCGGTGTACCACCACAGCTTTGTGAAAAGCTGATTGCCAATCTGGTGCAACAAGCGAAGACATTTGATCCCACCATCGTCCTAGGTGAGGCGATCATTGGACTAGAACCCCAAGAAGACGGTACGTACATACTCGTTGCAAAATCAGGGAGACGGCATTGGACTCGCACGATCATACTGGCTTTGGGTCGAGGTATTTTGAAAATGGCAAAGCTGGAGATCGAAGGAGCAGAGCGTTACGAGGTGACAAATCTTCATTATACGGTGCAGGAACTGGAGCCATTCCGTGGCAAGCACGTCCTCATCTCAGGGGGCGGTGACTCCGCGGTCGATTGGGCAAATGAACTGGTGCAGATCGCAGCGTCTGTAACGGTTGTGCATCGCCGTGATGTATTTGGTGGACATGAGCGGAATGTGAAGCGCATGAAAGAGTCCTCTGCGATCATTCGCACGCCATATGCGGTCACACAATTGCAAAGCTCAGACAAAGAAACGATCGATAAAGTGACGATACGTCATCTGGAGACAGACGAGACGGAGCAAATCGATGTAGACGCCATTATCGTCAATCACGGATTGAAGGCAGATTTCACCGGGATTAAAGAGTGGGGCTTGGACATGGATGAATGGAACGTATTTGTCAGCCCTCGTCTGGCAACGAATCTGCCAGGGATTTTTGCGGCAGGAGATTTTGCGAGCTTTGACAGCAAGATTACGTTGATCGCGGGAGCTTTCACCGATGCGGCTGTAGCCGTAAACAGTGCCAAATTGCACATTGACCCG
>NZ_PXZN01000172.1:0-565 GCF_003013445.1 Brevibacillus sp. NRRL NRS-603 | reverse complement strand
CAACATTATACGGTTATTATTTTGGCAAAAGCAATGTAACAGAAACTTTTCGTCCTTGCTCTTATAATCTCTAATATAAAAATACGGCTCTCTGCAATTTATAATGATTTTAACCACTTCCTTTATTCGTTCATCATATCTTATTTTCAACAAAACGATAGTTATTTCATCAAATAGAAAATAACCTCCTTCGTTTAACCAAAAGCCGCGTAGGAAGAAGTACATTTCAAGTCCAAGCGCCTTTGGAACCTACCTCAGCAGTTCTAAGAGAAAAAGACCGCCAGAGCTATTAACCCTGACGGTCCAACATACTAATCCATGCTTTCATCCGAAAACGATAAAGAGAATCCACCTGAGAGTAAGTAAAGATAACTAGACACGTTCCCTTTTGGCTTGATGATCTGCTTGATCGCTCGAACGTATAGCCTGATCTGGCCTTCGTATCTTCTCTTCATCTCTTCGATGGCTGCGGCACTGGCCTCTTTTGCCATCCAATCTGTCTTGAAGTCGATCAGGACGAGACTTCCATCCTGCTCTTCCAACAGGCAATCAATGACCCCTTGGA
>NZ_PXZN01000171.1:0-630 GCF_003013445.1 Brevibacillus sp. NRRL NRS-603 | reverse complement strand
AAAGTTCTAGACTGGGGCCACGTTAAAATAGCTGGCAGGATAGTATGAACAACTCACGAATTACTACGAATTGGAACCATGTCCCTCGGCTGTCGTCTATATAAACGAAGGCAAAAATGAACACAAACTAATTTGACGAAGAGGTGTTTTGAAAATGGCATTAACGTCCGCATTCACGAGCTTCAACCTGCCTGTAAAAAACGTAGAACAATCGAAAGCGTTCTTCACCGGACTTGGATTCGAGCTCAACTCGCAATTCCCCGAGAACGAGAATTCGGTAGCCATCGTGATCGGCGACAACCTGCAGGTCATGCTGATCAATCAAGCATTCTTTAATACGCTCACGGAGAAGGAATCCGTCGATACGAGCAAGTATGCGCAGATGACGATCGCATTGGCCTTCGAAAGCCGGGAAAAGGTCGATGAAATCGTGAATACTGCGGTCTCCTTGGGCGGGAAATTGCACGCTGAACCTGAAGATCATGGGTTCGTGTATCATTGGGGCTTCGTGGACTTGGACGGCCATCTGTGGGCCATTAACTACATGAACATGGATGCGGCACAAGGTTAAGGCTAACGGAGAGCACGCTCGTACTAGGGTTCAAAAAGAAAGACGCCGGGCATCTTCCC
>NZ_PXZN01000170.1:0-1069 GCF_003013445.1 Brevibacillus sp. NRRL NRS-603 | reverse complement strand
CGATTCCGACGACCTTTTTCATCGACCCAGATGGAGAAGTGCAGGAAGTTTTTATCGGGCAATTGGATGAAGCCATGATTGAGTCAAAAGTAACAAAAATCTTGCCGTAAGTGAGGAGCAATGATGGATCAGCGAAAATGCGAATGCGGTCATACCAACCCGGTTGGGACGCTGCTCTGTGAGTCTTGCGGGAAGCCTTTGAATGTGGAAGTCCACGAGCAGACATCGTTTCCTGACATGCGTTATGAAGGAATGGCAAGACGTTCTCAAACGAATAAGACGAAGGTAATCGATCGAGTCTGGAACTTTTTTTCTTCGGTCAAAATTGCAATCGGTATCATTATTGTCATTTTGGTGGCGTCCGCAGTCGGAACCATCTTTCCGCAGCAAATGTACATACCAGTACCCGTACCGACTGAAGCTGATGTTGCCCGTTTTTATACGGAATCATATGGAACGCTGGGAACGATTTTTTACGGCCTTGGATTTCACAATATGTACTCGTCTTGGTGGTTTGTGACGCTCCTAGTTATGCTCGGTACATCTTTGGTTATCTGTAGTCTGGACCGCGTGGTACCGCTGTATAAAGCGTTAAAGAAGCCGAGATTGAACCAGCACAAGTCCTTTTTGAAAGGGCAAAAGCTGTTTGCAGAGGGGGAGCTTGCTCCAGAAGCCGATCAGGAAGCGATACTGGACGCCTCCGCTCTGGCATTGAAAGAAAAAGGATACCGCATTTTCCACACGGAACGAGCGATTATGGCTGAAAAAGGCCGTTTTAGCCGTTGGGGTCCTTACATTAATCACATTGGATTGATATTATTTTTGGTCGGTACTCTAATGCGAAGCCTGCCTGGCTTTTACTTAGACGAGTACGTCTGGGTGCGTGAGGGCCAAACAATGGCGATTCCGAATACCCCTTACTACATAAAAAACGAGAACTACACGACAGAGTATTGGTCGGAAGATGAAATGCCGGAGCAACTGGAGCTTAAGGGCGGAGCCATCGTAAAGAGCTACCAGACAGATGCCATTTTATATGAAAATAAAAGCGCTGGTGTTCCAGGGAAAA
>NZ_PXZN01000017.1:0-103589 GCF_003013445.1 Brevibacillus sp. NRRL NRS-603 | reverse complement strand
TTTCGCTGTTCAGTTTTCAAAGAGCATTTTTTTGTCGAACGTTTTATATCTTATCACGTTCGTTGTTTGCGAGTCAATAAGTTTTTTTATCGAATCTCGTTTTCTTTTCTCGTATTTTGTCGTCGTTCTTGGCGACAAGGAATAATCTATCACATCTAAAAAAAGAATACAAGATCTTTTTTGCTAGTTTTTTAAAAAAGATAACGAAAATAAAAAAGCCCCTATAAAAATAGGGACTTTAACAGGTTTACTGCGCTGTATAACCGCCATCAATGACGACAGCCTGACCCGTGACACCTGACGCTTTCTTGCTAGCTAAAAAGGCAGCGTAGTTCGCTACTTCCTTTACTTGCAGCAGCCGCTTCTGCGGCACCAGCGGATAGATGACTTCTTCCATCACCTTTTCTAACGGTACATTTCTTGTCTTAGCCAAATCCGCTAATTGGTTTTGTACCAGCGGCGTATCGACATACCCCGGACAAATGGCATTTACCGTAATACCAGCCGCTGCACCTTCCAGGGCTGCAACCTTGGTAAGCCCGATGACTCCGTGCTTGGCGCTGTTGTACGCTGCCTTCCCCGCAAAGCCAATCAGGCCGTTGATCGAAGCCATATTGATGATACGGCCATGACCTTGTTGCTTCATAATGGGGAACGCGTGTTTAATCGCCACAAAAGGCGCTGTCAGCATAATGCTGAGCATTTGTTCAAATTTTGCAGTCGGAAACTCTTCTATTGGAGAGACAAATTGCAATCCGGCATTATTCACTAAGATATCGAGTCTGCCAAAAACTTGGACTGTCTGCTGGATGCACTCCTGCATCTGTCCCTCGTCGGTGACATTACAGCCAAAGCTGATTGCTTCGTGACCTTCCTTTTGCAATTGGGCTGCTGCTGCTTCCGCTGATTCCCCATTCAAGTCCAATATGACGACTTTCGCCCCTTCCTCGGCAAACGTACGGGCAATCTCCAATCCAATTCCGCTCGCAGCCCCTGTTATTACTGCCACCTGTTGCTCCAACAATTTCTCCATACCCTGCTATCTCCTCTCCTGCTCCTCATTTTCTCTGTCTGTAAATTGGCTGATCTCTCATGAAAATTAGAAAATAGACACCGCAAATGCCAGAATGAACACGACAACCGTTTTCAAAACCGTAATCGCGAAAATATCTTTGTACGATTGACGATGAGTCAAACCAGTAATAGCGAGAAGCGTAATGACCGCTCCGTTGTGCGGCAATGTGTCCATACCCCCGGAAGACATCGAGGCAATACGGTGCAGCAACTCAGGACTGATTCCCGCAGCATTCGCCATCTCCAAATATTGCTTGCCCATTACCTCCAGCGCGATCGACATACCGCCAGACGCTGAACCTGTCACACCTGCCAGTACGTTTACAGCCAGTGCCTCAGAAACCAACGGATGATCACTTGCTCCCATAATCCAGCCTTGAATGAGCTTGAAGCCCGGCAATGTTTTCACAACGTTTCCAAATCCAACTTCGGAAGCCGTATTGAAGATCGCCAAGAGAGAGCCCATCGCGGCAGCAGTCAAACCACTAGCCAGCTTGTTTTTGACTTGCCCCACATTGATTAAAAGCGCGGCAATAATTCCGAGACAGAGCGAAATAATCAGCGCCCAAGAAGATACGACGTTTTTCACTTTTTCGATCTTAAATGATTCTTTGAGAATCGCCGGATCGTACCACGTCTCTACTGTCCAAATCCCTCTGCTGAACAAATAGTTACCCACGAGCACCAATGCCAACGGGAGAATCGCGACCCAGATGTTCATGTAGGATTCATTTTTGATCAATTCTGGTTCATTCGTATGTCCCTCGCCGTAACCTTCCCCAGCAGAGACAGCTTGCTTGCGTCTGCGCTCCAGCCATAGCATCCCGCCAATGAAAACCATAATGGCGCCAATCGTTCCAACAACAGGAGCAGCATAAGCATCCGTACCAAAATAAGTCGTAGGAATAATGTTTTGAATTTGTGGTGTACCTGGCAAGGCGTCCATCGTATACGTAAAAGCACCGAGCGCAATCGTTCCTGGAATGAGTCGCTTCGGAATATTGGCTTCACGGAAGATCGCAGCGGCAAACGGATACACCGCAAATGCCACAACGAACAGGGAAACCCCGCCATACGTCAAAATCGAACATGCCAGAACGACAGCCAAAATCGCACGATTGGAACCAAGTGCCTTCACAATCGTGTGGGCAATGGACGAGGCAGCACCGCTCAACTCCATGACTTTTCCGAAAATGGCACCCAGTAAGAAAATAGGGAAGAATGATTTCACATAGTTTGCTGCGTTCGTCATAAAGGTTTCGGTGTAGCTCGGCAACAGAGAGATCCCGGAAAGGACAACAGCCAGCAGCGTAAAAATAGGGGCAAATACGATAACAGGATAGCCCCGATACGCAAAAAACATCAGGAGACCGAGCGAGATCAAGATGGATAACACTTCGATGATCATAGAATTCTCCTTTCAATTTTCTCCTCCGCTTACAGAGGAAATTGTGTCGATTCATTTGAGGAAAACGCTTTCAAGCCTAACTCATTTGCATGGACCATGCCAACCTCAACCGATTTCAGGAAAATCGTTCAACCATACCCCTTCATCGTGCCCGGACTGTTGGCAAGCAAATGATAGCGCTTGCAAATTTTCCGGATTTCCGGAATTTTTCGTCCGGTTTTATGGAATCTAGCAAAAAATCCGCCCACTTTTCAGGGAATCAGCTCAAGGAAGGCTACTCGTTTTTTTGCGGGAGGTCATCTTGCTCTATTCCAGAAAACCGGAATCTAGCAAAACATGTTCCTATAGATAAAAAAGCCGCGAACCTGGCAAAACGCCACATCCCCGACTTATACACGCCTCGTGCTACTGGTATTTCTCCCACTTTTCGTAAAAGCTGGACTTGCTGATTTGCAACAGCTTGGCGGCGGTAAGCTTGTTCCCCCCTGCTTGCTGCATCGCTTGGCGAAGCGCTTCCTGCTCAGCCTCTTCCAAGACTTGTTTCAAAGGTCGAACGGCATAAGTTGGAACCGCCAAGGATGCGAGTGTCCCTTCGTCAGATACTGGCAGCCAAATATGCTCTTTTTTCAGGACATCGTCTTCCATTAGATGAAGGGCTCGTTCCAGCACGTTTTTCAACTCCCGTACATTGCCTGGCCAGGAGTAGCCCCGAAGTACGTTCCATACCTCTTCATCAATGGCTCTAACCGTAACGCCAGTGGACTCGCCAAGCTGTTTGAGCAGATTCGAAACCAGCTCCGGCAAATCCTCCAGACGCTCGCGCAACGGAGGGATCGAGAGTGACACGACATTCAACCGATAATAGAGGTCGGCCCGAAACTTTCCTTCCTTGATGCTTTGAAGCATGTCCGAATTCGTGGAAGCGATCACCCGCACATCGATTGGCGTCGTCCGTACAGCACCTACCCGCTCGACTTCTTTTTCCTGCAATACACGCAGCAGCTTGGCTTGCAGCGGCAACGGCATGTCCCCGATCTCATCCAACAAAATGGTTCCGTGGTTGGCCAGCTCAAACTTTCCTTTTTTTCCGCGGCGAACAGCTCCGGTAAACGCACCTTCTTCATAGCCAAACAGCTCTGATTCGAGCAAAGAATCCGGAATAGCCGCACAATTCACCCGAATGAATGGCCCCATTTTACGCTTGCTCTCGGCATGAATAGCGTGGGCAAACAGCTCCTTGCCCGTCCCACTTTCACCCGTGATGAGCACAGTCGAATCGCTTTTCGCAACTTTCTGAGAAAACTTTTTAAGCTCCTGCAGCTTCTGGCTGTATCCAACGATTTGGTCAAAGTGATAGGTCGCCCCCATCCGCCGCCGCAGCTCTTTCTTATAATAGGTCAATTCGTCCTTCAGCTGAGCAACCATCGCAGCCAAGGCAGTGAGCTCTTGCACATCCTGGAACAGCACCGTTCCCAGAACCGCAATCACTTTTCCTTCGTCCATGATTGGGATGCGATGCGCAATCATGTTCTGACCTTTTATTTGCTGAATGTCGGCGATCTCGGCAACGCCAGCCTGACCGACAATATGCATCCGGGTGTTTTCGATGACATCCGTCACTGGCTGTCCGATCACGTCCTGTACATTAAGAAATTCCCGATAGCTCCGATTCAATAAGAGTATTTTTCCGTCCTTGTCCGTTACGATCATCGGTTCATGGGCATTTTCAAATACGACCTCAAGCAATTTGCTCATCTGCTGGAGATTCCAATCCAAAACCGGCTCCCCCTTTGTCTCAATGCTGCTGCGTCGAACCCTCGCTCACTACTCGTTACGCCAAAATTATACAGCAACGATCAGAGGAGGTGTTGTAATTGCTTGACCAATCGCTTGGGAGCTGCGCACATATAGCCTTCCCGTATGTAATCCTCCATTTCACCATAGCTCGTCACGTTTTTGTCCAGGATCGAAACCCAGCCGTGATGACCGATGTACGGCGTCTTGTAAAAATGCTCCTGCGTAAGCAAAATCTCTTGGGTCGTCTTCAGTACCTTCACAGAAAGGGAGGGGCCTTCAGTGCCCCCCTCTCCCAAAATGACAAACGGCTTGTCGTTTACGCGAAACGATGTATGTCCAAAAGCGTCTACCTGCTCCGTTACTTCTGGCAACTGCATCGCCAGCTCGCGAACAGCAGCTACCATCTTCAAACCTTCCATAGAAGAAATCTGTTCGTGCACCATCTGGTACAAGCCTCCTTTTGCTTCCAAACGCTCATATACCAGTCTGTTCTGTACTTTGCACCACGTTTCCTTCCCTCATACGATAAAGCCGCAAAATAAAGCTGAGACCAATGATCATCAGGAATGCAGCGATCCCGTATATAACTGCGAGCGGTAGGTACAGCTTCAATGCCCCCGTAATACTCATCATGACGACCATAGAGCCTGTAAACAACGGGGTCAGTATTCCATTCACCCGACCGATAAAGGTACTCTCGGTGTTTTTAAGCAGCATGGTGTTGATCCCAATTTGAATGGAGGGCAAGAGCAATCCCGCGATGAACTGGGCAACAAGCGTCAGCCACAGATTCGTGGACATCCCGCAAACTGCTACTGCGACCGCATTTCCAAGAAGTCCCGTGACCAATAGCTTTTGCGGTGGAATCGTTTTGGCAGCTGCCATCGTCATGGCCCCTCCAGCAATCATCCCCAAACCTTGGGCGGTAATTAACCATTGCAAGCTTTCTTTCGGCAATTGCAGTTGTTCGGTCACGATAAAAATCCCAAGCGGCTGAATCAATCCCAATGAGAAACCTACAGCCAAAAAGCAAAAGCCAAGCATCGACAATACCCGACTGGAGAACACATAACGAATCCCGCTGACCATTTCCCCAAGCAGTGCCGTTTCTTGCTGCTCTCCTTTCTCGACACGATCAGGCGGCAACAAATACAGGACACCGGCCGCAGATAGGAACGCAACCGCCGTGATGACCATGGCAATCTCCATCCCCCATTGCTGGAACACAAACGTACCGACAATCGGACCAAATACCATGAAGATCGCGAAAATAGTCTGGTACGCGGACATTCCCACCTGGAGCTGTTCACCAGGTACATGCAGCTTGAACAGCTTCATTCCAGACGGTTGAGAAAACTGAGAGAGAATAGCTGATATGAGTGTGGCAAAAAAGATGGCCTTCCACGAGCCGTAAACAAAGGTAAGCAGCACTCCGACAACCGACAGAGCACTGAGCAGCTCACACCAGACCATCGTTTTTCTCGGTTGCCAGCGATCGGCAAACGTACCGGCTAGAAAGGAAAACAGAAAGATTGGCGCATACTCTGCCACAGAAATCATGGATACCGCGAACGGATCCTCTCCTGTATGATCCATCACAAATAGCAGAATCGCCATGTTGCGCACCCATACCCCGATTTGCAACAGAAATGCTGATAACAAAATAGCCCTGACATAGCGGTTTTTCAAAACATTTGACATAAAAAAGCCTCCTTATCCATTGCGATCTGGACAGGAGGCTACGCATATTATCGTCAAAAAGACATAGAAACCCTTAGTGAGTCTAAAAAGGATCTACCATCTATTCGCCAATATGCACATACTACCCCTATCCAAAAACGCATCGTTTTATCCGATTAGTTTTGTGGAAATAGGAGTTAGCAGAACATTGGCTTAATGGTCACCCTTTCTTGTAGAATGACCCAAGAGTACCACAAAAAGTAATCCTGTGACAAGAAAAATTCACAAGATCTTGTCCTATGCTTTGTCGACAAGTGTGATGCGCTCTGCTGCTGGAATGCGCGGCTGTGCGCCAGGGATCGCGGCTGGATAACCGATATGCAGGTTCCCCAGCACTTTTTCTCCTGGTCGAATGCCCATCGCTTCTCGGAATTCCGGCTCGTGAATCCACGGGTACGTCTCCCACGTCAAACCGATGCCTTTTTCCCACGCCAGCAAGCTAAAGTTATGGATGACAATGCTGGTCGAAGCGAAATCGTCTTGCCGGGTAATCAGGTTTGGACTTTCTTCCATGATGACCGTCATCAGCATCGGAATCGCCATGATTTTATTGTAAAACTTCTCGCCGACTTCTTTCTTTTTCGCCGGATCAATCTCCCGCTTCTCCTTCATGATCCGCACGGCCTCGGCGATTCTTCTCTTGCCTTCCCCGTACGTCACGATAAAGCGCCACGGTTGTGTCATGTGATAATTCGGCGCCCACACGGCTGTATCCATCAGTTCAGTAACCAGTGCAGGATCTACCTCACGATCTGTAAAGCGATGAATGGAGCGACGCTCTTTAATCAATTTGGCAAGTTCCATTTCTGTCTCCTCCTTCTCATTCCAGAGCCATTGCAACGCCCCCGGAAATCTGGCGTTTGCATATTTGCTCAAATGATCCGCCCCTTCGTCAATGAACAGGGCGAGCTGATCTGCTGTGAAGCCGCTATCAGCCAATATCTGATGCGCTTCTTTTGTCAGCGGGACCATTTGCTTCTGGATGTTTTGTTTTTTAGCACCTTCCTTACTGCCAACATCCATGTAGATGCGCAGTTCGGGATGGTACATTTTCTTTTCCCGCATAAACTGAACCATGCCTTCATACCAATACGATCCCGAGATGCTGCCGATTTTCGTGAAAACATCCGGATATTGGTGCCCAGCGTACATCGAGATCAAGCCACCAAGCGAAAATCCGATGATGCCTGTTTTTTCCGGCTTAGGGTCTGTCCTGTACTTGCTGTCGATATACGCCTTGCATTCTTTGGCAACGTATGAAAGATACACATCTCCTTGCCCGCCAAAATCAATGTTGCGCTCAGGCGAGATCGCTTTGGAGAACCAAGGCGTATAGTCATCCCTGCGGTTTCCTGGTTGGATGCCGACGAGAATCAGCTCAGGAATTTTCCCCTCTGCAAACTTATCTTCGATTACATCGAGTGCAGTACTGAACGCAGGATCAAACAAGTCACCGCCATCATGGACATACATGACGGGAAAACGGGACGTACTCTTGTCATAGGATGGCGGCAAATATACGAGCAGTGCTCGGTGATGGCATACGTCTGCAAACAATTGTCCCTTCACAATTTGCACGTCCCCTCTTTATTTTTTTCTTCTACTTAGTAGATAGAAGAAATACGGCACACCGATAATCGAAATGACGATACCCACTGGCAGTTCAAGGGGGGTGAACACAGTTTTGCCGATAAAGTCCGCTGCCACGACCATGAGCATCCCGATTGTCCCTGCCAGGGGAAGAACATACCTGTGCTGGATTCCCGTCAAACGCTTCGCAATATGCGGTGCCATCAAGCCGACGAATCCGATGCCTCCGGAAACCGAGACACACGCGCTCACGATCCCGATACTCGACAGCAGGAGTATATTGCGCTCCTTTTCCACGGACACCCCCAGATTCTTGACGGATTCCTCGCTCAGTTGAAGCAAATCGAGAATATGCACCTTGCGCATCAAAACAGGAATGAGTATGACTAGCCATGGCAGCATCCCCGCAATATGCGTCCAGTTGGCACTCCAAATACTGCCTGAGAGCCATACGGTTGCCATTTCAAAATCGTTGGGATTCATTTTTAACGAGAGATACAGCGACACCGCACCCAATCCGGAGCCAATCGCGATCCCCACCAGAATCAGTCGTTGCGGGTCAAGCGCCCCGTTACGCCAGGCGAATAGATAAATCAGTCCAGCCGCAAGCAATCCGCCTGTCAAACCGAACAAAGGCATAGCTATGATGGAATACCAGCTCGCATTCATGAATTGTCCACCGAAGAAAAACATAAAAGTGACGATAGCGGCTCCTGCTCCAGCATTAATGCCCAAAATCCCCGGATCAGCCAGCCCGTTACGGGTGATCCCCTGAATGACGGTACCAGCGACCCCTAAGCCAAAGCCGACCAATGCCGCAATAACGATCCGCGGCAGGCGAAAATCGAAAATAACCAAATCGTATTCCGCTACAGGATCAATACGCAATAATGTCTGGATGACATCCAACACCGTCATGTCAAATACACCGTTGGTCAGACTGATATAAATCGCCAGCAAAATCAAGGTGATGTTGACGAGTAACAGCAAACGAAATCTAGCCTTTCGATCAGGCATGCTTTCCCCCTCCTCTCTTGTAAATCAAATAGAGGAAGAACGGAACGCCAATAAAAGCCGTTACCACACCGATTGGGGTCTCAAATGGACTGTTCATAAATCGGCTGAGAACGTCAGACAAGCCCAGGAAAATGCCGCCCAGTAATCCTGCACATGGAATGATCCATCGATAATCGAGACCTACCAAAAAGCGGGTTATATGCGGAATAATCAGCCCGACAAAGGCGATTTTTCCTGCCAACGCTACTGAAATGCCTGTCAGAATAACAACAGCTGCGGTTGCCAGCACTTTGACCATCACGGTTCTTTGTCCAAGACCGCGAGATACTTCGTCGCCCAAGGACAAGATCGTAATTGATTTGGACAAAAGAAGTGCGAGGACAATACCGACTATGGCAAAAGGAACCGCCAGCTTCACCAGCTCAGGCTCCAAGAGATGCAGCCTCGCATTGTACCAAAAGCTGACGTTTTGCGAGACTTGAAAATAAGTAGAGATCGCGGCTGAAATGCTGCTTAAAAAGGTGCCCGTGATCGTACCGATAACCGCCATCCCTACTGGCGTCAAGCCGTTTGGCAATAGTCGGGAAAAAGCGAGAACCATCGCAACAGCAAGTGCTGAACCGATCAGGGACATGGTAATCATCGTGACACTCGTAGCGGATGGAATGAAAACCATGCACAGCGTAACAGCAAAGACCGAGCCGTCAGACACGCCCATAATAGAGGGGGACGCGAGGTAATTCCTCGTCATCCCCTGCATCAGCGCTCCTGATATCGCTAAAAATGCTCCGATCATGAGTGCGCCCAAGACTCTCGGCAAGCGAGAGTGCATGACAATTTGATGATCGACATTCCCTTCATCAAAGGCAAAGAAAGCTTGATAAATGGTCCCGGCATCAATCGACTTGGCCCCGTAATGAATGGAAAGCAAGATTGTAAGCAGGATCACCACTGGCGAAACAGCTAGTATGATCATGGAAGTTGCTTTTTTGGATTGCATAGCCTACCCTCGCCCACTTTTACTTGGCAGACAATTTTTCTACAGCCGCCTTCAGGAATTGTGTTTTACTCCAAGCAGTACCGCCTTGTGCGAGAGGATCAACCACGTTTACGTAAACATTGCCGTTTTTCACTGCATTCACGCTCTTCCAAATCGGGTTGTTCTGCAAATCTTCCAATGCTTTCGGATTGTCCTTATTCTCATCCAGGGAGAACTGGACGAATAAATAGTCCGGGTTGATCTGGCTGAATTTTTCCATCGAGATGATTTCTTGCGCTTTCGCCGCTTTTACTTCTGCAGGAGCAGTTAAACCAAGGTCTGCGTACAGAACCGGATTGAAGAATACCTTATCCGGATAGATGTTGATGTTGCCTTGACGCAGACGAATCGCGAGTACTTTTTTATCCTTCAAGCTCTCACCCAGCTTCGCTTTGGCTGCTTCTGCCTCTGCTTTGTACGCTTGGAGCGCTTTTTCTGCGTCCGCTTGTTTGCCGGTCAGCTCACCCAAGAGCTGGAGATTCGCTTCCCAGTTGGTCGAAATGTGGGAAACTGGGAAGGTAGGCGCAATTTTGCTCAATTTCTCCACCACTTCTGGCGGGAACTTGCTGCTGCCCATAATAACGTCCGGTTTCAAGGACAAGATGGTTTCCAGATTCGGTTGCATTTTTTCCCCGATGGATTTGGCTTCGCCCGTAATTGGTGCAAACATCTCTGGGAATTTGCCGCCGACAGATATCGCTCCTACAGGGTTTACGTTCAATACAAGGGAATCTTCCATAGACTCCATGCTGCCTGCAATGACAATTCTCTCTGTCTTGCTAGGAATGGTGTATTCTTTATCCAAATATTTAATCGTGCGTGTCTCTGCTTTATTCGCTTCATCGGCCGGCTTTTCTGCTGTAGCTGTTGTCGCAGGCGCTGGAGTAGTCGTGTTAGTCGTTGCTTCTTTTCCTCCGCCGCACGCTGTCAGAGCCAATGTCAGCGCTGCGATGCTAAAGCCTAGGTATATCTTTTTCATTCTTGAAAGACCCCTCTCAGAAATGTAATGTTTCACTCCACGCAAGTGATAACGATTATCATTCGTGATTATAAAGCATCCACTCATGCCCGACCATGGACGAAATCCAGAATCAACATGGACGATCTCCTGAAAATAATCTCACACTCTCCTCCACGATCCGTTCATGAGCTGTTGCCGAGTATTCTCGCCAAGGGTCCGACATAATGACATGCGCCCGATTGTTGCGGACTGCTTCGATCTCTTGCCATGGTCCAGATTCTTTCAAGGCTTGGAAGCATGCCAGAGTTTCAGCTTCTTGGCAAACCAACAGCAGCAAGCGATCTGGCGCGAGCGCAACCAATTCCTGTACGGTCACTGGCTGGTCGTACTCCTTCTGCTCTGAGACAAAAGCAGGTTTTACTTGCAGATCCTGATAAAACACTTCATTCATACTGCGATTGCAGTGGACATAGAGCTGGTTTTTCAAAACCCGCACGATGAGCACCGTTTCATCGCCTAGAACGTGTTGAAGCTTAGCCCGAGCCCTCTTCACTTTTTTCTCATACTCGCAAAGCCAATGATGGGCTTCCACGGACTCACCTAAAAAGTCGGCCATAAGCTGTAGTTGTTCTTTCCATCCCCGCTCTTCAAACGGTACATACAAGGTGGGCGCAATCTCGTTCAGCTGATTCTGTTCCTGCAAACTCGTCTCGTCCAAGCCAATGATAACGTCCGGCTTGGCATCGCGAAGCAATTCGATGTTGGCTTTCCAATTCTGATTAATTCGAAAGGCGCTCAGATGTACCGGGATATCGTTTCGATAGCTGTGATGATAGTATGCCGTCCATTTCGGGTGCAGTGGCGCCGCGTAAGGAATCATTTTCAAAGCCAGCAAATGCCCGATGATGGTCGAGCCGTACGCCGCAATTTTTCGTTGGCGACTTTTCATATAGAGAGTCGGAGAAACTCCGACAGCTTTCTTGAATTTTCGACTAAAGTAAAATTCGTCGTTGTAGCCCACTTGATGAGCGATATCGCGCAGCTTGGCATGCGACTGCACCATCATCTGCTTCGCCCGGCTGATGCGAAGCTCTGCCAAATAGTCCATAGCTGAGATGCCATACGTTTTTTTGAACAGGTCGACGAAATATTTTGGACTCACCTCTGCGATGCGAGCCAGCTGTTCAATCGTCACATTTTCCGAGTAATGCTCTTCCATATGTGCGCGTGCCCGCTCCAGCGCCATTCCAGAATCTGTGGCCGAGAAGTGAGCATGCTTGACGATGTGGTACCACAGCTCTTGAAAAGTGTGTTGACCTCGAAAACGCTCAAGTGCCGTCTCCTGCTTCCACAGATTCTGGATCAAATCACAATAGACAGGAAGCTGCCCTGCCGATTGGACAGAGATCTCTCCCCGAAAAGGAAACAGATCCTTTTCCCGAAGGGCTTGGAACCTCCGATGCCTGTCTCTCGTTTCCATAAAGACATCAAAACGGAGCATGTACATTTCCAAATGATCAGCCGAATCAGGGACGATGCCAAACGTAAGCATGGGAGGACATACATAAATCGCGTCTTGCCGCAATTGGTACTCCTCGTTCTCCAGCCGCAGACGCCCTCGTCCCCCGGTTACGACCAGCAAAATATGCGAATGAGTGAATTGTTGGCGTAGTCGGTCATGTCCTTGTGCTTTAAGCCATGTAATGTCACGCAGCTTAAAAATGGTTTCTGCCATGGTCTTCTCTGTGAATTGTTGAACCAAGGCTTGTGTTTCGTTCATGTTCTCACCTCTGTCCAATCCTCTATGTAAAATTGATAATCATTCTCATTATCATTAATAGAGAAAGTATATCAAATGTCGTGCTTGCTTCCTATCAGGAATATTTGATCGATTTGAAACGATAACTTGAACGTGGTATGGTACGTACCAATAGAAAGGGAACCGATGGGAGGAAGTGTCCGTGGAATGCAAGGCTGTCGTCGCGGATGACGAGCAGACAATCGTCATTGCCATTGCTTATGCGCTTGTGCGCGAGGGATTCCAAGTAGAAGTAGCAGCAGCTGGCGGGGAGGCTTTGCGAAAAGTGTCAAGGACGCCTATTGCATCGCAGCTATCCTGGTCGCCCGATGGACAGCGGCTCGCTCTTTCGATTTTCGGCCCGCCCCAAGTATTTACAACAATTTATCAACTGAAACCATTCAACATTACGGAGTGAAAATGAAGATATGAAACGATATGTTCTCCCTTTTGTCTCTAGCCTCGTCGCGATTACTTTTGTGACAGGGTGCACCTTAGCCTCTGATCAACTGACGGTAAAAGACCCTACCCCACCTGCAACGGAAAACACAGGGAAGTCTCCTGCTGATGCAACAAAAGGCGAAAAGCCAACGGATGATTTGCTTAAGCAGTTCACCGTACTAGCTGCGCAAGCCAAGGAAGCGAATGAGCTAACTGCCTTTTTGGATCAGCATCTGGCGAAAACGGACACGAAAACTGCCGATCAATTATTTTTTGCACTTGATCAGTATTATGAAAAACATCTGCCTACGATAAACGATAACTTCAAGGCACTCCTCGGCCAGCCGGGAAATGCCGATAAGCTGTACGCCCTGCAATACCCATATGATTTCAACAGGCTAGAAGTCGATGACAGCTTCAAGCATTGGCTCCTCAATCAAACAGAGGGCGGACTCATTTTAAAGGCAACGAACGACATGTCCTTCTACTGGCAAGTGGATTACAAAGCACTGCAAAAATATGCTGCTTCGCTCGATGAGGAAGGGAAGGACTACTTGTCCATTCAAGAAACGGAAACGGGCAAACCGTATTTGGGTGACGGCGGGTTGCAAATCACGCGAGCCGAGCTCGGCCCCAGAATGGTTGAAGTCGAAGAGTATTTGGTCAACTATCGCAGCAGCCCACGTGCAGTGAAGCTCCGTACACTCTACATCGACTATCTCAAAGCATACTTGTCTGATTATCGTTATGATGCCATTGACGAAGCAACAATGAAGCTGCCCCCGCCTGTCAAGGAAGAGTATCAGAACTTTGTCACGAAATATGAGGCTACGAAAACAGGGCGTATCGTCAAGGATTACTTGAGCGAGGTCGCTAAAAACAACGACGTAATTTTCGAACCTGGCAAGCCTAATGAAAGTATCATCGGAGAACGAAAGCCCAACCTTAGTCAGTTCTTGAACGGGCTCGAGTTGCGGATTGCTCGGACGATGAATCCTTAAAAAACAAGCAGTTTGCGTGGCTGTAGTGGAGGAGAGGGAACAGGAGAAAACGACTCAGCTTCTAGGGCCACCCGCTGGGGGAGTCTTAGTCAATGTCACTAAGATCTTCGCTGTTTTCTCCTGTTCCCTCTTACAAGCTGCTTGTTTTTTCGTTAGTTGATGGAAAGAAAAAACCTCTATTGTTCTACCGCAGAAGTTTCAAACAAATAAAAAATGTAATCGGAGGAAGCTCCCGCGTGACCCATTTGTCTGAGCATGGCGGAGATATTGCCTCGGTGATAGGTGCCGTGGTTGGCGACGTGCTGGACGATGTCGGCATAGCGAGCATGAACCGTGCCCAATGCCGGGTGCCTATAAGGCGCGGTGTCTTCCATCGAGATTTGCCCGAAGAAATCTCTGAATTGCTGGGCTGATTCGGCAAACAGCTTTCGCAGCTCGTGTACGTTCTTCCCTTTTAATTCCTGCAAGAGAACCGCTACTTTTGGTCCTACCTCTTCGTAGCTCTCCCCCTTCATTGCCAACAACCAAACATAATCCGTTTTGAGAATGTGAGCCAATGTCTGGGTGATGGTCGGGAACACACTCGGAACCTGTTGCTCACTTACTTCCTCTGGTACCTCCTGCAACCGCTCGAATACCTTTTCATTTGCCCATACATGATACTCGTACAAACGCAATGCTTCATGCTTCATAATCAATCTGCCTCCATTTCCTTTTTCCATCTCTTCTTTGCTTTCAATATAAATCAACTCTACTGACAGAAATGGTCAGTGAAATCATGTCGACTGATAAAAATGAAATAAATCGGCAGCGATGGCAGCCAACCGCTCTTTTACAAAAGCTGGCTCTTCAACTTGAATGGATTTTCCGTATGGCAACAGATAGTGAGGAAGGATCGAATGGGCCATTTGCTCATCTACTTGAAAAATCACCTGTGTCTCGCTGCGTTCAATCACAGTATGTCCGAGATACCAATGCCTGCACAAATCAGCGAGTGACTGTGTTCTTCCTTTGATTTTGATCAAAATAGTGCTTCCCTGCTTGTCTGCTTCCGGTAGTAAATTCGAGAGAAAAAAATGGCGCGCAGAAAATTCAGGAGGGCGTTGAAAGCTGGCTTCTGTACGTTGGATCTCATAGACACGATCTGCACGAAAGCTGCGAATGGTACTACGGAGATGACAATAGGCAACGATATACCAGTTTCCCTTCCAATAAACGAGCCCGTATGGATCGATATGACGCCTCTGTCTCGTTGTCTGGTAGGCTTTCTGATACTCCATCGAAAGGGTGTATCCATTGGCAACAGACAGCTCCAGTTCCTGTAGGGTAGATTCGAGAGAAGGATCAACAGGAGGCTGGATCACCTCAAAGCCGATACTATGCCGGTCTATCGCGTCACGCTGCTCTTCATTTGTGTAACGTTTTAGCTTGGAAATGGCCCGGTGTAAATCTGCTCCGAAGGGATACCCGGCCTCTTGGGCAAAAGCCGCTGCATGAATCAGGGCTTTTTGCTCGTTGAGGTCGAAAAACAACGGAGCTTCATTGAAATGCTGAAGTAAACTGTAGCCGCCATTGTGTCCGGCATCGGAAATGATGGGTACACCGCTCGCACACAGTGAGTCGATATAGCGATAAACGGTGCGAATATTAATCTCGAGAATCTCTGCCAATTGCTTGGCTGTCATTCGCTTGCCAGTCTTCAACAGCCACAAAATGGAGAGCATATTATCTGCTTTGGACATGTACGGATTCGCTCCCCTAAAAAAAAATCTTCTGATTCTACTAATTACCACAGAATTCAATCCATTTCCTCTATCTGCCCCTTCTCCATTTCTCGACAGGACAGGTTCTTTCTCGATAAGCTGCCAGTTGAAACAAGGCGGAAATGGTTGAGAAGGTATATTTCTGCTCACTTAACACCTCAATGACATAGGGCAAAGCGTCCATACTTCCCTTTAACGTGTCTTTCGTACCGCCAGCGGAATGTTGAAGCACGACTGTACCTGGGGTGACATGTCCCAAGATGTTTCTCGCTACCTGTGGGCCGGTGAGACCTTTCCAATCCCAACTATCTATATCCCACAAAATCATTTCGTAGTCGCTCGCCGCAAGCAGCTGGATGACCTCCTCATTCACTGCTCCATATGGCGGTCGAACCATCCTAGGTCTCACACCTACTACCTTCTCGATCTGATCCGACGTACGTTCTATCTGCTCCTGAACAGCCAAGAGAGGAATTTTCGTAAAGTCAGGGTGATCCCAGCTATGGTTTCCTACCATGTGACCTTCCTTTACGATCCGCTCCAGTATTTTCGGATTGTACTTCACCATTTGGCCCACACAAAAGAAAGTGGCCTTTACCTGATAGTGGGCTAGTATGTCTAACACACGAGGCGTCCACAACTGATCCGGTCCATCATCAAAAGTGAGTGCGATTTCCTTGGGCCCATTGAGCTTGCTCACAAGCGTTACCCTCCCTCTAAGCCAGTATTCTGCTGCTTTGATGCATAGTATGACTGGGCTATCATTTGGTAACGCTAAAAAAACCACTATTCTGGGCTTTTGGCAAAATTGAAGATGATTCTGCATGAGTATGCAACGTAGAAAAAAATTTTTTAACAACGGTTAATGAATATAGTATAATGGTGATAATGATTTTCATTTTCGCAAAAATTCCTACTAGAGAGATTGTTAGATATACACGGAGGGTTAATCACGACAAAGCATGCTCGAAAGGGATGATGATATGGGAAAAGTTTTAGAAGTAAAAGATTTGCATGTGTCTTTCGATACGTATGCAGGTGAAGTCAAAGCCGTACGTGGCGTCTCCTTTGATCTGGAAAAAGGAGAAACGCTGGCGATCGTTGGTGAATCTGGTTCCGGTAAATCGGTCACCTCCCAAGCACTTATGCGACTTATTCCTTCTCCTCCTGGACGCATTCCAAAAGGACAGGTTCTTTTTGAAGGACGGGATTTGGTTACGCTTTCCGAAAAAGAAATGCAGGATGTTCGCGGTCGCGATATCTCGATGATCTTCCAAGACCCGATGACTTCCTTGAATCCGACGATGACTATCGGGAACCAAATCATGGAGAGCTTCATCAAGCACCAAAAGCTGAACCGCGCTGAAGCCCGCAGCCGTGCTATTGAACTGTTGGAAATGGTAGGGATTCCGCTTGCCAATGAACGTGTCGATCAATACCCGCACCAGTTTTCTGGTGGAATGCGCCAACGGATCGTCATTGCCATCGCACTGGCCTGCAATCCAAAAATTATCATCGCCGATGAGCCGACGACTGCTCTGGACGTATCGATTCAAGCGCAGATTTTGGAGTTGCTGAAGGAACTGCAAAAGAAGATGGGCACCTCGATCATCTTCATTACGCATGACCTCGGTGTAGTTGCTAACATGGCAGACCGTGTAGCGGTTATGTATGCAGGTAAAATTGTGGAAATCGGTAAAGTCGATGAAATTTTCTATGATCCTAAGCACCCGTATACATGGGGTCTGTTAGGTTCCATGCCTAGCCTCGATGCCAGCGATGACGAGCTAATGTCCATTCCTGGATCGCCGCCTGATATGTTCAAGCCACCTGTAGGTGATGCCTTCGCAGCTCGTAACCCATTTGCGCTGAAGGTCGATCTGGAATATGAGCCACCGATGTTCAAAATCTCCGACACGCACTATGCGGCAACATGGCTCTTGCATGAAATGGCACCTGACATCAAACCACCTGCTTCGGCTGTGAGACGAAAAGTCAATTCGGATGATGCGACTGAGGCGCCAGTAAGCACCAAAAAAACGTTTAACTACGAGAACCGTGAGAAGCTGGTTGAAGTCAAAGATTTGAAACAGCATTTTGACCTCGGGAATGGTCACACGCTGAAAGCTGTAGATGGTATCACCTTTGACATCTACAAAGGGGAAATCTTCGGTCTTGTGGGTGAATCCGGTTGCGGTAAATCCACCACAGGACGCACCATCCTGCGCCTTTACGATGCAACGGGCGGAGAGGTCTTGTTCAATGGACAAAGTGTACACGGAAAGAAAACACTTGAAGAAAAGAAATGGCTCAACCGCAAAATCCAGATGATCTTCCAAGACCCATACTCGTCGTTGAATCCACGTCTGACCGTATCCGATATTATTGCGGAAGGTCTGGACATTCATCGTCTGGCGACCAAGGAAGCACGCATCGCCAAGGTACACGAGCTGTTGGAAACCGTTGGCCTCAACCGCGAGCACGCAAACCGTTACCCGCATGAGTTCAGCGGCGGACAGCGCCAACGGATCGGAATTGCGCGGGCATTGGCTGTTGATCCGGAATTCATCATTGCCGATGAACCGATCTCTGCCCTCGACGTGTCCATTCAGGCGCAGGTCATTAACCTGCTCAAGCGCCTGCAAAAAGAAAAAGGCCTGACCTATCTGTTCATCGCCCATGACCTGTCCATGGTTAAGTACATCAGTGACCGTATTGGTGTCATGTACCGCGGACGTATTGTAGAGCTGGCAGAAAGTAATCGCCTGTACGAGAATCCAGTTCATCCGTACACCAAATCGTTGCTCTCGGCAATTCCATTGCCAGACCCTGATTATGAGCGCAACCGTAAGCGCATCGTTTTCGATGATCAGGAATATTTGCGAGACCAAGGGGAAGAACGCGTCTTGCGAGAAATTGAGCGCGGACACTTTGTCGCTTGCACACAAAAAGAATTCGAAAGATACGGCGGCGGCGTCTTAGTGTAAACCATATATAAGAAAAGGGAGAGAGCTTCGACAGCTCATCTCCCTTTTTTATTTAGTCCTTCATGCGCAACAGTCTCATGCTGTTTAAGATGACCAGCAAGGCGGCTCCTGTGTCACTGAGCACCGCCAGCCACAAGGTTAGATAGCCCGGGAATATCAGCACGAGTGCCACCAGCTTTACGATGATCGAAAACCAGATGTTCTGTTTGATAATCATGAGTGCTTTTCTGCTGACCTTCATCGTGTGCGGCAGCTTTTCGAGATTGTCAGCCATCAGCACGATATCCGCAGTTTCCATTGCCGTATCGGTGCCTGCTCCACCCATGGCAATCCCCAAGTCAGCTGATGCGAGAGCAGGCGCATCGTTGATCCCGTCACCCACCATGGCGACTACCTTGCCTTCCTGTTGGAGCTTCTTAACCGCCTCTACCTTATCTTGTGGCAACAGCTCTGCAAAATAACGATTGACTCCTGTCTGGCTCGCTACTTTTTTCGCCGTACCCGTATTGTCACCCGTCAGCATCACGATGTCTTCGATTCCTGCTGCCTTGAGCTTGCCAATGGCACTAACCGTAATCTCACGAATAGTATCGGCAACAGCAATCATCCCGATCAATTTCGTTGCGGTACCGATAACTACTAGCGTATGTCCCTCGCTCTGCAACGACTCGATTTTCATTTGCCATGCCGAGAGATCGATTCCCAGCTCTTGAAACAGGGCGGGCTTACCTGCATAAAATGTTTCGGTTCCGATGACAGCGCTCGCCCCTTTTCCGACGATCGCCTTGAAATCTTGCCCGCTCTGAGAAGCAACCTGCTTTTGATTCGCATAGGTGAGAATCGCTTGTGCAATCGGATGGGAAGAACGCTCTTCAATCGTTCTGGCGATCGACACTACTTCGTCCTCGCTTCCCTCCATCTCGATAACCGCTGCAACCTGTGGTTTCCCTTCCGTCAATGTACCCGTTTTGTCGAAAGCAATGGCAGTGATTGCTCCTGCCTTTTCCAAAAACGTACCGCCCTTGATCAAGACGCCGTTTCTCGCTGCATTTCCAATCGCGGACACAATCGCAACTGGCGTGGAAATGACCAGTGCACACGGGCAAGCAACAACCAGCAGCTCAAGCCCTCTGTAAAACCATTCTCCCCAGGTGCCGAGTCCGAGTAATGGCGGGAATACGATCACGAGCAAAGCAAGCACGAGCACGATTGGCGTGTAGATCGCAGCGAACTTGTCGACGAATGCCTGAGTAGGCGCTTTTTTCTCCTGCGCTTCCTCCACGAGATGAATGATTCTGGCAATCGCCGTATCCTCTACCAGCTTGGTTACCTTGATCTCCACCGCGCCGCTTTCGTTGACACTCCCTGCAAAAACACTGTCGCCGACCAGCTTATCCACGGGAATCGATTCACCTGTAATCGGGGCCTGATTGACGCTCGATGTCCCGTGTACAATGACACCGTCCAGCGGGATTTTCTCTCCCGGCTTCACCACAATGACTTGGCCGACATAGATGTCCTCAACTGGCTTGCGTGTAAGAGACTCCCCCACCTTGACCCATGCCTCAGGCGGAGCCAAATCCATCAGATTGCGTATGGAGTCGCGCGTTTTTTCAATCGACTTGGTCTGCAACAAGTTTCCGATGGAAAAGAGCCAGACGACTGTCGCTCCTTCCAGCCATTCCCCGATTAATGCTGCTCCTACTGCTGCAACAGACATCAATACGTTCATATCCAGTGAACCGCTTTTGATCGCGTAAAAAGCACTGCGTGCAGGTCGGTAGCCGCCACTTATGATCGACAACGCATAGAGCACTGTAACGACCAGCGGAGATATGCTAGGCGATAAGGAACCTAGAAAGCCGAGAGCCAACAACACACCAGAAATCGTCGTCAGTACCGTCCCTGCTTGATCCGTTTTCGGTACTGCTTTGGCCGTGCTCCTCGTAAGCAGCATGGCGCTGTAGCCAGCCTTGGCGACTTCCTTGACCACTGCATCTTCTCCCAGCCCATCCGTGACGAGCTGCATTTTACCCGTGGAAAAGTTCACGTTTACCTCTTTTACGGCAGGCAACGTCTGCATATGCTTTTCCAGCGATTTGGCGCACGAACTGCAATCCATACCTGTAACGCGATAGACGACAGCCTGTGAAGAAAGAATGCCTGCGCTTTCTGTTGCCGCAGCCGCAGGCTCGAGAACCATGAGAATTTTACCAGCATGCTTATGTTCACTTCCGCATTGATGCCCACTGCAACACTCATCTTTTTTTCGTTCTTCTGCCATTTGTTTTCACCTTTTTCCAAGCATCTATTTTGCCCAGCTTCGAATGAAATCAATCCACAAACATTCAAACAAATATTTAATTATTATATTATCGCATCCTTCTGGTTCGTTCAAGAATTGCTTTGAATATTTCGCCCATTTTTTTACAGGTCCAGAATAAAGAAAAAGACCCCTATTACGAGGAGTCGTGTTACTTGGTACGAGCTTCTACTGGAGCTGGGGTCGTCTGCCAACGCTCCCCACAGTCCAGACATTTGCACTTGATTACTTTTCGCTTTTCTAAGGCAAGACGAACGGCAAACAGGATAAAAGCCCCTGACAGTCCGAGGAATAAAAAGATGACAGGAGTCCCTTTCACCGAAATGCCGATCAAGGCAAGCACTGCCAAAACCGCTACATAAATCGTTATGTATAATGGCTTATTGATCGATTCCGTCAAATCGATTTTCGCAGAACGGCACTTCGGGCACTTTGGTTGCGCACTCATGGTATTCTCTCCCCATTTCTTGGATCATGTTCATCTTACACGAAAACAGAGAGGGACACTACACTGCCATGAAAATGTCGTTTTTCCTTTTCACTTTCTCTGCGAATGTCTATAATAGTAGGACATTGTAGAGCATGAGGTGATGGTTACAGTGGACGACATCTGTGAAATCCAATGTTTTGATGAGGAAAAAGTAAATCGGTTAAAGCCGTTCGCCACAGAATCAGAAGGGGTCGCAAAAATCTTCAAGGCGTTGGCCGATGACACCCGCGCCAAAATCATTCACATCCTCTCGATGGAAGACGAGCTCTGTGTCTGCGATGTGGCTGCCATCATCGGAAGCTCGATCGCTAACACCTCCCACCATCTGCGACTTCTGCGCAACATGGGACTGGCCAAGTACCGCAAAGAAGGAAAGCTCGTTTTTTACTCGTTGGATGATGATCATGTACGCCATCTCATATCTGCGGGGATTGAACACGCCAAAGAACAGAAAACCATTGTCCGAGCTACCTGATTGCTCGGGCTTTTTTGTTATAGGACTAAGATGACTTTTTTAAGTGATAGTCAGGAGGTGTGTTCGCACATGATAAACAAGGATGCGGTAATCCATTGTTTACAGGGTATCCATAACCGAAAGTTCGTCGATCATTTTCATATTCAAGAAGACCGGCAGCCACGCTGGGAGGCTTTAGCCTATCTTTTGTCTCTCGAAAAAACAGAAGTCCCTCATCCGGTGGATGCTTTTCTACTTTTAATGGAGCGCCTCGAATACTGGGGAGAAGAATGGGCTTGGGAAGAGATGAATGTCAAGAATAGCAACAGACAGCTCGTACTTAGTCGGGTCATTGATCCCCTCCTAAGATTTGGATTATTCATGGAAATAGACGTGAAAAATACGCTTGGCAAACTAGATGAACTCGGTATTGAAATTGATTTTGGCTCCATTGTGACAGCTTCGTCCACTAACACGCTGATTTATGATGAGTGGAATGATTTTCTTTTATTCGGTGGTAACGCACACCATTATTATGTCATTCAATGGTACACAACCGCTTAGTCAGTATTTTAAACATTTGATTAACCATGGCGGTTTATACTCGTTTTCCGGGTAAACCGCTGCCTGATTGCCTCTATTCCCACAAATATAAGGAAGTAACATATTGCGGCGAACACAAACACTGTTGCCTGCGGATAAAACAAGACAGCATGTGGATCAACACTCATTAGCCATTGCGAAAGCACAGGCACATAGCCGATGACAGCATATCCCCCGAAACGCACAACGTATTTTTTCCACCCGATCAAGGGTGACCTACTCACAAGCCAGTCCAGGAACACAGACAGCCATAAGAAGACGACCAGGTTCAATGCCATGCTTACGAGTACACCCAGCAAATACTCTTGCCCGAACCCGTACGGCGCGCTTGGATCACGAAAGCTGTAGATGATCAACGCAGCATACAGACCGGTAAAGAAAGAGGATGTGACTGCGGCAAGAAAACGCATGCCGATATTCATGGAAATCACTCCCTTGCTTCGTTTTGTTATGATTCGTTTAGCGTTCGTGCAGTAGGATTCTCCCCCGTCGGTAGGCTGACCGTGACCGTTGTCCCTTCGCCTATACGGCTTTGAATGTGAATGCTGCCTTTTGCGACCTGCAAAATTTTTTGCACGATAGAAAGACCGAGACCGCTTCCCGTCGCTTCTCGATTGCGTGCCTTGTCTCCTTTGTAAAAACGGTCAAAGACATGCTCCTGTTCTTCTTCTGACATGCCGATCCCCGTATCTCGAATGGTCACTACAATTCGCGTATCCTTCTGTATCGCAATGTAAATAGAGCCAGCTGTTGGGGTGAATTTGATACTGTTCGCAAGCAGGTTCATCCACACTTGATTGAGCAGCTGCTTGTCACCCACGATGAAGGTCTCCGGTAAAGTCAGCTCCATCGTGAGCTTTTTTTGTTGCCACTGGTGCTGCAAAACTAAGAGGACTTGCCTGATCTGCTCATCCAGACGAAACCGTGTCGGTTCGTACAGACCTGTCTCTTTGTCCAGGGAAGCGAGCGTCAACAGCTGCTTGCTCAAGGAAGACAGCCGTCTGCTCTCCTCTTCGATGATAGTCAAGTACGTCTCCTGCTGTTCGTTTGTCACACCACCGCTGCGGATGGCTTGAGAAAAGCCTTGGATCGATGTCAATGGAGACTGGATTTCATGAGAGACATTGGAGACAAACTCTTGGCGCATCTCGTCCAGTTGTTTGAGTGACTCTGTCATCCTGGCAAAATGAATGGCCAAATCGCCGATTTCGTCCCGGCGCGCGATGTCCAGGTGGATATCGTACTGGCCTTCTGCCAGCTTTTTGGTCGCACGGCTTAGCTTCTCGATCGGCTTCACCAAATAACGGGTAAATATCAAGATCAGGATCAAGCTAAGGATAAACATCGCTGCCAGCAGCAGGGCAAACATAATGTGCACCTCACCAAACTGCTGCTCAATATTTGGCCGTACAAACAGGGCGTATTTCTTCCCTTCTGCTGTAAGCGGCAAGCCAATGCTGTTTTTCAACGTGTTTTCGAAAAATCCGGTCACAAACAAGCCGTGCTGTTCTTCTGTAATCCCTCTGTAGGTCTCACCCGCTAACACTTTTTGAACGATGGCAGGCTCTATCTGCTGATCGCGGAAAGGTGCTCCGAATTGGCTTACTGCGCCATTCTCATCCACGAGCTGCAGCTGAAAATTCAAATTGGCGATATGGGCCATGAAGGCGGGCAGGTCGAGCGACGATTTATGCTCATACAAATCAATCATTTGCTGTCCGATGCTCATGATTTTTTGTTCATTATAAGCGCGCAGATTTCGTTGATAATACTCATTTGCCAGCAAAAATCCCAGTGTGCCGCTGATCAGTACAATTGCGACGAAGGTAAGAACGACCCGAACGTAGAGTGATTTCACGTGCCTCGTACCTCCAGCTTGTAGCCTAAGCCGCGAACGGTAGAAATGACAAAGTCATTTGTTTTCTCCGTAAACTTTTCTCGCAGCCGCTTAATATGCACATCGATGGTACGACTATCACTCTCGGTGTCGCTCCCCCACACAAGCTCCAATAGTTGATCTCGGGTAAAGATCCGATCAGGAAAACTGGCAAGCTGGGCAAGTAGTTCAAATTCCTTTAACGGTAAATGAATCAACTCATCTTTCACCTTCACGACATGGCTAATCCGATCGATGACGGTATCGTTTAAAACGATGATTTGTTTGCTGACCATCTGATAGCGACGCAGCAAGGCCTTGATGCGGTACAGCAATTCGGTAGGCTCAAATGGCTTGGTCAAATAATCATCCGTCCCCGCCAAAAAACCTTTTTCCTTATCCCGCACCTCTCCTTTTGCCGTTAGCATGATGACAGGGAGGTCGTAAAATTCCCGTATCTCCCGGCACAGCTCCCAGCCGTTTTTGCCTGGCATCATCACATCCACGATGGCGAGCTGGACTGATTCCTGTTCCAATAGCTGCGAAGCCTCATTTCCATCCACACAAGCCAAGACGTTGTATCCCTCTTTTGATAAGTAAAATCGCAATAGCTCACGTACGTGTGGATCGTCATCTGCAATCAGAATCGTCAGTTTCATCAAGCTCGCCCCCTTGTTACTTCGCCCTCTGGTTCTCCTGCTTCATTATTTTGAATGATACTCACTTGTCTATCCTCCTGCAAATCGTCACTGGCTTGCGCCTATCTACACGGATCAATCGTAAAGAAGCAATATGAACAAGGGATGAACGAATCCTGCTGGCTCTTGACGACTCTTACACATTTGATTAAATCTGCGGGAAGCCTGCTCTTTTCCCGGAAAAACACACAAAAAAGCGGCAGACACCTGGGTCCGCCGCTCTTGTTACTCATCGATTACTTACGAAACACCTCTGTAAACCACGCGGCCGAAGCCTCTACTTCCTTCACCGTCAGCTGATGACCATATGAATCCCAATGCACAGTCACGTCAGCACCTGCTTCTGTCAGTAGTTGGTTCAGCTCCTCCGTCTCTTGTGCAGTACAGATCGGATCATTCGTGCCCGCTCCGATGAACACCGGGATGGCTGACATATCAGGCAGAGCGATCCCACGGCGTGGAACCATTGGGTGGTAAAGAATCGCTCCTTTTAGCGGATTCGGGTAATGGAACAGGAGACTACCTGCGATATTCGCCCCGTTCGAATAGCCGACTGCCACGATATTGTCTCGCTCGATCTGATACGTAACCGCCGCCTGATCCAAAAACTCATGCAGCTCCTGCGTGCGGTAGATCAAATCCTCTTCGTCAAATACTCCCTCTGCTAGGCGTCGGAAGAATCGCGGCATGCCGTTTTCGAGAACATTCCCACGGACACTCAGAACAGAAGCGCCTGGATAAATGCGATTGGCCAGCGGCAAGAGGTTATTCTCATCTCCGCCTGTTCCGTGAAGCAGCAACAGAGTTGGTGCTTCTGAATCGGTTCCTTTTCGAAAAATGTGCTGCAAATTCATTATTTATCTTCCTCCAACACTCTGACTGTAATCGGCGGCAAGCCTTGCTCAATCTGGGCGCGACGTGGCTCATACCACTCAGGGAGCATCAGTTTTTCACCCAATGTCTCAAATGGCTCATCTCTTTCAAAGCCTGGAGGATCTGTTGCAATCTCAAACAAAATCTCGCCCGGCTCGCGGAAGTAGATGGCGTTGAAGTATTGACGGTCGATAATGTCCGTCGGATGGAGACCAGATTGAGCTGCACGCTGCTGCCACAGTTGGTGATCCTGATCATCTACGGCGCGCCATGCGATATGGTGGATCGTACCTGCACCACCTGCTCCTCTTGGTATCGACTCGGCATTCACATCAATGACATTGCCCAAATCGCCGTGAGCCTGGAAACGAACAAGGCCATTTTCTTCGCCAACTCTAGTCAGTCCCATCAGTCTCTCGAGAACATCCATGGTGTGGGCTGGAGCCATACTGTACAAGATCGCTCCGCCGAAGCCTTTGATCGCCTTGTCAGCTGGCACTCCGCCAAAGGACCATTTACTCGCTGGACCGCCTTCACGTTCCACGATCTCCAGCTGCAAGCCGTCTCTGTCTGTAAATTGCAGATACGTTTCATTAAAACGCTCCACGCGGCGGTACTCGATTCCGAATTTTTTCAGTCGATCCTCCCAGAAGGAAAACGCCCCAACCGGAATCAAGAAAGTCGTATAGCCAACCTGACCACCGCCAACACGTCCGCGGCGACCAGATTCCCAAGGGAAAAAGGTGATCGCGGTACCTGGACTGCCGACCTCATTCCCAAAGTAAAGATGATATACATCTGGTGCATCGAAGTTGATCGTTTTTTTCACCATGCGCAATCCGAGAAAACCTGCATAAAAATCAACGTTATTTTGAGCGCTTGTGACAAAAGCCGTGATATGGTGAATTCCTGCCGTTTGTTGTGTCATTTTGAATAACCTCCTCAAATTTATTATTTAGTTGCTTGGAATGTGTTGTAGCTTACGAACTCTCCAACGGGCTTGCGGTACCCTCTGACACGCTGGCTGGATGTATCTTCCTTCCCAATCGTGATCATCAAAGCTGGCACAAAGCTGTCCGGAACCTTTGCTATCTCTTGGACCGCTGCTGGGTCGAATCCGATCATCGGGCACGTATCCCAGCCTTTATCCTTTGCAGCGAGCATGAACAGCATTGCAGACAAATTGGCATTGCGGATCGCTTCATCACGCTTGAACTGCTCTCCTCCAGCCTCGTGCATTGCTCTTACAGAAGAATTGTTGTGGTCGTACTCGCGTTGATCCATGACTCCTAAATGAAGAAGACCTTCATTAATGCTCTCTACGCTTTGGTACGCTTCCTTGTCACCAAATACAAGCACAACTGCCGAAGCGGTCTTTACCTTATATTGTCTATATGCCGCTTCATATACACGCTCTTTGGCTTCTGGATCGATGACAACTACATAATGGGCATGCTGCAAATTGAATGCTGATGGCGCGAATTTGACCAGCGACATGATTTCATCGATCTCAGCAGGTGTTATCGTTACGTCAGCTAGAAACTTGTTTGCGGATCTTCTGTTTTTTACAAGGGTAGTGAATTCACTCATGGGACTTCCTCCTCGATTTTTTCTATCTCATTCATTTTTTAATATCTTAAATTAGAGATAATTGATTTAAAAATGTTCCTGCTTGGGGAAGTAGGATGACGATGTTACGAAATTTAAATATCTTGAATTTAAGATAATTATAGGACGTAAATTCTCCCTTGTCAACAGCCCAAGGCCAGAAGAATGAAATCTCTTCCAGCCTAAGGCTCTTGTCAGTTGGCGTACCAGTATAGAGCATAATCGGTCATGACAGAAGGATACCCCATTTGGCGCAGCATCGCCGTTATGTTTCCACGATGATACGTTCCGTGATTGGCCACTTGCATGATGATTTCTGCCAAGCTCGTATCGCGTACTCTCGTGTACGGATTATCAAGGACGATGCGCCGCTCCAAATCTTCTTCTTGGTTGAGAAAAGCTCTGAATTGCTCAACCAGCTCGGCATACAACCTCTCTACTTCCTCCAAGCTTTTCCCCGTTAATTCCTTTTCCTTCTGCCATGCCTCATTCAATGCCGCTTTCATATCCATCCCCTGCAATATGAGAATCCAGCCTTGGTCAACCATATAAATATGCTCCATCACTTTTGCTACTGTCGGGAAAACGCTTTGGACCTCCTGCTCGTAAACCCCTTCCGGAAGTTCCTTCAAGCGATTGATTAACGTCTGATTCGCCCACGCGTGAAAGTCGTACATGTTTTTGGCATAGTGTGTCATGATAAAGCCCCCTCTTTCGTTCGTCGATAGCTCTATCATAGACCGGCTTCCCTGACAAAAATGGTCAGTGATGCTTCCTGCTCCAGCCAAAATCTCATTTTTTCTAATGAAAACAGTTGTTCCATGTGGTGGACTCCTGGAGGAAACGCTTCTTTATATAGCGATTTTGCTACGGCAGCCGCCACCATTGCGGTCATGTTTGACTGATCGCGCCCGTAAAGCAGACACTCTACTGTAGCCTCGTCAGCTCCCCGTTTTCCTCGTGCTTCTACTTTAATGGCAAACCGATCATCCCCCATTTTCCAATGCCCAAACGCTTTAATCACGGCTTCCCGTACTTTTGGTTGATGGAGTAATCGGCAAATTCCAATACTCCGAAGGGTCGCCACTACTCTCGTCATCCCATCCAGATCAAAACAAAGTCGCGTAGATACTGTGGGGACACCCAAGGTGCGCGCCAATGTCTGCTGATCGGAAAACGGAAATCGATACGCATGCTTTTTCCCCAGCTCCGGCCCAAAATCAACGACCTTGCCCTCTGTCATGCTCTCTACGGTCACTCGCTGATGCTTGTTCATCACCTCGTAGCTCGTACACAAGTTATCGACAGTCCATTCAATCGCGGCCTTCCCGTGCCGATCACCAAGACCAAGCATAATGAATATGTCCAGCTCATTCACCTGCTCCAGCAAGCGATGAGCTTCCCCTGCGAGCAGGTTGGTCAGTCCTGGCGCCAGTCCTACACTGAGCACGGCGGTTCCCATGTCCTTCGTTTCAGTCTGTCTCCCCCATTGCTCGATTTGCGTCAAAAAATGGCCAGTCGCTGAAATATCGAGATAATGCGTTCCATTCCGCAAACACCCTTCCACAAAAGCCGTATCCGTCTGATCCAGACACATGACCACCAGCTTTACTTTTTCCAGCATACTTTGGTCCAACGGCTTGTGAATATCGAGTTGCAGCGGCAGCACCTTCCCATCTGCTTGTCGGCAAAATGCTTCAGCCTTCTCCAAGCTGCGTCCGGCTGCATACACCCATCCCGGATATGCGTTACCCAAATCCTTGCATATGGTTGCCCCTACATGACCGTACCCTCCGACGACCACAATTCGATCCTTGCTCATACTTTCTCCACCTCTGCGTCTTTCTTTTTTTGCCGCTCCAGACGACCCGCATACCACCATACAAATAAACCGCTCAAGCAAATCAGGCCCCCTGCTTCAAAAACCGCACGATACGCATCGATCGTCGGCTGCGCAGCTTGGCTCGAATCGCCGTTCATCATGCCCAGTCCCAACGCTGCGCCGACTACCATCCCTGCATTCCTCGTCAAGGCGATCATGCCTCCGATCGCGCCCGCATGCTCCATCGGGACGTGGCGCATGATGTAGCTGTTGTTGGGCGAAGCAATCAGCCCCATACCTGCCCCTGTCAAAGCCAGTACCGCGATGATTTCCACCGTAGATAATGCCTCTAGCCAGATCGCCAAGACGGTCATCCCTGCCCCCATCGCACCAAGACCTGCAAAAATGAGGGGCCGTACCCGATAGCGGTCTGAAGCCCAGCCACTAAAAGGACCGGTCAGCGCCAGCAGCAGTGGGTAAGCAGTCATCATATACCCTGCCGTCAGAGGGGAAACATGCGCCTGATCAAGCAAGTAGAACGGCAGGACAACCAGTACGAGATTCGCAAGCACAAACGAAGTGAAGCTAATAAACAGTCCACTGGACACAGCTGATAGGCGAAAGACCGCCATGGGTAGAAACGGCACTGACTGTCCCCGTTCCCACCAGACGAACGCCCATGCCAAGACGAGTACACCCCCAATAAGAATGAGCATCCCTTCTGAAGCCCAGCCCCACCTGTTTCCATTGGAGATCGCGGTAATGACTAAGCTGACCAGTAGCATGAACAGACCTGCCCCAACGAGATCAAGTGAACGGGTCCTCCTCGTCTGCTCTAGGGAAGGAATGTAACGAAAAGCCAGCCCCGTAGCCAGTATCGCTACAGGAACATGAATCAGAAACAGCCACTCCCAGCTCAACCACGACGCGATCATCCCACCTGCAATCGGCCCGGTCATGCCGCCAAGCGCAACAGCTGTACTCATGATCCCCATTGCCCTTCCCCGCATTTCTTTTGGGAGCAAAATCGCAATGAGCGCGATATTGGTCGCCTGGAACATAGCCGCTCCGATGGCTTGCACGATTCGAAGCATGAGCAGCATCGTGATCGTCGTCGAAAATGCCACCAAGACAGAGCTTACCGTGAACAGCAGGAAGCCGTAATTGTGCAGCACACGATGCCCGTATCGATCTCCCAGCTTGCCCATGAAAGGAAGAAAAGACGCAATGACAAGCAAATAACCCGTTGTAATCCATTGTGCGATCGCCAGCTCCGTCTGGAAAATGTATGTGAACTGAGGAAGCGAGACATTGACAATCCCCGCCGTAAAATGAGACAGGAATGCACCCAGACAAATCGCGATCATCATGAAAAAGCGCTGCCGCTGGCTCATATGGTCTTTCCAACTCCTCACGAATCTTGTAAATTTAGACTAAGAATTATTCTCAATTATAGAGAGGATCGAGGAGAGCACCATCCCACAAAGCTGGGATTTTCCTTTTGCCAATAGACGCACAGGAGAATGCAGATGAACACAAATCAGGAAGCGAGCAAACGAAAAGTGATGGCACTGGCTGAACGCTTTTCTGACTCCTCACAAAACTATCGGACAGCGCTCTTGCAGCTATTGCGAGAGTTCGTCCCTTTTGACGGGGCCTGCTGTACTGCCGTTGATCCGCAAACACTTTTGTCCACCGGGGCCATTACAGAAGACGGGGTGGAAGCCATTCATCATGGTATTTTTGAGCATGAATACTTGCGCGAGGACTTCAACCGGTATGATGATTTGTGCAAAGCAGCTGAGCCTGTCGCGACGCTGAGTGAGGCGACCGAGGGCCACCTTGAACGAAGTGACCGCTATCGCAATGTGCTGCTTCCCGCCGGGTTTCATGATGAAATGCGTGCTGCCCTCAAGTACGACGGTGCATGCTGGGGCTATTTAACGTTGTTTCGATCCCAGGGGCGTGCCTTTTTTTCAGATCCAGAACGTGAATGTATTTTGGCTTTGGCTCCGTTGATTGCTTATCAGTTGCGAAAGACGAGTCTGTCCTTACCCACTGAGGAGAATACGTGGATGGAAGAAGAGATGGGGATATTGATGCTGTCGGATCAATTCACCTTGCTCGCTGCCAATCCCACAGCGGAAAAATGGCTGACCCTGCTGCGCCAATGGGAGTCGATTGATCGCAATACCTTGCCCCGACCAGTGCGAGCGGTTTGTTCGCGGGCACTTTCCAATCCGGCAGAAGCAGGTCACACGACATCCATGGCAAAAGTCTGCATTCGCATGCCAAATGGCCCTTACATGACGATTCAGGCAAGCCCCATGAACAGTCAAAGCAGTACGATCCACTTGGCTGTTTTGTTCGGTCCCGCAAAACCTGCTGATATGCTGCCACTCATCGCCGAAGCATACGGATTGTCTGTACGGGAGAAGCAAATACTCGACCGGATTGTCCGCGGCGCTTCCACGAAGGAGCTCGCACGCACACTGCACATCTCCGCCTATACGGTTCAGGATCATTTGAAGTCCATCTTCCTAAAAACCGGGGTATCCAGCAGACGAGAGCTGATCTGGCAATTGTTTACCCGATTTGGCGTACAGGCGAACCAGTGAAAACCTAGCCAAAATCAAAAGCCCCCTTCTTACAGCATTCGCTGCCAGAAAGGGGCTATTAGCTATCATTCGGTTCCTTTCTCTTCTTTTCGGAAACATTCGCGCCCGAAATCGATTCATTTACTCAGCTTTTGATTTCTGCTCCCCTATTTTCTGATGCAGCTTTTCGAATGCCAATGCCAACTCTTCCTTCGGGATCATCGCATACCGATCACCAATACTTACCTCATAGGAGCTAGAAGATTCGTCCTCCTGTCTGACATAATGGGTGAAGCCAATCCCTGTCTCTTCACTAAGTGAGAGCAAGATACGCTCGAGCTCTTCTTTCGGCAAATCTGCGTGCACATGAAACATGTTGGATACAGGCACGGCCGGTCTCGTGGATATCCCCTGGCATTGGTTGTACAATCCCGCCAGCTCTTTTGCATGCTCGTAATATTGACTGAATTTATGCTTTCTCTGCTCAAAATGGTATTCTGCCGTGACAATATACGGGTACAAACTAATCAGGTCACCGCCATGGCGTCTTTTCCATACCTTCGATTGCTTCGTGAATTCTTCATTCCCAGCCAGGATCGCTCCAGCGATTCCGCCTATTCCTTTGTAAAAGGATATGTACACGCTATCAAACAACGCGCATACCTCATCGGCAGACTTCTGATAAAACGGCAGGATTTCCAGAAGCCGGGCGCCATCTAGATGCAGCCGAATTCCTTTTTCCCGACAATAACGGGAAATCGCCTCCAAATCCTCATACGCGGGCAGTTGTCCGCCAATCTCACGCTGTGGCAATTCCAGCAACAGGCACGCGATATCGTCGTCCATGCCGAGAACATCGTCCAGCTCAATCACTCTGTCCTTATCGGCCAGCAAGACAGCCTCGATTTGATGCAGCTCCTTCAGCCCATCTTCCTCGTGGATCTCCAAGTGGCAGAGCGGATGATAGGCGACCTTTTTGATTCCTTTCTCATCGCACCAGATGCGTAGCGCGATTTGTTGGGCCATCGTACCGCTGGGAAAGAATACGGCGGACTCTTTACCCAAATATTCGGCCATCTTTTGTTGGAAATTCTCGATGAGTTCGCCTGTTCCGTACATATCGCCCTCCACATTCCCATCCACCCTGGATAGGACCTGCTGCAATTGGTGGAGGTCTCTCTTGCTGTGCCCGGCGATTTGATAAGTGGTCTGTTTAAATACTTCTCGCAAGGTTTTCGTATCGTTCATCTTGGCAGGACTCCTTTTGTGTCTCATCTTCAATGCTTCTTACTCCTAAAGATATCATTTCAGAAGCAGCTTATGTCGTTTGTTGTTTGATGTACAATTGGCGATATTCACTCGGTGTCTTGCCCGTCATTTTTTTAAATAACGTGATAAAATACGGCGTATTCGGCATTCCTACCATTTGCGCAACATCCGCGATCTGGTTGTTCGAATGAGCCAGCAGCTCTCGCGCCCGTTCTATCCGCTTTTTCTGGATGTACTCCACGGGCGTCATATCCATGAGTCGCTTAAACGTTCGCTGCAAATGAAACGGACTCCCATGGCACATATCAGCTAAATGCTCCAACGTCAGCTTTTCGTTATAATGGGAATCAATGTACTGTGTAATTTGTGCCACCCACTCACGATCAGGCAATCTCTCTCCCGTTGGCTTGCAGCGTTTACACGGGCGAAATTCTTCCCGAAGGGCTTGGCTTGCATTTTGGAAAACCCGCACATTCTCCCTCTTCGGCGGCTTCGACTTGCACGACGGTCTACAAAAGATCTTCGTCGTTTTTACCGCATAAAAAAATTGATCATCGTAAGACGCATCATTATGAATAATAGCCTGCCATCGCTCATCGGTTACCCGTTCCTCCAAGACATGTCATCTCCTTTGCCATAGCCGTTTTCGAATCGCTTGCTCTTACCGACAGTATACCCCCACGCTATGTGATCCGTACTGCTAGAAGATTAAAATAGCAAAATAACGAAATGACAGTCCCGCTTATCTTGTTATAAAACTAGGAGGAAGTCAGACAGGAGGTTTTCACATGACAAGCGGTCTATCCCCCTCGGCTTGGGTCGATAATAGAGAAGAAATAATTTTGTCCATACCTGCGGAATTCAGTTTTTCGCAAAATCTTCACTACTTGTCCAGAGCATCCAACGAATGCATGTTTCACATTCAAAACGGGCGCCTCTACAAAGCTATCTCGATGGAACAAGATCCACAAGTGGTCGAAATTCACGCAGATACCGATCAAGGATTAACTGTGCGTTTTCTAAATCCTTCGCTCCCCAATGAAAAAGTACGAACAGAAGTAGCACGTTATGTGCGAGACTGGTTCGATCTGGACAGGGATCTCGTTCCGTTTTATGAGCTTGCCGCAGGAGATGCTCTTCTTAAGCAGGCTGTTGAAAAGTTTTACGGGCTGCGGACCATGGGTATTCCCGACCTGTTTGAAGCGCTCAGTTGGGGAATCATTGGACAACAAATTAACCTGACCTATGCGTACACCCTCAAGCGGCGGTTGGTAGAGACGTTCGGAAAAAGAGTAGAGCTCGAAGGACAGACGTATTGGCTTTTTCCCACAGCGGAAAAAATCGCCGGATTGACCGTCGCTGATCTGGATGGCTTGCGCATGACGACCAAGAAATGCGAGTATTTGATTGACGTCGCACAACTCATCGTTGAAGGGAAACTATCGAAAGAGCTATTATGGGACGGAGGAGATTATCAAACCGCGGAGAAACGTTTGACCAGCATCCGCGGGATTGGACCGTGGACGGCCAACTATGTGCTCATGCGCTGTCTGCGAATGCCCTCTGCTTTTCCCATTGATGATGTCGGCTTGCACAATGCGATCAAATTTTTACTAGGCAAAGAAAAAAAGCCGACCAAAGCAGAAATACGAGAGCTGTCCAAGGCTTGGACGAATTGGGAGTCGTACGCTACTTTTTATTTATGGCGTTTTCTTTATTAATCAAAGGAGGTTCTATCCTATGCTAAAAATAGGTTCCCACGTATCATTCTCCGGTAAGGGACTGCTGAATGCCGCCCAAGAAGCAGCTTCTTACGGCTCGAGTACCTTTATGATCTACACAGGTGCACCGCAAAATACCCGCCGCAAACCGATCGAGGACCAGTACATTACGGAAGGCAAAGAAGTAATGGCGAAGCAAGGCGTGGATGAAATTGTGGTACATGCCCCGTACATTATTAACCTGGGGTCTTACAAGGACGATACCTATGAGCTCGCTGTCCGCTTTCTGCAAGAAGAGATTCGCCGGACCGACTACATTGGCGTCAAAAATATCGTTCTGCACCCTGGTGCTTACACAGACAAGGACGCGGAGTACGGCATCGCCCGGATCGCGGAAGGCTTGAATGAGGTTTTGACAGGCGTCAAAGACACCGACGTGAAAATCGCGTTAGAGACTATGGCGGGCAAAGGGACAGAAATCGGTCGCAGCTTTGAGGAAATCGCCGCCATCATCGAGAAAGTAGAAGACAACAGCAGGCTGACCGTCTGCATGGATACTTGCCACATTCACGACGCTGGCTATGATATCGTCAACGACTTCGACGGTGTCCTGGAACAGTTTGACCGGACAATTGGCTTGGATCGTCTCGCCGTCGTTCACTTGAATGACAGCAAAAACTTCCGCGGGGCAGGCAAAGACCGCCATGCGCCAATCGGTGCGGGACTCATCGGCTTTGATGCGATGAATTACATCGTGAACCACGAGAAAATCCGCCACCTGCCGCTTGTACTGGAGACACCTTGGATCAGCAAGGAAAAAGGCAACGAGCGTCCGATGTACGAGGCTGAAATCGCCCTCCTGCGCGGGGAAGTGGACAAGCGCTTCGGCGACGAATTCATGGACCATGTGGAGCGCCTCGATTTCTTTTTCCGCAAACAAGATGTCACCAGACGCGAGTATGTGGTTGGGATTTGGGAGCTGCTCAAAAACGACGCGAAGGCAAAGAAAGCCGATGGCCGCGAGCCGATGGAGCGTCTGTACGATATGGTGAAGGAAGCGAGATTGTTCCCAGAGCTCACCGAAGAGCAGATCAACCACCGTTTGACTGCCTACTTCGCGATTCCGAAATTCTCATAAGGTAAAAATCCATGTAGGCTTGCTGTGGCTTCCTCCTGTTGAAGTGAATGTACTGACACCAACCCATAAAGGAGGAAGCCACATGCCTGCCAAAACTTACACCCTGCTGGGAGCCGATCGCCAGTTTTATAAAAGCAGTACACCTGGTACATTTGGCGGCTACAGACCAGGCAAAATATATGGCCGACTGGATTGTCCATCTGCCACCAGAGCCATTACGCGAGGCGGTTATGTGCGCCATCGCGTATTTTTTGCAGACGAAGCTACCGCTATTGCTGCGGGGTATCGGCCTTGTGCTGTTTGTTTACGAGAGAAATATTTGTTGTGGAAAGCCCTTCCCCCTTCAAGGTTCTAGAACACCTGCAGGGATTCGAAAGAGTACATAGTTGCCCGTCCACATTTGTGACGTAATGATCATCTTCTCTTTCCCCCGTTCAAAAAAGTATCCGGCCCCTTCTTGTTGGATAAAGGTCCAGCCTTTTTCTGTCACTGCTCGTTTCATAGCATCTGCCGCTGAAGCCTCATTCGCTTGCGGCCCATACCCATACCAATCGACGTTTTCCTCCGTGGTCAATTTGACAATGGTTCCCGTGTTTTCACCCAACAGCTCCGTTACTTCTCTTTTGGACTTGGATTCGAATGGCAATGCAGGATGCCAGATCAGCGAAACATACGCGATCATGATGAAACAAAGGCCCAAGAAGAAGAATAGGAGGAACAGAACTTTCGCTCTCTTGTTCATGCCCATACAACTACTCCTCTTCCTCAAAAATCGCGACAGGGCGCGCCCATCCCGCACTCGCTCCTTTCACTTTTACAGGAAACACAGATACGGTAAATCCGTAGGGCCTAGGCAATTGCTCCAGATTCGCCAGTTTTTCAATTTGGCAATACTCTTTCTCTTTTCCCACATAGTGAGCCGCCCATAAAACGCCATCGCGTGGATTTTGCTTATAATCAGCGGCTTGAACGGAAAATGGGATATCCCATCCCCACCCATCGGTTCCCATGACCTTGATTCCTTGATCAATCAGCCAATGTGTCGCTTCGGCGGATACTCCCGCATGTGATTGAAAATAGTGCTCTTCATAGTATCTTTTATCCGCGTCCGTCCTGATCAGGACAATATCGAACGGTTTCAGTTCGTATTGGATTTGTGAGAGCTTCTGTTTTACATCATTCACCGTGATCTCATAGCCAGACGGCTTTTCACTAAAATTAAGCAGGACACCATCCCCGTAGAACCACTCCAACGGCAACTGATCAATCGTTTTCGCCGGCTCTCCCTCAGAAGTAGGCCAGTAATGCCAAGGCGCATCGACATGTGTCCCTGTATGTGTCGTGAGTGTCACCGTTTCACTCGCCCAAGCCTTCTGTTCGGGAAAATCCGTTGGTTGCAATCCGAAGTACTGCGCGGCTTGGACAGCCCCTTCTTCATGACTACTATATTGAATCTCAGGTGGAAACGGTTCTTTTGCCAGACGATCAAGAGGCACACTCAGATCAATGAACCGACGTGCTTTTCTATTCATAGCTGGATTCCCTTCTTTCCTATTTGGAATTTTCTGTATCCTCGATCAACCTTACTGTACTATCTGCCCTCCACCAGCGTCAAATGAACACAAGCAAAAGGCCAGTACCTCTTCGTCTATACAGGTACTGGCCTTCTTCAGGGGGATTCAATTGGAATTTGTACTTCTACATACATATCGCCCCCGTGTGGGGATTGCAGATAGTTTTCTCTGCCTGGCTGATCTTGTTTGATCCGGTATTGATTGCGCTCTATCCATTTTGCCAAGTCAATACAGGCCGTAGAAGGAACGAATGGCTCTACACGTTGAACCAGGGTGGCCATCATCGGCTCCTCTGGCAGCATACGTATTGCCAGCATGTCGGATGGCAAGGAAATGTCCTGTTTGAGTACATAGCCGATCTCCAATTCGAATGCCGTCTCGTCTCGCTCCGACTCCTTCCACAAAACGATGGGAGAAAGCATCCCTCTCTGCTGCTTCCCTGCATAATGAGCCAGCCGATCGAAAAGCATCGGCAGCTCTTCTACCGTACCTTCTGAACGGAACGAAACAACTTTTTGGGCTTCGACTCGTTTAAAGACAACCTCTTGTTCTACGTACCCCTTTTGCTCGATCGAGAGCAGACGCTCCTTGATTCGATTCAAACGTGCTTGCTCCACCTCAAGAAGCTGTTCCATTTCCCTTTCTTTTTGCCTGAATATGCCTTGCATTTGCTCCAAGGACATCTCTTCATGCAGCAATTGCTGAATTTGTTGCAACGTAAAACCCAAGTCCTTGTACATGAGGATTCGATTGAGTGTAACCAATTGTTCTGCTGCATAAAACCGATAGCCAGTCTCTTTGTCGATATTCGCTGGCTTCAAAATGCCAATTTGGTCATAAAAACGAAGCGTCTTTAGGGATACTCTGCTCAATCGGGAAAATTCACTGATCTTAAACATGGAAAAACCCCCAATCTATCATTCCCTTGACTTTCCCCTGTACGGGAACGTTTATAGTTGAAAAAAATCATGACTACAAAGGAGCAATGCGAGATGGATTACGACATTTTTCACTTGGGAGAGGTTCGCTTGCAGTCAGGCGTGACACTGCCTGCATTTATTGCTTACAAAACGTATGGTACGCTCAACGCCGCCAAGGATAACGTCATTATATTTCCTACATCGTTTGGAGACCAGCATTACCAAAACGAATGGCTCATCGGGGAAGATAAGGCTTTGAACCCGAATCAATATTTTATCATCATTCCCAATATGCTCGGCAACGGGCTATCGTCCTCACCGAGCAACACGGCAAGCCCGTATGATCAGGCCAATTTTCCACACGTTACGATCTACGATAATGTCGTACTTCAGCATCGACTCATTACGGAGAGGTTTGGCATCAAAAAAATTGCGTTGGCAACCGGTTGGTCGATGGGGGCCATCCAGGCTTTTCATTGGGCGGCGATCTACCCAGATATGGTCGAGAGATTGGCTCCTTTTGCCGGAACCGCAAAAACATGGCCGCATAACATCGTCTTGATCGAAGGCATCCGAGCAGCATTGCAGGCCGATGTAGCTTGGAATAACGGGCAGTATACAGCATCTCCAGAGGTTGGCCTGCGTACCTTGGGGCGCGTATATGCGAGTTGGGGGTTTTCACAGCCATTTTACCGCGAGGCATGCTATAAAGCTTTGGGCTATGAGACACTTTCCGAATTTATCTCGGGATTTTGGGAGGAAAGCTTTGTACCTTCGGATGCAAACGATTTGCTGGCGATGATGTGGACGTGGCAGCATGCCGACATTAGCCAAAATGATCAGTACAAGGGAGACTTTGAGGCAGCGTTACGAAGCATCCAGGCACGAACGGTTGTGATGCCTGTACGGACTGATTTGTATTTCACGCCAGAAGACAGTGAATATGAGACGAAGCACATCCCTAACGCTACCTTTAAGCCGATTGAATCAATCTGGGGACACTTGGCTGGGTTTGGACTTAACCCTGTCGATACCGAGTTTATTGATTCCACCTTAAAAGAACTATTAGGGACAGAATGAAATTACGAGGTAGTGGGACACCTATAATGGTGCCCCTTTGTTATTTTTTCGCAAGGAGTGACTCGACAGATTCAGCTATATCTTCCGGAAGAAACTTTCGAACTGCTTCAAGAATATGGATAATTTTCTCACGCTGTTCATCCTTTAATCGCAAATAGAACCTTCTATTATATCCATACAGCCAATGCTCGACATACAGGATTGCATCATCGCGTATTTCCTTTTCTTCCACAACACATGCCCGTAATAATAATGAAATACTGTCTGCCTTGTTGATCTTCGAAAATAAGAAGAGAATGTTTTTCTTCACATGAAGGCATACATCTTTTTCGAGCATCTCCCAGAGCATATCCGTATGACGAAGCTCCACCCGATCCGCTAGTATTTGTCTTGCTTCACGAGATGCGCTTCGTTTATCAGCTTGAAGCGCGCGGATAAAAATTTCGATGTGATCTTCCGGATTCAGCATAGCGAGTGCCTTCACGGCTGCTCTTTGTATTCGTTCATTTTCATGGCGCAAAAACGGGAGCATCCATTGATCATCTGCCCTCACACCCGTTTCCCCTACTCCCACAATCGCTATGGGTATCACATGTTCCTCGGTATCCACCAATTTTGCCCGATAGAAGGCAGCGAAATTGATATTTTTGTCTTTCAAATAAAACCGGGCCATTTCTCGGATCGATTTATGTCCATCAAGCAGTCCCGCAAGCAACGCATCAGTCGATTCCTCTGGAAAGCGATCCACATAAGCTTGTAGGGCCAGTTGGCGAATAGAAGGAAAAACGTCACGTCGGATTCGACCCAGCCATTTTCGCAGGCGCTCATTTTCGTCCTGTTTGCACATATGCCTAACCGTCTGGAGCCTGATCAAAGCATCCTTCTGAATCAAAGCCTCTGCAATGACCTCATCCGGATCGATATCAAGCAGGTTGATTGCCAAATCAAAGCAAAATCGCCGAACAACCGGGTCTTTTGAGTGAAAACCACTTCGCAACACGTCTCGATTATTTGGATGACGAAACATTGCGTCGATCTCCTCTAGGAAATCGGAGAACTTTTCACGGTTATAGTATGCGGACAAATGCTTCAACAAGAAAATCGATTCGAGAAAGTGTTTCACATAATTGGGACGGAATCTCAGCTTACATGCCTTAAACGCCAGATAACGAATTTTAGGCTGCCAATCATTCAAACGGATCAACAAAAAGGGAAGCTCCGCACCCGTAACCTGTTTTAACAACACTTCAATCGCCGCTTCTCTTACATAACCGTTACGATGAAAGCTGCAAATTCCGATGAAATTGAGGTCTGACTCATCGTTGATAGAAAAAGCACGAATATCCTCAGGTAACAATTCATGCCACGCTGCCAACTGGTTTCTATTTGAATAAGGGGTCAACCTCCGTAAGTATTGGTCCAAGCTAATGAAATCTTGTTTACGCAGGCGTGTGGTTATTTGATGGACAGCCGCAAGTGCTGCCTTTCGTACTTCTTCTCTTTTTTCCAAGGCAAATGGCAAGAGAAAGGTCAGTGTCATCATGCTTCCCAGCTTGCCCAAGGAGTGGAGAATTTCTACTTTCCTCTCATCCGATCTATATAATTCGTCAAAAAGGACTCGTTCCTCCGTCGTCATTTTTTTCATCCCGATCCTCCTACCCTATGAGTCAGTCAGTATCCCAAATCAGCACCAAAACTAGCTTACATCTCCACCCATTGCATGGCCCCTCTACAACACTGCAGGTACATCACTTCATCCTTATCGTAACATCTGGATAGCGCTCCACAACATCTAAATAGGAAGTATTTGGATCACCCTTGAGATTCCGGTCCATGAAGGCTAGCGATACTTCGTTAATAATGGTGTGATTGCGCCGCACTTCAGGACTAAGCGCGTCCATCAGTGGTGAATACAGAGGAAAATCTGTAAAGCTGAGATGCCCCGCCTGCCAGATATCCAACTCCACACCTGATTGAGCTAATACTCGCTCTCGCCGCCCTTCTTCAGCTAGTTTCATCTCCGGCGAATCCTCCATTTCTGGTAATTTGAAGCCTCCGTTCATAATCATCAGCGGTTTCGTTAACGGTTTGTCACGATCCTCACCGTACAAGTAGCCGTCCATATTAATACCTGCTTTAAATGCAGGATTTTTGTATAGAACATCCACCGCAGTTGCCCCCCCAAAGGAGTGACCGATGATGCCCACATTCGAAAAGTCAGCTCGATGGGCAAACGGACTCTCCGTTACACTTTCACTCATATCCATAAGCTGCTGAAGGGCAAATTCGATATCTTGCGTCTGCTCCTTGATAACGGGAATAGAAGCATGGTTCTGTACGTTGTATTCCATAGGGAGATGAGAGCTCGTATCTATGAAAGGAGCATAGCTGCCATCTGGATAAACAGACATCATCGCCGTCCCAGGATGCTCGACCGCGGCTATAATATAACCGTGGCTGGCTAATTCAATCGCTTGAAACGTATTCGTGAAGCGGCTACCTAGCATATTCCCGTGCGATAAGAAAATGATTGGTGCTTCTTTTAAGTCTGAAGCGAAGGAAGTTCCCGCGTAAGTATGCGTCTCCACCTGCTCGAGGTAACTCAATACTTTCCCAGAAAATCCGTACTGTTCCTCGATAGCTTTGGCAAACGCCGGCAGATTGGAAATGTATTTACCCGGAGTAGCAGAAGATGACGAATTAGTTGGATACCAGATCTGCACATTGATCTTTCTGGAATTCCCGTCACTCCCTATGCGAGAGTTGTCCGACCATGTGTAGGTAACCGTTCCTACTCGATAAGCGCCCGTCGGCCTCTCAAAGGAAAAGACAGGTAACATAAATGGCAGGCAAATGGCGAGTGCGCTGATCAGAAAAGCCGGCACACTGAGTAAAATAGACTTCTTCCATTCTCTATCCCTTATCGTGTTCCGGTAAGCCCTGGCTCCGTACATGCATAGGGCGATTAGAGCAACCAAATAAGCTAGACCCATTTGCCAACGCGCCTTTTCAAAAATCAGGTGAAACAGCCCTGTACTGACCAGCAAAATAGGCATTCCCCATAGAAATAGCCGCCCTGAAGCTTTCCGAGCCCAAATTAAGTACCACAATAAGCCTATAGCCATAATGACAAACACAACTTCAAAAATCCGCATAGTGAATCTGCCTCCTTCGCACAAATTATTAATGCATATTAATATTTAATTAAACTTAAATATTAGACGCAGGTTAGCCAGGACATTCGCCCGTTTCCTGATGCCCCAGCCGCTTACCCTTGTTTCGTACTTATTCAACTGTCTTCCGCGTCTGCTCTTCCTCAATAATTCTCCGAAACCTCAACATTATTTCCTTTAGCGCTACCAAATCTTCGTAAGGAAGCTTGGAATAGAAGCGCTCAATGATCGACAATTCAATCTTGCGGCTTGTTTCGATATAGTTCACTCCGGCAGTATCCAGCTCAACAAAAATTTCCCGGCGATTCCCGGGGTTAATCGAACGTTTGACTAACTGGCGCTTTTCCATCTTGTTCAACATTTGGCTGACTGCACTTGCCGTGATGTCCATTTGCTTTGCCAATTCACCAGTGAGCAGTCGACCGCGATCATGCAACAAGTTAATCATAATGATCTGGTTATTCGTAATCGTCTCATCCAGCACATCCGCGTATTCTTGCGTCAGCATCACCTGGCAAGCATACTCGATTTCGTTTAGCTCCCGGACAAAAGCGACGAGCTCTTCATTCATTTAACCACCGCCAATAATTAAGCTAACTTAACTATTAAAATAAACGATAATCTACGACTATGTCAATTCTAGTGTGTTCAAATCCCAGCTGTTTCACATAAAATGGAAGTACGAAAAAGGAGGGATCTCTGTATGGCTACCTTAACGTATCACGTTGCCGTTTCGCTAGACAATTTCATTGCCGATCAAGCCATGATGGACGGAAATATCGACAGCACTCTCTTTTTATTTGAGGGGGACCATGTACCCGACTTTTTATCTGAAATTCAGGAATATGATGCTGTGCTGATGGGCGCCAAAACCTACGAGTTTGGGTTTAAATTCGGTGCCAAGCCCGGCGAACCAGGCTATAAGGGAATCAAGCATTATATTTTCTCAAAATCCATGCAATTTGAATCCAATGCAGAAGTCGAGTTGGTCAAAGGCGATGCCATCGAATTTATCAAGAATCTCAAACAGCAAGAAAACGGCAAGCTGTGGCTATGTGGGGGCGGTGAATTGGCAGGAGCGTTACTGGCACATCAACTGATTGATCAATTAGTGCTGAAAGTGAATCCGGTGATGGTCGGGGAAGGTGTCCCTCTATTTGGAAGTGCGAAGCCACGTCTCAAACTCGAGTTAGTGGACATGAAACAGTACGCGAACGGCGTAACGAAGCCTACGTACAACATTGTTTATATATAGTTTTGCATACTAAGAGAAACGGGACCACATCATTCGGCCCCGTTTCTACCGGCATAGTATACTCACTCGATGGTCCCGAGCTCCAACACAACCGGACAATGATCGCTTCCCATTACCTGTGAGTCAATTCCCGCCCCAAGCAGCGATGGAGCCAATCTCTCAGACGCGAGGAAATAATCAATGCGCCACCCGATATTCCGCTCTCTCACTTTCGGCATGAAAGACCACCACGTATAGGCATCTGTCTGATCCGGATAAAAATATCGATAGGTATCCACAAACCCGGCTGCCAGCAAACTCGTCATCTTCCCACGCTCTTCAGGAGTAAAGCCAGAATTACCGCGATTGGACTTCGCATTTTTCAAATCAATCTCTTGATGGGCGACATTCAGGTCCCCACACACCACCACGGCCTTCTTCGCATCTAGCTCCAACAAGTAATTCCGAAACCGATCCTCCCATTCCAGCCGATAATCCAATCTTGATAGCTCACGCTTCGCATTCGGGGTATATACGGTGACCAGGTAAAAATCCTGGAACTCCAGCGTAATGACTCGTCCCTCAGGCTCATGGTCTTCTTCCAAGCCATAACGAACAGATAGTGGTTCCATTTTTGTAAAGACAGCCGTTCCGGAGTAACCCTTTTTCTCTGCGTAGTTCCAATATTGATGATACTCCTCGCCGATCTCCATCTCGATTTGACCTTCTTGCAGCTTCGTTTCCTGCAAGCAAAATATATCGGCGTTCACTTTATTGAAGTACTCATAGAAACCTTTGTTCACACATGCCCGAAGTCCATTTACATTCCAAGAAACCAATTTCATCATCGCTAATCTCCTTGTCGCTATTCGTTAGATTCCATGGTACACTATCTTTGTTTTCAATTATAGGAGGTTACGATGATGGACATTGCAATGGGCATCGCATTCATGAGACTTCGTTAAAATCGCCAACACCCCATGTAGGCTCAGCCATTTTCAAAAACGGAATGGTATGGGTTTATTTGTGTTTGAATTGATTTTAACTATTCATGAATGAGGTGTTTTTGTTATGTCAAAAAACAATGTAGAGCAAATGCTTGCAATCGCGAAAAATAACGGAATCCTTGTAGACTCAACTACCGTGAAAGTGAATGAATCCGGCTTAGATTTCCTTGCGATTTTTGCAAGTACGATAGACGGTGTTCCATGGGTATTACGCCAACCGCGCCGGGACGATGTCGTGGAGACAGCCCGTTATGAGAAAAAGGTGTTAGATCTCGTGGCAAAACATCTACATGTCGAAGTACCGGATTGGCAGGTTCACACCTCTGAATTCATCGCTTATCCGATCCTAGGTGGCACACCGATAGCGACGATCAATATGGAAACAAAAAATTATGAGTGGTATCTGAATCCTGAATCTCTACCTGAACTATGCATCCAAACGTGGGCGGAAGCATTGGTGGAATTACACGCTATTCATCATGATCTTGCTCGAGATGCTGGTATCCGCGTCAAGCAGCCTAGCGAAGCACGAGCAAGCCTTCGAGAAAAGATGAATGAAGTCAAACACGTCTTTGGCGTTTCTGGGGCGCTATGGGATCGATGGCAAAAATGGCTTGCGGATGACACATTCTGGCCTGCTCACTCTGCTCTTGTGCATGGTGACCTCCATCCAGGACATATCCTGGTTGCTGAAAACGGCAAGGTAACGGGGCTCCTCGATTGGACGGAGGCAGAAGTCGCTGACCCTGCTGTTGATTTCACAGTCGTTTACCTGTTGTTCGGTGATACTGGCTTGGCCGATTTCATCCAACGGTATGAGAAAGCAGGAGGCCGTGTTTGGCCCCGCATGCATGAGCACATCGTCGAAATGACGGCTGCGTATCCTGTCACTCTTGCTACCTTTGCGCTGAAATCAGGGCTGGAAGAATTCAAGATTATGGCACGACAAGCTCTCGGTGTAGACGAAAACGGCATAGAGATCATTTCATAGATAAACCAACCACCGTCCCAAATTGGAGGCGGTGGTTTTTTATGTAAATAGCTACATTGAGCCATTACTGACTTGGAAATAAGGTGTTACAATAAATCCGCTCATTTGGACAATCCTTTACTAAATAGATGGAGTGAATAGGATGAAGCGAGGACTTCTTATTGGCATTGGTGCTGTAGTTGTAATAGCAGGCGTGCTTTCCATTCCTGTTGAGGCAGGCCCCTCACCTGATACACGAGTCATATTGGAGCATACAAACAAGACGTATATTTCACCGCCCTGTTATGAGCAAGCAAACAAAACGAACAATCTAGCCGAAGCCGATATTCAAAAAGCGCAGGAATTGAATTATCAGCCAGAATCCAGCTGCACGGCAAATTCACTTGCCCCCATCAAGCAACCGATTGCTTCTGTACTCGCCGTAAATCTCGGAATCAAACAAAGCCGATGGGATTGGTAATATATTAAGGCTTCTTCGATAAAAAAAGAGCGTTAGCTTTTAACAGCTAATGCTCTTTTTCTGATTAATAGTATGGAGAAATCATGATGTAAACAATGACGCCCGTCGCACTGACATACAGCCACATCGGCATCGTCCAGCGGGCGATTTTTTTATGTTTTTCCACTTTCATGTTGAGTCCACGTGCAGTCGTAACCAGCGCAAATGGAACGATAATCGCCGACAACAGAATATGTGTAATCAAGATGAAGTAATAAATCGGACGCAGAATTCCCTCTCCCCCGTAGGAAGTGCTAGGTGCCATTCCATGGTAGATCACATACGAAACCAAGAAGAGAGCTGTTGTGGAAAAGGCTGCAAAAATATATCCTCGATGCATCTTCACGTTTTTAAACTTCACGATGGAAACAAGGGCGGCAATCAAAAATATAAAGGTAAAACTGTTCATGACCGCATTAAAAAACGGCAGAAACGTCAGGTCAAGATGGCTGAAATCATTGTTTTTCGGCATGAAGTACAAGATGGCGACAAGCGTGTTAATCGCTATGGTGAGAATAACGATAATCGGTGTATAGTTGCGTTGTTTCATTCTTATGCTCCTTTTTTCTCAGATCATGAATGAGTATCCCGCTTTAGTCTACCCATTGACGAGCCCGGACATTGGCGGCCCCAAGCGGTTAACCAGTCCAGTCCTCCTAATGATAAACGAAGTAGGTATGCCGTACAAAGGCGATTTGATGAACAAAAAAAGGACCAACAAAAGTTGGCCCCTTTTCATTATTTCTTGTTTGATTGCTCGTCCAGTGGTACTGCCTTGTTTATTCCGAGTGTAAAGAAACTGATGACCACAATCGCCAAGAAGACAATCCCGGCTATCAGGGAGACGCGTGTATCATCATTGATCCACATACCGATGAGTACCATGATGAGAAAAGCAATGGTCAAATAGTTGGACACTGGGGCAAAAGGCATTTTGAATGGATGGTTGTCCATTTCAGCACCCTTTGCTTTTCGGAATCTGATTTGACTGATCAAGATGACAAACCACGGAACCATACCAGGCAGCACACTCGCACTGTACACATATACGAAAAGATTTTCTGGGGCGATATAACTTAAGATAACCCCAATACCCAGACCGATCAGAACACCAATGGTACCTAACAACGGCACACCATTCGAAGACAGCTTTGTAAATACTTTCGGGGCTTGGCCATTTACGCCTAAGGTATACAGCATACGCCCTGCACTATAAATTCCGCTATTACAGCCAGACATGGCCGCAGTGATCACGACAAAGTTAATGATACCTGCCGCTGCGGTAATACCGATTTTCGCAAAAGTAGCAACGAACGGACTGCCGATTGCCTGCAATTGATCCCAAGGGTAAACGGTTACAATAACAAAAATCGCACCGATATAGAAAATCAAAATACGCCAGATGATACTTTGGATCGCACTCGTTAATGTTTTTTTCGGGTCTTTTGCTTCCCCTGCTGTAATCCCGATGAGCTCGACACCTTGATAAGCCCCGATCACCAAGGAAAGAGCAAAGAAAAAGCCTGTCCAACCGCCTGTAAAGAATCCGCCATTCTCCCACAGATTCGATAATCCGATTGCGTTTCCACCATTTCCGATACCAAAGAAAATCAATCCAAACCCTGCAATAATCATCAAAACGATCGTTACAATCTTGATCATGGCAAACCAAAACTCAAATTCACCAAATGATTTTACCGAAACCAAGTTTGCTGCACCGAGAATCACCATGGCAATAATACCTGGAATCCAAGGCGGCAAATCCGGGAACCAATACTGCATATACTGCCCGACGGCGATGATCTCTGCCATCCCGACAATGACCCACTGGAACCAGTTACTCCAGGCCGTCATATAACCTGCTAACGGATGGATATACTTATGCCCAAAGGTCGCAAATGAACCCGTACTCGGTTCCATATACAACATTTCACCCATTGCACGCATGATGAAAAAAATAAAAATTCCTACAATTGCATAAGCTAACATGACGGATGGGCCCGTCCATTTGATCGTGCTGGCTGACCCCATAAATAGCCCAACACCAATTGTACCGCCCAAAGCAATCATCTGAATATGACGCGCTTCCAGGCCTCTCTTCAGTTCTTTGTTTTCCACGTAAGCTTCCTCTTCCTCTCTGCTGTTGGCGGTATTTTCGGATAGCTTCTAGTCATTCTTGTTTTATTGATTGAAAAACTGCCCCTTACATCTCTCTTCACTTCTTATCAAGCATTCCTACTGGTTAGTAAGATTATTCACCTCTCCGCCTTACGCTATATTCGTAGATCACTTCATATATTTTAATATGTTTTAATAATATCCACAATTATATTTACGAGGAAAATACTTGATGACTAAATATATTTGCATTCAAGAAGAAGAAAAAACACCTGAAAAATCAATTAGTTACAGATGTGATCCTACCTCTATAAAGGATAAGCAGTATGAAAATTTCCCAGCAAAGAAATACTATCAGCGATTTTAAAATAGGAGGAAATGGAACCATGGAGCACTATTTGGCCGAACAATATCGTGAAGGACTGCAAGCTTTTGGGCAGCTAATGCCAGAGGCCTTGCGAGCATATAATGAATTCACCAGCCAATGCTTTTCGTCCGGTGAATTGTCATCCAAGCATAAGCATTTGCAGGCACTGGCTATCTCCCTTTATTCCGGAAATGAGCACTGCATTGTCTATCATTTAGAAGCAGCTCTCAACGACGGAGTTTCCCAAAAAGAAATTGCTGAAACCGTAGCGGTAGCTGGAGCATTCGGCGGCGGAACGACCCTTTCGCATGGCGTCATATTAATCAATGATGTGATGGAGGAAAAACAGGCAACAATTCAATGAGAAGCTGACCGAAAATTCCTGTACCATTGCGGTTACAAAAGCTTACAAAAGCACAACAATCGCCGAGTTCTCCCTCGTTCGGTTGTTGTGCTTTTTGTCTCATCGATTATTTAGGATTAAGCGCTCTTGCCATCGCATCCACATAGCTTTGGCTGGCGCGCTGGCTCACTTCCGCTTCAGGGACAAACACTTCAAAGCAGTGGTAGCATCCGGGATACAGATGAAATTCTACGTCTACGCCCGCTTGTGCAAGGCGCGTCACATATTCGATCGTCTCATCTCGGAACAGATCGAGCTGTCCTACGCACGTATACGTCGGAGGCAGCCCCGCCAAGCTCTCTGCTCTCGATGGCACCGCATATGCGGATACCTGACTGTCAGCGGCACCTTCGCCCAAGTACATGCTCCAAGCAGCCAAATTGTTCGTCCGGTTCCAGGTTGCATTTTCAGCCTCAATTTCATAGCTCGACGCTGTACGATTACGGTTATCGATCATTGGGTACAACGGCATCTGGAAGATAAGCGCCGGTCCGCCTTTGTCGCGAGCCATTAAAGCAAGGGCTGCGGTCAGCCCCCCTCCCCCGCTTGCACCAGCAATCGCAACCCGATCCACATCGATGCCGAGTGACTCAGCTTCGTCTGTCATCCACGTTAAACCGGCGTAACAGTCATGGATGGCAGCTGGATAAGGGTGCTCGGGAGCCAGACGATAATCGACCGATACGACGACACAATTAGCCGCTTGTACAAAGCGTTCGCATAAAGCATCATCCATATCGGGGTGCCCCAGCACATAGCCTCCTCCGTGAATCCACAGCATGGCCGGAAGCTTGCTGCCAGTTCGCTGGACGGGCTCGTATATTTTCGCTAGCATCTCTCCTGCTGCGCCTGGAATCATTCGACTTGTAGTACGTACGTCCTCAGACTTCACAATAGGCGGATTTTTCAGCATGGCCCTGCTCGACTCTATATTTTCTTCGAGTTGAAAACCAGGGAATTGTGCTAATGTTTGCCTTAATTCCGGCAGTACTCGACGATGAAAATCCACGTGAATCCCTCCATTAAGCAAATGTTGATTCTTGCTGTGTCTCTGCTTCCCACTTAGTTATTTCCTCTCGCACCCGAGGCGCTACCTCTGTTCCTAGCAGCTCAATGGCTCTCATTACTTGATCATGCGGCATCGTGGATATCGGCACATACATCATAAAGCGCGTCATGCCTACATGTTTGCGAAGGTGGATGATCTTTTGAGCAACCGTCTCCGGATCACCCACATACATCGCCCCTTCCAAGCTGCGCGCCGCATCGAAGCTAGCGCGGTTATAATGCGCCCAACCCCGCTCCCTTCCGATTTTGTTCATTCCTGCCTGCGTAGAAGGAAAGAATGTATCTGCCGCCAGTTCCGTATCTTCTGCAACAAACCCGAGTGAATGGGACCCAACCGTTAATCGCGATACGTCATGACCAGCGTGCATGGCTACCTTCTTGTAAAGCTGCACAAGTGGTGCAAACTGCCGCGGACTTCCACCAATAATCGCCAGCATCAACGGCAATCCCAGCAGACCTGCTCGAACAACAGATTCCTGATTGCCTCCGCTGCCGATCCATATGGGTAAAGGATTCTGAACAGGCCGTGGATACACGCCCAAATTCTGAATAGCTGGCCGATGACCGCCCCTCCAGGTTACTTTTTCCGACGCCTGTATTTTCAGGAGCAGTTCCAAATGTTCTTCAAACAGCTCCTCATAGTCATTCAAGTCATAGCCGAACAAGGGAAAAGACTCGATAAAGGAACCCCGTCCCGCCATAATTTCTGCCCGTCCATTTGAAAGGCCATCGAGTGTAGCAAAATCTTGAAAAACACGCACTGGATCAGCCGAAGAAAGCACTGTCACTGCACTCGTCAGCCGAATCCTTTTTGTCAGTGGCGCAGCCGCAGACAGGACCATGGCTGGAGAAGAGGCAGCATAATCCTTGCGATGATGTTCACCTATGCCAAATACATCAAGCCCAACCTGATCAGCGAGGACGATTTCCTCGACAACCTCACGCAATCGCTGTGCGTGGCTGATCACTTCACCGGTCTGAACATCCGGCGTCGTTTCCACAAACGAAGTAATACCAATCTCCACAGACCCTCTCTCCTTTTGCAAAATTTATATCAGTCAACCGCTCTATTTTCTTGGGATAGCCGAAACTCGTCTGGTCAATGCCCAATACACCAGAGCCAACGCACTGACAGAGGCGCCGAGCAAGCATACTCCCTCCCAACCCAAATGGGCATATGTATAGGTCGAGGCAATGGAGCCAGCAGAAGAGCCGATTGAGTAGAAAACCATATACCCCGCCGTTATCCGACTCCGCGCCTCTGCACCCAAGGTGAAGATCATGCTTTGATTTGTTACATGCACCGCCTGTACCGCCAAATCAAGCAAGACAATGCCGATCGCCAAGGCAAATAACGACTGTTCTACACAGCTGATTAGCAGCCACGATAGTAGCAATAAACTCAAGGCAAAACCCGTCGTTCTCTGTCCGTAGCCTCGATCTGCAAGCCTCCCTGCCCTTGCTGCCGCTAACGCTCCGGCAACTCCTGCGAGACCAAAAGCCCCAATCGCCGTGTGCGACAAAGATAATGGCGGCGCACTCAGAGGCAATACCAATGGCGTCCACAAAATGCTAAAGGCAGCAAAAATCAGCATAGCCAGAACAGAGCGAATACGTAATAACCTTTCATGTGCGAACAACATCAGTACCGATCCAAGCAGCTGGAGATAGGATAGCGGCTTTACCTCCCGTTCCCTATTTGGCAATACCCGAAATAACACGCCAACCAGTAAAAATAGAAATACAGCAGAGACCAGATATACGGAACGCCACCCCGCAAGATCTGTTAAAACTCCTGCAATGGTTCGCGCTAGAAGTATGCCGATGACGATTCCACTTGTAACTACTCCAACCACTCGCCCTCGCTCAGCAGGAGCAGCCATGGTCGCCGCGAATGCAACAATCGTCTGCGTCACAACGGCAAGCAATCCCACCGCAGCTATACCTGCGAATAGTACCGTGCTGGTGGAGGCAGTCCCGACGATAACCAGCGCTACCACAGATAAAAACATCTGACCGATAATCAAGCGACGCTGGTTCAATAAATCGCCAAGCGGGACAAGCAACAACAGTCCTGCCGCATAAAAGATTTGCGTAAGGGTGATCAGAATCCCAATGATGGAATAGTCAATACCGAACTCAATCGACAAATGATCAAGTAGCGGCTGCGCGAAGTAGATATTCGCTACTGACATCCCGCAAGCAACCGAAAACAAGAACGTTACATAGCGAGGCATGGGAGAGTCTTGCGCTGAATCCGCCTTCCTATCGGCCTTGGCTGTTCCTTTTTCAATGTCCCCTTCCATCTGTCTTCACCTTACCTCCTTTCAATTTTTAATAACATACCGATCGGTACGTTATAACGCCCAGTAAATATATCCCACTATTTCTTTTCCTGTCAACAGCATTCTTTTTTTACGTTAGAGCAGGCCATCCTCAAATTGACAAAACAAATGAAAAACAATAAAATATAAAATACCATTCAGTACAAAAAGCATTGACTGTCACGTAGATTCAAATACATGAGTAATGAGAGGAACTCTTTATGGCAAGAACACGCGAATTTGACGAAGAAAAAGTACTAGATGCAGCTATGCAGCTTTTTTGGGAAAAGGGGTATGAAGCTACCTCATTAAGTGATTTAACTTCCCGAATGGGTATCCAACGCCCCAGTATTTACTCAACCTTTGGAGACAAAAAAGAATTGTTCGAAGCCGCACTACGCAGATACACGATGTCTCGCGCTTCCGAGATACGAACGAAGCTTCAAAACCAGACATCCGTAAAAGAGGCATTTCGCCATTTTTTTAAAGAGGTGGCCGACGAGGAATATACGGAAGGTCTCAGCCGAGGATGCTTTTGCATTAATACCATGGTCGAGCTAGCCCCTCATGATGAGAAATTTGAGATTTTGACAAGGGAACACCAAATGTACCTCTCTGTCATCTTTCAAGAAACGATCGAGCGGGGTATCCAATCAGGTGAACTCGATTCGAGTATAGACGCGAAAGCTACCGCACAAGCACTTATCGTAGCGTTAATTGGACTGACCGTAATCTTGAAATCTCGTCCAAATCGATCGTTTGTTGATAATTCGATAGAAGTTACGCTTACGTTACTTAGGTAAGTATCAGGATCAACTTGGACAAAAAAAAAGACCAACGTCAGTCGGTCTTCTTTCTCTCTATCATGCTACACCTATTATGTGCGCTCCAATTTAAAACGGTGCACCAATGATTGCAACTCTTCAGCAATGTTGGCAAGATGCGTTGCCGAAGCCGCCACTTCCTCCATCGAAGCATTCTGTTCTTCACTGGCTGCGGCGACTTGGTCGACCTCTTGTGCAGTAGCTTGGCTCATGGCGCTCGATTCGCCAAAGGCTACAAGCATCGCCGTATTTGATTGCATTAACCGTTCGCTGACGCGGGCTACTTGCGCGAGGTGCGCGTCAATGCGGTTAATGGCCTCATACATCTCCGTGAAACGCTGTTCAACCGATTGTGTCAAATCGCTTCCCGCTGTAGCAGAATCTACGCCTTCCTCCGTGCGTCTAACCATGTGAAGGACGCGATTCTGAACGTCATCGATCAAACTGTCGATCTTTTCAGCAGCAGACCCTGTCTGATCAGCCAGCTTGCGTACCTCATCAGCGACGACAGCAAACCCGCGGCCTTCTTGCCCGGCGCGCGCCGCTTCAACAGCAGCATTCAACGCAAGCAAATTCGTCTGGGAGGCGATATTCTGGATGAAATTCGTCACCCCGCTAATTTCTCCAGCAACCCGTTTTAACTCCTCCATTTCATCTTTTGAACGAATGGAATGTTCCACGATCATATTCACCTGTTGTCTCGCTGCTCCGAGGGACTCCTCCCCAGTACTGGCCAGACCTGTAATGAGCTGCGACATTTCCGTGCTCTCACGCAGAATGCGGATGACATCATCCAGCTCCTGTTGCGCTTGTGTCGCTGATTGCTTCACGGTATCTATACTCTGATTCATATCTGAAGACATGGACGCTATTTCTTGCATGGAGGCAGCGACTTGTTCAATCGTTTGCACGTTCTCCTCCGAATTCGCAGACAGATGGTGCGAGGAAGCAGAGATTTGCTCGGAATGATCGGTAATTTGACGCAGGACATCAGACAACGCTTGCGACATCGCATTGAAGTTAGATTGCAGCTGCCCAATCTCATCCGTTCTTCCACTCTGGATGGATCGGACCGTCAAATCCCCCTGCGCGATTGAGTCGGTCAGTTGCTTCAATTGCAGGATTGGTCGCACCGTGCGTTTCATGAATATCCAAACGAACAGGGCAATGAGAGCAAGCAACAGTACGATGAACAAGAATGAAGTCCGCAACAATGGCCCCGTTTTTTGATTGATTTCACTCCAATCAATCACGGAAACAACGTTTAATCGGAGCGAATTTTGCTTGTCGAAATGGTAATATTCTCGAAGCTCCCCATCATTCATTTCGAAAGAACCCTGTGCTTGATCACGCATCACTTGGAAGCGCTCGTCTTCAAGCGGTTTGCCTTGTGGGAATCGTGGATGCGACAGTGTCACGTTGTTCTGATCGAACAAGCCCACATATCCCTTTTCCCCGATCTTGTACGTCTTTACCAGTTCGTTTAAGTGATCGATAGAAACGTCGATTCCCGCTACTCCTTTACCATCGGAGAGCGTCTTCGCAAACGTAATCACGTAGCTTCCGCTTATCGCGTCGATATAAGGTGGCGTCACAACGACCTGCCCTTTGTGCTGCATCGCTTCCTTGTACCATTCACGGGTAGTCGGATCAATTTCCTTTTTCGCCGAGTTGTAGTATCGCTTGTCGTAGTACATGAACGCAGCCAAAACATTGTCGATGTCTTTCTCTATGTTGCGAATGCGATCATAGATATACGTATCGGCACTTTGCCCCGGCGGAACTTGCACATCCGCAAAGCTATCGATCGTAGCAGAATAATCCTCGTACGAATTATTGAGTACTTGTGTAATCATCGTGGTAACCGATTCGACTTGGGACAATAATTCATGCTCTAACTGGTTGCGCGCAAGTTGTGATAAGGTCAGGCTCAAAACGACAGAGGGAACAACAATAAGCAGGACGAGTAAAAACAGGATCTGCTTAGATAACGATGCTTTATAACCAGTAATCATTTTCTTTATCATCTGTGAGGACTCCTATCTAGTAGAATAACGAGTTGAAACGCAAACAACGCCTCACCGGTCGTCAGAAGGCGCGTTCCTATCATCTCCACATGAACATTTCTGCAAAGTATATTTTCCCTGTTAGTAGCTATTTGAAACTTCACGGCATTGAATAAGTAAAATTTGGAAAACTTCTATCCGATACAACTAATAACCAAAAATCAGTAATCCGCAGTCTGGATTGGCTGCCGTTTTGGCCGACGACTCGAAAGCAATGGAAAAAACGCGCCCAATGAGATGCTGCAAAGCCTCATTGAACAAAAGCAGGCGATGCTGGAAAGACGGAACACCTATTATGCGGATGCGGTTGAAAAACTGACAGATCCGAAAGTCATGAAAGAACGACTGTCCTCCCCTACCCTCCATGCTGTTTTAGCAGCAACTCACGATCTCAAGAATGTACATAGTGTTAAACGCGCTAAGATTACCTTGGAATTAGAGGCTAAGGCGTGGGAACCCGCGTCAAAGGACGGAGATTTTACGAGGTCCGAAGAACTAAAGTGGAAGGCAGAAGACTTGGACGGAAAGCTGCTGAAGATGGCTGACAAGATCGACAAAAAGCTTGAGAATTCTCAAAAGGCTAGCCAAGCAGAACGTTTATCTAACGACAAGCAAATAGATGAGCAAAAGAAAAACCCTTACCTGCAACAGCGAATGGAAAACCAACATGTATCTGGATCTACCATCGATTGGATAGCATAAGTTATTAGGCGAGAAACCTCCTGCCGCTACACAGTAGTAGCTTGGAGGTTTTTTGGCTTGTTTTCAGAGGAAAATACCGGGAAATTCAGGCCAATGGCTATCAAAGCAGCTATTAAACAGTTGTTTAAAAAAGCGCCATTGTTCATGATACCGTTTCATCCGCACTCGTCACAAGCATTTTTAATTTTACACGTGGAGAAACGCTGTAACAGAGATTCTGTGAGGTTCTCATTCTACCACAATAAAACTGCACCCCAATTGTTAATCCAGTCTCACAATTGGGGTGCAGTTCATTCGCCTATGCTGCTTTGGAGATATTTATTTTCTTTCCTTCTTTTCGCCACTCTTTAAACTCAGCTGCTGCTGTAAAAAGAACGTCTGAAGAGGAGTTAAGTGACGTTTCAAAAGAGTCTTGTAACACTCCAATAATAAAGCCGACTCCGACTACCTGCATCGCAACTTCATTTGAAATACCGAATAGGCTACACGCTAGAGGAATCAGTAATAAAGATCCACCAGCCACCCCTGATGCACCGCAAGCACATATAGCCGATACTATGCTAAGGATGATAGCCGTAGGAATATCCACTTGAATACCAAGTGTATGAACCGCTGCAAGGGTCAAAACAGAAATCGTGACAGCTGCACCAGCCATATTAATAGTAGCCCCTAATGGTATCGAGACCGAATAACTATCTTTATTCAAACCTAGATTTTCACATAATTTCATATTTACAGGAATATTTGAAGCTGAGCTTCGTGTAAAGAATGCTGTAATGCCGCTTTCCTTTATACACTTGAAAACAAGCGGGTAAGGGTTTTGTCGTATAGCTGCATACACAAGGATTGGATTGACAACCAGTGCCACAAAGAGCATGCAACCAATCAGAACAGCAAGTAATTTCGCATAGCCTACTAACGCATCAAGTCCATTTGTAGTGATAGACTCAAATACTAGTCCCATGATTCCTAATGGTGCAAGCTTAATTACCCAACCAACCAATTTCGATACCGCATCCGAAAGATTAGTAATCATCGTTTTTGTCGTATCAGCGGCATTTCGTAAAGCCAAACCAATAAGTACTGCCCAAGCTAAAATACCGATATAGTTCGCTTTAACAATTGCATTAACCGGGTTATCAACCACATTTAGCAGCAATGTCTTGAGAACCTCTACAACGCCGCTAGGAGGCGTCACATCCTTAGCTCCCTCTACAAGTGTTAAGCCTACAGGGAATATAAAGCTTGCAATAACGGCGATTGATCCAGCTAAGAAGGTTCCTAAAAGGTATAAGACAATAATGAATTTCATATTCGTTTGGTGCCCACTTTTATGTTGAGCAATGGCTGACATAACCAAAAAGAGTACCAACACAGGTGCAATCGCTTTCAAAGCGCCTACAAATAAAGAACCTAAAATTACTATGGGTTTTGCTACTTCGGGGATCGTTACAGCCAGGATAATACCAATAATCAAACCCACAATGATTTGCTTTACCAGACTTACTTGACTTAGCTTCGTCAGTATACTTTTCATAGATGTCCCCCCACTAAGATAAACTTCTCCCGACCCTGCAATAGATTCTCGCTTTCTATATGATTCTATCTTTGATGGATGGCTATTCTAATCACAGTCCACTTCACAAAGACAAATAAGTATCATTATACTGATTTTTTGATATATTACAAACGAATAAATTTTTCCAAACTGAACAACTACCTTTGTTGGTAAGGAAATAATACTGCCCCTCTACTTGGGGTGTTAGGTAACCAAGCGTAAAACCCTCCCCAGTAAGAACCTAGGGAGGGTTGCCTCTGTCGGCTAAATTCTGGTGCCTCTCTTTTTGCATGAAGATTCCGTCATTACTTGCTCAATGAATCAAGCGAAGTGCGAACATGATTGGCAAACGAATAGTTATTTCTGGCATCCCAGTTGATAGACCAGGTCATAACTCCTTGGAACTGCGGATAACCAGCTGGATTTTGGAGTTTGTAGGTTCCTCCAAAAGACGTGCCTTTTACCAAATATTGAAGAGCTTTCTGGATATCGGCAGGAGACGTATACCCTCCCCCGGCAGCGCTTGGAGCAGAAGGTAGCCCGATCGCGACTTGGTTCTCCCTCAAGGCAGGAAACATGTTGTTAGGATTACGCCCGATCGGGAATCCTTTCAATAGCATTTCTGCCATCGCTACTTGGAAATCAGCCGTTCCTTGTTGGTACGTACGACCATCTAATGCTTCGAGCGCTCCAGAATTATAGTGTTGGACGTGGATATAATTCATTCGATCACGTAGGGCATGAATCACAGGCAGATAAGCGCCCCACGGCCCACCATAGGAAGCGTAGCCTCCTTGGACATAAGCGGTTTCTGGCGCCATCGTCAAAATGAAGGATGGGCCAAATGTATTCGTGATCGTCTGAGTCGCAGAGATTAAGTTTACAATTTTAGGCGTTGTCGGATTTCTAAAATCGGTGTCCCCTGCATTTAGCGACAGGGAGCTTCCCTCCAGATCAATATCCATACCATCAAAACCATACGTTTGAATGATCGAGGTCATCGAGGTAATAAAATTTTGTTTGGCAGCTTCCGTCGTTAGCTCTACTGTACCATTCGCTCCGCCAATCGAGATGAGGACCTTCTTCCCCTTTGATTTCAACAAGGCGATATCCGACTTAAATTCCTCAATAGATGCATTGAACGGCACGAATCCCATTGTCGCATGATCGCCACCGACTGGTTCTGCGAACGCAACATTGATGACATCGTATTTATCTGAGACATCTCTTAGCTTGAGTACTGTAGAACCATTGTCAAAATTATGCCAGTAGCCGATCAAAACTCGTTTGGACACCGGTTCATTTGGGGATTTCGATAAAGTGGTTACCGATATCGAGGCGCTGGGTGGGGATACATTGCCTGCTGCATCTTTTGCCTGGATCGTGAATGAATATGTCGTATTTGGTAAAAGCCCAGTCACAGTATAGGATGTTGTACTCGATGTACCAGCAAGTGTATCTCCGTTGTAGACGAGATACTCCTGAACAGCTATGTTATCCGTAGAAGCTAACCAAGATAAGCTGACCGAACTACTTGATACCCCTACTTCACTAAGATTTGTGGGGGACGTAGGTGGGATGGTATCGGGAGCAGAGGGACCTTGCAGTTGCCACAGTGTCGGTACGTTAGGCGGTTCCCATCCGACAAGCGATGTGTGAGCAAAAGTACATTTGTAATTTTGCCCTTGATACGTAACCATGTCTCCTACCTTGTATACAGTGTTGGGAGTCCACGCTGTCATGGCGTCAGAAGACTGCGGGAATAGAGAAAAAATTAAGATAAGCGATAGTACTACCAAAACTCCTGTTTTTCTCATCAAAACATACATCAAGCAATGCCTCCTTCATTTTTACTTGTGCAAAAAAGCTGCCCCCTACCTCTTTGCTTTACCCCCCTCATACAGATGAGTTAATATAAAGATATACTTATATTTGGAAAAAATGTATTTTTTTGAATCACATACACATAAGAAAAGGCTCTATCGAGGCTTTTTTGAAGTGGTGCGACCACGTTTTTTCGGATAATTTCCTTCTGCTCCAGAATTTTTAAGCCTGTTCCACGGGCTCGGCATTGACAACGTTTTCACAGAATAATAGAATACACTTACGACAAGTTAACTATGATGGAGATTCGGAGACTCATACTTTTTGGCACTTTCATTTTTGAAAGCGCCATTAAAGTATGGGTTTTTTTACGTGCATTTCCATCTTTGTTAGAAATCACCTAGGGGGAGGAATAAGATGCTCAAACTGTTTAAGCCTGCACCGCCTATTGACAGATTGCCTGACGAACAAATTGATTCTGAGTATAAAAAACTCAGGCTTCAAGTGTTTCTCGGAATCTTCATCGGTTATGCGGCGTATTATCTCATCCGCAAAAACTTCTCACTCGCCATGCCTGATTTGATTAAAGAAGGATTTACAAGATCAGAGCTCGGTTTTGCGTTATCTGCCATTTCGATTTCCTACGGGATCAGCAAGTTTGTAATGGCCATTTTTTCGGACCGAAGCAACCCGCGAATGTTCTTGCCTGCCGGTTTGATTCTTTCTGCACTTATCAGTTTATTGATGGGGGTTGTTCCTTACTTCACCTCATCCGTCACGATCATGTTTGTGATGCTGTTCCTGAACGGTTGGTTCCAGGGTATGGGCTGGCCTCCATCCGGGCGTGTCCTCGTACACTGGTTTAGTGTAAGTGAAAGAGGAAACAAAACAGCCATTTGGAATGTGGCCCATAACGTGGGCGGAGGCTTGATGGCCCCCCTCGCTGTAGCAGGTGTAGCGATGTTCTCAGGGCTTTCGGGTAATACCTCTTCCGGGTATGAAGGCGTGTTTATCCTGCCTGCTCTGGTTGCCATTGTCTTTGCATTCATTACGTATTTCTTAATTCGCGATACTCCGCAGTCAGTCGGCCTGCCGCCTATCGAAGAATATCGCAATGACTATCCAAACAAAGAGAAGAAAACGTTTGAAACAGAATTCTCCACAAAAGAAATCCTTTTCAAATATGTATTGAACAACAAATGGGTTTGGGCAATCGCAATTGCCAACATCTTCGTCTACTTCGTCCGTTACGGCGTTCTGGACTGGGCGCCGACCTATTTGAGTGACGAAAAAGGCTTTGATATGAGCAAGTCGAGTGTTGCCTACTTCCTGTACGAATGGGCAGGTATCCCGGGAACGCTCCTGTGCGGCTGGCTGTCCGATAAATTGTTCAAGGGCCGCCGTGGACCCGCAGGGTTTGTCTTTATGCTCGGCGTATTGATCGCTGTTCTGGTCTACTGGTTCAACCCACCAGGAAATTCCGTTGTCGATATGATTTGCCTGATCGCCATCGGTTTCCTGATTTACGGTCCAGTTATGCTGATTGGTTTGCAAGCCCTTGATTTTGTTCCGAAAAAGGCTGCCGGAACCGCTGCAGGGCTGACGGGTCTGTTTGGTTACCTGGGCGGTACAGTCACAGCGAACGCATTGATGGGGGTTATCGTTGATGCCTCCGGCTGGGATGCAGGATTTATGTTGCTGACAGGTTCGTGCGCATTGGCTGCTCTTGTTTTCGCGCTTACATGGAATGTGCGGGGGCAGGAAGTCGTTAAAAATCATTAAAATAGCAAAAAGAAGGATGAAAATCGTTGTGATTTTTATCCTTCTTTTTTTATCAGAACCGATTCCCCCGATCCAGAGTGGCCTAACCTGAACATTGAATACCACATTTTCCAGCTGACTGGAATAAGAATTACCATGCTAGAACAAAATAGGACAAGTTTCTTTTTAGGACTGTAATGAAGCTGCAAAGGAGGAAAACCATGTGGAAAACAATTGTTTCAAATCTTCCTGCCTGGCCAGTTTTTATTCAAGCCGCAGTCGTTTTTCTTGTTCCTTATGCGATTTCAAGATTATTTCATTGGATTCGTACAACGGAGGAAGAGTGATATAGATGGAAAGTATCGCTCCATTTACAGACGATTACCTATCGAATTTGAATCTTATCCGTCAGGAAATCGGCCAAAACGCAGATGTGCATATCCGCGAATTTTCTTTCGGACAGACTGCCATCCGTGCTTCCATTATTTTTGTAGATGGGTTATCCGATCGGGATCTCATCGATAATACTATTCTGAAAACGCTCATGAATGATTCTGTGGCAGTGATGGTACAGGAGAATTCTTCCGGGGACGTTTCTGTTTCCAAAGAGTTTTTCATCAATCATGTGCTTTCCATCCATGAAATACTGGAATGCCGGGATGTATACGATCTGAGGACAAAAGTATTGACTGGCTTCACGGCACTATTGATTGAAGGGGCCGCAAATGCTCTCCTTCTTAATACTGTAAAAGTAAAAACAAGAAATATAGATGAACCTGTCTCAGAATCTTTGGTCAGAGGCCCTAGAGTAGGCTTCACGGAAACGTTAAGCGAAAATACCGCCCTCTTACGGAGACACGGTGAAAATGGAGATCTTCTCTTCCTAAAATTTCAGGTGGGCGAGCGTGCAAAAAAAGAGCTGATTATCGCCTATATGAAAGATATTGCGAATCCCGCGTTGGTTGAAGAAGTAAAAAACCGAATTACGAAAATTAAAATTGACCATGTGCCGGAATCCGGCTATGTGGAGCAATTTATTGAAGATAATTATCTCAGCCCATTCCCGCAGGTGCAGAGCACAGAACGGCCTGACCGCGTCATCAGTGCATTACTGGAAGGACGAGTGGCCATCTTGCTGGATGGTACTCCTTTTGCCTTAATCGTTCCCGTTACGTTCAGCATGCTCCTGCAATCGCCTGAAGACTATTATGAGCGCTGGATTCCAAGCACATTCATTCGCTTGTTGCGCTTTTTCACTGCCTTTGCTTCCTTGCTTATACCGGCCCTCTATATTTCCTTTATCTCATTTCACCAAGGGTTGATTCCTACCGAATTAGCTATTTCCATCATCGGCACTCGACAAGGAGTTCCGTTTCCCGCTCTGTTGGAGGCACTGATCATGGAAGTTTCCATCGAAATTATGAGAGAAGCCGGTCTTCGATTGCCGAAACCAATCGGCCCTGCCATTGGGATTGTCGGTGGACTGATTATTGGTCAAGCTGCAGTACAAGCAGGTATTGTCAGCCCAATTATGGTAATCGTCGTGGCTGTCACTGCTATTTCCTCTTTTGCCATTCCGTCATACAACCTGGGTATTTCCTTACGTCTCATTCGGTTTTTGGTCATGTTCTCCGCAGCCATGTTTGGATTGTACGGAGTGATTTTGTTTTTTCTCTTGCTTACGAGTCATTTGGTAAAACTAAAAAGTTTTGGTGTACCTTATGTTACTCCTGCTGTTCCCTATCGGTTAAGCGATTGGAAAGATTTTATGGTGCGCATGCCACTCATGATGATGAAACGCCGTCCAAAAATGCTGCATACGAAAGAGCCGACTCGCAAAGGATAGCCACTCAGTATAGAAGGTGAAGCCCAAAATGATACCCACCCGAAATGATCGGATTACCACCTCGCAAACAGCAGTGATCATCATCAACTTTATACTGGGAGCGGGAATCCTTACCCTGCCTAGAATCTCAGTGGAAAAAGCAAAGACACCGGATGTTTGGATAAGTGTCCTCATTGGCGGTTTACTCGCGATGCTCACTGGGATAATCATTGTAAAATTAAGCCAGCGGTTCCCTGATAAAACGTTTTTTGAATACAGCCAGGAGATTGCAGGGGAATGGGTTGGAAGGATACTCAGCCTTCTTATCATCTGTTATTTTTGTTTAACCTCATCTCTTCAAGTCCGATCCATGGCTGAAGTAACAACCTTTTACTTGCTGGAGAAAACCCCAACGTGGGCCATTGTTATGGTATTTTTGTGGGTTGCTCTTTATCTTGTCGTAGGTGGCATCAATTGTCTCGCCCGTATGCTTGAGATTATCTTGCCAATTACTGTCCTCTTTTTTTTGGTGGTTTCCTTGATGAGCATAAAAATTTTTGAAATCGATCATCTTCGTCCCGTATTGGGGCTGGGGTGGAAACCGGTGTTCGATGGGATTAAACCAACTGCGCTCGCTTATACCGGTTTTGAAATAATGATGATTCTGGTGGTATACATGAGACAGCCAAACAAAGCCGTGAAAGCCGTTGTGGTGGGAATTAGCGCCTCGTTGATCTTTTACCTGATCACAGTCGTGATGGTCATTGGGGCATTTTCAATCGATGGAGTCGTCACAAGGACATGGCCGACCATTGATCTCATACGAAGCTTTGAAATTACCGGTTTACTCTTTGAACGGTTTGAATCGTTGCTGCTCGTATTATGGATTATGCAAATCTTTTCTACTTTCACGTTGGCTTACTACTCAGCCGCCCTAGGCCTCGCCCAGCTCTTCAAGAAAAATATTGAGCCGTTTCTATTTGGATTGCTGCCTGTTATCTACATCATCACGATGACTCCGAAAGAAATCAATGGCGTATTTGCACTTGGAGATTTCGTGGGCAATGCTTCCATTTTCTTATTTGGCATACTGCCCCTTCTCCTTCTTATTATTTCTGGCTGGAAGGTGGGTAAGCATGAAGCAAAGTCATCATCGTGAGCGGCTTCTCCTCTTGACATCGTTATCGTGTTTCCTGTTCTTCTTATTGACCGGATGCTGGAGTAGCCAGGATATCGACAAGATGGGTATGGGCATCGGTTTAGCATTGGATGTCGGCAACAAATCAAATGTTGAAAAAAAGATGGAAAAACAAGGAAATAGCCCTCCTCACGTTGACACAATCACCATGACTTATCAATTTATTAACCCAAAAGCAACAAGCAAAGAAAGCAGTTCGGCAGGACCACAACAAAAAGCATATTTGAATGCGTCCCAAACCGGTGAATCTATTCTTCCAATCATCCGTGAATTTTCGTTGAGTCATGATGCCCCCTTGTTCAGCCCGCACTTAAAAGTCATTGTGATTAGCGAGGCTCTGTTACACACACATCGTTTGGAATCTTTGCTGGATCTATTTCTGCGAGATAACGAAATACGTCCAAGCTGCTTGGTATTGGTTAGTAACGGGAATGCCCGCAATGTCTTGGAAACCAAAAAACCTGGAGAATTGCCAGCACTGAATTTGCTTGGAATCGTAGATAACCGAAGCCGAACAGCCAAAATTTTACCTCCTGTGTCACTCGCCAAATTAACCGCCAAGTTGAATTCCGAATCAAGCTTTCTCTTGCAAAATGTAGCCGCTTCTGACAAAGAAGTGAAGTTTGAAGGGGCAGCCGTGATAAATGGAAAGACAAAAAAATGGGCGGGATTTTTAAACGAAATGGATTTGGAGGGCATAACGTGGATAACCGGAAAAGGTAAAGGAGGGCTAGTGAGAAGCCTTGACAAGGAGACAGGTCAACTCATCATCTATGAGATCGAAACCATGGAGAGCAAAATCACTCCCCATGTTGACGGAAACAAGATTTCCTTTGATGTGCATATCAATTCGAAGGGACGCTTGTCTGAAAATTGGGTGTTGAACGCAAATCCTTTTGAAAATGAATTCCTGAAAAGGGTGGAAAAAGCGGCTGAATTGGAAGTACGGGAATTGGTCAAAAGTGTCACAGCAAAAATGCAAAAAAATCTCCATGCTGATGTTGCCGGATTCGGAGAACGTTTGCGAATCGAGTATCCAAAAACGTGGGAGAAAGTAAAAAAAGATTGGGACCAAACATTCAGCACCGTACCCATCACTTACTTCGTAAAGCTGACCATGACTGATTTCGGCGCATCAGGACCTAGCAAGTGAAGCTTCCTTTCGTTCTGTTATCCATTAATTGCGATTGGAGTAAGATGCCCCCTCTCCCCTTACTCCATTCCCTCTTCGTATGAATCACTTAACTTCTGCTATGACCATACCGTCCCGCCTTTTTTTGAGGGAGAACTTGATGATACCTTGAAGAAATTGCTATCACCTCCGTCCAGCGACTTTTACAGACCATATGTTGCAAACGCTGAAATAAGATGCTATATTAATTGACGTATCAATTGTTGATGCGTCAAATATTCCTATTCATATTGCCCCCGGGAGGCATTTTTCATGACACGCAAGGAATTTGAAGAGGAGCAAATACTGAATCTGCTCATCGGGTTAACCAATAAAATAAGTCCCAAGTTCGAACGCTGTACCGGAATCAGCTCTACTCGTCTCGCGATCTTGCAAATCCTTTGCGAATGCAGCGAAATCAATCAGTCCCAGCTACAAAAGCACGTCAATATCGACAGTGCTGCCATTACACGCCACCTGAAGCAATTGGAAGCAGATGGCATGGTGACCCGACACAAAAATCCAAATGATAACCGCGAAACCTTCGTTCGTCTATCCGAAGAAGGACATCATCGGATTGAAGGGTACAAAAGCGAGAAACGAAATTTTATCCAGCAGATTCTGGAAGGCTTCAGCGAGGATGAAACGCAGGTCTTAACTGATTTTCTCAAACGGATGCAAAACAATATTTGATTGTTCCAGAAAGGAGTCTGTTTTTACATGAACACCGTACAAAGAACAAATGATTTTCGTGAAATCACGTTTGGTCGTCGTTCTGTCAAACTTTATGATCCTGAAATAAAAATCAGCCGCGAGGAAATGACTGAAATTCTAGCGGGAGCCACACGCGCTCCATCTTCAGTCAACATGCAGCCTTGGCGCTTTGTGGTGATCGAAAGTCAAGAAGGGAAAGAAAAGCTTGCAGAGCTGGCACGCTTCAACAAGACGCAGGTACTCACCTCTTCCGCCGTCATTGCCGTATTCGTCGACATGAATAATGCGGAATATATGGATGAGATATTTGGAAAAGCTGTCGAGCTTGGATACATGCCGCAGGAAGTGAAGGACATGCAGTTGAAAGCCGTAAAGCCTTATTACGCCAATCTACCTGCTTCTGACCTGCGGGATGTCAATCTTATCGATGCCGGCCTCGTATCCATGCAATTGATGCTGGTTGCCCGTTCATTCGGCTATGACACGAACCCGATCGGCGGCTATGAAAAGGATCAAATAGCAGAAGCGTTTGATTTAGACAAGGATCGTTATCAACCGATCATGCTGATCAGTATCGGGAAAGCAGCCAAGGAAGGATACCCATCTTACCGTCTCCCTGTTGAGACAGTGACAACCTGGAAATAATTCAAATTCGTTGGAAGAAAGGTAGAAAGCCATGCTTATTATACATGCCCATCTGCAAGTGATACCCGCCCAGGAAGAAGCCTTCCTTCAAGCGGCCAAAGCCCTGGTTGCTGCAAGCCAAGCTGAAGAAGGGAATATGGAATACACCCTTCTGAAAAGCACAGAGCAAGAATATCACTACACCATGGTAGAAAAGTGGAAGGATGCTGCCGCAGTAGCGGCCCACAATGCAAGCGCTCATTTTCAGGCTTTTGTGAAACAAGCTCCCTCCTTTTTTGCAGCAGCTATGGAATTGGAAGTATTCGCAGGAGAGCCTGTGAAGTTGTAATTGGTGATGTAAGGAAAACAGCAAGGTTGGTCCTTCGATCAGCCTTGCTCTTTTTTGTCCAGCAATACTTATGGAATCTCAATTTTCTGCTTGAAAAGGGCAGCCGCCAACTATTTGTTGACAGCGCTTTCTTTATCGCTTACATTAGTAACCAACATAATATTTTTGTGATGGAGATCAGGAGATTCACAATATTTCATTTGGTATGGTATAACCTACCAGTGAAATTTGTGGATCTTTTTTTCATCCAAATGGAGGAGGCAGAACATGAAAAAACTGGTTACATCTCTGGCAGCCGCTCTCGCTATTACAACAAGCTTTGGAAGCGTATCCTTTGCCGAAGCGGATAAGATTGTCATCGCCCACCGCGGAGCGAGCGCATACTTGCCGGAACATACGCTGCCCGCAAAAGCGATGGCTTACGCGATGGGAGTCGACTACATCGAACAAGACGTGGTCATGACAAAGGACAACAAACTGGTTATCATGCACGATCATTATTTGGACAGCGTAACCAATGTAGCCGAGGTCTACCCTGATCGAAAACGTAAAGACGGCAGGTACTACGTTATTGATTTCACTCTTGACGAGATCAAGAAACTGAAAAGGACAGAGGTCTTCACAGTAGAAAACGGCAAGCAGGTACAAGACTATCCGGATCGCTTCCCTCTCTGGAAATCCAGCTTCAGTGCTCACACCCTGGAAGAAGAGATTGAACTGATCCAGGGTATGAACAAAAGCACGGGTCGTAACGTAGGAATCTATACGGAGATCAAGGCTCCTTGGTTCCATAGACACGAAGGAAAGGACATCAGCCTCGCAGTGCTGCAGGTGTTCAAAAAGTACGGTTATGTATCCAAGAATGACAAAGCGTACATACAGACTTTCGACCCCAATGAAGCAAAACGGATTCGCACGGAGCTCTATCCACATTTGAATATGAACGTGAAGCTTGTACAGCTCATGGCAGAAACCAGCTGGAACGAAACCATGATCTATGAAAACGGTAAAGCAGTTCCCTACAACTACGATTGGATGTTTGAAAAAGGAGCGATGAAAGAAATTTCAAAATACGCAGACGGCGTAGGGCCATGGAAGCCGATGATCATCAAAGAAGAGTCGACGAGAGACCACCTGATCATTACCAATCTTGTCAAAGAGGCTCATGAAGCTGACCTGGAAGTGCATCCATACACCTTCCGAGCGGATAAAGGAGAAATCCCTGCCTATGCAGCAAGCTTCGAGGAATTGCTTGATCAGTTCTACTTCACAGCAGGAGTTGACGGGGTGTTTACGGACTTCCCTGACCGTGCCGTTGATTTTTTGCGAAGAGCGGAGTACCAAAGCAAAATGTCCCAGTCCCAGCGTAGCTGACACAGAACACTGTAACCTAAACGAGTTACCGAGGTTCCAAATTTATTTTTAGAATCGAAACCTTGGGATTTTGACCTCCCACAAACGCAAACAATGAAAAGCCCCAGACATGACCATTTTAATTGGTACACTGGGGCTTTCTGTTGTTCTTAAGTTAAGTGACCGACTTAATTATCTAGTAACGACAAATATTTTTATCATTTAACAGGTGTTCAATGACATTAGAGTTGTTAAATGAAAAATGTTATAACATCAAGGTTTCACCTATTTAATTCGCTAATAATATTTACATTAGAGTTGTTAAATAAATATCACTCAAATTGCCCACTCTTCTTATGATTACATTAGAGTTGTTAAATATCTAAATCATAAGAAGGACACTAAAGCAGATTTGTGAGTGAATCATCCTTCGATTTAAAAAATCAAGATCACTTTTAGGAATCGACAGTCCCAGGTAATTCCTGTCGTATGTAGAAGGATTGTATTCATCATTAATGAGTGATCTTATTTAACATAAGCTCTCCTGGAAATACCACTCTTCTAATCCCTTTCTTCCGTCCCCAAGCGCAGTCGTGGAATCACCTTGTAGATAAAGATTGCTGTAAGGACAGCAAAGATTAAGCCACTAAACCAATAAAACCATATTATACTTACAATATTCAGTAAAAAATATATGATTATGAATCCCCAATTTGTCATTGAATGTCTAAATCTTTCTCCATAGATCATATCCACAATCCCAATAAAGGTAAAAAACAAAAAGATTACCGCTAACGCATTTATGATAATTAAAACTGATGACAATAGATCTGCCTGGCCCTGTATAAACCACCCAACAATTAAAATTGTTAAACCAAACGTGGCATACACAATAATTATTAATACAGGCTTAAATACAATTGCAAATAATCTACTTGGTAGTTCAATAATATCGAACAAGCTATCTCTGATTGAGTCCTTGGCTAACATGGATTGTTTTAGCTTTAATTGAACTAACTCTTTCCTAATGAGATCAAGTGATTTTTCCAATTGGTCATTTGCTAAACTTGTCATAAACTTAGATATCTTTCGATGTAAGTTATTAGATAATTCTAGATAAGAGTTACTAAAAACATCGAAAAGTTCCTTTTCTAGATCATTTCGTTCTCCTCCCCTCCCCTGTAGATATTTCACAATACTTACTTCAAGTTTTCCATATGCAGTAATCCGCTTTTCAAGAGTGTCTAGACTTGCTTGTTCTCTCTGGTGGATGTTTTTACTTATCTCTTTGTATAACCATATAAACAAAAACATACCCCCTATTAAGGAAAGAATAATAACGGGATCGTTTCCTAAAAAGTTCTGCAAGGCTTGCATAACAATTCCGATTGGGTTTAGTGATGTGTTCATATTTAATCCTCCAAATTCCATACTATAGAATCAATGTTCAAATCTAAAATACTTAGTTATTGCTTCGAATAGGAAAAACAATTCATCAGAACGGAATGTCATAAACTATCGATCCCGTTATTTTCAAAACTTCTCCGTTCATAAGTGACTATCGAGCTTCTAGTTTATGGATCAGGAGATTTGGAATACAAAATAATTAACTGTTTACACGAAAAAGCCGCCTTTGATAAAAGGAGGCCTGACTATCATATTATGTAGTAGGTAATTCACTTTCTGTATCATCATCCAAGGGTTGTAACAAATACGTGTCAGCCCCGAGGTCAAGTGCTAATTCGGTATCGCTAACACTTCCTTTTTCAGACGACGCAATAATCACTTGAAACTTCCCTTGATATTTCTTCTCTAACTCTCTAAAAAGATCAATAAAACAATTAAACGCTTTGATGTCCAAATTTTGTTGTCTTGGTTCGTCCATGAGAAGGAGTAAAGGGTGTTGAACTGAATCCTCATAATTCAAAGCGGTCTCAAGCAAAGCAACATAGTATGATAAGATAATCCTAATCAATCCGCTGCTTGAAGTAAGATAATAAAGATTCCTCCCCTCCAATTTTGGCAAGTAATCAAATCTGTCAATTGTTATCTGCCCATATATCTTCTCAAGATCATCATCTAGGGAAACGGCATCTTTCTTTTTCTCGTCTTTAATTTTCTTTTCATCGAGACCGAGTTTTAGAAAGCTTAGGTTCTTTAGATTTGTTTTAAACGTTCTCTCAAAGAACTGGATTTTCTCCTCGTCCTTCTCTTTTTGCTTTTCAATGCCTTTAATGTAAGCCCTTTTGTCTTTAATATCTTTTTCTAGATCTTCTTTTTCTTTCAGTAGTTTCTCAAATCGCTCGATAATTTCTTTGTCTTTGTTAAGATGGGTAATCGAATTTTGAAGCTTTCCTATTTGCCGAGCGTGAAAATTGTATTCCTGGAGATTCCGTGGCTTTAACTTATCTTCAAAGTCATCCATCATCCTTTTTAGCTCCGCTTGCTCCAATTCCGCCAAAACAACTTTATTGTAAAGTTCCTCCTTATCTTTCTCCTTTATTTCTTTTAGTCGGTTAAAGTCCCTCAACTCATCTTTTAAATACCCAAGATACTGCTCGCTTTGTGCTTGAGGTATTGATTTGAAGGGACTACCACATAATCCACAATTACCACTCTCCAATTCATCATCAACATCGATAGAAAGAGCATTAAGACAACGCGGACATGAGCTCACAGGTAAAATACCCACAATCTTTTTTGCAGTTTTAAGCTTATCGTTCTTTTCAATGTCATTCAAAATCTTGTTAATAAAGAAATTGTACTCTTCGATTTCCGTTTCAAGGGATTGCATCTCTTCCCGATGCCTTCTCGCTTTCATTGAGGAAATCCTGAATTTATTCCGAATTTCGGAAAAAACATTATTCCTTTCTGAACTGCCCGATTCCAACCTTTCAATGCGTTGCTCATGATTTAATATTTCAGTTTGCGTTCGGGTGATCTCATCCTCAATTAGCTTGGCGTCTTTTAGAGCAATCATTCCGATAACATCATTGATATCGTTTAACGAAGTTGTTTTCTGTTTCAACAGTGACAAAAGTTTTTCCAACTCGTGTCTCGCTGTAATTACTTCAGTCCCAGAAAACTGAAGAAGAACTTCGAAAGCTGTTTTTTTAATATCTTTCAGTCCGTATCTAGGATTTATCGCTTGAATGTCATACCATGCCTCTTGCTGTATAACAAACAAAGGCATCAGATTCTGAATGTAGAACAACAGCTTAACATCGCCAGTTGACTCAGAATCTTCGCCATTTGTTTCAGATTCGCTCTCTGTTATTGGGGTAATGTCCATAAAAGAAAATAAAAACTCTTGATAAGTTTCGTTTCCCTTTATGTTCTTGTCTTTACGCATTTTGTAGAAAGCTCGTGTCTTGCTGTCATGTACCAGCTGCTCCAAATTAGAACTTTTCTGAAGTTCTACACCCGAAAAAACGCATACAGGATCGTTCCAATCTAGCGCGTTACGCGCAACTACAACCCTAGTCCCTTTGTTGGATAGCTGCAAAAAAACATGAGCTTGAATAACTTTCCGCTTGTAATGTATTCTAAATAAATCCTTGAAACTCAAAATATCATTTTGACGCGTTCCATATAAATCTTCACCCTTAAGAGCAAAAATTACGCTTTGGATAAACGTCGATTTTCCCAATGTGTTCTCGCCATAAATCATATTGAACTCTTTTATGGTCCCATCAGTATCTCTAAACGGAACAAAACGAACGTACAGTTCCTTTTCTGTTTCAACCCTTATTAGAACGGATTCAATAAACACTATCACTCACCCCGTAATAACCCAAAATAAGAGATGGAAATTCCTTTTGCACATATTTTTCAATATAATCATTAGTAGCATTTGAGGGGAAAATTTTGTTAATGGTTTCCATTCTCATCTTCCATTCTTTCTCGACTTCCACAATTTCATCAGCCTTTTCCGCCCCAAGAGGTGTTAGGCTTATCAAAAACGCCTTTTGGCTTTTTGAGAAATAATCATATTTTACGTCAATTAACTTTTTGCTTATCATATAATTGAAAATCGAATCATACCGGTGATCCCACGGTCCTCTTATATACCTGATCATTGGCGAAAACGCCATTTTTTTCTCATAATCGTTAAGATTTATATAAGATGCAAGATATTTTTTGTTGCTTTTATCGATTGCTTTCATGAGGTAAAATGGATATCTAATCAAGAAATCAAAGAATGAAAACTTCCTCCTCCCATATATTGTAGGGTTCGAAAAAAAACCATCACGCTTAGTCCCACATATCCGCAGCAAAAGTAATATCCGATACGCATGGAAATCGTAATCATCGTCTGGATCTATGTAAGCAGTGCGCAAATGTGGCGGTACGGTCTCCATCTGAACATTATTATTGATTAACGCATCAAAGAATTGGTTGATCTTTTTTATTTCATCGTTATTCATACCCTCACCCTTTATTGTTCCACTTCAAATGGCATTCTGCGGCCATTTGGTACATTTGACCATACACAACCGTTTCGTTAATCTCAATTTTGCTCATTCGACTTTGTTCCTTGGCAAGTAATCTTAAATCATCCTGAAATTCCTTCCAAAATAACCTAGAATTGAACTGGGTAGCACCTTCCTCACCATTATGGATGACAGCGTTTGTGCAACGAATTTGTACGATCTTTTCTAAGTTCTTAACAATACTATGCTGATGGTGTTTGTTACCTAGCTTCAACTTTTGCAACAACAATAGATAGTTGCACCGCATCTCAGTGGCTATTGCTATTATTTTGTTTTCGTTTTCTATATCTTGAAATTCAATCTTTTTTATCTTAGATTCTAATTTACTTTGCTTCTCAGGATCGCTGTCTAAAATTTTCTTCACCTCATCCTCATCAGCAGTAGGTGGGAAAATCATCGAATCCTCTGGTTGAGGAGTTATTTTCTCGCTAATGAAATCAATTTTATGCTCTAACGTGTTAAGTTGTGTTTTCACCTCATCGAAACCCTCGTCTATTTTTACTCCTAAGCCTTCAATTTTCCCAATGAATTCACGATCTATGCAGCCTCTCAGCTCTTCCTCGGTTTCTCGAAATATTTCTTCGAGCAGCTCACGATCCAAGGTTCGGGAGTCAGCATTATCCTCCGCAGATCTGAAAAATATTTCAGTCAACAATCTCTCAAAGTACAATGCGACTTGCTCTTTGTTGGGTATTATTTGCCCAAGCAAAGTGATCGTTTCTGCTTTAAGCGATTGAAGAGCTTTATCTGGATCTTCCTTTTCAAAAACCCACTCTATCCTTTTTACAAAATCCAGTAAGATCTCCACATCATCGAGTTTTTTAAGAAAACTCTCCCCAAGTTTTTTGACAGATTCATACTCCGCTTTTAACGTTTCTAGTTCCTTTGCGTTTCTCCTTTTCGCTGCCGTACTTTTAGGTTGTTTAGCCTCAAGTGTCTCAATTTTGGGTAAGATGCTAGATAAAGTAGAACGAATATTGTCATTTGCACTATCTCGCAAAATTTGTTGGGTTTTCACAACCAGCTTTGCAAGCAACTCTACGTTCTCCTCATTTAGTGGCTGTGAATTTATCCATTCGTTTAACAGCTCGTCCCTACCGGAAGGTTTTGAATTGGTTTCGAAGATAAATTTCCCTTTATATTCTTCGTAACATAAGTACAGCACAAAAAAATTATATAGTGTCTTAGTAAGTTCACTGCCACTTAGGTTGAAAGAAGAAGAATAACTTTTAACTTGAGTCCATGTAATACTTTTGTTCACATAGTCAAATTGCTTAATATCGTCCTCTACTTCGCAATAAACTATAATATCTGACTGGTCTCGATAGTTAACCAACCATTGAAACAAGGTCTTAATATATTGATACACAAAACCACGACTGGTGCCTGGGGCATCAGTGTTTTTTTTGAAAATGAGCAACTCCTGAGACATTGTGTACTCTCCTTGCCCCAATGAAATGTTTGGTCACACTTCCAAAGTATAGTAGTTTTTACTCAACTCGGAAATAGATTTTTACCGCAGTATTACATCTCGGGTGGATTTTGAGTCCATGACATTCCTTTGAGATCTACCTATCCTTAGACAACAAACAAAAACGGATGCCGCAGCACCCGTTTCATTTCGAAATCGATTCGATATCCGTTAGATAGAAACGTTTCTTTTTGTTTTCTAATATCTCATGTTACTTCACATCGTCACGCTCACGAGGTCTCGACGTATATTCACCATGACTCCCGAGTGCTTCCTAAATTTGAACTAATATTTTCGCTGGATTGATTTCACGAACGAGCTCTTTTCACACGTTCCCAGATGCCCTTTCTACGAAATAAAATACTTCACGGTAAATGCATAGTCGTATTGAATACTGTCATATAAATGAAAACACATTGCTCCGAACTCTTCTCCGTCAAAGACCTATCGTTCAAATTGTAGCTGTGCTTTCCAAACTATTTATTAGCACGAAAGAAAATACGAGTTTGTCATTAGAAAATTATGCCCCATTCCCTGAAGTTTTTGAGACATTCATCAGACGGCGAAACTCTTTCAAGCTTATACCTGCTTCCTTTGCAATCTTCCAGGCGGGTCTTGTTGTTCTCGCAAACTCACTCTCATTCATGGCCATGCTTATTCTACGCTTCCGAAACTCTTCGGTACTTTCAACATATTTTGATAATTCCTTGCTGGTTTTAGGTAATTTACCCAATTTGTTATGTATCAATGAAAGTGCTCCAATTTTTCTCCCGATCTCAGATTTTGAAATCCTCATATTTTTGATCGTGTACAATTGTTCTGCTACACTGTGTACCTTTTCAGCAATTATGTTATCCCTTTGTTCCCAATCTACCCGCTTCCTTGGTTGACTTCTCAGATTCCTTATCGTCTCGTCGGCTAACAGTCTCTGCTGCTGCTTTTTCGTAGTCTTAGTTTGTTTTTTAGTCGAATTTGAAGGATTAACTCCGATTTTTGAGCCATTGAGTTTATTCATTTGGTTTTTAACAGTTGTTGGATCAACCCCAAGAATACGGGCTTTTGCCCTAAGTGAATAGTTTCCCCCCTCCACCAGTTCGCTTAGTCGTTTTATCCATACATATCCAAATCCTTTAATTCTTCCTATTCTATACGTATCTTCCTCTACTTTATCTGGTCCACGACGACTATAAATAAAACCACAAACGCAATTAAAGGTCCCTACCGGTTTCCCCGTGCTTGAACATCGTGTTACTTTACAGTTGGTAACAATCAACTCTTTGTAATGTATCGCTGCTTTGTTTAGACACGGCCATGGTCCCTCCCCAAAGGGATCCATTTGTAGAACTCCTTCTCTCTTCGAGAACGATAAATGGGTGGGTAAACCCAAGAAAATATGTAATAGAATATGACGAAGGGGATGCATAGTGAAATGTTCTTTTCTCATAACCTTATGGAGCCACGAATATTGCTCAGTTGGATGAATATTACAACCAATCTGATTCAGACAGTTTTCCCCAAATAAATTTATAAACGCTTGGATTATCAACTTAAATCTTAGTCTCCCAGTGGGACTTACAAACCCCATTTCCTGCAATCTTGCTAAGTAAATTATCCGAAGGGTACCTCCACCACCTGGGTCACATTCAGAATTTAAAATATGAAAGGGTACCTCCACCACCTGGGTCACATTCAGAATTTAAAATATGATAGGAGTACTTTGCAATTTTAACTTCTGTACTGGTTCTAATTGTTGGTACATTAGGTAAAGCCACCTCTTCTAATGAAACGAATTCATGCTTATTTCTTCTTGATGAGAATGGGACATTTGAATCAATGAGTAAACTCGAATGAAGGTGGCATACGGTAACTCCTGGTAGTTGATGAGCTCTGTGCCAATATGCAATGCCATATTGCAAACGATCCCTGTCGACGCACATGGTACAGTATCGAAGAAACTTATTGTTCTTCACCCCATTTGCAGGTAAACCCAACTTCATATATAGAGAGCTTCCGTCACCATGTAACATCTCCTCTTCAGCCTGTTTGAACCTCTCTTCAGGTAAGAAAGGTTTGAAGTAGGATAGAAGAGTGTTATCGTTTAATAATTCGTAAGCAGATATCGCCTTCCCGGGAATTCTGGTACTTAACTTGTTTAGATGACAAGGTAAATCAGTAACAGCACAAATGGTTTTGGAACCAAAGAAATCACGCACACTATTTTTGTGGCTTTCGTTTCCAGAGTATGCATGATATCTTGCTAGTACACTGTAGAGTAGTTCGTCCGGCAACGTCGGAGGAAAAAAGTGCATCCATTTATCTAATCCTTCCTCATTGTATTATAATTATCTATCTTTTCTTGGATATGTGAAAAGGTTTCCTGTTCGAGATTTTTATACATCTGAAATCTAGTTTGGATTAATTGTAAAGAAAGAGTTTTATACCTAGAACTCTCAAACCATTGCAATACGTTAGGAAAATTTCGGACTGCATACTGATCTTTCGACTCAGTACCGTCTTGAAGAAGTTGGGTGGTCTTTGGCAATAGGCGTCGAAAGGTATAGTATCTTCCCATTATCGTTTTAGGCAACGCTCGTAATATCGTCGCCTTGGAAATTCTCCTATCCGGTGGATTTTCCCTACACTGATAGACTGCAATTTCGACCAGTTTAGATAAATCATCATCTAATGTTTTAAGATTCAATTCCTTCTCCATTCTCTTTCTCGGTGGTAAAACACTTTCCATCCATTCCCTCTCGTTGCACATTAACCAATCGTAGCGATGATTGTTATACTTCCTAATCACCGGTCTTGTAACATCCCTCCCTAGTTTTTCAATCGCTTCCAGAACTGTCTGTTTATACACATCACTCTTAGGAAATGATGTTGCAGCAGCTTGTGTGTACCCCAATTCTATGACTTTCAGAGCAGCTTCTATATCGATCTTCTTGGACCTACGGGAAATCTCTTTACGAAACGGCCGTAGGTATTTGCCAATTGTTGTTTTATTTGAATGCATGAGCTCAGCTATTTTTTGAATTCGATAACCCTCTTGATAGTACTTTACCGCGGTACTAATAAATAGTGTCCCCATCGTTTCTATAGAATATTGGCTCTCATTCTCTTCTTTTGGCAATCCTCGTCTCGTATATATCATTTCACAATGTGGGCATGTGAATACTCCCGTTACCCATTCGTGTGCTTTACGCAAGCATTTTTTGATTATCGGCTTGTAATAATATGGACAAATGAAGTTTAGACATCGCCAGGGCCCAACGCCAAATGGAAGCGGGACAGAATATGAATTGTTCTGAGCAAAAAAACCGTCTATCGAACCGCCAAAAAAACGCATGAGAAGGATATTGAATAGAACGTGCTTATGTAGATTTTCTCTTTGGAACATTTCCACGAGAAATTTTCCATTCGTGAATTGTCCTAAATCTAAATTTCGTAAAGTCTCCTCGCCATAAAACTCTACGAAATCCTGAAGCATATTGCTTTTATAGATAAAGTCCCCTTTATAGTGGATGTACCCACGATACCCAGCTTCTACGAGTAGTTTCTGATAAATCAAATCTAAGGACACTTCTTTTCTCTTCATTAATCCGATAACGTCTTCCAAAAGCGAACGGACAAAAGAATCCACCATCCCTTTTGTTGATATTATTTCATGACCATTTTCACAGAAGGGGGTTATTAGCATGGCAGTCCCAGTTTTATTCATCAAAGGGATATCACAAACTGAGCATTGAGTAATTAAACTATCACCATGAATATGACAAAATGTTAGAAACTTTAGTTGATGAGTTCGATGCAAATAACTTACACCATACATTTGAAAATCATTCTGTAAACACGTAGGACAATACTTACCTTCTATTGAGACTACTTTTTGGAATCTCTTGTGAACCAGAGGGTTATTATTGCTCTCATGTATCATTGCCTCTAAACATATACTCACTTGTTCTTCATTCAAGAATGGCCGATATAGCGGATAGAACGTGTGCAATTCGATAATATCTTGAATAAAGTCTATCGAGACTCCTAAATGGTCACATAAGCGCATCAAACTCTTCGGATAAGTAACCATACCTTGGTGATTCCTACCGAATAACTCCTGTCTGCTATGTAGGTAAGAATCATAGGGTGAATGGAGAAAATGTCTGTACGCTAGGCTTTTAAAATCCTCATCGGGGTATGGTGTAGGAAAAGACACTATTTTTCTCATATGAACACCTAACTCACTACGAATTCATCATACGTATTTATCAACCCAGATTCCGATAAGGCTTCATCAATCCTTCTCCCTCGTCGAGATCCTTCCTGGACAATTTGCCTAATATCATCCGCCTCAAAAGTGTTGTTTTTCCTTCCTCTTGATGTTGCCTTCTCTTGGTTCTGTTCTGCTCCTTTGACAGCAATATCGGTTCCACCTTTTGTAAGCACTAACTTTGCAATTTCAGAGTATAAAAGTTCTGTATCCTCACAACCGCTATATTTCTTTTCAATCTCACAAGCGTAATGCTCCGCCTCTTCTGTTTGACATCCCATCTTAGTAGCAAAGATTGTTAGTTGCTCGATTAATGTTTTTCTATTTCGTTGCATGATAATTCTTTTATGCTCCTCAGACATTTGACCATCAATTTGTATCTTATGACTTACCTGAGAAAGATATTTGTCAAAAGAAATCCAGTCCGGTTTAAGATCTTCAAATTCTACAGGATCAACGTCTTCCCCCTTACGAATACGTTCAAAAATTGGCTGAACTAACCGTAGGGTTTTATTTGCCACTTCATCGATCATGCTAACGGTAATATGTTCATCCTCACTATATAAAATCACATGCGACTGTACGTGCATAAATAACTTAACTGCAAAATCTGGTATGCCTAGGGTGTGGTAGTACATGGACGCTTTTAACTGAGGGGTAAGTGCTGTGATGTTCTTTGTATACTGCAAATCCCAGAGGCTCTCAATGAACTGTTCCCACTCCCAATTCTCTTTCATACGGTCCGTAATATTCTCCGCGTACCCATCTGGCACGCCTCTCCGGCAGTTTGCAAGACAAGTCTTAAACAGATACATAGCCTTAAATGTACCAATCATGATAATGGGAACACCAATCGAATTGGTTAACTCCGTAATAAAATCTATCATTTTTTCATCCCCGCCGGAATGAGCACGGTTTACGCGTTGGATCTCATCTATCACGAGGACACCTAAGTTAATTAAACCTGCGACTTTTGCCATTCGTTTCGCCAAAACCTCAGCTCTGCCGTCTTTTTCTGCTAGATCCTCGTAATAGGTAGTCCCAAGGATCTCATCAACCGCATAGTAAAAGTTCCTGCACAAGGCCCCAATCGAGCGGTTACTTGGACATTCAATCTTCAGCCAAACAACTTGTTTGCAGGGGAGAGCACTCCCCTGATAACGAGTATGGTGGATCACTTGAGGAAAAAACAATTGCAATAACTTGTCATACGTCTTTGATTTCCCCATTCCACTTAAGCCAATTTCTGCACACTGTTTTGCTGTTTGTATATGGCCAAGTAAATTAGTACCATCAGGGTTTGTTCCATGAGCTAAGATATTCCCATACCCGACAGACAGATGCCGTTGATACATCGCCGTCATAGGATTTCTTGATTGGTATCCGATTTTTATCATAGTATAAATATTTCGATAACGATCAAAATGAGGGGTTAATGGCAACCAGAAACTCGGTTTGATTTGTTGTACCAATTCTAGACGTTCTTCAACAGTAAGTGTTGAATGATTCCCGCAATACTTAGGCACGGAGTACAGGTGGTCATAAATATCATCAATACTTAGCCGAGGAGGGATTGCTTCAATAAATGGATTTCCCTTATTTTCTGGAACGATCTGCTCCTGATACTCCGCATTCATTTGGTATCCCTTTAAAATAGAATTTCTAATATCGATATTAGTCACGTTCTTTTCTTTTCTCCTTGTTTTTTGACATTAAAAACAACTGCATATTGTTGATAGGCTGTTCCTTTGTTGCTTGTGGTTTTTGAAAAGGGACAACCTCCCCGGAAAGGAGTTCATCTTTATTTAGATTCGTATTTACCGCCGTCCAAGCACCTTTACTTGTGTCAACTCGTTTATCCAATGTTCGTACAAATCGTTTATTTTTAAATTTTGCAGATTTGGGCCTACCCGATGTTGCCTCTTTCGTTTTTTGGGTTTCAATATTCGTCATGCTTCTTGCTACCGAATCCAAAACGGCTTCTACATTAAATTGATCTTTTTTCTTTTGATCCATCTGTTTTTTCTTGTATCTCACCATGATTCTTACATCATCAAGATGTAAGCCCTCGTAATCCCGATACTTTGCTGTTAAGTAGCATTGTTCAAAAGATCCATCTTTTAACTTCAAAAAATGCTGCTACAGTTTCTTGAGTCATAACAAACTTCGATCTTCTTGCTGCCATCAACTCTCTCAGCTTCAAACCATCCTTCTTCGATTGCGCGATCACAAGTATACGCCATTTTTTCAAAGATAATTCCTGCTCTTGTTACCGATCCTTCTCCTCTAGGAAGTAGACTATAGCGAATTAGTTGGCGTGGTTTTTCGTGCAGCAGATTTTTATGAACTCCCCAGTTCCAAACGCCTAATGGTGTCAACTCGACCTTGTCCTCAAACAACTCCCTTGTTAAAAAGAAATTTTCGCTCAACACGCTTTTGTTAAATTCAAGAACAAAGTAGATGACGATTTTCGTAAATGCTTCGAACGTATATACTGCATAATCCGCGGGATTCTTATCTCCTCTCTCCCTGTGTTGCTTCACAACTGCTCCAGGGATAAGTTCACGAATCCTAGCATTAAACCGACTGAACTGCTGCTCTATAAATGGCTTTAAGTCCCCTCTTCCAGAGGGGGCATTTCCAATCTGGACGTTAATCATCACTAAATTATTGGAGTTCCTGCTTTTCATTTCCCCACTGTCAGCAGCGATAAATTTAGGCAAATGTCGGGATGGCCAATCTTCTTCGTCGATTTCTATACCATACCTTGCACAAAATTCAACCTTATCTGTAGCTGCATTTTCTAAAGCAACCATCGCTTCTTCCCACGAAGGATTTCTGCATATATGCATCCCAGTAATCATTCTACTCATAACATCTTTTACAAAATATACATGTGCACGACCTATTTCTGTTTTATTATCATTCGACATTAAGATGACATCGGCTGGCGTTGAATCAATCTCAAATAGAGCACCTGGACCTTGTATATCTTCTATAGGATTTCCCGTAAGAGCCCTTGCGTTCATTTCAGCTTTTCTTCTACCATATTTTTTTTCGTACTTCTCTTTCTCGCTATACTCATGTTGGTACCAATAACGAAACTGTCTTTCTGATGGACAGTTATTAACTACAACGATCGGAACCATGACACCATGTTCCCTGTAATATCCTTCGTTATACTCCGTCTGCAACATGTGCTTGTACGTTTCTTTTATGTTTTTTCCCTCTTTTTTATGAAAGTGTTCAATTGCAATCTTAAACTTCCTCTTATCAACTTCCGTTAAGAGATACCCTTCTCTATCTTCCGGTTTTTTACCAGTATTGTTTATCCTCTTAGCATGTTGAGGGTACCCGCAGTCAAAATAGTTATTTAAGAGACCATTTAGGGACTTTCCATAAAACCAGTACTTTTTAAGACAATCATAAATAATGTTCAATGGTTTTCCCGATGTTTCTCCTGCATCACGAATCAATTGCCCACGATGCTCCTTAAGGTAAATGTCTGGTTCTTTTGAGACAATATCCTTAATAATCTCCCATTTTGCTTCTTGGCTTTTTTTATGCTTTTGCAGATAATCCTCATCAGGCGCAATTAACTTTAAGTCAGGATCCACATGAATGATTCTTGCAAAGCCATCTTCAATCAGATGCTCAATTTCCGAATATTGCCTAAAATAAGGAAAATATATTTTGTTTTTATTAACAATGTTAATTAGAACCACTTCAGTCCGATCTGGTGAAATCCACAGTACTCTTTCCAGGATTTCTTTCATTTCGAGTTGATCACTAAAAGCGACAATTGTATTTTCAACAATTTGCATCTGTTCTTCTCCTTACGCATAGTTCTTTGAGATAGAGTCATAAGAAGATCCTAGAGTGAGCTGAAGCGGCTTATTCTCACGAATTAATTGATGCATGTCTGTGACCCAGTGTTTATTTGCAATCATATGTTTCACGATGTATAAGGAGGTCCCTGGCATTAATCCTAATTCTAGATCACAGGTAAGACATTGTTTACTTATAGATACCTTTGTACTATTCTTTGATAAGAGTGAGAACAAAGGTTTGGACACCATACTCACCAGCTCTGCGTCAACTCCATCTCGGGATCCTAGTTCCTTAGTATCGTAAAGCCAATCAATGTTCTTTATTAAATTCATTGGTTTATTCTTTTCTAAGACAATCCCCCAAGAAAGCCCTAACTCAAGATAATATCTCCTCTCTAATTCAAATAACTCTAATGTCCTCCTCGTCAATTTATTAACGGGTTTAATTGTTCTAGCAAAATCCATTTCCTTACCATCTGGCTGAATAACCGTAAGCATAAAGTCTGTTGTCATAATTACGTTTTCACCGTTTAAATGAGGGTGGGGAACATTCAATTTTCTTGCAATTTTTGTTGTTAAATCGAAGTCAAGGGGATACTGCTCTCTAATATCAACTACCAGATCCGACCATTCTTGGACAAGTAGATAGTGATACTCATGCCTTGATAAGGTATGATGAATTCTCCTTGTCTTCCACCCAAGTGACCTCGTTATCCATCCTTCAGAAGGTGCTCTGTTATCAGAAGCTTGGATAAAGGGCACATAACTTTGACCTCTCCCCTTGCCTCTCCCGTCTTTTAGCCGATTTTGGTGATTTTTTAACAAGATATTTTCAGACATCAAACATCCTCCTGATAATAAAAAAGCACATAACGGAATCCATTATGTGTCTCTGTTGATGTGCAATTGATTACAGAATATTGTATCAATTGGAAAAATGAACTACAATATGTAGATTTTCCTAGTTTAAAAATATTAATCTACTTATATGCTTTCCATTTCACGCTCCTTATATAACTGCCATTTACGCTTTCCTTTATACGTAACTTAAACTTTGAAATTAGTATTTTTCAATACGACCGGAATCGTTTCGTTGGATGTTTAAACTATGATAGGCACTCAATGATACTATTGCATTTCTACTCTAAAAATCTCAAAGCTTGTCTAAACGTGCGTTGTATTTTTTCATGGGAATCATCTTCTCTCCCTGCAATAAGAGCGCCTCTTCTGAATAACCGATTTATTCATGTTTCGCTAGATTGCATTCTCTCCTTCTACTTAGAAAATTTAAGAGGTACTATTGAAGTCTCAAAAATCATTTTTTAAATCTTATTGAAGTGATGTCTGTCATATTCATTGTAATATGACTTATAAAACAAGCTGATTTTACCCGCTTTCTCAGCTTCAATACAGTCTTGAGCGAGACTTATGTATGGTAATGATCCGAATCTAACCTTTTGTGGTATAGGGTAAAAACCTATCCACGGCCTATAAGGTCTTCGATACCACTGCTCCTGATCAACGTATTTTGAAAAAACCTGTCCCCTAATATAAACAAAATACGTATTCAGAACAAAAACAATTTCGCAACGTTGATTTATTCTCGCGCTACAAAACTCTCTAGCCGATGCTAATGTAGTATTTTCAATAAGACAATGTTTGTCATACCATACTGAATAAAATACGTAGTCGTCATACTTGATGCAATAGTCGCCCATTCTCTCTATAGGTATGGCTGGAAAAACATCCGCAATAGTGTAATACATTGTATCGCTCCCATGAAGAATCATTAGATCCATTTTTCCCAAAAGGAACGATACTTAACATTTTTCTTTATTTTTTCGTTCTTTTAAATTTCTATTTTCTACCTAGGACAGCTTCCTCCATGTCGGTATCTGTAGTGATCCCACAGTAATTTACCACCCCAGTCAGTCCTCCTCTCTCATAAGAGTTCTACAATCTTACATCTCAATTGCCCTCCCTTTATTCCATTTTTTTGAACCTAGAACAGGACAGCTATCACTTTGTCATTCTTTTTATCACAGGGAATGGTCTTGAACCACCGTTTTACTCACAGCCGACTACTCTGCTTCGTCAAGTGTGTCACTTAACGCCAGAGTAAGTAAGATACCTGCGGCTTCTGTACCGGTTCTTCCTTTTCCTCCACCTCCACCGCAATGGAAAGAAACTTTTTGCTTTGATGGTAAGCTTCAGTGACAGCCTGGATTGCCTACTCAAAGGCTATTTCTTGCGGTGGTCATCTTCTTTTTTGTTTCATGATTCTATAATTTTGTCAATTTCGCCTGAAAAGTTGCCGCTTACAAGAGGGAAATAAAGGACAGGGATTGAACTACTTTGATAGGGAACAGAACCATAAGAGCTGCAATATGGCTTTATTTTTGTTCAGGCTGACTGGATGAGAGGTGACATGATGACCGTTGAAATCGCAGGAGTTCGAGGCTATGAGTACCAGTATCTCGTTTCTGCTTATGTGGCGCTGGAGCTACTGGATCAAGAAAACGTTGGCATCTATATCGAATGTGCGGATGGCGAAGATTCGCGGATTACCTTTCAGGCCGCGGGCAAACCTTATATTTTGGACGTGCAAGTGAAGGACCGCTCCGGACAAATTGATTTAGCGGAGTTTTCGAGTTGGATTAGCCATTTTGACAAGCATAGCCGGGATATGAACTTGCTGGAGAAATTAAAGCAGGACGCCAATCGCTTTGTATTATTTGTAACGAATGCCCGCTGCCGGGACGACGTGAGCCTGTTTGTAGATTCGAATGAGGTTTATTTGCCGTTAACGGCAGGGATGAACAACGACTTATTGGCGCGGGTCAAAACAAATGTGTTGGCCCACTACACGGATGCGACTCCTGCTGGGCAAGGGCGTCGGCGTTTTTTGGAGCAGTTTTTTAGTGATAACCCAAACAATCAGCTTAGGACGATTTTGAAAAAAAACCGCGTCTGGGAGTCTATGGACTGGGATACCGTTTATGAACGGCTAGCGCGTCTGCTCAATAGAAAATACGCCGTTCCGCAAAGCGAAACAGATGGCGTCATTAGCAAGCTGGACGAGCTAGTTCGGCAAGGCCGCGATTCCGGGCAATCCATCACGGAGGATGTCGTTAGACTGCTTGCTGCTTTCAACGGCAATCGAATATTCCCCTATGATGAGAAGCTCGTGCCTCGCGCTGAAATGTACCTCTGCAGCGAAGCTTTGGAAGCTTCCCATGTGCTGCTGCTGACAGGGGTATCCTTCTGTGGCAAAACGTATTTGGCGAAGGAAATTGCCCAACGTTATCAGGAGTCTGGCTTTAGAGTGAAAATAACAAGTGAGCTAGATGGGGACAGCGGTGCGCTCGCCTTTTTGCGGCATGTAAGCCATGAGGAGAGGCTGCTCGTACTGGAAGACCCATTTGGCTCGATGACCGCTCATCCACAAAGGGCCGAGCTTGTCGCTAAAGTGGAACGGCTGCTGGACGCCTGCGGCCCACATCGCAAACTGATCGTGACGACACGCAGCGATATTTTGCTTCATGCTTTGCGTCGCGGCTCGATTGCGGAATGCCGCATGAAGGCACATGTATGGCATGATTTGACGGCTGATGAAGCTGCGATCGGAGAGCAAATTTGGATGCGCTATTATGGTGCGTCGGCTTCATCTGTGACATTGTTTCAGCGTTTGCGGGGCTGGCTGGAGCGTAATGAACGTACGAGCGTCTTGCAACCAGGACAAATCGTGCACCTCTATTATGCGCAGCCTGATCTGGGTGTGCTGGAGCAATGGGAGGAGTCGGCAATCGTTAATGAAGCGCGGATCGACTCTAATCGCTTGGCACGGCAAATTGACGATCAGGGACAGAACAGCAAGCGTGTGTTTATGGCGCTTGGTTTAAGCTGCAACACCTATCGAGCGGCAAAGCTCGACGATTTGGCGTTTCTGTTAAGTGAATCAACGGAGGAGCCAGCGCTTAACGCCAAGCGTGACGGGCCTGTTATACGTGCCTATAATTTTGGGGGCAAAGGAGCGGAGAAGCCGCCATTTCCAGTCTACCAGGCAACTTATAAAATTACGGACAACGATGTGGAAGCGCTTCGTGATTTACGCGACCGCGGCTATATCAAAGTTGATCCGGTTTATAAAACGATTGTGTTTGCCCATCCGATTTACTACCACGCGAGCAAAATCGTATTCCAAACGAGTCTGGAGGACGTTTTGGCCGACAAGGAGAGCATCTTGCGCTTGTTAGGCCGAAGTTTGGCCTCACCTTCTAAAGAAGGAAACCTGTGTGCGCTTATGATGGCAGAGTGGCATTATGCCGAGACGCAAGATGCCACGCTTAAACAGCGAATCAAGGCATTGCTGCTAAGAAGTCTGCATTCGTTGTTTCCGTCTGTGAAGGATCGGGTCATTATGTATTTCGATAGTCGGATGGATGAGCTGGACGATCAGGAGCAGAAGGCGTTTGTAAGTGCTGTAAAAGTTCAAAGCTCGATGAGCGACAATGATATTTTGTGGCATAGGGGCGAGCCGTATTTTAATACGGCGACGGAGCGTAGTGCCAGTTTTGGCTGGCTGGACTGGGATGAGGACAGACATGCAGCAAGACTGCAAAAATTGGCGGCAAGCGAGCCACTTACTGCTGAAGAAATACGGGATATGCTAGTAGTTCGCGATGCAGCCAAAATGGAGCCAGCGGACCTGCTGCACGTTATTCGGCTGGCGCTATCTTATGATGAAAGCTTTATTCGAGCAAAAGCGGTGGAGCTCCTGTTTCAACAGTTCGCATATACGTTCGAGGATATTGCAAGCTACTTGGAGCCGAACGAGCATCCGGACTATATTTATAAGCTGTTTCGCGGCGCTTTGTCCAGTTGGAGCAGCTATACACCACAAGCGAAGTCTGCGATTTTAGATTATGTTCGGAACTCGCTGTCGATTATGTCCGTTGCGCTACGCTCTAAACGTTTTTTGGAAAATTTCGAGGATCGGTATGCGCGGGATGGCCTAGCTTGGGATGAACTCACAGACGAGGAGGCCCGCGAGCTATGGTTTGTTTGGTACGATGTGTTTATTGCGCTGCTAAACCATTTTCCGTCCCAATATATGGAGATGAATGAAGCGCATATGATGAACGTAGCGAGAAAGTCGCTCGCCCATGTTGATGATTTGGAGCGTATTGTCCAATTGGCAATCTCTTGGCATCGTTGGCTGCATCATTATAGCGAGCATCATTTTCCACAGGATTATGGCATGAATGTTGCGGATTATTTGCTGGAAGGAACAGGACAGGCTGCTGACGTTAGGGCAGAGCTGTTCCAAGAACTGCTGGCGGTCCGGCAAACTAGTATGCTCACGGTTACGATCGGCACATTGGTAGACCATTGGCCCTCGCTGTCAAGTGGCGAACGGGCTGAGCTAATAGCGGTGTTGCAAGCCGAACGAGAGGATGTCCGCTGGCTGCGTGGAGTTGCGCTGAACCGCCGCGCTGTTCCTGATGAAGTGCAAATTGCGATTTTGGGCGAGGTCTTATTTGGACAAGAGATTGGTGTTGTAGTGGATCGGCTGTTGTCGGAAGGACTGCTGGAATGCTGCCTCAACGTCCATTGCGGTTACCCCCAGCCGTTATGGTGGAATGGCTATCATCATCAAAACGGAAAGTTATGGAATCGTGTTATTGTGGAGGTGTTAGGGCGACCACCGGAGGGGCGCTGCTTCGATATTGCGTTGCGGGAGTTTATAGATGCGCTTTACAATCATGATATGCGCCGATTTGGAGACAGTATGGCCGTGTATATGAGGCTGATCGCTAATCCCGCTCAACGACAGGTGTTGTTTCGTCAGTTGCTGACGGTTACAGCAACAAACAACCAAAGTAATAAACAAATGTGGGATTTGCTGCTTGCCCATAGCTCCGAGGAGGAGCGACAGCAATTTTTCACACTCATCGCAGAGAATATTGAAGCTGTCCAATACCAGTGTGATGATAGAAAGGATTTGTTGGAGCTATTTGAGTGGGAGGTTGTATTTGGCCAGTTGTGCTCTAGACTGGGCATCGACCATGAGGTTGTAGATTTTTGCTTCCAGCATATGGATTATGCTAAGCAGCAAGCACCGGCCTCGCTTGCCGACGATGAGAAGCATGGGCGACTGCTCGACAATTTTAAAGCATTAATTAGCTTGGTATTTGAGCATAATCCGCCAAGAATGACGTTAACAAACCGGATTGTTGGCAACACGCTGCGCAAATTGCGTATTGCCGATGACGAAATTGATCGGCTGCTTGAAGCTAATCGACAGCGGCTTATCGAGTCGGGCTCCGAGCAAGCGCAATCGTTTCACGATCATTACGAGTTGGAGCATTGGGTGCAGTGATGGCGCAACGGCTCTAGTAGGAAGCGTTAAGTTTACATTTTCCGAACAACATACATCTCGTGAACGTGATCATTGCAGACTGGCGGCGGACAAGGCAAACAACGCAGCACAAGGACAGAGGTAGCTTGGTAAACGTGGGTAATGACCAGTAACGACTACTTTCCGTGGTGAGAACCATGGCTATACTTGTACGGGATTTGAGCGCTGAGGAAGGCAATCGCCTTCTGCGAATTGCACGGAAAGGTGCAAACCCAGTTGAAGTCCGCCCCGTGTCAGCAGAAAATAATGTATTAGACTGGATCTCTTTATTCCACGCGGCTTTTCGAAACGCCATCCGTCAGACTCAATAAAATAAGGATTAGACTGAACCTAGAAATTGAAACAGCGATAGCCAAGGACGAGAAAATAAAGTCCTAGACTGTCGCTGTTTCATTGAACTATCGAGCCCGTTAGCTAAACGCACAAGGAGTCTTCGTCTTTCGATTTCGAAACGTATTAATTCTAGCTTTTCAAGGATAAAGAAGCGAATCCTATAAACCTTGTTGGACGGTTAACACCACGTTGCCTTTCTTGTGACCCTGCTCCACATAGCGGTGGGCCTCCGCAGCTTGCCGGCCTCGATCAGCTCCTTAAGATACCTCAAGTCTTCCGCGTTTTCCCTCATTGTTCCACCGATCACCTTCTTACCGCTCGTCAAGTTGACCCATAACCCGAGAACGACCGGCAGAGGGCTAAAATGGACTAATCGCAGGTATAAGCCGTTCGGTGTCAGACGCTCGACGCAAGCCATGAACGGACTCTTTCCAACCGTATCGAAAATGATATCGTAGATCGTACCGTCATCCGCGAAGTTCTCTTCTGTATAATCGATGACTCGGTCGGCGCCCAGCGATCTTACCAAATCCAGATTCGATGTGCTGCATACCCCGGTCACTTCCGTACCGAAATGCTTGGCGAGCTGCACCGCATACGTCCCAACACTGCCGGATGCTCCGTAGACGAGTACGCGTCTGTTGCGCTGGATATTGCCCTTTCGGAGAAATTGCAAGGCAGTATAGGCACCGGCCGGAACCGCTGCCGCCTCCTCGAACGTCATGTTTGTCGGCTTCAGCGTGACGCTGGCCGTTCTCAGGTAGGCATCTGTATTCGGCATACGCGCCGAAGCCCATTCCGCTGGCAGCATAGACGGCATCCCCCGGTTTAGACCGAGTAACGCAACTGCCCGTTGATTCGACCACGCCAGCTAATTCGAATCCGAGAATCTTGATTCGCTTCGGCCTCCACAGACCATTGAACAGCCGGGCCAGGAAAGGATCTGCCTTTCGTAAGCGCCAATCCCCCGCGGCGACAGTTGCAGCATAGACTTTAATCAATATCTCGTCGTCCTTAGGTACCGGCTTGGCGACATCCCGAAGCTGCAGTACATTTGGCGGCCCGTACCGCTCATATACGATCGCCTTCATCCCTTCCCCTCCAGTCAACCTTCGCTATTTTCCCATTTTATTCGCTGTAATTAGATTAAAGTTCTGCTGAATACGCTAATTCCAGTATATGGGTGGATCACAACGACGAGCTACTACTAAAATAAGATGTTAACGGCTCCGTATAGAATAACTTGGTCTAGTTTGACATAAAAAAAACGGAAAGACTTCGTAACGCTACGCGCTGATTAGTCTTTCCGGTTTTTTCCTGAATAAGGAAGCTTCTGGACAAGCTAGAAGCATTAATTGAATCTGAGATAAGAAGCAAGCGCCAAACAAGGCAGGACTAAAACATCATTAAACTGGTGCTTTTTATTGTCTTTCAATTTTTTCCCGTATCCATAATGAGATGTAAGCTGAATGGCTCTAATAACGGGAAAGTTTCTAAAACCATTTTTTTCTGGTTCCTTATCGATAAGGTCCTTAGAAATCTTCTGAAGAGGCCCCCTACGGGGTTTTTGCGTTTTATATATGATTGTAGATCACGTACAAATGTATCTGGTCTATTTTACGTTACGCCGTGCAGCTACGCTGCCCGGCGCCAGAGGTTCGGAGGTACCACGGGCTACCCGTAGTGACTGGTTTACTTCCGAGTTTTCTTGGAGAAAATAAGAATCATCAAGACATGGAAGTTTTTCAATGGAGTTTCGCTTTATAGTGATGGAACATAAATTGTGGATCAAGACAAGACAATTTTATGTCTGAGTTTCAATTCAGTTTTTTGAATGTTAATATTCAAAAAGATTGTGTGTCACTATACCGTGACGTATAATAGGGTTGACGATGATTACGATCTACTTCCGAAGCTCTTTCGAGTAGAAGTGATCATAAAAAAACCAAAGATGTTTGGGGAAACATCTTTGGTCAATCGGCGGTCCCTCTTTGGATCGGCAAAATAGGATTTTTTGGAGATAACCTTTAGCTTTGGTCGGCGCGAGGTTATTTCTTTTTTTCGGGATATACCCGATTAATTACCGTTATTGATTATCGCTATTGCCAAATCGAGACTCTTGAGAATAATCGGAGGCAGTGTAGTGACAAGTGTCGTAACCACCACTAACCAAGTTTTGCGATCACTGGTCTTGTCACATTTCTTGCGTTTTCTCTTTTGGTCTTTCTTCATGATAAACCCCTCCTTAATAAAGAAGTTGCCTACCATCGAGTAAGACCACCATAAATTACCTCTCTCTTTCTCTATATAGTATAAACGTATCGATAGGGAAATGGAACAGACAGCCCTTAATAATTTCGAACCCGCGTCATACAAGGTTTTATCGGTCTATTGCGAACATAGATTCTTTGTGATATGGGCGTAAAAGTCTATTCTCTTTTAGTTTATATACTTTTTATAGTATTCATTTTAGTGGCATTTATTCATTAAAAACTGAATATAGTGGTTAGATCAAAAGTTTCATCGACTGTCAAGAGATTGACAATGGGGTGCCGATTACATCCTGGGCTGGCAAACGCCCCTGAGGGTAAAAATCCCAATTGCTTGGGATTTTTCAGAAACAACGAGCTATATGCAATTAACGCAAGGAAGGCCCTCCATTGATAAAGGACCTTCCCTATTCCTGCTGTAATTTCTTAATTCACCTTATACCAGCCTGGAGGAAACGGTTGAGACTATCATGGCATTCAGCGCGGAGAATCTCCGTATTATATAGGCTTTTATACTGATGACCACGAACCGTAACGAGGACAAAGTAAAGAAACCATCGCGCGACTCTTAAACGTGAATTTTACCCCCAAGCAGCCCCGCCACTGTTTTATTACGCTAACGAACCCGTTAGCTGAAAGCCTTCAGGATTGGACATTAAATACATGGAACTATTGCACTTCATATGGATTTAACCCCCGGTTCTTACGGATGCTGAGGATTCATATTTAAACCATTCCTTCAAATAATCAAAAAAAACATAGTTGCTTACATCAGGGGCCAAGACACTTTTATATTTGATTGCGTGAATGTTCTCCTTTTGGCAGCATTGTCCAAGGAAATTTGAAACCAAATATTCTTTTTTAACCCTGGAAGGGTCATTAGATACTTTAAACATGCAATAACGAAACAAGGCAACTTCATCATCGGTAATATCAATAACCTTTATTTCTGCTTCAAAGGCTAACTTCATTATGTCTATTATCGTTCCCATAGGTTGTTTCATTTCTAAAACGGCTGCTTCCTGATCTCTAGAGAGATATAAAAAACCACTACCGATTGTATTAAAACGTCCTTGTGCGCTGACTCCATTGGGTGCTTCCCACATTTCCGCTTCTGTCCAAGGCATTAGTTGATCTGAATTTCGTACACGACAACGGTAGAACGACCCGCTTATATGGCCTGTTGTGACTAAACCATTAACAGTATCGCGAATAAGCCTTCCAACTCTATGTTCCAATGCTAGCATCGGATAACGTAGTAGATGTCCGACGAATCCAATCATCTCTTCCTCAGTAACTTCCCCAATAATATCCAACAATCCAAAGGCACTTTCCAATTCCTCAACCGGTACAGGCTGTTTTGTTTCTTCAGAAACAACGGAAAAAAGGGGTTTTTGGTTATTCTGTTTTTCAGAATGATAATTATAGCGCTTAGGAAGACTACTTAAGCGGCTCATAAAGTCAAAACTCGCCTTTTCGATTGTAGGAACCACCCCGGTTTTTCGTTGAAAAGCCCTTTCTGATGCTATCCCTTGCAAGGCTTTTTCTACTAAGGAAAGCTGGTTCCAATCTACGCCTGCTATCCCTTGCAAGGCTTTTACTGCTGGTGGATGGTGGTTGAATTGTACGCCTGCTATCCCTTGCAAGGCTTTTACTGCTGGATTTATTTGCTTCAACGGAATACCTTCAAGACTTTTATTAAGTGCATTATCAAAAGATTTTTTTTGCTTCTTGCTCATATATTTAGTCCTTTCATGTATCTTTGTGGTAAGAACTAGCCCCAAAACAATTCGCCATTTTCCACCTGTTTCCTTCTACTTTAAACTACCCGTTAGTTTAACCTGGTCACCAGTCTAGAACTTTATTAATCATCTCTGCACCACACTTAGATAAAAAAGCATTAGCTAGTTAGGCTAATGCTTTTTTGGCTACCAACTATATTTTGCAAAAACAGTGGTCATAACATGCTCGCATGTATTGATTTTCCAAATATTCAAAGCTAAATTTCAGTCATTTTTAAACACAAAGAAACCTTGCTGCAGTAAAGTGAACTGTAGCAAGGCAGGGCCAATATAATTTATGTCCCGAGCAGCTTTGAACTTTAGATCTCGGAAATTTAGTAACTCTAATGTCAATTTAGTAACTCTAATGTCAATTTAGTAACTCTAATGTCAATTTAGTAACTCTAATGTCACTGAACAACAGGATTTTGTTCTTATTCCCTTCAACCCTTACTCAACCGTCACACTCTTCGCCAAGTTCCGTGGTTTATCCACGTCAAGGCCGCGAGCGACAGAAGCGTAGTAGGCAAGCAATTGCAATGGAATGACGGTCAGAATCGGTGTGAGCATTGGCAGAGTGGCTGGCATGTAAATAACCTCATCCACACTCTTCGCCAGATCGTGGTTGCCTTCAGTCGCAAAGCCCAGTACATGAGCGCCGCGAGCTTTTACTTCCACGATGTTGCTTACCGTTTTTTCGTAGATGTCTGGTTGCGTAGCCAAAGCTACAACTGGAACATTATCTTCAATCAGCGCAAGAGTACCGTGCTTCAGCTCACCAGCTGGATACGCCTCGGAGTGAATGTAGGAGATTTCCTTCAGCTTCAGAGAGCCTTCCAGCGATACCGCATAATCGAGGCTGCGGCCGATGAAGAACAGGCTGCTTACCTCTTTTGTGCCCTCTGCAAAACGACGAATTTGATCATCGTCCTTCAGCATGGAAGCAATTTTGCCAGGGATCTCGCTCAGGTGCTCAACCACTTCAGCAACCTCAGCAGCCGCCATGGTGCCTTTTACTTGAGCCAAATACAGGCTGAACAAGTACAGGGCTACTACTTGGGAGGTGTATGCTTTGGTGGATGCTACCGCTACTTCTGGACCAGCCCACGTAAAGATCACTTCCTCAGCTTCACGAGCTACAGAGCTGCCTACCACGTTGGTGATAGCCAACACCTTCACGTTGCTCTTTTTCGCCTCACGCAGTGCAGCCAGCGTGTCCGCAGTCTCACCAGATTGGCTGATGACGATCATCAGTGTCTTGTCAGTGTAGATCGGGTCACGGTAACGGAACTCGGAAGCGACTGCTACCTCTACAGGTACGCGAGTCCATTTTTCGATAACATCCTTACCGACGAGACCTGCGTGCATGGAAGTACCGCATGCCACGATGTAGATGCGATCGTATGTCGCCAGTTCCGCATCGCTCATTTTCAGCTCAGGCAAAATCACTCGCTTGTTGTCCTCGTCAATGCGGGCACCCATGGTATCGCGAACAGCTTGAGGCTGCTCGTGCATTTCCTTGAGCATGAAGGAATCATATCCGCCTTTTTCCGCTTGTACCAGATCCCACTCGACATGGAACAGTTCCCGCTCGATTTTCTCACCGGTCTCCGCGTTCATCAGTTCTACACCGTCGCGAGTCAACACAGCCATTTCGCCTTCGTTCAAAATGTACACGTCACGTGTATGCTCCAAAATAGCCGGGATATCCGAACCGATAAAGCTCTCGCCTTGGCCCACACCAACTACCAGTGGGCTAGCCAAACGAATCGCTACCAGCTTATCTGGCTCGTGCTGCGTCATGATTCCCAATGCATAAGCACCACGCATGCGTTGCACAGCACGACGCGCTGTAGAAACGATATCGCCATCGTACATGTCAGCGAGCAAGTGAGCGATAACCTCGGTATCTGTCTCAGAAGTGAACGTGTAGCCTTTTGCCAGCAGCTCTTCTTTCAATGGCAGGAAGTTTTCAATAATCCCGTTGTGAACGACTGCAAAAGCTGCTTTCTCGTCTGTATGTGGGTGGGAGTTCTCGTCAGACGGTTTTCCGTGTGTCGCCCAACGTGTATGCCCAATTCCCATAGAACCAGTCAATGGCTTCGACTCCAAACGACCTTCCAGAACAGCCAGACGTCCCTGAGCTTTTGAGTACTCCAAGCCGTTTTCGTTCACGACAGCAACCCCTGCTGAATCATAGCCGCGATATTCCAGCTTGCGAAGTCCTCCGATTACGATGTCTTGCGCTTGTTTATTTCCAATATATCCAACGATTCCGCACATAAGTGTATGGTCCCCTTCCAAATTGGCGAGGGACTTCCACCCGAACAATGGTACGGGGGTGAGTCCCCCGCCATTCCATGTTTTTTATAGGTTCACTTTGTTTCATTTATTTCGGCAATGGCAAAAAACGTATCACACGCAAGGTTTTGTCCATCAGATCACCCTGATGTTTTGTCCCTGCGCTCTGCGGCAGTGATACTGCTGCCGGGAGGTATCCGCCGAATCCTTCGATAAACCTCCACCTCGTCCACTAAGGCTCCATGTCGGGCAGCCTCAGTGCTGGCGCTTTCCAATGGTATGCATTTGATTTACAATGCTTGTTCTTTTTTGCACAATCCCTCCCATTTTTTTCCTTCTTGGTGCTAGTGCACATGAACACTGTACCACAGATTGTGGAGAGCGACAATATCTTGTCGTCGTATTGTAGTTGTATGCAATAAGGAGCGGCATCGAAACCGCTCCCTGCAACTTTTTACACTAATTTTACACCAATTGTTGTTTGACTACGTCAACGATCCGATTCACGAGCCCTTCCAACTGTGCGGCATCTGGACCTTCTGCCATGACACGTACGATTGGCTCTGTTCCGGACGGACGAACCAGAACGCGACCGTTGCCAGCCAAATCTTCTTCTACTTCACGAATCGCCTGCGCAATGGCTTCATTGCCATTCAGCTTTGACTTGTCCTCTACACGGACATTGATCAGGAGCTGCGGATACTTGACCATCACTTGTTTGAGCTCGGACAATGGCTTGCCAGACTCCTTGATGATGTTCAAGAGCTGCAGACCTGTTAACAGACCGTCTCCTGTCGTATTGTAGTCCAGGAAAACGATATGGCCGGACTGTTCACCACCGAGATTATAGCCGCCGCGCAGCATCTCTTCTACGACATAGCGATCCCCGACAGCAGTCTTCGTCGTATTGATGGAGCACTCTTCCATCCCTTTGAAGAAGCCCATGTTGGCCATTACGGTCGTGACAACTGTATTGTTGTTGAGCTTTCCTTTAGCCTTGAGCGCTCGTGCACAGATCGCCATAATATAGTCGCCGTCGATGATTTCACCATTATTATCCACTGCAATGCAGCGATCTGCGTCCCCATCAAAGGAAAGGCCCAGGTCAGCTTTATGCTTCAGTACTTCTTCTACTAGACGTTCTGGATGCGTTGAACCGCACTGGTCATTGATGTTGATTCCATTCGGATTCGCACCAATCGTGATCACTTCTGCGTCCACATCCGCAAACAGACGAGCTGCCAATGATGAGACAGCACCATTTGCACAGTCCAAGACTACCTTCAGACCGTCAAATCGCTCAGATACGGTACTCTTCAAGTGAGAGAGGTACTTTTGTCCACCCTCCAGGAATTCCAGAACCGTCCCGATTTGTTCGCCTGTTGGTCGAGGCATCGTATCCTCTGCCGCGTCCAAATACTGCTCTACTTCAGCTTCCACTTCGTCGGACAGTTTAAAACCGTTGCTGCCGAAGAACTTGATTCCGTTATCCGGAAACGGATTGTGAGAAGCGGAGATCATAACACCCGCATCTGCACCAAGTGCACGTGTGAGATACGCTACCCCCGAGGTGGAGATAACACCCAATCTGACTACTTCTGCTCCAACCGATAACAGTCCAGCCAAAAGTGCGTTTTCCAGCATTTGTCCGGAAATGCGCGTATCGCGCCCAATCACCACTTTTGGTTTCCCTTCCTGCTTGTGTCTGGTGAGAACGTAACCACCAACGCGTCCGATTTTAAATGCCAGTTCGGGTGTCAGTTGTGTATTTGCTACACCGCGTACACCGTCTGTTCCGAAATACTTCCCCATGATTGTCCCTCATTTCCTTCCTTGTGCACACAACAGCTTATGTCTACCTTTGCTTGTTCGTGATTTGAATTGTGACCTTTTTCGGTGCGCTCGCAGAAGTCTTGATATACTCCGACTGATTGAAGATGTAATTCAATGGTACTTCGTATACACCCGCCGGCATATTGCTGACATCTGCTACGACCTGCAAGTCTTCATGCCTCAACTGATTCAGCACTACTGGAGCGCCGATCACGTCGAAGTCGATTGTAGACATCTCTTGGCCATCGGTGGATAGTACCTTTGCTTCCATGCTTTCTGATAGCCCGCTAATGCGAACCGGAATTTTATCCAAACGCTTGGTCGTTGATGGAACGACTTTCAGCGATACGGTCAAATACTCCGGCTCTACCTTCACGATATTATCCATTAACGGTATCTTTAGCTCTATATCGCGATCTGATGTAATGTTGCCGAGATCGATTTCCGGCCCTGGGTATGTGTTGGATTTGATGCCATCAATGACTTCCTTCGGCCCATAGACCGTGACCTCTTCCACATTCATACCCATACTAGCCAAACTATAGCCATTCGGCAATTCATTCGTCAAGTTTAATTTGATTGGCACTTTAGCAAACGGACTCGTTACGGGAATGTTCACTTCTACCGTAAGCGGCACCACATCTGCCCCCTGAATGACGTTGCCAGACTTGTCCACGACTTTGAGCGGAACCGTTGTTTTGATTGCGGAAGTAGCCCCTTCCAGGTCAACCGAAGCCTTAACCGCTGCTACCTTATTTACTTGGCTTTCTGGCACCCTTACAAGCGCTCTAAACGGCTTCACGATAGGCTCTCCAGCCGTATAACCAAGGGCGACCTGCCCCAATTTCTCCACGGAAACTTCACGCTCAACGGTCTTCTTCTCTTCCAAGGTAATTTCCACGATATTCGGGATGATTCCTACCTTGACTTCATCCGGGAATCCCTTGTACTGAACAGGTACACGATGTGTTCCTTTGCCCAGGCTCGTCGCATCGACATACACTTCCCACGAGTCCTCCGGAAAGAAATTGTGTCGATAAAAAGGATTATTGCTTTCCAAGGCGACCTTTACCGTTCGTTGTTGCTTGACCACCTGATAACGGTCCGTATCGTATTTCACATGCAAATTGACACTATCAATAAAAGTTGGCTGACTTGCCTCAGGAGTCGTCGTTTGTTCGGCTTCCAGATTGACAATCATCCACGTCATGATAGCCAAAAGCAACGCAACAGCACGTGCAAACCAGTGACTGTTTAACCATTTATCCATGTTTTCGCCTCCATTGCCAACGACTTCCCATGGATTTGCCTTTGGACAGAGGCTGAAGCTGTTCTGTCAGCATCTCTGCCAGTTGCGCCTCCGTCAGATTGCGATTCATTGCTCCATGTGCGGCAAAGGATACCTGACCAGTCTCTTCGGATACGATGATCGCAATGCCATCGGAAACCTCACTTAACCCTATTGCCGCTCGATGACGTGTCCCCAACTCCTTGGAAATGGAATTGTTCTCAGACAGTGGAAGATAACAGGCAGCAGCCATAATCATGTCTTTTCGCATAATGACTGCACCATCATGCAACGGTGTATTCGGGATGAAAATATTAATCAGCAGCTCCGAGCTGACTCGCCCATTAATGCCAATCCCCGTTTCCACGTAGTCATTTAGACCCGTCTCTCTCTCAATGACGATCAGTGCCCCAATGCGACGCTTGGCCATGTACGTAACCGATTTGCCCACCTCTTGAACCAAGCGGCTAACCGCCTCGTCATCCTGCGTACTGCTTGAACGGGAAAAAAGCTTTCCTCGACCAAGCTGCTCCAGTGCTCGACGCAACTCCGGCTGGAAGATGATGACGACCGCCAAAACCCCGAATGTAAAAGCTTGATTCATCAGCGCGTGCAGTGCCGTCAGCTGGAAGTATTTGCTAAGGAACCATGTGATGACGATGACCATAATCCCTTTCAGCAATTGTACAGCGCGCGTCCCACGAATAAGCATAATAATTTTATAGAACACGTATGTAACGAGTAAAATATCCGTTGCATACCGTAGCAAATCCCCATAATCCATGGATATCGATATCATAACGAAGCCCCCATATCTCGCTCCATCTAATGAAGTCAGTCTATCTCCTGCGGAAAAAGCACGGCTCCACTGCCGTGCTCTGATAGCTGTACTCTCTATTTTCTCTTATGGCAAGATCGGAAGCAAGTCATTTCCAATATTTTTCACCTCATACCAAATCCAATCTACGATTGCTTCGATCGATTCGGTATTTCCTACGACTTGGGCGGTAGATGCCACGAACACTTTTCCTTCAATGGCCACAACATTTCCTGTTACATGCCCTTGAACATCAATGTTTCCGTTGCGGACAACCAAGTCTCCATTAATATTGGTTCCAGCTGGTACAACCACGACATTGCGTTCACGATCTATTTTTAATTTATCCAAATTAGCAGAGGATACCTGTAGAGTGTCATCCTGATCAAACCAACTGTTGAGTACGCTGCCGGTCATCAAGAAGAGAAATACCGCTGCAGCTGTCAAAAACGGATGATTACGAAGCCATCCTGATAACAGATTCGCCTTCGTCGGCGCAGGCAATTGCGCAAGTACACGAGCTGTAAAATCAGAAGAGACATGAATATGTGAAGCGCTTTGAACAAAAGCGATGGCTCTCTGCAACTCATGCATATGCTGGCGACAACTCACACAAGACTCTATGTGCGTTTGCAATTGCAGATTGGCTAATTCATCAGTGTCCCCATCCAGATATTCGTGGATGAGGCAAATCATATCCCGGCATTCCATCGTGATTTTCTCCTTTCTCACATCAATCGCAACTTGCTGCGTAATGCTTCCCTTCCTCGGTGAATACGCGTCTTGATTGTCGTTATGGGAAGCTTTACGATATCGCTGATCTCCTGCAACGACAAATCCTCGATATAACGCAAGATCATAATCGAGCGATATTTAGGCTGTAAGTGAGACAAAGCATCTTGCACGGTCTCCTGCAGCTCCTGTGTTACGACTTTGTCCTCCGGTGTTCGCTCGTTAGAAGACAGGCGTGAATACCAGTCCAGGCCTTGCCCTGGTTCGGTTTCTTCATCCAATGAAAAGTCAGGTCGTTTTTTTCGGCCACGGTCGATACATAGATTGGTCGCGATCCTGTAGATCCACGTGGAGAACTTATAATTGTCATCGTATGAATGCAAATTGGCATAGACACGCAAAAATGTTTCTTGCGCGATGTCCTCTGCATCCTGACGGTTTCCCACCATACGATATGCGAGCTGAAATATCTTGTCTTTATAAATCTCGATTAACTCCGCAAAAGCTTCACGGTCTCCGCGTTTTGCCCGCTGAGTCAACCGTTTCTCTACAAAATCCATGCGATCCTCCCCACAATACCGTAATCCTATATACGGATGATACTGCATATGGTTTCATTTTTAATCTTGTGTTTGTGCAGATAATTTGTTGGGAAATAGAGGAATAAGCGTATGGCTTTCCTCTATATATAAATAATGATAGCTCATTTATCTTACAGGTGGAAAGGAGAGTGCAACGATTGTCAAAAAAAGACGTTCTCCTCGAGATTGAAATGCTGCGAAAAGAACTCAACGATCAGTACAAAAAACAAGCCTGCATTACTCCAGAATTAGTTTCGCTAAGTGTACAACTGGACCAACTATTAAATAAACTTCGTCTCCATCCTTAGAATGTACCGCTTTCCCCTATCAATGTAAAGATGCGGTAAAACAAAAAAAGAGGGCCAAGTGCCTCTCTTTTTTCATGATATGCTTCTATTATTTTACAGTAATTTATCACCAAAAACGGAACTCATTAAAGCGACGGCAACGCGAGCTGTCATGTTTTCTCGGTCAAGAATCGGGTTGACCTCCACAAATTCTGCCGAACAAAGAACATCTGCATCTGCCAGCATTTCCAATGAGACATGCCCTTCACGATAGGAGATACCACCTATTACTGGCGTCCCTACTCCCGGAGCATCATGTGGATCAAGCCCATCCAAGTCGAGGCTCAAATGCACGCCATCTGTGTTTTTGGACACATGCGCGATTGCCTCATCCATGACTCGAGCCATACCCAACTTATCAATTTCATGCATGGTGAAAACCTTCATCCCAATACGCTTGATCAATTCACGCTCACCTTGATCCAGATCACGCGCACCGATGATGACCACGTTTTCTGCCTTTACCTTTGGTGTATATCCCCCAATGTTCGTCAGACGATCGTGCCCATACCCCAAGCTCGCTGCCAGAGGCATACCGTGAATATTTCCCGATGGAGAAGTGGCACCTGTATTCAAATCACCATGAGCGTCAAACCAAATGACACCCAGGTTTTTTACGTGCTTCGCCACACCCGCTATGGTTCCAAGGGCAATACTGTGATCGCCACCCAATACGAGCGGGAAGCGACCAGCAGTCATGATATCGCTTACAACATTGGCAAGCTTTTCATTGGCTTCCACGACTTCATCCAGGTATTTATGGTTTTCCGTCTCAGTGAAGTGATGAGGGCGCGTTACAAAAATATCTCCTCGGTCTTCAATATTGAAACCCATCTTTTCCAGGCGTGCTACAACACCTGCATAACGGATAGCGCTAGGTCCCATATCAACTCCGCGGCGGTCTGCACCTAGATCCATCGGTACACCAACAATGCTCATGTTTTTGTTCATAAAAGTGCCACCCTTTCCTTCGTTCATTTCATTCTCTACTCCTATATTGTAGCCTCGGAAGGCAAAATGACTCAACTCGACATGATTTTGCATAAATAACCTGTCGGACAAGCTTTGTCAAAAACACAAAAAAACGAGCAACCATTTCGGTTTCTCGTTTCTAGTAAGCATATGGAGCGGGTGATGGGAATCGAACCCACGCGACCAGCTTGGAAGGCTGGAGTTCTACCATTGAACTACACCCGCATAAAAAATGGTCGGGAAGACAGGATTCGAACCTGCGACCCCTTGGTCCCAAGCCAAGTACTCTACCAAGCTGAGCTACTTCCCGATAAGTGGCGTGCCCTGAGAGATTCGAACTCCCGACCTTTTGATTCGTAGTCAAACGCTCTATCCAGCTGAGCTAAGGGCACTTATATGATTTTTAAAAAACTGGTGAGCCATGAAGGACTCGAACCTTCGACCCTCTGATTAAAAGTCAGATGCTCTACCAACTGAGCTAATGGCTCGCAAAATGGCTGGGGTACTAGGATTTGAACCTAGGAATGACGGAGTCAAAGTCCGTTGCCTTACCGCTTGGCTATACCCCAACAACCCGCAAAATAAAAAATGGTGGGGAGAGACGGATTCGAACCGCCGAACCCGGAGGGAGCAGATTTACAGTCTGCCGTGTTTAGCCACTTCACTATCTCCCCATTTTTTATGGTGGAGGCTGACGGGATCGAACCGCCGACCCTCTGCTTGTAAGGCAGATGCTCTCCCAGCTGAGCTAAGCCTCCAAATCCCTGACAAAGTGACGAGTATGCTTCTTAGCATACTCTGAGAACTTTGCAGGTACCTTAAGCATTCTTAAGGTGTTTTTAGGTGACCCGTAGGGGATTCGAACCCCTGAATGACAGCGTGAAAGGCTGCTGTGTTAAACCGCTTCACCAACGGGCCATTTTCAATAGGTTACTTCTGGTGCTCCCGACAGGAATCGAACCTGCGACCTCTTCCTTACCATGGAAACGCTCTACCGACTGAGCTACAGGAGCATATTATGGCTCCTCGGGACGGAC
>NZ_PXZN01000169.1:0-3431 GCF_003013445.1 Brevibacillus sp. NRRL NRS-603 | reverse complement strand
AGGAGATATTTGAATTTTTCGATAATAATAATGTACATGTCCAGGATGTGTACAGGCAATGGGACAAATCGAGCAAAACTGGGGGGAGTCGTATGAAAGCGAGAGATTGGCTAGGGGTACTGCCATTCATTGGGATGCTGGGAGGAATTCCGTTTGTGAATCGGGTTGAGCCTTACGTATTAGGCATGCCGTTTGTCCTGTTTTGGATCGTTCTCTGGGTTATCTTAACCTCCGTCATCATGGCATTTCTCAACAAAATCGACCCTGCTACGAAGGAGGACGGCCAATGAATATCGCCTTGATCATTATTTTTGCCTTTTTATTGCTGTCCTTCTATTCCGGTATCCGTGCGCAACAAGGGAAAGACATGAATATGGAGCAATGGACCGTTGGCGGCAGAGGATTCGGTTCGATCTTTATTTTCTTGCTGGTAGCAGGCGAAATTTATACGACTTTCACCTTTTTGGGGGGCAGTGGTTGGGCGTACTCCAAAGGGGCGCCTTCTTACTACGTTCTCTCTTATATTTCACTCGCCTATGTCATTTCCTACTGGCTCTTGCCGCCAATTTGGCAGTATGCCAAAGAGCACAAGCTCGTCTCCCAATCCGATTTTTTTGTAAGCAAATACAATAGTCCGATACTCGGCATTTTGGTCGCAGCGGTCGGAGTCATTGCGATTATTCCGTATCTCGTCCTCCAATTCAAAGGCCTTGGGATCATCGTATCGGAAGCATCCTATGGCTCGATTTCGCCTGCTGGTGCGATATGGATCGGGGTCATTGTTGTGACGATTTACGTCATGATCTCGGGTATTCACGGTTCGGCTTGGACGGCTGCGATCAAGGACATCATGATTTTCTTTGTGGTCGTTTTCCTCGGGCTTTTCCTTCCGTTTCATTACTATGGGGGCATCCAGCCAATGTTTGAAGCCGTACAAGCCTCCAATCCTGGTTTCTTGACGTTCCCCGAGGAGGGTTTAAGCATTTCCTGGTACATTTCTACGGTGCTGGTCACGGTGTTTGGCTTTTACATGTGGCCCCATACGTTCGGCTCTGTGTTTTCAGCGAAAAATGCAAATGTGTTCCGCAAAAATACGATCATGCTGCCGCTCTATACCTTGATGCTTTTGTTTGTGTTTTTTGTCGGCTTTACGGCGATTCTGCAAGTGCCTGGTTTAAAAGGGGCGGACGGTGATTTGTCCTTGCTCCGTCTGTCGTTGCAAACATTCGATCCGTGGGTAGTCGGGATCATTGGAGCGGCAGGCTTGCTGACTGCGCTCGTACCAGGCTCGATGCTATTGATGACAGGGGCGACGCTCTTGGCGAAAAATGTGTTCAAAGTCATGGTTCCGCACACATCTGACGTACAAATCGCCCGGATTGCCAAATGGTTGGTGCCTGTCATTTCGTTGATCTCTCTGTATTTTGCACTGAGTGGGGGAGATACGCTCGTTACGCTGTTATTAATGGGCTACAGCTTGGTCACACAGTTATTCCCGGCCTTGCTTTTTAGTCTTCCTGCGAAGCCGTGGGTGAATAAATACGGTGCGTTTGCCGGGATTTTATGTGGGGTATCAACCGTTGCATATGTGACCATTTTCCATGTGACGATTGCGACCATGTTCCCAAATTGGCCAACCGTTGTCAAAGACCTGAACATTGGTGTCGTGGCATTGCTAGTCAATCTCGTCGTGATGTTTGCTGTGACGTTTGTGACGAAGAATCTTTTTGCACTGAATCGTCATGCCGCAAACACAGAAGGGACACCTACTCTTTAATACTCATTTCCTAAAAGGAGGCAGTTTTATATGGCAGATACTGTATTTCTCAACGGACAGGTGATCACGGTAGATCAAGAGAATCGGGTGGCAGAGGCGGTGGCAGTCAGAGGGAATCGCATTCTTGCTGTCGGATCTAGTGAAGATGTGAAACAGTTGATTCAATCACATACAAAAGTCATTGATTTGCAAGGGAAGAGTCTATTGCCCGGCTTCATCGATGCCCACCTGCATATTACGATTTACGGTACGAACAAGCTGGGGGTCGATTGCAAAGCGAGAGGGATCAGGTCGATTGATGATCTGCTCACTGCATTGAAAGAACAAGCGAATAAAACACCCAGAGGGGAATGGGTAAGGGCATGTGGTTTCGATGAAAATCTCATGGTCGAGCAACGCTATCCGACGCTTGCCGAGCTGGATGAAGTGACGACAGCGCATCCTGTTTTTGTCATGAGAACGTGTGCTCATCATTCTGTCGTAAACAGCAGGGCGCTTGCCATCGCGGGGTACGGCAGAGACACAGCCGATCCCCAAGGTGGACGTATTGATCGTGATACAGCTGGTGAGTAACGGGATTCCTCATCGAAACGGCACATATGAACATGTTTGAAAAAGCTGCTTTTACAGAAGCAGAGTACATTGAAGGGCTGCGATTGGCTTCGAAAGACTTTGTTGCTGCGGGCATTACGAGTGTCCATGATGCGGGAGGATACGGTTCAGAGAACTATCGGGCGATGCAAAAAGCCGTACAAAAAGGTGACGTGAAAGTTCGTATTTACGCAATGGTTTGTGCGCTGAATCAATCCGATGATTTTGTCCGAAAGATGATCGCTGCCGGAATGGTAACGGGTACGGGGAATGCTCGCTTCCGTATCGGACCCGCGAAGGTTTTTACCGATGGGGCAAGCATTGCGCCCACGATGGCCATGCGTGAACCGTTCTCTAGCCGACCAGATGATTACGGAATTCTCTACTATGAACAGGACGAGTTGAATACCATTTTGGGAGAGGCACATGCAAAAGGTTTTCAAATTACCGCTCATGCCCAGGGAGATCGAGCGATTGACATGCTGCTGACATGCTTTGAAACGGCACTAGAAGCCCATCCGCGCGAGAATCACCGACATCGGATTGAGCATGCAGGTGTATCTGCGCCTGATCTGTTAGCGAGAATGGCTCGGCTAGGTGTCGTACCCATTCCGAATCCTGCTTTTATCTACGATTACGGCGATTCGTATGTGAAAAACATCGGAGAGCGTGTCGGGCATATGTTTCCGGCGAGGGATCAGTTCGACGCGGGGATCATTGCGGCAGGAGCTTCGGATAGTCCCGTGACTGATTTCAACCCGCTGATTGGGATTCATGCTGCTGTTAATCGTTTGAGTAAAACAGGTCAGGATGTGGGGATCAATCAAAGGGTCAGCATCATGGAGGCGATTCGCATGTTTACTTGGAACGGAGCGTACGCCAGTTTTGAGGAGGGGATCAAAGGGAGTATTGAGGTCGGAAAGCTGGCTGATCTCGTTGTGCTGGACGGCAATATTTTGGCAACGCGGGCAGATCGTATCAAAGAGCTGCGCGTAGACAAAACGATGATAGATGGGGAGTTCGTCTATCAACGCCAAGATGAGGAGGTTCTGCAAGCATGAAC
>NZ_PXZN01000168.1:0-1248 GCF_003013445.1 Brevibacillus sp. NRRL NRS-603 | reverse complement strand
GTCTTACACGAGCTCGATGTGAAAAGAGCGCTCGTTGTAGCAGGCTCGGATGGTTTGGATGAACTGACAGTCACGGGAACGAGCCATATTGCCGAGTTGCGGGATGGGCGTATTCAAACATATGAAATCGAACCAGAGCAGTTCGGTCTGCGCAGACATGAGAAGGATGCTTTGCGCGGCGGTGATGCCAATGAGAATGCCAAGATCATTCACGACGTGTTTTCCGGAGCGCGTGGGGCAGCACGCGACATCGTTTTGCTGAATGCGGGCGCGATCCTTTACCTCGCAGATCGGGCTAGTTCGATTGAAACTGGGGTTATACGTGCAGCAGAACTGATCGACGGCGGACTGGTCATGCGCAAGCTGGAGCACGTTCGTCACATCGCAGGAGGTATGATTCATGCTTCGTAAAATCGTAGAAAAGAAACGTGAAGAGATCGCACGTCTTTATACAGATACAACCGTTTCAGCATTGCTTTTTGCAACGAAGGAAGTCCAGCGCCCACGCGGATTTCGTCAAGCATTGGAGACGAGTGTACGGCCTGTTAGCGTGATTGCCGAAGTGAAAAAAGCATCCCCGTCCAAAGGGTTAATCCGCCCTGATTTCCAAGCAGTGACTATCGCAAAGTCTTATCAGGCCGCTCGCGCAGAATGTTTGTCTGTTTTGACAGATGAATCCTTTTTTCAAGGTAGTTTGAGCTATCTACGGCAAATTCATGAGGCAGTTGAACGTCCGTTACTCAGAAAAGACTTTCTGCTGGATGAAATTCAAGTCGTGGAAGCAAGAGCAGCAGGCGCTGATTGTGTGTTGCTCATTGCTGCCATCCTCGATCGGGAAACGCTTCGCCACCTAAACCAAACTGCCGAGGAGCTGGGCATGGATGTACTGGTCGAGGTGCATGACAAACGCGAATGCGAGCTTGTTTTTCAAGCAATGGAACCGAAATTGCTCGGGATCAACAATCGAAACTTAAATACGTTTCAAACTGACCTTGCCGTTACGCATGAGGTGATTGCGGAACTGCCTGCGTCATTGACGATCGTGAGCGAAAGTGGGATTTCGACACCAGCGGATATTGAGAATGTACGAGGTGCAGGTGCCCGGGCTGTACTGGTCGGAGAGCATTTCATGCGCCAAACAGATGTAGAGCGCGCAGTTATTGATCTCGTGGGAGAAGTGGCACCGGGGGTGAGTGTATGACTCGTTTGAAAATATGTGGGATCAAGCGAGCGGAAACACTTGCGCTG
>NZ_PXZN01000167.1:0-884 GCF_003013445.1 Brevibacillus sp. NRRL NRS-603 | reverse complement strand
CCGCAACGCACTCTTTACGTTTGTGCCGGTTCAGGATGGCGTCAGAATTTATCCGGACGGGGTGGTCGTCGAGATTGCGTTGGACAATGGAGAGGTTACTGCCTACAATTCGACGGAGTATCTGTTTAATCACAAAAAGAGAATTCTCTCCAAGCCCCGCCTCTCGAAAGAAGAAGCGAGGAAAAAAGTCAATCCGAGTGTAAAAGTGACGGATCAGCGGCTTGCTCTTATCGAAGGGAAAAACGATGGAAAAGAAGTGCTGACGTGGGAAATGACAGGCAGCTTTGAAGGGAATTCGTACATGGTTTACATCAATGCCATGAATGGAGAAGAAGAAGAAGTTGTGAAAATGGAAACGGGATCAGGACAGAACGAAGGACAATAGTGCTAAAAAATAGGGGGAAAGCTAGTTTTTGAGCGGCTTTCCCTATTTGCTGATTCCAAACAAAAGGGTATATAATGGAAAGGGTGATAGGGAAGGAGAGGAACAGTTACTTTATGATGCTTCCACGAATAGGACAAACAATAAGACTAAACTTCACGAGTTCCTCAGAAGAAATGGAGCTGCAAACTTTCAAAAGCCGTGTGGCGGATTTGAAGGATGATGTAGCTTCCATCGAGTTGCCAACCAGCGAAAACACTGGACGGACTGGCTTATTTCAACCAGGGACAGAATGCTTGGTTTGGTATGTTGGCGAGGATGGCTCACGCTATGAATTCCGCTCTGCGATTGTCGGCAGGCAAAACAATCATATTCCTGTACTGCTTCTGCAACTGCCGGATAAAGAGGAGATTGTGCGAACGCAGCGGCGAAACTACTTGAGAATTGACACCACGCTAGATATCGCAATCAAACTGGATGATCCAATTCGACGTTATCATTT
>NZ_PXZN01000166.1:0-2730 GCF_003013445.1 Brevibacillus sp. NRRL NRS-603 | reverse complement strand
TCATTTTCAATCGTTTTAAACGAATATTGACATCATGTTCATCTTTTAGCCATAATGGGAATCCGAGAAAAAATGGAAACGGGTGATATGGGATGAAAGAAAATCTGTATGATCAATTGGATTTTTATCAGGACTATCAAAAGCTCCGTCTGTCCGGTCAATCGGAGAATGACATTATCGAACAACCTGCTTTTCGTGGTTGTCTGCCCTCCCTAAAAGGATTGCGTGTACTCGACCTCGGATGTGGTGGCGGACAGTTTGCTAGGTACTGTGTGGAGCAAGGAGCACGTGAAGTGATCGGTGTTGATCTCTCTCACAACATGTTGGAGTATGCCCGGACGAATAACAGTCATGAGAACATTCAATATCTGCATGGCTCTCTGGAGGACATTGAGCTTGCCGATCACGACTACGATCTCATTACGAGCTCTCTCGTTATGGACTATGTTCGGGACTATGAGCACGTGATCAACAAAGTAAGCCGCGCCTTGCGCAACGGGGGACATTTCGTTTACTCCACACTCCATCCGCATATTACCGCTCGCAAGAAGGTCGAGGGCTGGGTACGCGACGAAGAAGGACAGAAGCATTTCTGGCCCTTGGACAACTACCTGGAAGATGGAGAACGTGAAATGCACATGATGAACGGCAGAAAGGCCCTTTTTTACCACCGCTCCATGTCCACAGCTGTCAATACGTTAATACAAGCGGGGCTTACCCTACAAGAGATCATCGAGCCAACCTGCACGCCAGAAGGACTTCTCATGCAGCCGCATCAGATTTCAGAGGTAAGAAGACCGACGTTTATTATTTTCAAGACCCAGAAGACTTTGAAATGAATGAGAAAAAGCCCGGAGGAATGATCCGGGCTTTGTTTACATAACAGACATTATGTACTTTACTCGATTTTGGTTTCCAGACCTTTCGCATAATACTCATCCTGGATTTTTTCTGGCACCATACTCCCACCCGTCGCCCATACAATATGGGTCGCCTTTTTCATTTTTTCCGTTAGACCTTGCTTCATCAAGTAGTGACGCCCTGCCTCCTGCTGAAACAATCGAGCAGGCCCTGGCATGCCAGCCAACGCAGACGGCTCCAATCGAATCGATTCGTGATCACGCAAGGCACGCAACAAGGCGTATAGCTCCTCGTCAGAGACTGTATACACACCGCTGAGCAGATTTTCCATCGTTTTCCCTACGAATCGCGAAGGACGCCCTACAGCCAGACCATCCGCCTCCGTCTTGTTATCTATTCCAAAGTCTTGAACAGAAACGTTGTCATGCAGTCCTGTCATTAACCCTAGCAGCATGCAGGGAGAATGAGTAGGTTCCGCAAAAAAGCAATGAACATTGTCTCCATAGATAAGCTTCAAGCCGTACGCCACACCGCCAGGGCCTCCCCCCACCCCACACGGCAGGTAGACAAACAGCGGGTGTTCGCTATCTACTGTAATCTGCTGCTCCTCTAACTGCTTCTTCAATCGTCCGGCTGCTACTGCATAGCCGAGGAATAGACGCTTGGAGTTCTCATCATCGATGAAATAACAATTCGGATCGGCCTCGGCCTGCTTTCTGCCCTCTTCCACCGCTTTCCCATAATCCGATGCATATTCGACTACTTGGACCCCTTTTGCCCGCAGCAATTCTTTTTTCCATGCTTTAGCGTCCGCTGACATGTGAACAGTGACTTGAAAACCGAGCTTCGCGCTGATGATCCCGATGCTCAAACCGAGGTTCCCTGTTGAACCTACCGCAATAGAATAACGGGAAAACAGTTCTCGGAACGCTTCCGAAGCCAAAATAGCATAATCATTGTCTGGTTGCAGCATCTGATGCTTTTGAGCCAATTCTTCTGCATGTGCCAGCACCTCGTAGATGCCGCCACGTGCTTTGATCGAGCCTGCAATAGGCAAATGGCTGTCGCATTTTAACCAGAGATCCCCATGTATATTCAATGCAAATCGAGATTCTAGGTGCTTTTGCATCTCTTTTATCGGAACGAGTGGGGACTCGATCAGTCCACCAGCAGCGCTCGTCTCGGGAAAAGCCAGTTGAATGAACGAGCCAAAGCGCCGCAAGCGATCTTCTGCGTCCTGGACTTCCTCTGGCGTAACGGAGAGAGTTGTTTTTGCGATCTCGTCATAGCAAGGGTTCGTCCAAAAAACTTCATCCGTCTCCATCATGTTATGGAGAAGCGGATATTTCGTTTTCCACTCCTCTATTGTCAGCCCTTCCACCTTTTCATTGTTTCCCATCTTGAACGAGCCCCCTTTTCATCCTTCCACTCTTCTTTGTATTATAACGAAATATTACAAAACTTCTTTAAGAAAACCAAATAAAAATAACTGCTGAATCCACTCATTTGATACAATGGTCGTTAAAGAAGTTGACTGTAACAAAAAGGAAAGTGATAACATGTATCGCTATACCATATGCTTTCTCAAACATAGAAATGGAATACTCATGCTGAATCGCAATAAATCACCGTTGATGGGGCTATGGAATGGCGTAGGCGGTAAGCTAGAGCACGGAGAGACTCCACTGGACAGTGTCCTTCGCGAGGTTCGGGAAGAGACGGGCATTTTGCTAGAAACCGCTTGCTACAAAGGAATTGTCTCTTGGCTAGTCGATGGAGTTGAAACAGGCGGTATGTATGCATTTCTCGCTCATCTTCCAGAAGACTGCGAGCGCAACCAAACCCCACAGGCAGTGGAAGAAGGCATAC
>NZ_PXZN01000165.1:0-1004 GCF_003013445.1 Brevibacillus sp. NRRL NRS-603 | reverse complement strand
CGTCACGCCTGTCGCCAAGCAACCGACTACTTGCCCGTTTTCCACAAGCGGATAGCCGACTGCGATATAAGGAATGCCGTAGAGCTCTTTGGAAATCTTCTTTACTACCCGCTTGCCCTCTTTTACCGCTGTCGCATTGATACTCCCCGGTCGCAATTCGTCTCCTACTCGAATTCCCAGGTTCAAGCCCTGTGCTGGATAGTAGGCGAGAAACTTCTCTTTGTCGGTGACTCCTACCATACATTCGGACAGAAATGCCTTTTGCAAAATCGGTGCAACCATTAAGACGCTATTCAGCAATTGAGACATGCATGATCCTCCTAGCCTTGTAATGAAAACAACAATTCCCCCCGCATTCTTTTTCACAACGCGGAGGGATCGAAGGTCTTTCACTTATTTAACGAGCTGGAATTTTCCATCCTTCACTTCAACCATGATCATGCTGTCTTCTGTCAAACCGTTATGATCATCAGCCGTGAACTTGAATTCTCCGGTTACCCCTACGTATTTTACCTTTTCCAGTACTTCGCCCAGCTTGGAGGTGTCGCCTCCTGCTTGCTTCAAGCCTTCCACGAGCAAATTCAAGCCGTCGTATCCGTATCCCGCGAAGCCGTCTGGCTGTGTATTGTAGGCAGCTTGATAGCCATCCACGAATTTTTTGATGATCGCAGATTGCGGATCGTCTGCCGCTACTTGTTCAGGAATGAGCAGTTTTCCAGCCACCATCAGGACACCCTCGCCAGCGTCTCCAATCAGTTCGAGGAATTTGCTGTTCGCAGAGCCATGGCTGCTAATGATCGGAATAGTGAGGTTCAGTTGCTTGGCTTCCTTCACAATCGTAGCCGGTCCAGGGTTCGTGCCTGCCACAATCAGTGCCTGCGCATCAGTCCCTTTGATCTTGGTCAATTGGGAGCTCATGGACGGATCTTTTGTGCCGTACTTTTCTTCGGCTACAATCGTGATGCCGTATTCAGGCGCATATTTTTGCAATTGCGTGGTCCAGC
>NZ_PXZN01000164.1:0-1321 GCF_003013445.1 Brevibacillus sp. NRRL NRS-603 | reverse complement strand
AGGAGCAGGGGCTGCTGTTGATTCCATCTGATTTCCCCGCACCAGGCAAAGAGAGTGACTACACGTATTTGGAGGCGGTCATTCAAGGGTGCGTGGATGTCGTACTGGCTTCGAAAGGAAGGACGCTGATCCTGTTTACCTCCCACTCGATGCTCCGACTTGTTTACCAAGCGATGAAGGAACGACTGGCGGAGGCACCGGAACCGTTTACGTTATTCGGTCATGGGATTGATAGCAACAATCGGAGCAAGCTAGTACGACTGTTCCGAAGTATGGAGAGAAGTGTTCTGCTTGGAACGAGCAGCTTCTGGGAAGGTGTCGATATCCAGGGGGAATGGCTGAGTAGTTTGGTCATTGTTCGCCTTCCGTTTGCTCCGCCGAACCATCCTGTCTATCAAGGAAGGGCAGAGCTTTTGAAGGCAGAAGGAAAAAATGCCTTTATGTCGTTGTCTCTTCCACAAGCCGTTCTGCAATTTAAGCAAGGGGTGGGGCGATTGATTCGCCATCATTTGGATCGAGGGGTCGTGATCGTTCTTGACACGAGAGTGGTTGAGTCGAGATATGGACGCTCATTCCTTCAATCTTTGCCGCCATTTCAGATCGAAAGCGGTCCATGGCCAACACTGCGAGAGCGCATAGAGCCATTCCTTAGTATGCAATCCCTGTCAGATTCATAAAATGAAGCAATAGTCTCATAGGGATTAAGGTGATAAAATAAATGTTATGGAAAAAAGCGTGGCGTTGGTGGATTGTAGTTCTTAGTGCGATTTTCCTTTGTGCATGCTCGATTGATAGCCATTTGTATTTGCAAGAAGCAGCAGTGAAGATAGAAGACCCGTTTGAAACTGAGACAGAACAGGAATTTTCGGGTCTCATTATCACCTACTTGGCACTTCCAAAAGGTGAAAGTACGCTTTTGAGAATGCCAGGTGGCAAAACGATGCTGATCGATACGGGTACGGCAGAAGATTGGCCCGTTCTTTCAGCGCGCTTGGCAGAGCTCAAGATTACAAGGCTTGATTATGTGGTGTTGACGAACGACCAGCCGGAACATATGGGAGGCTACGCTTCATTGAGCCAGCAAGTGCTCGTAGATGCCGTCATTTTGCCCAAGCTGATCGCACCATCCATTCGCCATGTTGTGCTGCTTCGTTCCAATCAAAAGCAGATGGAAGTAGAGCAAGGACAAGTACTCACTCTTGACCAAGAAATCTCCATGGAAGTTTTGCTCCCGGATGAACCGTTGTTTTTATCGCCCCAGAATAATTCTCTCGTTTTTCGATTGACGCACGGCCAACTGCGCTTTTTATTTATGAGTGCC
>NZ_PXZN01000163.1:0-637 GCF_003013445.1 Brevibacillus sp. NRRL NRS-603 | reverse complement strand
TTGTTTGCTATCTGACAAAGCGGTACCATTCATGGTAGAGTAAAAACAACCAAAACGACGAGGGAGGGCAGGCTATGAAGCGAAAACGAGCAGATCGACCTGGTTGGAGACGCGTGAAGCGATTGGGCTACCAGCAGAAATGGGTAGAAGCTTTGTCTTTCTCAGGGTACACTGTCCGCCTGACTCTGGACGAAGTAAGTGAGCCTGCCTACATGTCTGTCGGGGATCAAACAATGTGTGTGGGCAATAGAGGATATGTGTATTTGCAGTATTTTCCCCATGGTCAAGCTTATGCGGTTACGAAAATGCTGGATGAGTTGGGGAATACCGTGCAATGGTATATCGATATTTGCCGGGGACATGGCAAGGATGAGAACGGGCATATCTGGTATGACGATTTGTACCTCGACATCGTAGTTCTGCCGACAGGAGAAGTATACCTGCTTGATCAGGATGAACTCGATGAGGCATTGAAAAAAGGTGTTATCACGAGCGAGGATTACCAGTTTGCCACAGAGACCGCTGATCTTTTATTACGTAATATTTTGGCGGGCAAACGGGATGACTTTGACTTTCCGAATTTTTTTGCATAAACGTATGGAAGAACGAAGGCGGTTGTTGCTTTCGTTCTTTTTTT
>NZ_PXZN01000162.1:0-2448 GCF_003013445.1 Brevibacillus sp. NRRL NRS-603 | reverse complement strand
CGATCGGGCATGCAGGGCAAAGGGGGGACTTTCATCTATGAAATGTTTAGATAAAGGACAAATTGCTTTGTATCTATACGATCTTCTTGAACCAGAGGAAGCCGAGTTCATTGCAGCCCATTTGGAAGAGTGCCGTCATTGTCAGTTGAAGTTGAAGCATGAGCTGAACGAGCTGGAAGATCCAGAAGAATCGCTAGCAACAGATGAGCCATCCCATGCTGTCATCCATGACATTATGGCGAATCTGCCCCCTTACCCCATACACGTTCTGAAACGCTCAGAGAAACAAAGCATACAAAAGAAAATTGATTGGAAGAAAAGGAGCCTGGATATCGTGAAAAAAGCAACCATCGCCGTAGCAGGAATGGCAGCAGTCGTCTATTTTGGAACACTGACTTCACCCTCTTTTGCGACTTATGTAAATGACTTGTATGCCGCTACCATAAAATCAGAGCCGCAGCAGACAGAGAGCAGCTTGTTTGCAGAAGAAGCGTCCGAGGACGCCCTCATCCAGCGCGGACTTGAAAGAGGATATAACAAGAAGCTTGATTTGAAAGCCGTCGACAACGGAATGACGCTGGAAGTAAAAGAAGTTATGGCAGATACGAGAGATGTCCGGATTATTTTCGGCTTCAAGGATAAGAATGGCAAGCAGCTTGAAAAGTTGTTCCCGAATTTGCCAGCGGGAGATGAAGATAAACTGAACGAAACCTATGAAATCAAAATCACAGACGAAGATGGAAACGTTCTTGAGACAATTGATAAGTACCATCTTAATTATAACAAGAAGGAAAGCATCGGCGAAAAACATGAGTACTTGATGGTCAGCCGACCGATTAGCCGATATTTTACAGATGTCAGCAAGATTCCTGACAAACTGAACATCGAGCTTCGCATCAAGAAGCTGGACAAAGTTGACGGAAATTGGAGCGTGACGATTCCTGTTGATATTTCCAAAGCCAAAAAAGAAACGAGAATTATCCCGATTAACGAGCAATACACCGCTCCTAATGGCGAAGTGATTGATCTGAAGCAAGTGATGGTGACACCTGGCCAGACTGAATTCGTGATCGAGAATACGGGTGAAGGTAGTAGTTCCCAGCCCTTAACCTATGAAATTGTGGACGACAAGGGAGCTGTCCTAGCGGCCTGGAGCAAACTGGATCTATCGAGTGAATTTGGCGAGGACCCGAATCCATTTTTCAAAAATGTAAGCAGGGAGTATTTCGTCCGTGCAAATGAGGACAAAAATATTCACTTCATCACCTACCATTCCTTGCCAGCCGAGAATAATCTGACCTTTAGAGTTGGCGGTACTTACGATCAGGTTCCTTCGAATTTTAAGCAAAAGCTGTCCATTGAGACTCTGAAGACCCAGCCTGTAACGATAAAGCACAATGGAAATACACTCACCTTTTCAAACTTTGCAGTAGAAGAGATAACAAAAATAAATCCAATAACGTCTGCCAAACATAAAATGCTGCGTAGTACATTACAGCTTGAGGCAACTTTGGCACCGGGTGTGGTCTTCTTAGACTCCTGGGAGGGTACTGACGAACAGGGGGAAAGATACAACTTCAACTTCAAGGGCTCCACAACAAAAGATGAAAAAGGGAATTTTATCATGAAAGGTACACTCGTAGATGATATGGACGTCATCCCGAAAGAGATGACGCTTACGATCGAGGAACAAGTGAACAGAGCAAAAGATATGGATTGGAGCGTAGCACTTCCACTGAAGAACTAACGCAAAAATAAGACCACCACTCCCAATGAAACTGTAACAGCTCATGGGAGTGGTAGTCTTTTTTAGTTTTGGGTTCCTTTTACATCCTTCAGTACGAGCGGGATCAAGTACGAATCAAATCCCGGCACAACCGCATCCAGCGAGGAAATCTCCAAAGCAGCCGGTACTGCGTAACGACGCAATCGCGACATCAATTCGAGCGTATTGTCATAAGTCACACCGTACGTGCCACCTACATTTCTAAGATTCATTCTTTTCAAAGAAAACATTTAATTTTCCGGAAAATCCCCCCGATTTTGGGACGCTTTTCTTTTGGGATTCGTAGTACTAAATGTAATGGGAAATTTCACCAAGATTACTTTTGTTTGATCAAAAAAGGAAAAGCTGCGCAGCGAGCCTTTTTTGCCTAGGGGGAGCACAAATGGAGGAAGATCGAGTGATCATCGGGCGGGTCTTGCAAGGAAACAAAGACTCCTACTCCGAGATCATTGCCAGATACCACGGAAAAGTAAGTTCCATTCTTCGCAAGATGCTGGGACATACACCGGATGCACAAGATATCGTGCAGGAAATTTTCATCAAGACGTATTACCATTTACCAGAATATAAGACAAACTACGATTTTTCTGCATGGTTGTACCGGATAACGGCCAACCACTGTCTGGACGAGCTGCGTAAACGTAAACGCAAGCTTGCTCTCA
>NZ_PXZN01000161.1:0-1722 GCF_003013445.1 Brevibacillus sp. NRRL NRS-603 | reverse complement strand
TCCTCAGCAGATTATCATTGACTTTTCTCGTTCCCATGTCTGGGATTTGTCAGCCGTTACAGCTATCTCGAAGGTCGTAGACAAATACAGACAGCTGGACAAATTCGTACTCATCACCGGACTTAATGAAGAAAGCAAACGATTGATTGATCGTGTGGGTATAAGCACTCCTGCCGGACATTAACCTGCCGATTTCAATGAAAATCCCCTAACGGATACAAGAGCTTCATCTCTTGTTGTTAGGGGATTTCCTTTTGTGCGAATGAAGTCAAGATTTCCTCTTATTTCATTTTTGCAATAGTCCGATCATATTTCCGAATTGGTCAGCATCATTTTGCAGTGCTAGAATGATCAATAACAATATTCCTGCTTTTTAACTGCAAAGGTTGTGACAGAAAGATGGAATTTTCATGGAAACGTAATTTGATTGTGTTATGGATTGGGGTATTCTTCTGTAGCACCGCCTACTCCATCTCCATCCCTTTTTTGCCCATCTTCCTCCATACTTCACTGGGGGTCAATGAGCATCTGGAGGCCTGGTCCGGCATTTCGTTTGGCATCACGTTTTTAGCAAGTGCACTTATTTCGCCATTTTGGGGCTCTCTTGCGGACAAATATGGACGAAAGCCGATGTTGATTCGTTCTGGATTTAGCCTCGCTTTGTTGTACTTTTTGACATATTTGATTACGGACCCTTATTTGTTTCTTGTGTTACGGATCTTCCAAGGCTTGCTTGCCGGCTACGTACCTGCCGCCATTGCGTTGGTAGCGACGAATACACCAGAAAAACACGTCGGGTACGCACTGGGGATTATGGCGACTTCGGGAGCAACAGGAGGAATCATCGGTCCGTTGGTTGGCGGTGTCGTCAGTCATGTATGGGGAAACGCGGAAGCTTTCATTTTTTCAGGATTTGTCGTGCTCGTAGCAGCACTGATCGCTACGTTCTTCGTGAAGGAAACGAACTTGAACCGCTCCGGCAGCCGCTCGAGTGTGCGGGAAGATTTGCGCGCTGCGATGGCAAACCGCCCGTTGATGTCGATACTGGGTATGAGCCTGATGGTCACGATTTCCGTTATGCTACTTGAACCTTTACTCACCGTGTATGTCATGCAATTGGGCGCTTCGCAGCAAGACGCTTCCCTCAGCTCCGGCATCATTTTTGCGGCGGTCGGAATCGCGACGGTCATTGCTGCTCCACAATGGGGAAAGCTCGGGTCAAAGGTCGGCTATTCCAAAATCTTGTTTATTGGCTTAATGGGTGGAGCGATCGGAAATTTACTGCAATTTTTCTTCACGAATCTGTTTGGATTTGGCATTTTGCGATTTGCGTACGGCCTGTTTTTTGCCGCTGTTTATCCATCGATCAACGCCATGATTGTAAAGGTCACGGAGCCAGAATTTCGCGGCAGAGCATTTAGCTTGAACCAATCCTCGACGCAGCTCGCGACGATGATGGGGCCGATCATTGGCGGTGTTCTCGGGGGACTCATCCCGATTCGCTACGTATTTATCATCAATGGCATTGCGCTGTTGATTACTGCCATCATGATTCGATCCAAACGATCACAATTGGTCGGACAGCCGTTGAAGCAGCAAACAACGGAGCGTCAGCTAGCTACGAAGTAACGAGAGTAGCCTGATCACATGCGAAAACTCCCTCTCAAGCGTACAGGTGAGCCCCTGACGATGACAGAAGGGAGTTTTTTCACGTCATCCCCG
>NZ_PXZN01000160.1:0-567 GCF_003013445.1 Brevibacillus sp. NRRL NRS-603 | reverse complement strand
CTCTTTTTTCTTTCGCTGGATGATGACAGAAGGATTGAGTACCGCGACGGATATGAAGGACATTCCATTGAGCGATTTGAATGACTTAAAGAAGGAAACGGTAGAAAGCTACATATTATACTTGCAGGAGTCGCATTTATATGAGCGTTCCGCTTTGCTCTCAAACCCTACCAAAAGTGCGAAGAAAGAGTACAGTGACCGCACCATCAGTAGAAAAATATCAAGCCTGAAATCGCTTTTTCATTACTTGTCTGCCCTCGCTGAGGATGAGAATGGGGAATCGTATTTGACGCGAAATGTACTCGCCAAAATCGAGCTGGAGATCACGGAGCTGACTCCCCTCGCACGCGCCCACGCCATTCGGGCAAAAATCCTGATTGACGACGAAATCTATCAGTTCGTCGATTTTGTCTACAACGGATATTTAGCTCATTGTGATACGGAAAAAAAGAAGCAGTATCACATGCAAAACCGCGACCGGGATACTGCCTTGATCGCGATGATTCTCTCCGGTGGCTTCCGTGTGTCAGAGATTGTCAGTCTCGATCTATCCGACATTATAATGGA
>NZ_PXZN01000016.1:0-439023 GCF_003013445.1 Brevibacillus sp. NRRL NRS-603 | reverse complement strand
AGGAAATATTTACCACTATCCGGATAATTTGATTTAATCATTACATTTATTAAAAAGCAATATTTTCCAAAATGTTTTATTTTTGTTAATTAACATTTACCGCATACCTCTTATAATCCTTGTTAGAATAGGAATAATTCGATTTTATTTTATTTGTATTATGAACTATAATTATATTTTTATTTTTATTATTAATTGATTTATCACATAACTAGTTGTAATATTCGAATGATTCCAAACAGAATATAACCAGAGGAAAGCACAAAAAAGCTGACGCCGATTGCACATCGTCGTCAGCTTACAACAGCTAAGCGTTATTCTTACTGTCCACGAATCGCAGCGATCGCTTGACCGCGATTTTCCTGATTGAATACCGCGCTTCCCGCAACGAGAACAGTGGCTCCTGCTTCCTCGCACAAACGTGCTGTTTGTGCATTGACCCCACCATCGATTTCGATTTCCACATGCCCCAAGCCACGCTCGTTCAGCATTTGACGCAACTGGGCAACCTTTGGCACAACGCTGTGAATGAATTTTTGTCCACCAAAACCAGGGTTCACTGTCATGAGGAGAACCATATCCAAATCAGCAAGGACTGGCTCGATCGTGGAAATCGGTGTTGCCGGGTTCAATACCACTCCCGCTTTCACACCTTGCTCCTTGATCAAGTACAGCGTGCGATGCAGATGACGGCATGCTTCCTGATGAACCGTAATCCAATCTGCCCCACTTTTCGCGAATTGCGGAATGTAGCGATCTGGTTCTTCGATCATCAAGTGTACATCGAGAGGCAGCTTGGTCACTGGGCGAATCGCCTCCACAATCAGCGGGCCGATCGTAATGTTTGGAACGAAGTGTCCATCCATTACATCCACGTGAATCCAGTCTGCTCCTCCTTTCTCGACATCGAGAATTTCTTCACCCAGACGGGCAAAATCAGCAGATAGGATAGAAGGTGCGATTTTCACCATGGTTTGTTCCTCCGTTGGTATTCTTTTAGCTCTTCGCGGAATTGTTTGTAGTGCTCGTAGCGCTGTTCACTGATCTCTCCAGCCTCCAGCGCGGCCTGAACAGCACAAGCTGGCTCGCTTACGTGAAGACAGCCACGGAACTTGCATTCCGAGCTGCGATCGGCAAAGTCCCGGAAGGATTCCGCCAGGTCAAGCTCGGAGAAATCGATAAATTCCAGTGAACTGAAGCCCGGTGTGTCTGCCACATAGCCGCCGCCCGCAAGCGGAATCAGCTCGACATGCCGCGTTGTATGCTTTCCGCGTCCGAGCTTTTGGCTGACATCTCCTGTCTGCAGGCTGACACCCGGAAACAGCATGTTGATCAGGGAGGATTTGCCTACACCTGACTGACCGGCAAAAACCGAAATACGGTCCCGCAAAATTTCACGCACGTCCTCCACACCGCGTTCATCCGCCGTTGAGGTCGGAATCACGCGGTACCCGATCGCCTCATACTTCTCCACGATTTCGGTTACCTCTTCTTCCGACACTTGATCGGCTTTGGATAAAACAATCACGGAATCAATGCCTGCATGTTCCGTGTGCGTCAGGAACTTGTCCAACAGCAACGGACTGAACATCGGCTTGTACATCGAAAAGACAAGTACCGCCTGATCCACATTGGAAATGGGCGGACGAACCAACTCATTCGTCCGTTCGCCCACCTCCATGATATAGCCTTCTTCCTCATTGATCGCATCGTAGACGACCCAATCCCCAACCAGTGGGTTTACTTTTGCATCTTTTTTCTTGAAGAGCCCTCGTGCACGGCAACTGTAGATTCGCCCTTCGTCGGCTACATAATAGAAACCGCTGAGCGCTTTCACAATCCGTCCTTCTGGCATTCATGTCCCTCCACTACACTATGGCAAGCTGCTATAGGAAATCGAATACTTTTGTGCCTCCATAAAGTTGTTCATGTTCGGCCCTTTCACCAACAGCCTGATCAACGCATCTTTTTGAGGCGACACTACGTATTGCACGTTGTATTCTTTGCTTTCAGAAACAGTCTCAGTCAGCACAACCTTCGTACCGGTGGCATCCGTTACTTCAATTTGCACTTCCAATGTATCGCCCGGCATCACATCGAGATAGACAGGCGAAGTTCCAGGCTTAGCATCCTGCGGGAATTGTCCATTGCTGACCTCAAGCGGAACCGCTACACCCTTTTGCACATCCATTCCAGGATCGTATGGGTGAGTGCTGAGAACAATGCCTGGTTTGTCGGTCGTATAAGTAGGCACTTGGGTGATTTTTCCGACAGACAATCCTCTCTTGTACAATTCTACTTGTGCAGCTTCTACCGATATATTCCGGACATCCGGCATTTTTACGAAGGCTTTTCCTTTACTAATCGTGACCGTCACATTTGTTTTAGTCGGGAACACCTTTTCATTTGCGGCTGGAGACTGCTTGATAACCGTCCCTACCTCAGCCTTGTCGTCCTCTTCCTCTACGAAAGTGACATTCTCCAGTTTGAAACCATTGCTTTTCAATGCTTCCTCTGCTGTTGCTCGCGGCAGCGTAACCAGATTTGGCATGTTGATCTCTTGTTGTCCTTTGCTTACAAACAAGGTCACAACGGAATTTTCCTTTAACCGCATGGGAGGCGCAGGGTCCTGGCGTATCACCATTCCCTTTTCTATCGTATCATTGGCTTCTTCGACGATACGGGCAACAAGTTTGGCATCCTGAATCTTTTTCTCAGCGAGCGTCACTTCGATCCCTTCCACATGAGGTACCTGTGCCTCCGGAACGGACGGGAACAGATTCAACAGTAAGTTAAATCCGAAGAATGCCAGTACGAAAAACAGTCCGATACCGCCTACCCACAGCAGAGCTTTGACCCACCATTGTTTCTTGGCTGGTTTGACATCCTCTTCTTCTGTGCGCTGCTCATAGCGGCTACGCCCCGCTCCTCCTGTTTTGCCATTGGTGTGGCCTTCGAGCATTTCAGGTGTGATGATCGGCACCACTCGCGTCATCTCTTCATCCACCGGGAACGTCAGCTTTTCTTCGTTTAATCGTTCTGGGAACAGGCAGGTCTCCAAATCTTCTAGCATTTCACTCGCGGATGCGTATCTGAGAAATGGATCCTTTACCAGCGCCTTCAAAATGACATTTTCCACACTCTGTGGAATAGCCGGATTGACCTGGCGCGGCTCTGGTAGCGGCTCCTGCAAATGCTTGAGCGCCACTGATATAGGCGAATCACCGGAAAACGGCAGTTCACCCGTTACCATTTCGTACAAGACGATCCCCAGCGAGTAAATATCGGATTTTTCCCCGGTAATCCCACCGCGTGCCTGCTCTGGCGAAAAATAATGGACAGAGCCAAGCATCGCATTCGTATGCGTAATCGTTGCGGAAGTAACGGCTCGCGCAATCCCGAAATCCGTAACCTTCACCCGACCATTTTTTCCAATCATAATGTTATGCGGCTTAATATCTCGATGAATGATCTGGTTTTGATGCGCATGATCGAGTGCATCGCAAATTTGCTCGGCGATCCGCACTGCCTCTTCTACCGGCAGCGCACCACGTTGAATGATGACCTCTTTCAACGTATAGCCTTCTATGTACTCCATCACCATGTAATGGGTATCGCCATCCTGACCGACATCATACACCCCAACCACATTGGGGTGAGATAAGCTCGCCACCGCCTGCGCTTCACGCCGGAAACGATTGACGAAATCTTCGTCCGTACCAAACTGTGAACGCAACACTTTGACTGCCACTGGACGATTCAAAATTAAATCTTTGGCCTTGTATACAATGGCCATACCGCCCCCACCGACGCGGGATTCTATTTGGTATCGTCCTCCCAGTCGTTGACCTTCCATCTCTCTCACCCCTCTTTCTGACCGGCATCAAGCGTATTTCGTACGGCAACCAGCGTTATGTTATCTTCCCCACCGGCATCCAGTGCTTCCTGCACCAAACCGTCCACCTTCGCTTGTAACGATATCTGCTTCTGTAAAGTTTCTTCTATGGAAGGATGACTGACTTTATTGCTCAACCCATCCGAGCAAATCAAGACGACATCACCCTCTGACCATTCAAACTGCCCAAGATCAATGAGCACATCCGGTTCTGTCCCGAGCGAGCGCATAATAACGTTGCGGTGAGGGTGGACAGACGCCTCCTCGGCTGTAATCTGTCCACTTTTCACCAGCTCATTGACAAGGGAATGGTTTTCTGTTTTCATCACCAGGCCGTCTTGGTTGTAAAAATACAGACGGCTGTCGCCAATATGCGCGGTAATTACGGAGGATTGGTCGAACAAGGCAGCAACCACGGTTGTGCCCATACCACTGCACTCCGGATGTTCAGTCGCATATTCATAGACTTCTTTATTCGCAAGCAGGACGGCGTTCATCAATTGCTCGCGCACGTCCTCTGCTTCAAGGTCCCCATCTAGGTGACGCAGTTCTTTTACTATTCGCTCAACAGCTAGGCGACTGGCGATATCACCAGCCTGATGGCCACCCATACCATCTGCTACAATGGCGAGCACGCGTCCGTTTAAATCGGTCACACAGGCATAATAGTCCTCGTTAACCTGACGAACGCGGCCAACATGGGATTTCATCGCGATTTCCATGGCATCACCCCACGGTTTCTTTAGCGTGTTGTGCCCTCAATTGTCCGCAAGCAGCAGCAATGTCACTGCCTTGCTCGCGTCTGATGGTCACATTGATTCCTTTTTCTTCTAAAATGCGTTTGAACTGAAAAATCTCATTGCGTGGCGTGCGAACATAATCACGCTCTGGTACGTAGTTCACCGGGATCAGATTCACGTGGCAGAGCATATCGCCAATGAGTTCGGCCAGCTCCTCTGCATGCTCGGGCTGATCGTTTTTCCCGCCGAATAGACCGTACTCAAAACTGATGCGGCGCCCTGTCTTGTTAATGTAATGATGGCATGCTTCCATCAGCTTAGCGAGCGGGAAGCCGCGGTTGATCGGCATAAGCTGGCTTCTCAGCTCTGTGTTCGGAGCGTGCAGGGAAATCGCCAGGTTCACTTGTCCGCCTCGTTCAGCAAACTCGTAAATCTTCGGCACAATTCCACTGGTGGATACCGTAATGTGACGGGCACCGATATTCAAGCCACGGTTATCATTGATGACGGACAAGAACGCCATCAAGCTCTCGAAGTTCTCGAAAGGCTCCCCGATTCCCATGACGACAACGTGACTGACACGCTCACCTTCCGCATCCAATCTGCGTTGTGCCGTCAATACTTGAGAGACGATTTCACCTGCATCCAGGTTACGCTTTAGTCCACCTAGTGTAGATGCACAAAACGTACATCCGATACGGCAGCCCACCTGTGTCGTAACACAAATGCTGTTTCCGTAGTTATGACGCATAATTACTGTCTCAATCGCATGTCCATCGACAAGCTGGAACAAAAACTTGATCGTCCCATCCTGCGACTCCTGATGCGTGATTTCCTTGAGTGGCTCCATGCGGAATGTATCCGCCAGCTTTTGGCGCAGCTCCTTGGACAAATTGCTCATTTCGTCAAAAGAAGTGACGCGTTTTACATATAGCCAGTCAAAAATTTGTTGCGCACGAAATGCTTTGTCGCCGGCACTAACCAGCCATTCCTTCATTTCATCTTGCGTCAAACTGTAAATAAGCGGCTTTGCGCCAGTAAATGTCGTTAACGGCATTCTATCTCCACATCCTCAAAATCATTGCTTGCCTAAATCCATTCTATCATTGTACCTCGTGGGGCGTCTCGCTTCAAACGGTTTTGACATCCAGATTCATAAATGCGTCACTTTTCCTAGTGTAAACCAATCCGAGCGCCCGCAAACAAAGGCAAAGGAGTGGCATTTTCCACCAGTTGGTGCGCCACCCCTTGTTTGTACGTCCGTGTCCTTATCCTCTTCGTTTCAATCGCGCGATAAAGAATCCATCACTCTCGAAATGATGAGGCAAAATTTGTACGCAGGCTCCGGTTTCATCGACATGCTTTCTGACAGCCTCAGGCAGGTCTTGTGCCAGTGTATCATCGAATACGAAATCAGGGTGTTCTTCGACAAAGCGGCGAACAATCTCCTGGTTTTCTGCTGGCTCAATCGTACATGTGCTGTAAACCATGACACCACCTTGAGCAAGCATCGGCGCCAATGTCTTGAGCAATTCATACTGTAACTGAGCAATCGCACGGACATCTTCCGGCGATTTGTTCCATTTTAGATCAGGCTTGCGACGAATCACGCCAAATCCGGTACATGGAGCATCCAGCAGGATTCGATCGAAAGCTCCCAGCGCTCTTTCAGGTAGGTCCAGTGCATCGCTAACGATTGGCTCGATGATCGTAATCCCGAGTCTTTTCGCTGCACTCGCAATCAGATCGCGTTTGTGCGGATGCACGTCACTCGCGATAATTTCCCCGCGGTTTTCCATCATTTCCGCTATGTGCGTTGTTTTTCCACCTGGTGCCGCGCAAGCATCCAGTACACGCATGCCTGGTTGGGCAGCAAGAGCTGGCGCTACGAGCATAGAGCTTTCATCCTGAATCGTGAAGTAGCCTTCCTTGAACAAGCGTGAGCCTGCTGCATGTCCGCCCTCCATCAGAATCGCATGAGGACTGACCGTCGACGCTTGTCCCTCCAGTCCTTCTTCCGCCAGCTTGTCCAGCACTTGATCCTTCGTCGTTTTCCATGCATTGACTCGGACAGAGCTATGCGGCGTTCTGTTGTTGGCTTCGCAAATCGCAATCGTCGTCTCTTCGCCATATACCTCAAGCCACTGACGCACAAGCCATTCTGGATGAGAATGGGCTACGGCGATTTGCATGGCACGGTCGCCTTTTGGCTGACGCTCCCACACATCCGGCTGGCGCAACACATTGCGCAAAACACCGTTGACCATCGAAGCAATCCCTTGATGACCGCGTCTCTTGGCAATTTCAACTGCTTGGTGTACAGCAGCACGCTCAGGAATACGGTCCAAAAAACGAATTTGATACAAGCTGAGACGCAACAAATTGCGGACCCAGGTCTGGACCTTTTTATTCCCGACAAAATGGGACAGAACATGATCCAGCGTCAATTTGCGCTGAATGGTACCGTACACAAGCTCTGTCACCAGCCCTGCATCTGCTGCACTGAGATTTTCCCGATCCAGGACATTGCGCAGCTCAAGATTGCTGTAGGACTTATGTTCTTCTACCCTGTTCAAAACATCGAGGGCGATATCGCGAGCTCCCTTTTTTGCCACGGACTATTCTCCTACCTTTGTGCCGATTTCAATGCTGCTGCCCGCTCCACGCAAAAAGTCGAGTGCGCTCATACGTTTTTTGCCTTCTGGCTGCAATTCGGTTATTTTCACTGCGCCGCTACCGCAAGCGACAACGATACCGTCTTCCTCGCGGGCGATGATTGTTCCCGGCTCTTTTCCTTCACCGGACATAGGCATCTTTTCTACCCACCACAACTTCCAAATCTTTCCTTCACATGTAGTAAATGCGACCGGCCACGGATTCAAGCCGCGGACTTGGTTGTAAATCTGTTCCGCAGAACGGCTCCAGTCAATTTTTTCGTCTGTACGCTTGATATTCGGGGCAAAAGTCGCTGCCGAATGATCCTGTTGCTCTGCCACAAGCTCACCAGCCAACAGGGGCGGAACGGTGGCAATCAACAGCTCAGAGCCTGCCGCAGCCAATTTGTCATGCAAAGTCCCCACGGTATCGCGCTCCTCAATTGGCACGACTACCTTGGACAGCATATCTCCTGCATCGAGCGCTTCCACCATGTACATGATGGTCACGCCTGTTTCCGCTTCTCCCTCGACAATCGATTTATGAATCGGGGCACCCCCGCGATATTTTGGCAAAAGAGAGGCGTGCACATTGATGCAGCCATATTTCGGGGCATCGAGCAGTTTCTTAGGCAAAATTTGCCCATACGCCGCGGTAATGATGAGATCAGGCTCGAGCGCCAACACTTCTTCAAGCGCTTCCTCTGCCTTGATTTTCTCCGGTTGCAATACCAAAAGCCCATGACGCAAAGCCGCCTCCTTCACGGGGGGCGGCGTCAGTACTTGCTTGCGTCCAACGGGACGATCGGGTTGTGTTACGACTCCAATCACGTTGTAACCTGCTTTGAGCACAGCCGTAAGACTCGATACAGCAAAGTCAGGCGTACCCATAAACAGGATGCGAGCATCTTTCAAATGGTTATTCCCCTTCCTGGTTCGGGTTTACTTTGTACACCTTGTCAGCTACATCGATAAAGAGGACGCCGTTTAAATGATCGATCTCGTGTTGAGCGCAACGTGACAACAGGTCGTCTGCCTCGAGCTCAACCACATTCCCGTTACGATCATGACCGCGCAGCTTGATCCACTTGTGGCGACGAACGTCTCCTTGCAGGCCAGGAATGCTTAGGCAGCCTTCTGGATAATCGTATTGCTCCCCTTCATGCTCGATGATTTCCGGATTGATCATTTCAATCAGTCCATCACCGCAATCCATCACGATGACACGCTTGGAGATGCCCACTTGTGGAGCAGCCAAGCCTACACCGTCTGCATCGTACATCGTGTCTGCCATATCATCAAGCAGCTTGTGCAAGTTGGAATTAAATTTGGTTACGACCATTGCCTTTTCACGCAAAATCGGATCTGGATGTTTTACAATTGTGCGAATCGCCATGTGTTTCATATCCTCCCTAAAGCAGTACGTAAGGGTCGACGTCAATCGTCATCAATACTTTCTGCTGTTTGTTCCATTCTTCAAACGCAGCTGTCGCCTGAGCGAGCAGTTCTGACAGTTGCGGTTCATCACGATATTTTAGCATGATCTGAAAACGAAATCTATCCTTCACCCTGGCAATGGGCGAAGCCACAGGGCCCAAGAGGATCGTCGTCTGCGCCAAACGTTGCCGCAAATAGTCAGCCATCGTATGCGCACCACGGATCACAACAGGTACCTCCTCGTGGCTGAACGTAATTAATACGAGACGGAAGTACGGCGGGTAGCCTGTTCGTCTGCGCTGCATCATTTCATCCTGATAAAATGCGGGATAGTCATGCTTGGTCGCATGAACAATGCTGTAATGCTCCGGCGTATACGTCTGAATCACGACATCTCCGTCCAGCTCATGCCGTCCTGCCCGTCCACCTACCTGCGTCAAAAGCTGAAATGTCTTCTCGGCTGCACGGAAGTCCGGCAGATGCAAGGAAGTATCCGCGGCAATGATTCCCGCCAGCGTCACTCGTTGAAAATCAAGCCCCTTGGCAATCATCTGGGTACCGAGTAAAACGTCGCCTTGACCCGAGCGGAATTTGTTTAGCAGCTCTTCGTGAGAGCCTTTTCGCGAGGTCGTGTCCACGTCCATTCGGATGACCCGGATTCCAGGGAAAAGTTTTGCCAGCTCGGCTTCCACCTTTTGTGTTCCCGTACCAAAAAAGCGGATATGCTCACTTTGACATTCCGGACAATGCTTGGGCTGTGCGATGGTGTATCCACAGTAATGGCAGCGCGCCGTATGATTCGTTTTATGATAAGTAAGCGAGATATCGCAATGAATACAACGCATCGTATAACCGCAGGAGCGGCACATGACAAAGGTAGAGAAGCCTCTTCGATTAAGGAAAATGACCATCTGTTCTTCTTTTGCCAATCGATCCGCAATCATCTCATGCAGCTTCCGGCTGAACATCGAACGATTCTGTGCCTGAAGCTCCTCGCGCATATCCACAACATGTACCTCTGGCATCGGGCGATTCCCGACACGCTCCGGCATGCGCAACAGCTCGTAGCGACCTCGCGTAGCCAGTGCATACGTCTCCAGAGCAGGAGTCGCGCTTCCCATGACAAGTACACCCTGATTCTCTTTCGCTCGCCACAGGGCGACTTCCCGTGCATGATAGCGTGGCGTCTCTTCTTGCTTATACGAGCTCTCATGCTCTTCATCAATGACAATCAACCCAACATTCCGAAACGGAGCAAAGATGGCAGATCGGGCACCTACCACCACTTTGACTTGATTTCGAATGATCTTGCGCCACTCGTCATAACGCTCTCCTTGTGACAACGCACTGTGCAAAACAGCTACGTCTGCACCAAAGCGGGCTTTGAAGCGCTCCACCATTTGGGGAGTCAGTGATATTTCCGGAACGAGAAAGATCGCCTCGCGCCCTTTTTCCAACGTGCGTTCGATCGCTTCGAGATACACTTCTGTCTTACCGCTTCCGGTAACGCCGTGCAGCAAGTAAGAAGCATACGTTCCTGACTCAATCGATTGCAAGATAGGGGTCAGTGCCGCTTCCTGTACGGGAGTAAAGACGGGTTTTTGCTTATCCTGGAATCGTCGATTGGCGTACGGGTCCCGGTACACTTCCACTTGTTCAATCGCGATCCAGCCTTTTGATTCCAGGCTTTTTAGCGGAGAGCGGGTAATTCCGTATTCATCCCGCAGCATTTGTACAGATAAGGATTGCTCCTTGTGCATGAGCATCAGTTGAAGGACACGGCGCATTTGCTCTGCCCGTGCCGGCAACGAGCCAATCGCTTCTTCCAGCTTACCCTCATCCAATAAGCTTCGGACAAATGATTGCTGCTTGCGGGTAATTCTGTCCCTTACTTGATACTCCGTAGCGAGCAGACCGCTCTGTATCCAGCCTGGAACGAGCAAATACTCCTCCGCAAATTGTTTCTCCACTTCTGAGAGCGGAATTTGCCGTTTGCGAAACAATTCCCATAGAAGCCCCGATCTCCCGCATGCCTCTTCGTCTAATGCATCTGTCGCCGTCAGCCACTTCTCCGACTTCCCTTTCAGCACAGCCGGAAGCATCGCCTGTACAGCCGTTACCCACGGACACAAATATTGCTTGGACATCCATTCGCTCATCTTTAGCAGCTCTGGCGTAAGAGGAGGAGTATCGTCTTGTACCTGAACGACATCCTTTAGTCGCGAACGATCTGGTATGGCTTCGTCATCCTCTACGATCCCGATGACATAGCCTTGCAGTTGACGGGGACCAAACGGAACAACGACGCGGCTGCCAATGCGAATCAGTGGACGCAACCAAGGCGGAACATGGTAATCAAAAGGTCGATTCGTTCGATTGACCGGAACGTCCACGATAATTTGGGCAATCATGACAGGTCTCGGAGCGGTCTATGCTCTTGCACGGCAAGAACAGCATCAAACAGCTTGTCTGCCACAGCCCGCTTGCTCAATTTATCCAATGCCAATTGCTCTCCGCCACGGGTTAGCAAGGTCACGATATTTGTATCGCTCCCCATACCTGCTCCCTCAAGCAATACATTATTGGCTACGATCATATCGAGATTTTTTCGCTCCAGCTTGGACTGGGCATGCTGTAACACATTTTGGGTCTCTGCTGCAAAGCCTACGACAAATTGCTTCGTTTTCCGCTCACCAATCGTCTTTAAAATATCGGGTGCTTTCTCCAGCGCAAGTTCGAGTGGACCATCACCCTTTTTCATCTTATGTTCAGCTACATGCTTTGGTCGATAATCGGAAACGGCTGCTGATTTGACGACGATGTCACAGTGCGGCAACTGCTCCATGACGGCATCAAACATTTCTTGTACCGATTCTACCGCGATGAATTCTACTCCATCAGGACGTGCCAGGTTAGTCGGCCCACTGATGAGTGTGACCTTCGCCCCTCTGTCTCGTGCCGCTTCCGCGATAGCGTAGCCCATTTTTCCGGAAGCATGATTGGTTATGTAACGAACGGGATCAATTTTTTCACGAGTCGGTCCCGCCGTGATTAGTACGTGCTTTTCCTGCAAATCTTTTTCTCGAATCGTCTGTCTTGTCTCATCGGAAGCAAACCATTGACGCACAGCTTCGACGATTTCCTCGGGCTCCGCCAAACGCCCTTTGCCAATCCAGCCACATGCCAAAAGCCCGACACCGGGTTCAACAAACCGATAACCATACGCGGTAAGCTTATCCATATTGGCGATAACCGCAGGGTGATTGTACATATTGACGTTCATGGCAGGCGCGACCATGACAGGCGCTTTCGTAGCCAGTACAGTCGTCGTCAGCATATCATCCGCAATGCCATTCGCCATTTTGCCAATCACGTTAGCCGTTGCTGGCGCGATCAATATGAGATCAGCTCGATCAGCCAGTTCAATATGGCTAATCACATGCGGGTCTGGCTCCGTAAACGTATCTGTATAAACAGGCAGGTGAGACAAGGCTTGAAACGTCAAAGGCTGAATAAACTGTAAGGCGCCCTCTGTCAAAATAACATGCACCAATGCACCTGCCTGTGTCAGCTTGCTGGTCAGTGCAGCAGCCTTATAAGCAGCGATGCCGCCAGATACCCCAAGAACAATTCGTTTTCCTGCAAGCGAATGCATCTGCACTCTCTCCTTTCTCCCCTATCCGAAATCCGAAAAAAACAACCTCGTGAGGTTGTTTTTAAAGGTGACTGCTTATTTGCGACCGTCCAAAAACTCGTGAACGAGCTCGTCGGAGATGAACTCTTCCAGTGCCAAACCTACAAATTTTTTGGATTTTGGTCTCACCACTTGAATTTCGCTGTTTTCGCGAAGCTGACGCGCGCGCTTGGATGCGACTGTTACTAGGATGTACTTGCTCTCTGCCTTTTCGGTCAATTCGTCAATAGATGGATACAACATAATTCTATTCAACCTCCTGTAACCATTTGCGATATTTGTGAACCTGACGATCTTTTTTCAGATGCTCCGCTGTAATAATCGCTTGGATACGATCGCAAGCCGATTCGATGACGTCATTGACGACTACATAATCGTAGTGATCCATGAGCTCGATTTCAGCACGCGCCACTTCCATGCGTTTGCGAATGATCTCTTGTGATTCTGTCCCGCGTCCCACGATCCGGTTTTCCAGTTCGTTTAAATCAGGCGGAGCCAGGAACAGGAAAGTACCTTGCGGGAAACGCTCTTTCACTTGAAGAGCACCCTGAACTTCAATCTCAAGAATGACATCGCGCCCCTCATTGAGCATATCGTCCACGAACTGACGAGGTGTTCCGTAGTAATTCCCTACGTATTCTGCCCATTCCAGAAGAGCATCTTCTTCAATCATCTGCTTGAACTCTTCCTGGCTTTTAAAAAAGTAATTAACTCCTTCCACCTCTCCAGGACGCGGCTGGCGTGTGGTAGCAGAAACAGAATACACCAGATCAGGCATCACTTCACGAAGCGCCTTGCATACTGTTCCTTTTCCCACACCAGCTGGTCCGGAAAGAACCAAAAGGAGACCACGATCAACCATACTCATTGTTTACACTCCTACTTTATTCGTCCGATTCGTCATCCTTCGTTGTCAAACGCTGCGCCACTGTTTCTGGCTGTACCGCCGACAAAATCACGTGATCGCTGTCTGTAATAATGACCGCACGTGTACGTCTCCCATAAGTCGCGTCCACTAGCATGTTGCGATCGCGGGCTTCCTGGATGATCCGTTTGATAGGAGCGGACTCCGGACTTACAATTGAAATAATGCGGTTGGCATTGACGATGTTGCCAAAACCGATATTGATTAGCTTGATTGCCATGACGGCCCAGCCCATCCTTTCATGCTACTCAACATTCTGTATTTGCTCCCGCATCTTCTCCAGTTCTGTCTTGATCTCGACAGCCAAATGCTGAATGCGCAAATGATTCGCTTTGGAAGCAATCGTATTCGCTTCCCGATTCATTTCCTGGAGCAGAAAATCCAGTTTTCGACCAATTGCTTCTTCTTTGCCTAATTGATTGGCAAACTGTTGGCAATGACTATCTAAACGGGTCAACTCTTCACTAATATCACTTTTATCAGCGAAAAAGGCAACCTCTTGCGCTACACGAGCAGGGTCCAATTCAAAAGGTGTCAAACCGGCCCACTCACTTACGCGTTGCTCAAGTCGGCCCTTGTAATCTTCCCTACAAAGTGGGGCCAACTGGGAGATCTCCCGCGTCCATGTGTTGACGGCAGTCAGGCGACTGGCTAGATCAGCGTGCAGCAGTTTACCCTCGGTCTCTTTCATCGAAACGAGATCCATTGCCGCGCCCCTGACCAGGTCTTGGAGCCACTCTGCCAGCTCCTCCACATTGTCCTCTGACTCTTTGGTATGTATCACGCCAGGAAAGTGTAACAGATCCTTGACGGTTAAAGGCGTCTCTAGCGAAAACCGCTGAGTCATCTCGCGGGAAATGGAGACTAGCTGTTCAGCTACATCCCAGTCAATGTCCATGACCGCAGCAGAAGAATTTTTCCCTTCCACTGAAACAGTGACATCGACACGCCCTCTTCTGACATACTGTGCGACCAGTTTACGAATCGAATCCTCAAGCATATTCCACGCTTTGGGCAGGCGCACGACAATCTCAGAAAAGCGATGATTCACCGCACGAATCTCGACTGTTGCTCGAATGGAGCCTTTGCTATCTTCTTTTCTACCGTAACCAGTCATGCTTCGAATCACAAGTTTTCACTTCCATAGACGCAAAATCGTTAATTTATTATAGGAGACAACTCTTGGCAGTGTCAACCGAAGCAACCCCACCACGATGAGATTCCTCCTTGCTCTGACTTATGCTACACTGTGACTGGCAGCTCTCTATCTATTATTCTAGCCATTTTTTGATCTGAGGTGACCTTTGTGGCATTTGATGGCGTTGTAACCCGCTCCGTAGCGCGGGAATTACATAAACTGGTAGGAGGACGCATCTCGAAAATCCACCAGCCGCACCATAGCGATATTGTTATGCAAGTACGGACACAAGGAGAAACGGTAAAGTTCCTCCTGTCTGCAAACCCGACCTATCCGAGACTTCATATCACGACAGAAGAATTCACGAATCCACTGGAAGCTCCGATGTTTTGCATGCTATTGCGCAAGCATTGTGAGGGCGGCGTAATTGAATCTGTGCAGCAAATCGGGATGGAGCGAATCATTCACATCGACGTGCGTACCCGGGATGAGCTGGGTGACACGGCTGTCCGCCGAATTATTGTAGAGATCATGGGCAAGCACAGTAACATCATCCTCATCGATCCTGCAACCGGTATGATTTTGGATAGCGCCATGCATGTGACGCTTGCCATTAGCCAGTACAGACAAGTTACGCCTGGCAGACCTTACGTCTCTCCTCCAAGCCAAGATAAACGCGACCCTCTCACTGTAACCGAGCAAGCGTTTATTTCTTCCCTCGACTGGAACGGCGGTCGTTTGGACAAGCAAATCGTAGAAGGCTATACCGGGATTAGTCCGTTATTGGCAAAAGAAATTTTGCACAGAGCCGGCCTCGCGAATCGCGAAACACTGTGGGCTGCCTTTTCACAGGTGATGAAGGCAATCAACAATCATGAGTATATCCCTTCTATTGTTGAGGCAAACGGAAAAGCGTATTTTCACGTCGTTGAGCTGACACATCTCTCTAGCGGAGTCACCACCCCCTATCCTTCCGTCCAAGATTGCTTGCAGGCATTTTACGAAGGAAAGGCGCTCCGTGACACTGTCAAGCAGCGTGCGCACGATTTGATTCGTTTTGTCACCAGTGAGCGCAATAAAAATGAAAAGAAAATCGAGAAGCTCGAGCAAACACTGCAAGATGCGCATGAAGCAGATCAATTCCGTCTGTACGGTGAATTGATCACCGCCAATATGCACCAAATGAAGCGAGGGGATCGCGAGCTCGTCACAGTCAACTGGTATGACGAAGCGGGAGATACCATCACCATTCCGCTCGACCCGTTGAAGACCCCGTCGGAAAATTTGCAGTCGTATTACAAGCGGTATAACAAGGCCAAAAACAGCCTTTCTATCGTAAGTGAGCAGATTGAGCAAGCGAAGGCTGAACTCTTGTATTTGGATGGAGTATTGGTTCAACTGGAACATGCAACCTTAAAAGATGCCGAAGAAATTCGCGAGGAGCTCGTGGAGCAAGGCTACATGCGAGATCGTAAAAAACGCGGTCCGCGCAAGAAAAAAGATACCAGACCAGAGCTGGATTCATACCTTTCTTCGGACGGCATTGAAATTTTGGTCGGCAAAAACAATAAACAAAATGAATACTTGACCAACAAGCTCGCATCGTCACAAGAAACATGGCTGCACACCAAGGATATCCCTGGGTCCCATGTCGTCATTCGCGCTCGGGAATTTTCGGATGAGACGTTGCTTGAAGCAGCGAATCTGGCGGCTTATTTCAGTCGTGCCAAAGAAGGAAGTCAAATTCCCGTAGATTACACACTCGTCAAGCATGTAAAAAAACCGAGCGGTGCCAAGCCTGGCTATGTGATCTACGAGCAGCAACGAACGCTGTATGTGACACCGGATGAAGCATTGATCCGCCGTTTAAAATCAAACACCTCTTCTACGAATAGTGCGACTACCTAAGTTCATACTAAGAGCATGAAAGGTGGTGTTCGCACTTTGAACATCGTTCTCAAGCTCTTGTTTAACGGAATCATTGCCATCCCAGGGCTTTGGTGGTCGGGTACGTCCCTTATGTTTGCAGTGCTCGCAAGCGTGATTGTCAGTTTACTGGGTTATGTACTGGATTTGACAATCCTCCCACGTACGAACAATACGTTTGCGAGCTCCGCTGATTTCTTGTTCGTGTATGCCTCCTTGTGGCTTGGCTGTTATTTGTTTGGTCAGACCATATCCTTATCTGGTTTGTTGTTGACGGCATTTGCCATTACGGTGGTCGAATACTTTTTCCATGGTTACCTGCAACGGCGCGGTGTCCATCATTCTAAACATCCGGGCTGAAGCATCATTTCTATTTTGGAAGGAGGATCAGGATGAACGTCATTGGTATCATCCAGACCGATCTTAACGAATTCAACGTGCTGTTTGAACAGCAAGGCGGACAAGGCGGTAAGGGACAAGGACAGCAATCACAAGACAGCGGACAAAACAACCAACAAGACCAAGACAGTGATTCGATGTTTCTCAGCTTTCTTGATGAGCAACCGAGTTCAAATGAGCACAGCGGGCAAGGGAACAGCCAAGGTGGGCAACAGCAAAATGGCGGCGGCGGTCCGCAAGAGCTGACCGTTCGCATTAAAGGAATTCCCGAGGGACAAAAAGCAAACTTCCTGCAAATGTATCAAATTCTTCAAGACGCCCAAGACTCCCAAACACTTGAAAAAGACCTGACCATTGTCGATCACGGAGATCAAGACCAAGGCTCCCAAAAACAAGGGCAGGGTCACAGCTCGGGCAAGCAAAACAAAACCACTCATTAATTGAGACACAAAAACAAAAACCACCTGGAAGCAAATTCCAAGTGGTTTTTGTTTTTGTGCTATCGGCAATTCATTGCATTCATAAACGGCCAAGTCCCCGCTCTGCCGTTGACCTCATGTTTCTATAACCTGCGCTCACACAGGTGGGCGACCCTTCTGCACTTCAGCCTTCCCATGCATCCAAAAAGGAGGTGGGCCTGACATCCATCACAGTTTCCGTCTCCCAAAAAACACGTATAAGGTTAGAAACATTTACGGCCTATCGTACATCGCAGGATCTTGATATCCCTACTTTATCACAAAATGGTCCATTGCTCAACGGATAAAGTTCCCTTTGGACTTTTCTGAGCTCAAAAAAATAACCGCTACGTTCGCTTTACCTTCGCTTGCACAAGCGTCTGAAATTCAGGACGTGCGATCAGGGACGGCTGCTGTTGCTTTTCCCAGGTGAGAGCGTATTCTAGGCCGTTTGCCAGGCAGCGTCCCAATCCTTCTTTGGTTACAGCATACGCTTGTTTCGGCAGGCGACGTACCGCAGCAACCAATTTTTCAACCTCACTTTCGACTTGACTGGCTTCTACCGCTCGATAAATTAAGCCGATTTCCTCCGCCTTTTTCCCTGTAATTCTTTCTCCCAGCAGTGCGAGCCGCTTCGCCCACGCTGTACCAACAAGTCTCGGCAAAAGGTATGTCCCGCCAAAATCCGTTGTCAGACCGATCTGTACAAAAGGCTCCTGCAAAAGCGCATCTTCCGTCGCAATGACAAAATCAGCATGCAACGCGAGATTGAGTCCCGCTCCGACGGCTACTCCCTGGATAACGGCAATCACAGGCTTTGGCATTTGATGCAAATTGGTGATGAAATCATTAATGATCGTCAATGATTGATCAGCGTCACTCTTATCCGTCAGCGCAGTTAACACACCCAAATCAGCACCGGAGCAAAAGTTCCCTCCTGCTCCTCGCAAAATTAGCACATCGACTTCCTCATCTGTGGATGCTTTTGCAATCGCCTCCTGCAAAAGTGAAAACATTTCTACCGTCATCGCATTGAGGACATGTGGTCTGTTTAGCGTAATCGTGCAGATTCCACCGGCTTTTGTTACGAACACCTGCGTATGATAATCCTGTTCCATCATTTTTCTCTCCTTTCCTATGAAAAAGCGGCAGGAATAATCCCCTGCCTATGCAGCCTGCTCAAATCTTCCTCTGTGAGGTTCAGCTTGCGTTTGAGCAGCTCATGCGTGTAATCAGTGTGCCATGGGGGTGACAACCTCTCTGTCTTGTAACGATGCGCGAAGCCCTCCTCTTGATCGAGCGACTTCTTTTCCAAATAAGGAAGCGTATACGCTATCTCCCTGTTCGCAACATACGGATTGTCTGCCCACTTTTCCCAATCCTCAACAGCGGTCAGACAGCAATCCACTTCACTTCCCAGCTCACTCCACTCAGCTTGGGTTCTGGTCAGAAACAGTGCTTTCATGTCATCAAACACATCTGGATGCTTTGTAACGCTCGCCAGGTGGCATAGCTCCCAGTCCGCTCTTCCTACCGCGCGGCAAAAATTGAGCCAGAACTTCTCTTCCAGTGCAGCAAGTGCGACATACTGACCGTCTGCTGTCTCAAAAACCTGGTACGCCAACAAATTCCCTCTTCTGGTCTCCCGTCCAATCGAAGAGCTGTATGACATAAACAGTCCATGCAGCCCTGTCCAAGAACTAAACAAGTCAGCCGACGATACATCCAAATATGCTCCTCGTCCTGTCCGCGCACGTTGAACAAGCGCCGCGCATATTTGTTCACTGGCATACAGCCCGAGCGCGTAATCAGAAAGCGGAATATCAGCAACGACAGGCTTTCCTTCCTGATCGCGAACCAGCGAGAGAAATCCGCTTACTGCCTGGACATTCAAGTCATGCCCCCCTATTTGGTATAGCTCTCCACTTTGACCATAGCCCGTCACAGAGCAATAAATGACCGCAGGGTGCATCTCCCACAGGTGATCATAATCAAGTCCCAAATGTCGCATCACACCTGGTCGGTAGCTTTCCACCACGACATCAGCTTGTCTGGCCAGAGCAAACGCGAGCGCTTTTCCCTCATTTGTCCGCAAATTCAAGGAAATGCTTTTATGATTGCGATGTGAACGCAGGTAAAACGCTCCCGTCTCTCTAGCTTCAGGTTGAGTAGTTCTGGTTAACGTTGCGTGAGCTTTGTCGTGAAACGGTTCCACCTCGATGACCTCTGCCCCTAAATCAGCAAGGCGCATCGTACAAATCGGACCTGGAAGATGGCGAGAAAAATCAACGATCGTCACTCCCGTCAACATGATTTGACTCCCCCTTCACCGACTACACTCTCTTGTAATTCGAGATGAACGAGTGTTCACCCTCTTTTTTAATAGAAAATTCAAACAAATACAAAAAGCCGCCCCAGGCGGAACGACTTTTTCAAGAACAGTTATTTGATAAACCGGAGAGTGAGCGGGTAACGGAATTCTTTTCCCTCATTCGCTTTCACCGCAGCCATGATAACGAAGATCGCCCAAAAAATAAAAAGGGCTCCCAATAATAGTGCGCCGATAAAAATTATAATCAACAAACTTGAAATTGCAGCATAAATCGTCACCGAGATGCTAAAATTCAGGGCCTCTTTTCCATGCTGATAAAAAAAGGCTCCCTCTTCACGCTTGATCAACCAAACGATTAAAGGTCCTAGTACATTGCCGAACGGAACGACAAAACCAAGGAAGGCAGATAGATGTACAATCATCGCCCACATTCGTTCCTCTTTCCCATTCAGGAATTGCATATCCATACCTCCATTAATCCTTTTCCTTTATTGTACGACAAATTGCGCAAAACTTGCGAAAAAACGAAAAAAGCGCCGTCACGGCGCCTTTCTCTATTAATATTTGCCATCGTGACTTCCACCGTACCCGCCACTAGAGGAACCGTAACCATCATAGCCTCCATAGTGGCCACAATGTCCGTGTCCATAGCTACGACCGTATGGTTTACAATACGTTTTGTAGTGTGGCTTGTAGTAGCAATGCTTTTTGTACACTTTCTTTTCGCAGCATTTATAGCATCTGCGACGAGATCTTCTGCATCCGCAACTCATTAACCTCACCCCCTCCTGTTCGTTACATCTACAAGGTATGTAGGTGAAGACATATCGGCATGGTCATAAGTCTATACACGAGTCAAAATCAGCGGATGTCTCGTAGGCTATTTAAGTAGTAAGAGTGTTCAATCGCTGATTGGATCGCGCTTTTTCCGACTTTCGAACACGATGCGCAAGTATTCAAAACCTATCGTCAATAGAAGGGAGGGCATGAAGCCTGTATACCGGGTCATACTAATTCAGATGACAATTCCTTAGGAAGAAGGTGCCTTCGTGGGAGAACACAGCCGTTTTCGTGAAGGAGAAAAGTCTCCGAAAAATGCCGTATACATGGAGATTGGTGAGTCTGGTGCAAGCGTGCAAAACCCGATGATCATCGAGCTTTCCAGAGGGGAAAAGTTCCCCGCTACACGAAATAAAAATCGCGTATGGACGCAAAAGTAAAGAATACAAAAACCAACCTGGCACCATGCACAAGGTTGGTTCTCTTTTTTCCTAATTATCGTCGTCTTCGTCGTCGTTTTCTTCCTCTTCGTCTTCTTCATCGCCGCTCAAGTAAATAATGGTGACACCCAAGCTCTCCAATAACGAAAGGACTTCTTTGTTCAACTCCTGATCCATGAGCAACCCCAAGCTTTCCACGAGCTCGAGCTCTTCCAGTTCGCCCTGTTCAGCATCCTCGATCAGTTCTATGATTTCGGTCATTCGCTTTTTTTCCAATACGGCTACGAGTTCATCTCTTGTCATAAATGGTTTTACACCTCATTTTCTACTCTCTATGCTTTATAATAGTACATAAACGAACCATTGAAAACTAAGTAGTGAGGTGAAGATCACCATGTATCCGCAACCGTATCTGGATTATTTGATCCAGTTTCATGTAGAACGCGATTATTTTGAGTGTCATGAGATTCTTGAAGAGTATTGGAAAAGCGCTCCTCCATATGAACGTCAGCCAGTGTGGGTCGGTTTGATTCAAATCTCCGTCGCTCTTTATCACCAGAGACGCGGGAATCAGTCAGGTGCCATCAAAATGCTTACGAGCGCCATTTCCCTTGTCAAAAAGCATCATCTAGACATCCAAAAGCTTGGGTTGGATAGTGACAGTTTGGCAAGCCTGCTTGAAGAGCGCCTGACGGAAATGCAAAATGGTCAGCCCTATCGAAGCCTTTCCTTGCCCATGTCCGATGCTTTGAAACAGGCGTATCAAGAGGCTTGTACGATGCAAAACCACCCTGAACATCGGGATAGCGATATGCAAGACGCCTATTTGCTGAATAAGCATACCTTAAGGGACCGAAGCGACGTTTTGGCAGAACGCCAGCACCAGCTAAAGATGCGCGAAGCACGTCGAAACAACGAGTCAAACTAATCTGCGTACAACTGCAAATAACTGGCTGGGACAGCATCGCTCAAGCAATAGTGCTCACCCACTCGGTAAAAGCAAATGCCGGCTTCATGGGCTTCCTTTGCATTCACAGTGACGAGGCGCAATGTGTCTGTCGGCTCTCCAATATGCTCCGGCCTATCCGCAAGCTGCACATACTCACTGGCAATCGGCAACAGGCCGCCAGTGAGTACTTGTTTTAATAACTTTCGATGTGTCCCGTAATAGAGAACGTCAGGTGGAACGATCTCCATGAGCCTGCTTTTTGCAATCGAGGGCAAAAAGCCGTAGGTAACACGAATGAGTGCTCCTCCGTCCCATTCGATACTCCGCTCCGGATCGTATTCCACGACTTGATGCAGATCTTGCCTGGTTATGTATGCGCACCCTTTCAGCGTATGAAGATATTCCAGCAACGGCTCAACCGGGGTATACCCATACGTGTCATAGTAGAGTTGAAATGCTTCACTGTTTTGCCGAAGTATACTAAGCAATCGCTTGCGAAGTCTCGTTTCTTCATGAATCGCCAGCATCATTTTCGCCCTCCTATCCGGTCAATAAATCCAGAGAACCACAGCAAGTGCGAGACCCAAATCCGCGAACAGATGACTAAACCAGTTTGGATATATCGAAGGAAACATTCCTTTCATCCATCCCCAAATCAGTCCTGCGCCAAAAACCATCGATGTAATGAGCAAGCCGTTTCGAAAACCAAATAGGATCGTAGAGATAATCAGGTGATACAAGGAATAAAAAAAGCTGGAAAGAAAAATGGACATCAATCGGGATAAGGATGCACGCAATCGCTGCAATACGAAGCCTCGCCAGAACAACTCTTCCAGCAGCGAGTTAATGAAAATAAGATAGACGGAAAAACCCAAAATCCAGCGGCGCTCAATCCCCCATGCTTCTATGCCTGCTCGAACGGCTTCAGGTCTTCCCGGTTCCTGCAAGAGCAACCAAAGTCCAGCCAGCACTCCCGTCAACATCAGAATGCCAAGTGCCAGTCCGTATAAAGCACCCTGCCATTCAAAACTTCCCCACGCGAGACGCCAGTGCCTTCGCAAATCTCCCTCCCACCATCCGTGAATGACGGGGATACAGATGCAAACGAGAACATGAAAAGAAAAGAACGTGATAATGACGCTATGCTTTTCCACCAGTCCGTAAAAGATCGTGAGTGTGGCAGCAAATCCATACACGATCAACAGTAGTAACGCTCGTTTTCGCGCCATTTACGAATAGCTCCTTTTGTGCGTAATGGCCGCAGTATTGGGTTAGTTTGTCCGTTATGAACACGAAGAATACCCACAAAGACAATAAATATACAAGCGTTTGCATGAATGCTATACTAGAGAAATCGCTTTTTATCAAATGAATCGATCGGTTCGAATTTTTACCTATCTAACGAATGTTTGGAGTGGCTCTCATGTTATGGCGTAATCGTACCTTTCTGCTTTTAATGAGCGGAGAGATCGTCGCGGGAGCGGGCATGTGGATTTCGATTATTGCCAATCTTGCGTTCATGCAGAAACTCGTTCCTTCTGATACGGTGAAGGGCTTGATTCTGATGTGTGGATTGGTGGTCAGCATTCTCCTCGCCCCAAAAGCGGGTGTGGTGATTGACATGTACGACAAAGGCAAAATCATGCTGTTTGCCAGTGTGGTCCGAACACTCAGCCCAGTCTTCATGTTCCCAGCTCTTGCAAGCGATTCTCTTCTGTGGATGATCGTATCTTTGATCGTGATGCAATGCTCCGCTGCTTTTTATTTTCCGACCGTGCAGGCTTCCTTGCCAGCCATTCTTTCCCAGGACGAGTTACTCAAGGCGAACAGCGCATATTTGAATATCTCTACCCTCTCGCGCATTGGAGGAACAGCCATCGGTGGTATACTCGTTGCATCCATGGACCTGTCCATGCTGTATGTGTGCTCCATCATCGCGTATGCAGTACTCGCTGTGGTCACGCTCTTTCTCCGTATTCCGCCAGTCACTTCTCGGAAGATTCAGGAAAAAGTAGAGTTTCGCGAAGTACTAACGATCTCGCGACAGGACCCGGCTCTGTTTGTCGGATTGATTAATAATGGATTGATCACCTTGTTCCTTGGCGGTGTGAACCTGATGATCCTGAACTTTAGCGAGCTGCAGCAGGAACCTCAGCTCATGGGATGGATCTATGCAGCAGAAGGAATCAGCATTTTGATTGGAGGACTCTTGGCAAAACGTTGGATAGGCCGCAGAAACCTCGTGGCAGCATCCACCATCATGCTCTTTTTCTTCGCGCTTTCCCAGTTTGGCATGTCATTCGCCGATAACAAATTCATGGTGCTTGCTTCCTTCTCCGTGTTCGGCTTTGTCGTTGCTTTCTTCTTCCCGGTCATTGCAACAATTTTTCAGAAGCGCCTACCTCCACACCAGCAAGGACGATTCTTTTCTTTTAAAAGCATGCTAGATCGTGGATTTTTCTTGTTGGCTCTCGCGATTACAGGAGTTGGGCTGGACCTTCTCGGTATTAGCGGTTACCTCCTTTTCATCGGCTCGGTGACATTGCTCTTTGGCTTGTTGACTTTCATTTACAGTAAAAAGCATAAGCTGGATGTTCGCTCCCATGATGAAGCAGCTGCCTAGAATCGGTATGGACTGTACCATGACAAACGCTTTCCTATAGACCATGCTTTGGTGTACACTAGTGAAAGTATGTTGAACACTTATGGAGGCGTTTTTCCATGCAGATACTGTCCTCTCCCGTTTTGGGAATCTTGCTGCCTCTCGTGATGGCTATTGCAGTGATCTTCGTGAGAATGCGTCGGCAAAACAAGCCGGCTTCTGCAAAAAGCATTATTTTGCCACCATTCTTTATGGCGACAGGGTTTGCTATGTTCTTGTTCCCGGAGGCGCAATTACCGCCCAAGTTTGATATTGCAGCCTTCGTGGTTGGGCTTATCTTTTCGATTCCGTTGATTATGACGTCACGTTTCGAAATCATTGGGCAAGATGTGTATTTGAAACGGTCCCGTGCGTTTTTCTTCATTTTGTCCGGTCTGTTAGTCATCCGGCTGATTATTAAACTGGTGATCAATGATAGCTTTACACCGATTCAAACAGGTGGACTGTTCTTCTTGCTCGCATTCGGTATGCTCGTGCCTTGGCGTATCGCGATGCTGGTGATGTACCGGAATTTAACCAAAAAGACGTTTGGCACCTAATAGAAAACCACCTCCAATGCGAGGTGGTTTCTTTCATTATTCAATCATCAAAAAAGAAATCTGCATTCTCTTCACATCTGTTTGATACTCCAGAGCCACTCGGTAATTCGTAAGGCTTCTCTTTCCCGCAAAGATGGATGGAATACCCTTCTATCGGAAGTTGATCCCTGGTAATGGTTTTGATTTCTTTCCCCAGGATCACATATTTTTGCCGATACTCGTCAGCATCCTTTATCCGTTCTCCATCGAATCGAAGGGTATATCCTACATATGGCTGTTCCAGAGACAGGTTTCGGACCTGAACCTCATCCAAAACTTCAAAAAATCTCGAAGCCTCAACAAATTCCACATATTCTAACCCTTCCACACCGACTTTCTCAGCTCCGATTGTATATCGATTTGTGTCAGCAAAAAAATGGATATCATAATAAATAGAGTCCTTTTCTGAAACGCTGACTACATTATAGTACAAGCGATCTATTTGACCATTTTTTTGATAATTCGCCTTAAAATATACCAGCCGTGCATGCTCGTCGATTTTGAGTTGATCCCGTATCGTCATCCAATCGTTCGTGAAATTAATTTGAAACATATTGTCACTGGCCGCAACTACATCTCTTGGACGTTCAAACAGATCCCTCTCCACTGCTGGCAAAATCAAATTCAGGATGAGGAAACATGCTAAACCGAGATAAGCGGAACGTTTTTTTGTTTTCACATTCGTCATTGGACGGAATATCAAAAGAAATAGCAAAAAGCCTAAAGGTAACGGAGTCTCGTTTACCTTAAAAGTAAATGCCCCTAACCAAAAATATCCGACAACTTTCCATCCCAGGTTTGACTCGGTTTCTTCACGTTTTTGGTAAATAAAGACTAACAGACCAATTAGGCTTATGGTTAATAAGATACTCATTATGAGCATCCTCTATCACCTCTACTTTCTCTTCTGTCTTGTATTTTATCTTCACTTTAACGTTTTTTCACCCAAATTTCACCATCTCAGGAATTGGTATCTAGCGATCGGAGAACGTAGGACATAAAAAACAAAAACCCTCTCCGATTGCGAGATGGTTTTCGTTTGAATGCTTCGCCACCACTTTTCATTTTTTAAAATCAACATAAAACGGATGCTCCTCTTCTCGCAAACACAACTCAATCCGTTTCCGGAAGTTTTTCCAGATGACCATCTCTAGCGCTTTCTCCTTCTCTAAACACTATTCCAGCGCTCTTAGAAAGTAAGATCCTCCACCAATCTTATACTCGCTATTCTTGCTTGCTCCTGCCAGCCTCGCAAAAAACGGTCTTTGCCCTCGATTTTTCCATGCAGTCTGCGCCAATCCTTCCTCAGTCGGCTGGCAAAGCACTACATTTCCTCCCGGAAGTTCAAATGCTTGGCAGATGGCCCCCAGTTCTTTATCGTGAAATTTTTCGCCCTTCTCCCACCCAAACCAGCTTTGCCAACGTGCTGTTGCTTCTTCCAGATCCGTCACGGCGTACCCTATAGACTTGAGATGGGCTGCACCGTTCGGGTGTGCGGAAATGATGCCACGATTCGTCAAATCTTCTCTTCTCTCTTCATCCGTTTGCGACCATTCAATGAGAAATGGCGGGAGAAGAGCACTATCTGCATCTTCGAGGAACAACATCCGCCACCGAAGCGTCGTGCCATCATCACGCGTACGACTTCCTGGAACAGGTCCAGTAACCTTCAAGCCCTGGCTTCGCAGACGCTCTGCCCACGCATCCATCTCGTTGGTTCGAAGAGCAATCTGACCAAAGCCTTCTCCCTTTGCTCCATCCTCGATGCATTGACGTACGAGCGGATTCTCTGATTGTCGAGCAAGCTCATGGTGTTCAACCGCTAAAAATTCAACATATGAAAGCCCAAAATAACTAAGGCTATTCCATGTCCCCCAAGACGCATGACGCCCTCCAGCTACCGCATGAAAACCCGCTTGGCAAAATTGTTCCGCTGCTTCCTGGGGAGTCCGATGTACAAAATGAACCAAATGATCAAAAGTTAATCGCACCTTTTTTCGCCCCTTTTTCGTATTACTTATAGGATATCAAACTTCATTTATGTAAGGATAGAAAGACAAGGGGGAAAAATGAACGAGAACAGATCAAGCCGGATACATGCTCGGCGCAAGCGCTCACGCAGAAAATGGGCACGTGTGGGAAAGAGCACGCTCCTATTTAGCGTGTTGGCCATCTTCATCGTCGGAACCTACTACCTATTCCAAACTGCCATGGATGGAGAACATGCAAACCCGAACACGCAGCCTGCTCCTGACAATACCGCGAACCAAAAGACTTCTGTGCAGCTGACTTTTGTCGGTGACATCATGATGTCAGGAAATGTTGAGAAAACCTTACTCGCAAACAGCTACGACTACCCATACAAACATGTAAGCTCGCTATTTTTGCAAGATGATATCACCATTGCCAATTTGGAAACGCCGATCACGGCCACAGGTGTTGCCGCTCAAAATAAGGAGTATGTCTACAAATCATCGCCACTTGCTGTTCCTGCCATGAAAACCGCCGGGATTGATGTGGTGAATCTCGCTAATAATCACTCCATGGACCAAGGAGTTCCGGGATTGCTGGATACCTTTGACGCTTTGGACGAAAACAGAATTGAATACGTCGGCGCCGGTAAAGATGCCAGCCGTGCCTATTCACCTGTATTCATAGAAAAAAACGGCATCAAAATCGCGATTCTCGGCTTCAGCAGGGTCATTCCCGAAACCAGCTGGTTTGCAGGAAATTCCCAGCCAGGTATGGCCGCTTCCTATGATCCTACACTGGCAGTGAAAGCGATCCAAGATGCGAACAGCCAAGCGGATCTCGTGGTGGTGATTGCACACTGGGGCAAGGAACGCTCCGATTATCCTGTCGATCATCAAAAAGAGCTGTCCCGTGCCTACATCGATGCTGGTGCAGATTTGATTGTCGGGGGTCATCCCCACGTACTTCAAGGTTTTGAACGATACAACGACAAATGGATCGCGTACAGTCTTGGCAATTTCATTTTCACACGATCAAGCGAACCCAAGACTTGGGAAACGATGGTCCTGCAAGCAAACTGTACCAAAAGCGGTGATTGTGAGCTGACGATGCTTCCGTTTCATGCAGAATTGGGACAAGCCGTACCCATGAATGAAACCAACGGTGCCGCCCTGCTAGAACGAATTGAATCCATTTCTGAGAGTGTCGACATACAAAGTGACGGGCGTGTGCAGCCACGTGCAAAAGCGGCGGAGACTGCCCCCTGACAAAAGAAGCCATACTTACGCAGATTCAAGAATCGGGAAGCAGCGCACTTCTAAGCCAAAATCCTTTTTCAATAAGGACACGTGCTCTTCACTGATTCCTGTCACGATCAAGCCTGCGCGCAAGACGCCACCCAAGTCGAATTGGACCTTTAATTTATGCACGTTCACTCCTGCCAGCTGAAGGAATTGCAAGACACGATCTGGCGTCGCAGTATGACATGAGCCCTCAAGATAACATAGGACTTGTTCTTCCGAGTCCACCGAGACACCAGCTTTGTCAGCCGTCTTCTCTTTCCAGGTAGGATGCGGCGTGAATGGCTGTGTCAATAAATAGGCCAAATCCTCCACGACTGCACTTGCTGTTGGCAGCTCTCCTGCCCCTCTTCCTGTAAACAACAAGTCTCCCACGATGTTGCCGGATAGCTGGACAGCATTAAACGCGTCGTGGATTTGCGCCAACGGATGGCTCAGCGGAAGCATGGTTGGTTCAACAGATAGGCGAATTCCTTTTTCAGCTTGATTCGCCTGCGCGATCAGCTTGATCCGGTACCCCAGCTCGCTCGCAATCCGAATGTGACCTGCTGACAAATCTGCAATTCCTTTGCGAACAACATCTGCTAAAGGCAGCGATTCTCCGTAAACAAGCTGTGCCAAGATATACAATTTGTACATAGCATCAAAGCCTTCTACATCCGAACGAGGGTCTGCTTCCGCATAGCCCAGCTCCTGCGCTTGCTTGAGCACTTCCTGGTAAGAGAGCTGCTCTGCTTCCATTTTCGTCAAAATGAAGTTCGTTGTTCCGTTTAGAATACCGCGAACGCCTTGGATATCGTTCGTTCGTAGGAACTGCCTCAGCACGCTCAAGATCGGGATGCCCCCTGCCACACTGGCTTCATAGGCAAGATGCACTTGATGCTGATTTGCCAAATCAACTAGCTCTGTTCCTTTTTTCGCCAGGAGTTCTTTGTTAGCAGTTACCACATGGCAGCCCTTTTCAATCAAAGCACGAACGTAGTCATAGGTAGGTTCTACACCGCCCATAACCTCCACCACGATATCCACATCGCTTCTCAATACATCCTCAAAGTCTGTTGTCAGTAAAGCTGGGTCGACATGAACCGCCCGCTCTTTTTCCGAGTCACGCACCAATGCCTTGACGATCTCTATTCGTTTTCCCAGACGAGAAGCCAGCTTCTCCTGTTGTGAACGAATTGTCTTGATTACACCTCCACCCACTGTCCCCAATCCCAATAATCCCACGCGTACCACTTCTGCACTCATCCTGACCACCCCATACCCCGAATTTTAGATAAAAAGAAAAGCCATCTTCGATAAGAAGAAGGCTTGTTAGCAGCTAATGCTCCCCCTCCTTATCTCCCAGGACGTATATGTCCTGCAGGAATTGGCACCTTGTCACAAAATATGCGTGACGGTTGCCGGGCTTCATCGGGCCAGTCCCTCCACCTCTCTGGATAAAGAAAATATGAAATTAAAAAAACCTTCTTCAATAAGAAGAAGGTTCATCTACTAATGGAGTAACCCGCTTCTTATCTTTCGAGACGAAACGTCTCGCAGGAATTGGCACCTTGTCGCAATATGCAACGGTTGCCGGGCTTCATCGGGCCAGACCCTCCACCTCTCTGGATAAGAACCTTTTATGCTGTTGAGCTTTATTCTAAGAAATTCCAAGGCAAGCGTCAACAAAATTCTTTCTTTTCTGATTGCAAGCTGATTGGGCTAGGCTTTCAGTTGTGAGTGAACAGGCTTTCTACCTCTTCCACGCTACAGCAAGTGCAATGAAACACGCCCTTCTGGCATTCCTCAGGCCGCTCTTCTTCCTCAACATATCCGCACCATTGGCAAATAAAAAGTTGCATCATCGCACACCCCCTCTTCTTTTATCCTGCCCAAAATAAAAAGAGCATTTTCAGCTCGACCGTGACGATCGTTAGAAAATGCACGAAAAGGAGGGACGTACTTTTCCACTCGCAATTTTTCACAAGCCATTTCTAACACCTCCCTATCTCCCGTAGGTCTATCAGTGTTGTCGAAACAGGCAGGTCTCCTGACTATGGGTTCATCGTCTAGCGTCGCCTTCCCCGTCTATTTTGATAGACCAGTGGCTTATTGGACGCTGACTCCCCTCTTACAGTGGCGGGACCGTGTCGGATTTGCACCGAGCTTCCCTATTATCCTTATGCGAATTCGTTACGCCCTAAGGAACCTGTTTCCACCTATGAAATTGTCTTTCTCACTACTACCCTCAGATTTTACCTTCCCCCAAATACCGCTCTTTCAAAATGGTACTGTGGTGAGCTTCGTGTCCAGCGATCACATAGGCCAACGTCCTTGCAGAAAGCTTGTTTCCGTTGGCAACTCCCGTACGCAACCACGCTTCTGAAGAGATTCCTCGCACCTGCGCGATTGTGGAAGCACGAACAGCCTTATACTCTTCCAGTAAATCAGACAGGTCTCTTAGCTGAAAATACCCGTGTTCGACAAAAGCATTCTCATCAAAACCGACGAGGGGTGTCTGATCTCCTCTCGCGATTCTCAGCAAGCGATAGCTCATGATGCGTTCTGAATCGATGAGATGACCCAACACCTCTTTAACCGACCATTTGCCTGGTGCATACCGATAATCCATTTGCTCGGGCGCAAGTGACGAAAATAACGCGACTTGCCTCTCTCCTTGCTCCGTGAGGATCGTTTGGAGCTCCCCCTCGGGTACAAGACCAATATAATAGTCAAAATAAGCAGCGTGTTCATCGCGCTCTGGTCGTCTGAGCATATGTTTCCCACTCCTCAGCATTCAGTTTCAATAGACAAATTGCTATGCAAGCCTTCAAACAACAGGACCCTTGCCGGGGCTGCATCCGTACCGATCAGCTTGAGTGGTGCTGCTACCAGAAAATACTCGCCTGGCGGAACCTCTGCTAGGCGCAAGCCTTCCACAACAATGACTCCTGCTGCAAACAGCTTTTTGTGTGTGGGGTGTCCTTCCTGGCTGCGTTCAATCCCAAGAGCATCGGTGCCAATGCCCCGCACCCCCAGCTCACTTAAATATTCCGCACCTTCCTCTGACAGAAAGATGAATTCAAAAGAGAACGCCTCTTCAAAGGAGTTTTTCGTTTTAAACAGAACAAAATCTCCTCGCGCAAGATCGAAGCTCTCCAAGTCGGCGCGAGTGATCCTGTCTTCTACCGATGTGAGATCGAGAACTTTGCAATTGCCAACTAGCTTCTCCAAGGAGATACTCTCAAATGTATCGCCAGCATTCACCATGTGCAGGGGAGCATCTACATGGGTACCCGTGTGAAGATCCATATCAATTCTCGATTCGGTTACATAGCCATTGGTAGCCGTACGTATTATCGGTTGCTTTTCCGGCTTGTTTTTATACACCGTCATTCCTTCGTACACGGTGGCGGTTACATCATACATTTTCATCCCAAACGCCCTCCCCTTTTCCTACTATTCTTTTCGATCCGCTGGAAAAACAATCCCCATCTGTCTTCTCGCTTCATCCATAACCTGCATGGCCATTTTGGAGACTTCATGCGAATTCGTTGCAGATTGTCTGGCACCGCTCCTCGCCAAGTGCAGGAACTCTCTTATTTCATAATGCATGGTCTTCGGGGTCTGAGGCCTTGTTACTTGCTCGATTCGCCCATCCCTGTAACGAATGTCCACTTCTTTAAGATGGTTGATTCGATCAATCACCATCGTAGCGTCCTCCCCTTGAATTTCTGCTGGCTGATAGGAGGTCGTAATTTTCGAGAAGCTAACGATGGCATCCATTTCTCGATACTTCAACAGTATACTGCCTTCTCCGTCCACTCCAGAATCAAGCACTATTCCTTCTGCTTTGATGGCGTCTGGTCTGCCAAAAAGGATGAGTAACGGATAAAGACAATAGATACCGATGTCCATCAAGGCTCCATTTGAAAAAGCAGGATCAAAAGTACGTAAAACCTTCCCTTCGCGATACGCATCATAGCGCGAAGAATATTGGCAGTTGCTAGCAATAAAACGTCGTACTTTTCCCAGCTTGTGCAGGTTGTCTTGTATCGCAAAAAAATTAGGCAACAGCGTAGATTTGACAGCCTCCATGAGCAGCACGTCATTTCGTTTCGCTGCTTCGATCATTTTCTCTACCTCAAACGCATTAGAAGCCAGTGGCTTTTCACACAATACGTGCAGCCCCGCATCCATGCACTGGATCGCTTGCTCCGCGTGGCAGGAGTTGGGGCTTGCAATATAGACCGCGTCAATGTTTTTGCTTGCAGCCATTTCTTCTAGGCTACTATAGGCGAATGGAGCATGATACTTCTCTGCGATTTCCTTGGCGCGTTCGATGGTACGTGAATAAACAGCCTGAAGCGAAAATCCTTCTACTTCTTGACCCGCCTGGATAAATTCCTCGGTGATCCAGTTCGTTCCGATTACGCCAAATCGCATCTCATCCGCTCCCTTTTCTTTTTTCTACCTTGTAGCAGTGACTGGCACTCGTTCCTCGACCTTATCCAGCCACCATACGAATCCATCCACAGCAAGCAATTGCTCTGCGGCCTTCGGTCCGAATGAGCCAGCCTCGTACGTAAAGAGCGGCACCAAATTTTCAGCGAAGGCTTCCAAAATCGGTGTCACCCACTCCCACGACAGCCGGACCTCATCCCAATGCGCAAAATAAGTGGAATCCCCTCGGAGTGCATCGAACAGGAGCAGCTCGTACGCTTCTGGCACGTCTTTTGTCCCTGCACTAAAATCTACCGTCACCGGCTCAATCTTACCGCTATTTGTCGGATTCTTACTATTTACTTGCAAGGCAATACCTTCGGTCGGATTCACGCTGATGATCAATAAATTTGGCGATGTCGTTTCATTTTGCTCCTGATACAGCTTTTCGTGCGGATTTTTGAACTCAATGACGATCCTGGTTGATTTCTCTTGCAGTCTTTTTCCCGTACGAATATAAAAAGGTACTCCTTGCCAAAACGGATCATCAATCCAGACACGAGTGGCAATATACGTTTCTGTCATGGAAACTGGATCGACACCAGGCTCGTCCCTGTAGCCAGCTACAGGCGTTCCTTGAATATGTCCTGCGCTATACTGACCGCGAATAACGTGGGTCCCGACTTCTTCTTTCTTCATCGGACGCACGGCAGCCATCACCTTGCGCTTTTCTTCGCGGATATGATCGGATGTGATTCGCTTCGGAAGCTGCATGGCGATAATCATGAGCATTTGCAGCATGTGGTTTTGGAGCATGTCGCGCAATGCTCCGGCAGGCTCGTAGTATCCAGCCCGATCCTCGACGCCGACCGTTTCATTCGCCGTAATTTGCACATTAGCGATGTACTGGTTGTTCCAGAGGGCCTGAAAGACTGGGTTCGCAAATTCGAGAGCCTCGAGGTTTTGCACCATCGGCTTTCCCAAGTAATGGTCAATGCGATATATTTCTTCTTCCGAAAATGCTTTCCCCAGCTTTTCATTCAATTCTTCGGCGGATTGCAAATCATGTCCAAATGGCTTTTCAATGATCAGACGCTTCCAGCCTGTCGTTGAACCTAGTCCGCTGGCCTTGACATTGGTTGCAATTCCCTCGAAATATTGCGGGGCCACTGACAAGTAAAACATCCGGTTTTGCGGGATTTGCAGCTCTTGCTCTCTATGCAGGACTAGATCATGTAACGCTACATAAGCACGCGGTTCCATGACATCTACTTCCGCATAGCGACAAGCAGACAAGAAAGCGTCTAGCTCGTGGGAATCAATCTGAGCGCGACGGGAAAATGCATGAACAGACTGGCGAACAGATTCCTGAAATTCGTCATCAGACCACGCCCTTCTCCCCACGCCAATAATCGAAAAGGCAGCAGGCAGCTTTTGATCTACATATAAATTAAAGAGTGCAGGGAAAATTTTGCGTTTGGCTAAATCTCCTGTGGCGCCAAAAAGGACAAAGGTCATCGCTTCCATCTATTTTTTCATTCCCTTCATACGTCCGACGTGATGATGGTTTTTTGTCGTTACACTGTTATTATTCGAGAAAATCACTGCTTTATCAATATGCAGTGTTACGAACGACGCAAGATTGCACGTACCGGACTTCCATCTGCTTCTACCAAAGGCAGGGGCAGTGCGATCAGCTCATAATCACCCGGTTCCACATGATCGAGCAGAAGCCCCTCCAAAATATGAATATCATGCTGGTGAAGCCCATGATGAGCAGCCAGTTCCTTGCTGTCCAGCGGATCGACAGATGGGACATCCACTCCGATCAGCCGAATGCCTTTTTGGGCGAGGAACGCTGGCAAGTCCGCTCGCAGATGACAGATGGTTGTCGGAAACTGCTTGGGGTCGCTCCATGATAATGTTTTGAGCAGCAAGCGTTCCACCCCTTCCAGATCAACCTGGGCAAAATCTTCTGGGCCAATGCTGGGACGTCCAGTAAGCTCTACTACTCTTGCCTCTCCAATATACAAGTCTAGAGGCAATTCGGCTATTTTTCGGCCATCGTCATCGAAATGAAACGGAGCATCCACATGGGTACCTGTGTGAACACTCATGGTTACTTTACCGACATTGACTGAGCCACTCTCCGCCTTGGGCCAGTTTACGACATAGTGAAAGGGAGTGTCCCCTGGCCAGGTCGGCATACCTGCCATGAACGGACGGGATATATCTATTATTTTCATCATGTATCCTCCACCTTCTAGCAACTGTGCATACCTATACTCAGCGTACAAAAAAGACTGTATTGAGTCAATATTCTAACATTTGCACAAAAAAAGACCGCAGCTTGACAGCGTGCCGACAGTCTTTTCATTGATTTCAGATTCTGCTGTGAAGAGACAGGTAGTCCCACACTTCATCATAAATTCCGTTGTCATCCACTTGTTTCAAATGTTCTTTCAAAGTCCTCAACCACTCAATAGTTGTTGGATACGTAGCTGCAATGGCCTCCCGTAAATCGCTCATATGAATTGGGCGATCGACCCCTTTTGTTACGATATCATGCCAGACCTGCTCCGTCGCGAGCTCCACTACATACTCAATGTCCGCCCCCGAATAAAACTCTGTCCATCCTGCTAATTGCTCATAATCGAGCATCTCACAAGGACGCCCCTCCAGTTTTAAGCGAAAAATATCCTCCCGTGCTTGCCGGTCTGGCGGTCCGACAAAAATCCAGTGATCAAAGCCAGCCGCTCGGAGCATAGAAGGCTCCAATTCCCATGGAACGTTGGTTGCCCCCATCAAGACGAATCGTTCGTCGTACTCGCCTGCCTCCGCTATCTGCTGAAGCCATTTGGAATCGATCCCCTGTCTAGAATAGGAGTTCGCGTGCTCTTCGTAATGGCTGGAAACGTCCAGTTCATCTAATAAGAACAAAAACGGTTTATTGGCAGGGGCTGTTGCCAGTAAGTCATGGATGTTGAACTGCCTGTTCGACGGCGTATACGAACTTCGACCGCCTGTGATTGCCATGGAGAAAAAATGAGCCTGGCATTCTTCTGCGGTTGCTTTTGCCAGCAAAGATTTTCCGCACCCCGATGGACCGTAAAGTAGAATCGTACTTTTCTTTTGAGGCAACCGTTGCGAAATAGGATGTAGGAGTCTTTGAAAGATTGCCTCTTTTACTCGTCCAAGCCCGCCAACCATTCCAAAGCCCGCTGTTTTCTCAACGAGTTGAACCGATTTTGCGGTGGTCTTCCCTTTGCCCCCTTCTATGACGCGTATCTTAGGTGAAAACATCGTAGTGTATGTAGAGGAATCCTTCTGATTGATCCCTTTTAACGTCCGCGAATAGGGGGATTCTTTTTGTAGCTTGTTGAGCTCGATCACAATTTTTTCCTTCATCGCTTCATTACCGTAGGCAAGGGCCTGCGTAAACGCCTGTAAAGCCTCCGTACGATCCCCTTGCTCAGCATGCTCTAAGCCTAACAACAGCCATACTGGTGCATTGCGTTGATCGCTCGTCAACATGCTTTTCAGTATTTCTATCTTCGTCATCTGCTTCATCCTCTGCGATCGTTCTGCTTCAAGCGATCGTTTAGTATCACGGACATATCCATTATAATGCATACGTCTCGCAAGAAGAATACGAAAAGTAGGAAAAGATGGAAGAAGAGCTGTGACAACCACTCGAAAAAGACGCCTCCTGCTGTACAGCATCGGGCGTCCAAGATACTCTATCCTCTCGACGGAAAAGCTCCGCCTTCCACACAAATGATGAACGAGAGTCCGAGATAAGGTTGCATATTATTATGAGGCTGAGTCCCGCCTGTGGTTCCAATTGCTTGCGGGCTAAGCTGGGTACCATCACCCGTGTTGGAGTAAGGAATGATACCTCCCCGGCCACCAGTGGATGACCATTTCGCCCCTGTTGGCGTATCCCCTGTAGGAGTTGAGCACGCATTTGGAACATGAGTATGCGCCGGAATTTCGTTTTGAAGCAGTGTTATAGCGGCAGTGCCACCTGTCTGACCTGCCGTACGCGGTGTCAAGCCAGGTCCTGCCCCCTGGTTCATCGGGGCTGTGCCTCTTAAATTAGGAAGCGCAAATGTGGTTTTGCCATCTCCGCCATACTTTGTTCCCAATATCGAATACAAAGCAGGATTGGAAGAGATCGCAATCAATTGTCCATCACAAAAAGCCCAGTCCCTCGGCGGGAAGCTGCCAGCGAAAATACGAATTTCTCCAATATACGGATCCATATGATAGTGCCTCCTCTAGTTTCTTGACGGGTAAATCCCTTGAATCGCGATGCAAAAATTCCCGACCAAATACGGCTGCATATTCGTATGAGGTGCACTGTTTCCTACCGTTTGCAACGCACTCTCACTCATCGTCGTATCAGGGGTTGTCCCATAGGTTGTGGTGGATGCTTGTGCCCAGTAGTTCCCTGCGCTAATTTTTTCACTGGCAGCTGCATTCGAGCCGGTTGCCGCATGGGTATGGGCGGGTATCTCGCTAGTCGTAAGTACATGACTTTCTTCGCCGGCTGACAGACCGCGCGTAACGATGGGGCGATCCTGTTGATTGTTTACATGAACGGGGACACGCCCTCTTAAATCTGGCAAAGCAAACGTGGTTTTCCCATCCCCACCATAAGTAGTTCCTAACAAGGAATACAGCGCCTGGTTTGTATTGATAGGCAACAACGCTCCATTACACAAAGCCCAACCCTTTGGCGCAAATGGAAAGGGAAAAATTCGAATTTCTCCAAGAAATGGTTCCATGTAAAATCCTCCTGTTCGATTGGAATATTAATTTTGTTGAGGATAGATCCCATACAGGGCAATGATGAAATTAATAACCGTAAACGGCATCAGGTTAGTGTGTGGTTGGTTTCCACCGACACGGCTCAAGCTGGACGCGTTCATCAATCCATCAGATGCATTCGTTGAATATAGCTGCGTATTCTTTGCCCATACAGCATTGGCAGGGCTATTTTGTGTTCCTGGCTGCGATGATGCATGGACCGTATGTGTATGCGCAGGCAATTGCGGGACGGTTAAGGTGACTGATTCTACACCATTTTTTTCACCTATCATGTAGGTAGTTCCTGTACGCGGATTTTTGCCTTGATGGAGCGGGAGACGTCCCCGTAAATCAGGCAACGCAAAAGTCGTTTGTCCATCCCCGCCATATGTGGTTCCAATCAAACTAAACAACGTGTCGTATTCAGCAATGGATAATAGCCGTCCATCGCATAAAGCCCATCCTACCGGTTCATAATCTCCTCCAAACATTCTGATTTCTCCAAGAAATGGTTCTGCCATGTTGCTTCCTCCTTATGTAAAGTGGTTATTTCCTTTGTCAAACGAACTGTTTGGTCATTTTTGCAGAAGTGGCTGCCATTCCATTTGGATATACAGCCCCGTTGAATCTGTCACGATAAAATGAAGTCGTTCATATAATCGAAAGGCAGGATTCCCTTGTAAAACACGTAAACGGATCGGTAATTGGAGAGCATCAGCCTCTTTTTGCAGCGCACCCATAATGCCAGAACCAACACCCTGTCCCCGATAAGCGGGCAGCAAAGAAATATCGACAAGATGCAGTGCATCTCCGCTCGCATCCGTGATCAAGCGACCGATAGGCTGCCCGGATCGGAGAATGATTTGATGATTTTGAGCGGGAAACTGCATTTGGTAAGATTTCTGCTGCATGATAAACTGCGACTGTAAAAAAGCAAGCTTGTCCGACTCACTCCACCCCCAAAGAGCCATTTCTTCGGTTCTCGTAGAACAGTACAATTCCCAAATAAAGGATTCGTCTTGCTCATATTCAAAAGGTCTAGTATGTACCATAATCCTCCTTGCAGCAATCGTTGTACTTTTCTGATATCCTGCCTGATTAAATCACAATCATAGATAATGATAGCATTAGCCAAATGCCTTCTAACACTAACTAAAGTTAGCTCTTTTCCGGATATGGGACATGCTTGGCAAAAGCACACGTCAAAAAATACTGTACAATCCGGGGGCAGGGTCACCTCACCATGTTATCATCCAAATAAATGGGCGCAATGAGCATGGCATGAACGTGAAACGCCAAGTCGAGATCACTGATCCGAAAGGGCAGACACACCTGACCGCTTTGGGAGCTGCCATCTTTGCACAACCAATCCTTCGGCAAAGCGAAAACGAAACTGTTGCACCCCGTATTCTATTTCCAGAGGATATCGGCCATTCCGAAATGACTGCCGACGATATACTCGAGTTCTATCGATCCAAAGGGGTCCGAATTGTGGTCCATGACGAAACAAAAAAGAGTAGGACGGTCTGAACGCCGCCCTACTCTTTACCATGTATCCGTTCTTATTCAAAAAAAGTACGCGGGGATTTCCGCCATTCACCCAATACTTTTTCCTGTTCGCTAGTAATAACCCCTTGCTCTGAAGCGACTTCCAAAAGTGCTGTGTAATTCGATATCGTGGAGCAAGGAATGCCTGCTTCCTCAAACAAGGCTTGGGCATCCGGGAATTGGTAGCTGAAAATGGCTACGACCCCCAGTACCTCTCCACCCTCTGCCTGCACAGCTTGGGCTGCTTTCAAGGAGCTGCCTCCTGTGGAAATCAGGTCTTCAATCACAACGACCTTTTGACCAGCCTCCAATGCGCCCTCAATCTGATTTTGGCGACCGTGGCCTTTTGCCTTGTCCCGTACATAAATCATCGGCAAATCGAGCAGCTCTGCAACCCATGCAGCGTGTGGAATACCAGCAGTCGCTGTTCCCGCCACGACTTGGGCATCTGGGTACTGCTCTTTGATCAAATCAGAAAATGCTTTCGCAATGGCACGGCGCACATGCGGATAAGACATCGTGATCCGGTTGTCGCAGTAGATCGGGGATTTGATCCCGGACGTCCATGTAAAAGGTTGCTCCGGACGAAGATGAACTGCCCCGATTTCGAGAAGATTCGCTGCAATTTGTTTAGCGGTTGTCATTGTCGTCATTTCTATTAGTCCCTCCAGCTGGCTACTTTACGAACGATCTTTTTCCACTGCTGCGACGATACTTTCCCAAACTCCTACCGGATCTTTTGCACCCGTAATGGCGCGTCCAATCACGATGAAATCACTGCCCAAGCGGAATGCCTGTTCCGGCGTCGTGATACGCGTCTGATCGCCTTGATCTGCTCCCAGTGGACGAATTCCCGGCGTTACGGTTATAAATGCGTCTCCAGCAGCTTTTTTGATCATCGGTACTTCTAGTGGAGAAGCAACGACCCCATCCAAACCAGCTTGCTTGGTCATCATCGCATAGTGCACAACGACATCCTCTACTGCACCTGGAATCGCCAATTCTTGATTCATCGTTTGCAAACCAGTGGATGTCAGCATCGTCACACCGATCAGGAGGGGACGAGCAGCACCTGCCGCTGTCCCTTGCTCCAAACCTTCTCTCGCTGCCGCCATCATCGTCACGCCGCCTGCCGCATGAACGTTTACCATGTCTGCTCCCAGACGGGCCAGGTTTCTCATTGCGCCTTTCGCTGTATTAGGAATATCATGAACCTTCAAGTCGAGGAACACATTAAGTCCTTTTTCCTTCAGAAAGGAAACGATCGCTGGCCCTTCTGCGTAAGCGAGCTCCATCCCCACTTTTACATAGCGGATATGCCCTTGTAGGGGATCGATGCACTTTTTGACTTCATCCAGTGTGGAAAAGTCGAGCGCGACAATCATGCGTTCGCGAATATCGGTTAGTTGTTGTTGCACGCTGCTCTCCCCTTTTTATACGGTTACTGCCACTTTTGCACCAGCACGCTGAGCTGGCATTGCTTCTGTAGAGAATGTGATCGTCTCCAGGACGTGCAGGAGAGCGGAAGCTGTATCCAGAGATGTCAGACATACTGCTCCGTTCTCTACTGCTTCCCGACGGATGCGGAAGCCGTCGCGTTGTGGCGTTTTGCCTTTTGTCAATGTATTGAGTACGATGTTCGCTTCGCCTGTATGGATCACATCCAGCAGGTTTGGCGTGCCTTCGGACAATTTGCTCACGCGTGTGACTTGCAGTCCCGCTTGCTCCAAATAATCTGCTGTGCCTGCGGTCGCCATCAGCTTGAAGCCGAGGTGGCGGAAGCGTTTCACGATATCGAGCGCTTCTTCCTTGTCTTTATCAGCAACAGTCACGAGCAAGGTGCCTTGTGTCGGGATGTTCATGCCTGCTGCGACCAAGCCTTTGTACAACGCTTTTGCCAGAGTGCTCTCGCGTCCCATGACTTCTCCGGTCGATTTCATTTCAGGGCCGAGCGTAATATCGACGCGGCGCAGCTTTGCGAAGGAGAAGACTGGTACTTTGACAGAAACCATCGACTCCTCTGGATGGTAGCCCGGTGTAAAGCCTTGTTCGATGATCGAATGACCAAGGATCGCTTTCGTCGCGATGTTCGCCATTGGAATCCCCGTTACTTTGGAGAGGAATGGCACCGTACGGGACGAGCGCGGATTGACCTCGATTACGTATGGGCGGTCTTTATAGATGACGAACTGGATGTTGAGCAAGCCTTTGATTTGCAGGGCACGCGCCAGCTTTGTCGTCATGTCGATCAGTTCATCCTTGATCGCTTGGGACAAGGATTGCGGAGGATATACGGCGATGGAGTCACCGGAGTGTACCCCTGCGCGTTCGATATGCTCCATGATGCCTGGGATCAAAACGTTTTCGCCGTCGCAGATCGCATCGACTTCCGCTTCGACCCCGACCATGTAACGGTCTACCAGTACAGGGTGATCAGGATTTACCTTCACCGCTTTTTCCATGTACTCCAACAGTTCGGACTGGTTGTAGACGATTTCCATCGCACGTCCGCCAAGTACGTAGGATGGGCGAACCAGGACTGGGAAGCCAAGGCCTTCTGCTGCCACTACTGCCTGCTCGACTGACGTAACCGTTTTGCCTGGTGGTTGGGCGATTTCCAGCTCGCGCAGCAGCGCTTCGAACTTCTCGCGGTTTTCCGCTGCGTCGATGTTTTCCAGACTCGTACCCAAGATTTTGATTCCGCGTGCAGCCAGCTTGTCAGCCAGGTTGATCGCGGTTTGCCCGCCGAATTGTACGATGACACCTTCTGGTTTTTCCACATCGAGAATGTTCATGACGTCTTCGATGTACAGCGGCTCGAAGTATAGGCGATCAGATGTGTTGAAGTCTGTGGAAACAGTCTCCGGGTTGTTGTTGATGATCACTGCCTCATAGCCCGCTTCTCTCAGTGCCCAGACAGCGTGGACAGTCGCATAGTCAAACTCGATTCCTTGACCGATGCGGATTGGTCCGGAGCCCAGTACGACCACGCGCTTCTTGCCAGTTTCAATGCGCTCGTCTTCCACTTCATAAGCGGAGTAGTAGTACGGTGTTTGCGCTTCGAATTCTGCCGCGCACGTATCTACCATTTTATATACAGGTACAAAGCCTTTCTCTTTGCGCATTGCGTATACCGCTTCCTCTGTCTCCCCGCACAGCTCGGCAATTTTGCGGTCCGTGAAGCCCATGCGTTTTGCTTCGTACAGCTTCTCGCTCGTCAAGCCTTTTGCCAGTTCCGCTTCAAAGGCAATCATTTTATGGAACTTGTGCAGGAAGAACAGATCGATCTTGGTCAGGTTGTGCAGTTGCTCGATTGTCCAGCCACGGCGCAGTGCTTCTGCCAGCAGGAAGAGACGTTCGTCATCCGCGTGCACCAGTCGTGCTTTCAAATCTTCCTCGCTGATTTCGTCTGCTCCTTTGATCTCGATGTGATAGCTGCCGATTTCCAAGGAACGGATGGCTTTCATGATCGATTCTTCAAAAGTCCGACCGATTGCCATCACTTCTCCAGTCGCTTTCATTTGCGTACCGAGCTTGCGGTTGGCGGATTGGAACTTGTCGAACGGCCAGCGTGGAATTTTGCTGACGATGTAGTCCAATGTTGGCTCGAAGCATGCGTAAGTTTGGCCTGTCACCGGGTTTTTCAGCTCATCCAACGTGTAGCCGATTGCGATTTTGGCTGCCATCTTTGCGATTGGGTAGCCTGTTGCCTTGGAAGCCAGTGCAGAAGAGCGGCTCACACGCGGGTTCACTTCGATCACATAGTACTGGAAGCTGTGCGGGTCGAGTGCGTATTGTACGTTGCAGCCACCCTCGATACCGAGAGCCCGGATGATGTTCAGTGCCGATGTGCGCAGCATTTGATACTCGCGGTCAGCCAGTGTTTGGCTAGGTGCCACTACGATGGAGTCACCTGTATGCACGCCGACTGGGTCGATGTTTTCCATGTTGCAGACGACGATGCAGTTGTCGTTGGCATCGCGCATCACTTCGTACTCGATTTCTTTCATGCCTGCAATGCTTTTCTCGATCAAGCATTGCGTAATCGGGGAGTATTTCAATCCGCTTGCGACGATCTCGCGGAGTGTTTCTTCATCATCACAAATTCCGCCGCCTGTACCACCCAAGGTGTAGGCAGGACGAACGATGATGGGATAACCGATTTCGTTTGCAAAATCGACAGCTTCTTCTACCGTGCTCACGATGACTGATTCAGGTACTGGCTCACCCAGTTCATTCATGAGGGAACGGAACAGGTCACGGTCTTCTGCTTGCTTGATCGATTCCAGCTTGGTTCCGAGCAGCTTTACATTTTCTTGCTCGAGAACGCCTGCTTCCGAGAGAGCAACAGCCATGTTCAAGCCTGTCTGACCCCCAAGTGTAGGCAGTAGACCATCCGGCTTCTCTTGGCGAATGACGCGTGCTACGAATTCAGGTGTGATTGGCTCGATATATACTTTGTCGGCCATGTTTGTATCGGTCATGATGGTCGCAGGGTTGGAGTTGATCAGAACTACCTCCATCCCCTCTTCTTTTAACGCTTCGCATGCTTGCGTGCCTGCATAGTCAAATTCAGCAGCCTGCCCGATGACGATAGGTCCAGAGCCGATTACGAGGATTTTTTTCAGATTATCTTGTTTTGGCATGAGTTTTTTCCTCCTTAGCGGTTTCCATCATGGCAAGAAACTGGTCGAACAGGTAGCCGGAATCATACGGTCCTGGAGCTGCTTCTGGATGGTACTGTACTGAGAATGCATTCTTCGCTGCATGTCGTACGCCTTCGATGGTTCCATCATTGAGTGCGATATGTGTAACTTCCAATTCCGTGCCTGCCAGTGAGTCTTCTTTGACTGCATAGCTGTGGTTCTGGGATGTGATATAGGTGCGTCCGGTTGGCAGCTCTTTTACTGGATGGTTGCCGCCACGGTGTCCGAATTTCATTTTTGTCGTGTCAGCGCCAGATGCCAGTGCGAACAGCTGGTGGCCGAGGCAAATTCCGAACAGAGGATATTCACCCAAGATTTCGCGAATCATCTCTACGGCTTGCGGTACGTCCTTCGGGTCCCCAGGGCCATTGGACAAGAGTATCCCGTCCGGCTGAATGCGGCGAATCTCTTCTGCTGTCACGTTGTAAGGCACAACGACTACATCGCAGTTGCGCTTGGTCAGCTCGCGCAAAATCCCGTGCTTAGCTCCGAAGTCCACCAGCACTACCCGATGACCTGTACCTGGGCAGCTGAAGACGCTTTTCGTTGAAACGCGTGATACTTGGTCTGTCATTAATGTCGTGCCGTTCAGGGCAGCAACCAATTCAGCCAACGGAGCTTCACTGGTGGTAATCATGCCTTTCATCGTGCCATGGTAACGAATTTTTCTCGTCAGCATCCGGGTGTCGATTCCAGCAATGCCCGGAATTTCGTATGTTTTCAGCAGTTCATCGAGCGTGTTCGTATTGCGCCAGTTGCTCGGTGCCTCGCAATGCTCGCGAACAACGAAGCCGTGAATGTATGGACGAACAGCTTCAAAGTCGTCTCGATTGATCCCGTAATTTCCGATTAGCGGGTATGTCATGGTGACGATCTGTCCGCAGTAGGATGGGTCAGACAAAACCTCCTGATAGCCAGTCAGCCCTGTATTGAAAACCACTTCCCCGTAGGACTCCTTTGTCGCTCCAAATGCCGTCCCGATAAATTCTGTTCCGTCTTCCAAGATCAATCTTGCACGCATTTATGCTCCTCCTCCATTGTCGTGTAAAAACTTTTGTCTTGTCTGTCAGTCGTTTTTACACGTTTTGATATACGATCTTCCCATCTACCAGCGTCAGGGTCGGCCAGCCTTTGCATACCCAACCAGCAAATGGTGTGTTGATTCCTTTACTTGCGAATGTGCTAGGGTCAATTGTTTTTTCCGTTTCCAGATCAATCACAGTCAGGTCTGCTGGTGCGCCTACTTCCAGACGTCCGTATGGCAGTTTGAATGCTTCTGCTGGCTTCACGGTCAAGAGTTCAACCAGCTTCTTCAAGGTCAGCTCTCCGGTTTGCACGAGATTTGTGTACAACAGCGGGAATGCTGTCTCCAGTCCGACGATTCCGAATGGAGCGCGGCTTATCCCGTTTGCTTTTTCTTCTTGGGTGTGTGGTGCATGGTCTGTGGCGATCATATCAATGGTGCCATCTTTCAATCCCGCAATCAGTGCAGCGCGATCTTCACGAGAGCGCAGCGGCGGGTTCATTTTCCAATTCGTATCCAGATTGTCCGGGATATCCTCGTCGCACAGCAGGAGATGATGCGGGCTGACTTCACACGTTACATTCACGCCAGCGCGTTTCCCGTCGCGTACCAGACGCACCGACTCTTTCGCGCTGATGTGGCATACGTGGTAGTGCACTCCTGTCTGTTCTGCCAGCAAAATATCGCGTCCTACATGGATGGACTCTGATTCAGAAGGGATTCCAGGAAGCCCATGTCTAGCTGCTACCACTCCGTCATGCAAAGCTGCTCCCGGGATCAACAGGTCTTCGTCCTCACAGTGAGCGACGATTGCGATACCGAGCTCTGCTGCTTTTTGCATGGCCTTTTTCATCATCGCTGTGGATTGCACACCCACACCGTCATCTGTCAGAGCGAAGATCCCCGCTTCTTTTAACCCAGCAAAATCCGTCAGCTCTTTTCCCAATTGGCGAACGGTAATCGCACCATATGGGATCACGCGCGCCATTCCTGCCTCGCTCGCTTTGTCCAAAATGTAGGTCACGGTCTCGACACTGTCGATGGATGGTCGTGTGTTCGGCATGCATGCTACTGTTGTAAAACCGCCTTGTACCGCTGCTTTTGCCCCTGTTTCGATCGTTTCTTTATGTTCAAAGCCTGGCTCGCGCAGATGTACGTGGACATCGATAAGACCCGCGCTAATCATGCCGCCATGGCAATCGATCCAATCATGCCCCTCACGATCGAGCGTCTCCCCCATCGCTGTGATTCTTCCCTTTTCTACCAATATTTCCATCGGGGTGAGTTCCCCCGCCTGATTTAGTACGTTGCCGTTGCCAAGGATGATTCCCATGTCATTTCGCTCCCTTTCAGAAGAGTTTCTAGAACTGCCATTCTTGCTGCGACTCCGTTAGTCACTTGGGTTTGAATCAAGGACGTTTCGCATTCTACCAAATCGGTATGAATCTCAACCCCGCGATTGACGGGTGCCGGATGCATGATAACTGCGCCGGACTTCATCATTTTAGCTCTTTCCAGTGTGAGTCCATGTGCCTTGTGATACTCTTCTTTCGATAGATAGAGGGATTCCGCATGGCGCTCGAGCTGAACACGCAGCATCATGACCACATCCGCGGTTTGAACCGCTTCTTCCATTTCCACGATTTTGACACCTTGCGGGATATGTGCCGGCATCATCGTAGCTGGACCTGAGAGCAGCAGATTCACACCGAGCTTCGGCAGCGCATGCAGGTGAGAACCGAGCACGCGGCTGTGGCGAAGGTCTCCAATGATCGCTACCGTGAGACCAGAGAGCTTGCCAAACTTCCTTTTCATGGTCAACAGATCGAGCAGGCATTGGGTCGGGTGCTCATTCGTTCCATCTCCCGCATTGATTAGCTTCAGGTCTACACTTTCTGCCAGCTCTTGCAGCAGGCCTTCCTTCTTGGTGCGGATCACAGCTGCTTCCACGCCCATTGCTTCCAAGGTGCGGATCGTGTCATAGACCGTCTCGCCTTTTACGGTAGAGGAGGTTTCCGGAATGAAGTTCAAAACATGTGCGCCCAGTCGCTTTTGTGCTACTTCAAAAGAGAAGCGGGTTCTGGTGCTGGCCTCGAAGAACAGATTCGCGACAAACCGTCCGCGCAGGATATCCGCTTGCTCAGTTGGTCTGGCAGCCCAATACTCTGCTCTCTCGAGGAGCTGGATGATCTGTTCTTTCGCTAAGTCTTTGAGGCCAATCAAATGCGCTACATTTTTCATCATGAATCCCTCCGGTTCTTTTTGGTCAAAAGGAACGGTCAAGCCCGTTCTTTTGCAGACCGCAAGCGGTCAAATCCTGTTTTATGAAAAACGTCGAGACGTTTTTCACAAAGAAAAAGCTTCTTGGCATCGCTTTGCATCCGGAGGCAAGCGAGACAAGAAGCTGGTTGAGTGCCTTTTTGGGGCAGCCAAAACAGCGTTCTTTGCCTTGCCAGCCTCTCTGGACTGGATTTAAAGGATTGGGAACGTTAGGCTATTTATTTTTGTTCTTCAAGGTGCGCTTCTCCCATCGCGGTCTCTTTTCCAGGAAGGATCAGGTGCAGAATAATTCCCAGGAAGGTAGAGAGCGCGATGTTATCGATGGTCAGATCGCTCAGGAAAGCGATACCTGTACTTGCAAAACTGATTTTGTATCCGCCGATTCCCGTGACAAGAATGACGGCTGCAAGAATCATGTTGCGCTTGTCTGCAAAATTCACTTTGTGCTCGACGTACATCCGTAAGCCTTGTGCCGCGATGATACCGAACAGGATGATGGAGACACCGCCAAGTACCGGCGTTGGTATCGTCATTAAAATCGCGCTGATCTTACCAGCGAAGGCGAACATGATTGCCAGTACAGCAGCCAAACCGATGACCACTCGGCTGTATACCTTCGTCATTGCAAGGACACCGATGTTTTCTCCATAAGTCGTTGCTGGCGGACCTCCGATGATGGCTGCCAGTGAGGTCGCTACCCCGTCTCCGAGTAAGCTGCGGTGCAGACCCGGATTTTTCATCAAATCGCGATCCATGACCTTGCTCGTTACCAGCAAGTGACCCAAATGCTCTGCCAGCGTGACGAAAGCGACTGGCGCGATGACCAGTGCTGCGATCCATGCAGATCCGTCACCGATTGCACTCATGACTTCGGTAAATTTGAAGTGCTCCGTAAACATTTTTTGTGGCGTGATGAACCAGTCTGCTTCCACTACTTTTTGAAAGTTAATCAGTTCAGGGTGACGCAGCAGTGTGTATACATAACCTGTAACCATACCGATCAAGATGGGGATAAGACCAAGGAATCCGCGCAGCATAACCGCTGCAAGCACTGTTATAACCACGGTTACGAGCGAGATTTCAATCGATGTCAGTGACATTTGCGATTGACCGTCTACAGTGACTTTCGTTGCCATATCTACTGCTACGCCAGCCAGACTCAGACCGATCACAACGATGACGGATGCGATGACAACTGGTGGCAGTACCCGATCGAGCCATTTGACCCCTGCCTTCTTCACGATCCCGGCGACGATGATGTACACTATCCCGGAGAGGAAGCAGCCTAAGAGTGCGGTCCCTACTCCATGTGATTGACTGACGACGATAATCGGACCGATGAAAGCGAAGGAAGAACCGAGGTAGTTCGGCAGCTTACCTTTGGTGATCCACAGGAACAACAGGGTTCCAATCCCGCTTGCCATGAGCGCCGTTGCAACATCCAGCCCCGTTAAGATCGGTACCAATACAGTTGAGCCGAACATCGCGAACAAGTGTTGAATACTAAGTGGCAGCAATCGCGAAATATGTGGTGTTTCGTCTACATCGATGTAATTTTTCTGGCTCATGCCTGTATGCCCCCTGTTTTGTTTCTTTCATTCAAAACTTCTTTATATACAAAAAGCTTCTTTTTATACAAAAAACCTCTTTGTGCGGGCACAAAGAGGCTAGCTTCGCCATAATCATGGGAAGTATCTTGCCTCTTGCCGACCTCACGGGATCGTTTTTAAAGAGGAATCCTATTCTTTTTACAGTAGCTGTCGGATGGAGACAATGTCCATAACGTCCACTTCTGCCAATTGTACATCGACAATTTCCGTTCGAGCAGTAGGGAGGTTTTTTCCGACGAAATCAGGGCGGATTGGCAGCTCGCGATGACCGCGATCAACCAGAACAGCCAGTTGAATCATTCGTGGGCGGCCGTTATCAATCAGTGCATCCAATGCGGCACGCACCGTTCTTCCCGTGTAGAGAACATCATCCACCAGAATCACAGTCTTGCCTGTGATTTGATCCGGCAGCTTGGAGCCTTGCAAAATGGCATCTTCGGACTTGTGCTGAAGATCGTCACGATAGAACGTAATGTCCAGCTCACCGACTGGGACCTTTACATTTTCAATCATTTCGATTCTTTCCACAAGGCGTTGCGCGAGGTAGATCCCTCTGGTCTTAATACCTACGATAATGAGATCCTCGACGCCTTTGTTTCGCTCGATAATTTCATGCGCGATTCGCGTGAGCGCACGGCGGATCGCCGCTTCATCCATAATAACGCTTTTGTTGATCATCTCAATATCCCCCTTTTCGACGGGAACAGTGGACCTTACGAAAAAAGGCTCCTTGTCAGGAGACAAGAAGCCCTCGGACAAACTGACCGGACTATTAAGAGTCCCGCCTGCTTGTCATTCCGTGCCCTTGCCAGCCTCACTGGACTGGATTTAAAGGTTCCATTCGTCATGTAGAATTATGTCACGATTCTGGACGGGTGTCAATGCAGCCCGAAAAAGTCTAACTATTCCCAATAGACGCTGACCCACGGTGGCAAGTAGTTCGCATAATAACCAATGTCCCCCGTAATGTCTTTGATCAGCTCGACTTGTTTGTCCGCATCCTCACCAATTCCTTGGATAAACAGGGAGCCGTGCTCCGCTCGATCCAACCGCAAGAAAAGCAGCTGTTTTCCATCTGGAGACGGCGCAGGATAGTAGTCGGCTGTATTCGCTTCCCCTTTTGTCACCTGCTGCTCAGCTCCATCTGCGGAGCGCCGCCAGATGCCTTGTTCCGGTACCATGACCTTCTTTGGGTCGTATGAATACTCTGTCGCCAAGCCTCTGGTGAAAAGCAGCGTGTACGGAGCTTTTGGAATCCATATCGGGTAAGTGTCTACCACCACAGGACCAGGGCTGACTGTTTTGACCTTTCCTGCTCGATCCGCCAGCTTCAACTGCTTGTTACTCGTGGCGATTCGGTCAGTTCCATCAACAAAAGCGAGCTGTTCGCTATTTGGTGTCCAGGCAAGCCAATCAGGATAAGCCAATCCTGTACCGAGCTCTACTGGCTTTTTGGCAGGCTGTGTCAAATCAAACCATTGAATCGGTACGCCATCAGCAGACAAGGAGCCGGAGTTATACCGGACAAAGTAGGCCACAGCCTTCCCATCCGGGGATACTTTTAAGCCTGTCGCTGCCCATGGGTAGATGCCTTCTTCCACTTTTGGCGGTTCTGCAATCGGGTAGGCAGCCAACGTTTTACCTGCTAACGTGCGCAAGGCCAGCGTCATCGGCTTATTTTTTTCGGCAGGTAGTGAGACAAGCATATTTTCCCCATCCGGCATCCAGGCAAAATCTGCGAAATCAGCCTTTGTTGTACTTTGCAAAGCTAACTCTCCGTGCTCTTGGACTTCTTTTACAGTCAGCAATAATCTTGGCGCTTCATTACTGCCGACATTCACGGTGTACGCTAACTTGTTTACTTTCGGGGACCATTTTGGCGTTTCAAAAACCGCTCGCTCGTCTACCTGCACAGCTTTGCTGCCGTCAGCTCTGACGATCCACACATAGCCTGGTGTCGAGTAATTGTCGTTGCCTTTGTATTTCACGAACAGGAGCCACTTGCCATCTGGCGACCAGCCCACGATCTGTGCATAGCCGTCCTTGGTGATTTGCATTACCTTTCCTGTCGCATCCCGTCCATCTGCCAAAAACAAATGCTGGTTACTCGTAAATGCAATTTTTGCCGGAATGCTTATTTCCTTGTTCACTCGCTCTGGCCCTTGGCTTTGGGCTGCCACCTTTGCTTCACCGGTTTCTGTGACAAGTACAGCCAAAAGGACAAAAAGGCTGATCAGCTTCCCCCATTTTCCGATCACAGGCATTCACTCCTTACACGCTCTATTAAATGATGAAAAACGCCAGAAGAAAGTAATAAGCTCTCTACTAGCGTTTTCCAATCCAACTGCCATTATGTAAGTGTCATAGGAAGACTGGCTGCAACAACAAAAAACGATTGCCATACAGATCCTCGAAAACAACCTCAATGCCATACATCACTTCATTTGGTTCACTCACAAACTTCACGCCACGTTGACGCAGTGTTTCGTATGTGGACCAAAAATCATTCGTCTCCCAAACCCACATTGGATTTTTGCCGACCTGACGAAGCATTTCCTGTGCAACGTCTTCCCTATGCCAATGAGTAGGATCATGCAATACAATCTCTAGCTCCTGCCCAGGAAGACCGACAGTGAGCCAACGAGAGCCATCATCCATACGAGAATCCATGCGTTTTTCAAACCCGAGTTTTTCCGTGTAAAACCGCAATGCCTCTTCACAGTCGTGAACGTACAGCGTCACATGCGCTAATCTTTTTAGCACGGCTATTCCTCCTGTTCTCTTTACGCTTGTCTGAGAACATCGATGACGTCAAGCATTTCCTTCGGCATTGGCGCTTCGAACTCGAGCTGCTCTCCTGTACGGGGATGGATGAAGCCCAAAGTTTTCGCATGCAGAGCCTGTCCATCGAGCTCCAATGTATTTTTCGGACCGTATTTCGGGTCGCCCGCCAGTGGATAGCCAATGTACTTCATGTGTACGCGAATTTGATGGGTGCGTCCTGTTTCGAGTTTCAATTCCACCAACGTGTACTCTTTGAAGCGTTCCAGAACGATAAAATGCGTAACAGCTGGCTTGCTGTTTTCAAAAACGACCGCCATTTGCTGGCGATTTTTTGGATCGCGCCCGATTGGTGCTTCAATCGTTCCCATTTCATGCGGGATGACACCATGAACAATCGCGACATACTTCCGATTGACCGTGTGTGCTTTCAATTGTTCAGCCAAACCCATGTGTGCCTTGTCGTTTTTGGCTACCATCAACAGGCCGGATGTATCCTTGTCTATACGATGGACAATTCCCGGACGCAAAACGCCATTGATTCCGGACAAATCCTTGCAATGTGCCAAAAGCCCATTGACGAGTGTCCCACTGTAATGACCAGGAGCAGGATGCACGACGAGACCACGTGGTTTATTCACGACCACCACATCGCTATCCTCGTATACAATATCAAGCGACATCTCTTCTGGCTGGATCGCCATTTCTTTTGGCGGCGGAACGCGGAGGGTCACTTCATCCTCTGCCTGTAGCTTGTAGTTGTTTTTGATCGGTTCACCATTTACAGTGACACGGCCTTCCTTTACCCAAGCCTGCACCTGTGAACGGGACCAATCTTCATTTTGCAGCGTAATAAATTTGTCGATACGCTCACTCGTATCTGCTGGGTCTACCGTCCAATCGTAACGTTCAAACAATTGCGTGTCATTCATGTATGTTCTCCACCTATCCGAGCTTTCCCACTATTATTGTCATGACTATCGGTTTTTCTTCCCATCCAGAAAAACATCGAGAAGCAAAATCCCCACACCAATTGTGATGGCCATATCAGCCACGTTAAAGATCGGGAAGTTAATCAGCGTAAAATCGAGAAAATCTACGACTTGACCGGACATCGCACGATCAATGAAATTCCCGACAGCTCCACCTAAGACAAATGACAGCGCCAACGATGCGCGAGGTTGTTTTTTTCCCAAGCGAATCAAGGAAATGACAATCCCAATTACAACGACAGTGGTAATAACAATAAAAAACCAACGTTGATTTTGCAGGATGCCAAACGCCGCTCCCATGTTTCGATGGGAGGTTAGATGAAATACGTCCGCGATCAAAGGAATGGATTCTCCCAGTTCCATATACTTCACAACCAAATACTTTGTAAACTGATCAAGCGCAATAATTACTGCCGCAATGAGATAGTACCACAATGGAATGTCCTCCTTATTCTGCTTCGACCAGCAACTGTACAAACACAATGTCAAATGATCATTTTACCAGAGACAGCCTACGTGAACAAGCGCCTTCCTTTTTTGTACAGTCGATAGCCTTTGCGTACGACTTCCAGCATCCACAATGGAATTTTCCATCCACGATCCTTGATAAATGGCAGATACACCTTGTAATACGCCTTGCGTAAATCACGCCATTTCGTGTCTGTATCGTTGACATAGTAATCCGATACGTCAATCAGATAACCACGTCCCTGATCCATTAATACGTTTTTCCCATGGACATCATGCGGAAACAAGCCCTTCCTGCGGGCCTCTTCTAGCGCTTCCTCCACGTCCTCAATCACCTGCGGAGGAATCGGAATACCAAAGCGGACACAGTCAAACAGAGGTATGCCATTCATTCGCGAAATGACCAGGTATCCTTCCCCATAATCATAACAGACGGGGAAGGAACGAGTCTCCCCAAGCTTGCGATAGACTTCGATTTCCTGTTCGGCTCCTGGTCTTCCAGGTGCGTACAGCTTGATCACTACCTTTGGATAGTCCGGGTGGGCAAATACGGCAGCATAATTGCCGGTACCGACCAGCTCCCACGGGTACGGCGTGTGGTGTACGACGACTGGATCATCTGGCGACAGACTCTCCACTTGAACTTCTTGTAAAAAAGCTTGCAATATATGCTGATCGATCCGCATCGTTTCTCATCATCTCTCATCAGTTACCGACTTCGAACTACGTTAAAACAAAATTAATGAAGGTTCATCTACTACGATCATTCAGACACTTCCTATTAAGGGGCAAAAAATCCTTTGCACTGGTCGGACCAGGAAGTCCTGTCCGATTCCAATGAAAGGATTGCATATGGACAAGAATACCTCATTTTTTTGATTTGGTAAATGGGTAGCGAATGTCCACCAATCGTACCTGTTTTTATGTAGTGTATAACGAATGATTGTATCTGATTCATGAAGTCTCTTGTACGTTGCTGTTGTGGTGGGGAGGAAACAGGAGAAAACGCTCAGATTCTAGGGCCACCCCCTGTGGGATTGACTGCACGACTCCATGCAAAAAGCGAAACCGCGTCCAAAGTAGTCCATTCAAGACGTTTTTCAGAGGTGGACGCTTAAAGGCGTGTTTCGCTTTTTGCATTGCGTCTCGGTCGGTGTCCCTAAGATCTTCGCTTTTTTCTCCTGTTTCCTCTACGAGCTTTCCGTGTTTACCCGGCTTTTTAAAGTTTTAAGAATGAAGAAATGTTATCCGTTACGCCAGAGAAGAATATTTCCAGACGTAGCGACTTGTGAAGTCCTCCCCAGCGGAGAAGGGATTCGCGGGCAAAAGAAACGCAACCGTGCCCATACTACGGAGCGGCTACCACTTTTGCGTTTCCCCGCGAATCCCTTCGGAGCGGACAGTCTCACCCCCCAGCAGGACGGAGCCTGGAGCCTAGACTGGAAATATTCTTCTCTTCACCGCAGCCACAGCCACATAACCGAAACTTACATAAAAAAAGAAGAACCTTGCACATCCATGCAGGCTCTCCCTTCTGATTTTACACATTTATCTCCAAAAACCATTCGCGAATCGCATCTTGCAGCTTTTGCAAGGCAGTCGCACTTGTTGCTTCACAATAGATGCGTACCAACGGTTCCGTGCCAGACGAACGGATCAAGACCCAATGTCCTTCCTCGAGCAACAGCTTGACCCCGTCCACTCGTTGAATCTCCAAAACCTGATAAGGACCGATTAGTGCAGGTGGCCTAGCGATCATTTGCTGTACCCATTGATCTTTTTCCGGCAATTTCATATCAATCCGCGTATGGAATAGCTCACCAAACTGTTCGTAAACGTCTCGCAGTATTTGATCGATTCCTTTGTTTTCATACGCGCACATCTCGGCAAGCAATAAATTGATGAGTACGCCGTCCTTCTCCGGGATGTGACCGAGAATACTCGCCCCGCCACTTTCCTCTCCACCAATAAGCACATCGCCTTTGCGCATTTCCTCACCGACGTACTTGAAACCGACCGGCGTCTCCACCAGCTCAAGACCATAATGCGTAGCCATCCGATCCAATAAATGCGTAGTCGCTACTGTCCTGACAATCCTTCCGGTCAAACCACGGTTTTTTCGCAAATGATAGGTTAGGAGCACGAGTGCTTCGTTTGGCGTGATGTACTGCCCGAAGCGGTCAACGACTCCGAAGCGATCCGCATCGCCGTCATTGGCAAGACCAAGAGATGCTTGGCGTTCTACGACTTCTTTTTTTAACAAATGCAAATGCTGATCGTTTGGCTCAGGCAAATCTCCTCCAAAAGCCGCATCCGGGACTTCTCGGATTCCGACGTTTTTGACCCCCACCTCTGATAAAAAACCGCTCACATAGCCCATACCAGCGCCATGCATGGCATCGACAACAACGGACAAGGAAGAGTTTTGTAAAACGTCCATGTTTATCATCCGTCTCAGATGCGCCTCGTAATGAGGACGCAGAACAATGACTTGCAGCAGCTTGCGGGCCTTTGCTTCCGCGAGCGAAATCGTGCGTACCGATTTAGTCTGGCAGGTTTCGGTGATCCACTCTTCCAGTCTTTGCGTGATCGCAGGCGTTGCAGGTCCAGCGTACTCCGGAATGTATTTGATGCCATTGTATTCGGGTGGATTGTGACTGGCCGTGATCATGATTGCGCCACTTGCTGCAAAATGCTTCACTCCAAAGGCTACGGCAGGCGTTGGCGCTGCTTCGTTCACCAAATAGGTACGAATGTCATTCGCGGTCAGGACAGCTGCAACCTCCTCCGCAAAGCGTCTGCCTAGAAACCGCGTGTCGTGACCAACCAAAACAGGCTGCTCCTGTTGTCCGATTTCTTTGGTATAGCTGGCGATGGCTTGTGCGACAATGCGGACATTCTCGACAGTAAAGCCATCTGCGATTATGTCGCGCCAACCGTCCGTACCGAAACGGATCGTTGTCATCTCCTCATCTCTCCCCTCGTTACCGCAACTCATTCACCTTCTCCAAATAACGTAAAACAGTGGCAACATAAGTAGAATGCGACCACGTCAGGGGTGCAACGGATACGGGAGCACCTGTATACGGATCGAGCTGTTCGGATAGCACGCCGCTTTGCAGGGCATGCCGTACGACCCAGGCCAGTTTGTTCTTTGGCTCTTGGAGTTCATCGAGCGATTTTGCCTTGGCAATTTCCCAATCAGCCACCCACAAGGTGCAAATGATCCATGGATTTCCCGGCACCTTCACCGTGTCATGTGATTTTTTGAAATAGTAATCCCCTTGATAGCGAGCAATTCCACCGATTGCTGTGTCTACCCGCAAACTCTTTTTGACAGCTTCCATTGTCCGCGCAACTCTCGGATCATCTACGGAAAACACATCAAGCGCAAACAATGCGAACAAGCTGCTCTCCACCGTGAAATCTTTTTCGACACTCCCATCTGCTCTTACATAAATCCCACGCAGAAAACGCCCGATTTCAGGATCGTACAGATGTTTTTCCATTGCCCCACGAATGCGCTCTGCCCCTTCTGCGTAGCGTTTGTACCGCCGATCATCTCCGAACAGCTGGGCGAAACGAGCCGCAGCCATCAAGCCTGCGAAAACCGCAGCACTGGTAAACGTAAAAATTCCCCGCCGCTCTTCCCATAAGTCGTAGCTTGGTTTTGGGAGTTGCAGCTCTGGATGGACATACTCCAGCAAAAAACGGGCCGCCGGACGAACCAGCGTGGGATAGAGCGCCTGACAATCTTCAATTTGCTTGCCGCTCTTGTATTGCTCCCAGAGCGCATACAGCACGAGCGCCGTCTCATCCTCCTGAATCGGAAGCTGAATTTCTCCGTCAACGATATACGGATGCCAACTGGAGCCGACTGACCCATCCGGATTGTACTTATGCAGCAAATAGCCGTCCTTGTTCAATGCCTCCGCGCAAAACCGGAAAAATGGTGCGACCACTCCCGTGTAGCCCGCTTTCGCCATCGCACTCGCAATCAAAGCCCCGTCTCTTGGCCACATGTAGCTGTAATGGTCGCGATTGAATTGAAGAATATCCGAGTCATTCGCAGCGAGAATCGCTCCGTTTTGATCGATTTGCGTACGCACGAGAAGCAAGCTGGTCTTGTACAGATTGACAACCTCTTCCGGAAGATCAGCAAAATCCCTCTCTTCCTTATTGACCCACCGCTGCCAGTACACCGCGATCCGACTGAGCAAACGTTCCGGATCACTTTCGAGTACATACTGGTTCAATCCTTTGACATCCTCATACGATTCACCAATGCACATCCAGTAAAAGAGCGCCTTCTCTTCTTGGGGTTGCAGGATGAGGGAAAAAGAGATCGTGCTATCTACGGAGCCTTGCGCAATCGGATTGCCTGACAAAAGACCATCCTCCGCGTCCCTCCAGGTCCCCTCCGCATAGTTGAACCGCTTGATCCCTACGCTATATTGATCGATCCCACCCGTATCCGTCTTTCCATTCGCCATGATGTACACATTGCGTTTGTAGTGATAAATCGTACGCAGGATCGGATCATAAACAGCGGTATCTCCTACCTCCGTCTCATTCAAGCTGAAATCATGATTAAAAAACAGCCTAACCTCCCGCACCTCGCTCGTCAAATTCCGAACGCACACCTTTTTCAAATAAATCGGGTCACGCTGATGCACCCCATCTGCGATTTGCAAGGAGAGGCCCAGATGTTCATGATGCGCATGAACATCTGTCACCAAAGACTCCTGTCCGTATCCGAGCTTCCGCGTCCAGCCGTCTTCATCCAGCCAGGAAAAGCGACCTTGCACCCATATCCCCAGCTTGCTAAAGTGTCCCCCGACATGATTCAGCTGACCGACATACGGAAAATAGAGATCTCGCATGTGCAGCTTGTCATCAAAATTAATCAGCAGTTTTCCATTCCCGACGACGAGCGGTCTCGGCATGCCTTCACGTCCTTTTCGTTATAGGCTGTCGATCTCTCTCTTTTCATGAAATTGATATTCGGCAATTCGCCTCGCGTAGGAAGAAGCAAGCGTAGCCGCGGTCTCCGCCGTCGCCCCTTGCGAAATCACTTTTACGTGCGAATCCTCTGAATCGGGTAAAATCAGAACCCAGCCATTCGAATCGTATACCTTGATTCCATCGACGAGCTCCAGCAGCTTGCCTTTGTTTTCTTCCATCACTCTGCGCATGACCTTCCCTTTTGCTGCCCATGGGCAAAAGACAGTCTTTTTCTCCATGTGACACGCTGGCAACAGCTCCAGCAAAACGCTTAGCGGTTTTTCCTCAGAAGCGAGATAAGAAAGAATTCTCATGAGGCTGTACACGGCATCAAACATCGGATGAAAGTGCTGTTCGCTCGATACCTCCATCATGGACCGCGGAGAGACCTTGGTGCGTACAACCTCCATTTGCAACAGCTGAGCCATATGTTCCAATTCAATCGGCGCACTCACAGGAAGGCCGATACGCCGATGTTGGCCACTGCAAGCAAGCAGTTGCAGAGCCGTGATCTGTTCGTTTGTGAGCTTCTCTCCATGCTCGGTAAACAAGACAAATTGCTCGCCATTTTTATCGAGACGAACCCCTAAATCCGCACCCTTTTTACGAATACCTTCTTGTATGGGGCAGTAATCGGCAGTAACCCCCAGTGCATGCAAGAGTGGCGCAAGAAAAGTCGGGAAAAAACGCTGTTCACAATCGATCAGCAGGTGGAAGCGCTGACGCTGGATGGACGATACATTCACCTGTTGGACCAAAGCGTGAAGATAAGCTTCTTGTACTTGATACTCGACTTGGAGTGCTCCCAACCGATTCAGGTTGCGAACATAAGTCTCTTGCCAGTAAGCATTCTCAATTTTGCGCTCCATCTCACGGGAAATCGGCAAGCCGGCATGATCAATAAATTGGATGACGATCTCTTTATCATCCACTGGCTCTGCCATATAAATATGAATGCCGCCTTTGCAAGCCAGAGAGCGGACGCCGTATCGGATCAAGGGAGAATTGCCAATCCCGAGGTCGACCGTATCAATTCCGGAAGAGCACAAGCTCGTCATGATGCTATGCTTCAATAGCTGAGCAAATGGGTGTGCGCATGCGGAGAGCGCAATTTTATCCCCCGCTTGGAGTAAATACGCATAGGCAGCAGCAAGCCTTGTAACAAATTCGGGCGTGACGTCAACATTGCCAATGCCCTTAATTCCATGCGTCCCAAACAAATTTTTAGTTTGCTTAGCACCATAGATGAGCGAGGTAGTAACAGTCGCATTTTCCCCGACTTCCTTATCCGGCCAAATTTTGATCCCTGCCTTTATCACTGACTTCGCCCCAATGAGGCACTGGTCTCCAATGACCGCCCCTTCCCCGAGTTGTACGCAATCTGCAATTCGGGTGTTGCGGCAAAGAGTCGTTCCTGTAATCTCTGTTTTTTTCCCAATGACACTGTTTTCCCAAACGATCGTCCTGGACAGCTTCGTACCGGAAGAAATCACGGTATTTTTCCCCAGAATGGAATAAGCACCAACGGCAACTCCAGCCTGCAAGTGTACATTTTCACCGATATAGACGGGGCCTTCCAAGCGGACCGATGAATCGATGCGAACATCATTTTCCAAGAAAATGCGCGGCGCGATTTCTTGTGCTTTTATTTCGAGATGTACGCGTCCATCCAGCAAATCAAACTGGGCTTGCTGATAAATCTCCAAAGAGCCAATATCAGACCAATAACCGCTTGCCTCATATCCGTACAGAGGCTTTGCTGCTTGTAAAAAAGCCGGGAAAATTTCCTTGCTGAAATCCACTTCCCGCTCTTCTTCTATATAAGACAAGACCTCTGGCTCGCAGACATATATGCCGGTATTCACCGTATCGCTAAAAACCTCTGCCCAGCTCGGCTTTTCTAAAAAACGGGTAATGCGTCCGGCTTCATCTGTCATGACAACCCCGAATTCCAGCGGTGTTTCTACGCGCGTCAAAATCAACGTAGCCAGTGCGTGATTTTGCTCATGAAAGCGTATGGCTGCCGACAAATCGATGTCTGTCAACGTATCCCCACTGATCACGACAAAGCGCTCATCGAGAAAATCCGCGCAGTTTTTCACGCTTCCCGCCGTGCCCAAAGGAATTGTTTCTTCAAAATAAACAAGCGAAACACCGTAGCGAGATCCATCGCCAAACGTATCACGGATGACATCAGGCAGATACTGGAGTGTCACTGCTATCTCAGTAATCCCATGCTTTTTCAATAGATCAATCGTGTACTCCATGCAAGGCCGGTTTAAGAGTGGCACCATTGGTTTTGGCGTGTGGCAAGTTAATGGACGTAGTCGTGTACCTTTTCCCCCAGCCATGATTACTGCCTTCATCTTCTCTTCTTCCTCCTTCATCGTTGCAATCTATGTTGTCATGCCGATTTCCGCGGGATCGCCAAGTGAACGGTATAAATCGATGGTTTGACTAGCCAGAAGTGTCCAGTTATAAAACTGTTTAACATCTTGCATTGCCGTCTGGGCCAGTTGATGCCGCTGATCAGGGTCGCGCAGTAACCAACGGAGTTGATTCGTCAAGGATTCGGGGTCGCCTGTGTACATCATGGCGCCGTTTTCGCCGTGGCGAACGATCTCTCGCAGCCCTCCCGTATCCGCAACCAGAACAGGGGTACCCAAAGCCATCGCTTCCAGCGCAACAATTCCAAAAGGCTCATACAAGCTCGGGAATACCGCCACGTCAGCCAAGGCGAACAGCTCATTTCGCCTTCCATCGTCTACGAAGCCCAAGAAACGGACTTGCTCAGTAAGTCCCATCTGATGAACCAACTGCTTCCACTCTTCTTGCATCGGTCCTCTGCCAGCAATAAGCAACCTCGCATGCGGAAACTCATCACGCAGCCTTGCTATGGCTTCCAGCAATAGGTGAACACCTTTTTCCTGGACCAAGCGGCCTACAAAAAAGAGAACAGGACCATCCCCTATCGCCAACTCCTGCCGGAGCTGCTCGCGATTTACATCCGGTAGGGGAATGAGATCGACTCCATTGTGTATGACACGTAATTGGGATGAAGGTGTTCCGAACAGGCGCATGACTTCCGACTCCATATACTTGCTGCAAACGATCATCGAGTCAGAGCTTTGTGTTAGTGTACGTTCACACTCATGAATCCTTTGCTGCAATGGTGTGTGAATGCCTTGATGCCGACCATGTTCCAAAGCATGAATCGTGCTGACGAGCGGAAGAGAGTATCTCTGTTTCAGTTCGATCGCAGCCCAGCTGACAAGCCAATCGTGAGCGTGGATGATATATGGTCGCACCCCAAGCGACCAGAGCTGGAGGGCAGCATCGACCATTGCCAAATTCAGTTGAAACACCCATGCCAAAAAGTCAGCTTGTTCAGAAGGAAGGTACGTAGGCAAACGGTGTACGTGAACCCCTTCCATCGTCTCATCTACGGAGCATGAATCTGTCGAACGTGTCAGCACATGCACCATGATTCCTTGCTGGACAAGATGTCTGGCGAGATCGTAGACAGCCCGACCAAGCCCCCCTACCACATGAGGGGGAAATTCCCATGCAAGCATCAAAACTGTTTTTGTCGAAGACTGATCTTGCGTTGCCGCTACCAATTGACGCGATACGTTCACTCTATGCGTTTGTTTAGGCAAATAGAACGTGATATCCAAGTCAGGGAAGATTGGAAAGTCAGCTTCGGCTTGTGTAATTGCCTCTTCATCCAGTTGATGCTCTCGATACATCGCCAAGAGAGCCTGCATGCGAACCAAATGGTCATGAACGCGTTGCACCGCATACCGGGTGACCGTTTGACCGTCTAAAATAAACGCCCAATCACTGCTTTGGGCGAGCATCAATTCACGTGCCGCCTGCTTGAGGCATCGTAAGGCAAGCTGATCACCTTTTTTTTCATAAAACGTAGTAATTGCTCCGATCAGTTCCCGCTCTGCTTGATGCAGATGCCTGTATATCCAGCCATTGTTTTCGTTCAGCCAGACTTCTCCGTAGCCATTTCTTCCCCACGTTGACATCGGCAAATGACCGCGATCCTGTTCTGGATACTCCTCCAAATATTCTGATGGTGTCATTAATTTCACTTCATTTGAATCACAAACCGTTTTTCGTATGAGGTCATCCAAAAATTGCGGACCCTCGAACCACCAATGACCAAACAGCTCCGCATCATAAGTGGCGACGACCAACGGCTTGCGATCCATCCAGTGACTGGCTTCCTCCACTTGACGCTCTCGGTGATACAAGAAGTGTCCCGCATGAGACGCTGCTTTTTCGCGCGCCCAGCTTGGCTCATACCAGTCTTTATCCCCTTCTTTTCCGGTGATCCGAAAGTATTTCAAACCGGTATGCACGCGAATGCCGTCAGGATGGATGTACGGCTCGATGTAGCTCATCTCCCTGTCAAATCCAATATCCCGGTAGTATTCACGATAGTCATAGTCCCCCGGATAACCATCGATCGAGCTCCATACCTGTCGGGAAGCCACTTCATCTCGGGCAAAAGCAGCCACATCATGCGGCGTAAACAAAGGAGCCAGCCCCCCTCTGCGTGGTAAAGGCGTCGCATGCGCTATCGTGTGACTGTCTACAAAGAAATACCGAAGCCCTGCCTCTTTCAGCAAACGATCCAGTCCAGGTGTATACCCGCACTCCGGCAGCCAAATTCCCTTCGGACGTCTTCCCAGAATCCGCTCGTGTGTATGGACGCCTACCTGAAGCTGAGCCCGAATCGCCTCTTCTGTTTCCACATAGGGCAAAAAGGAGTGCGTGGCTGCGCAAGTGATGAGTTCGAGGCATCCACTGTCCGCGATATGCCTAAAGGCCTTGATCAGTTGAAAATCCCACTTGCGGCAATAGGCAATGATGGTTCGAAAACGCTCCACATACATTTTGGCGATACGATTTTCTTGGGGCTGACCTGCTGTTCGTTTGACTTCCTTCCCAGCCAATTCAACGGTCTTCGCTAGATGTGTGCGAAAGCGAGTCACGATCAGATCATCATCGAGCATGGAAAGTAATGTCGGAGAAATAGCAAGGGTCATGCGAAAAGCGATGCCGTCTGAGAGGAGCTTGTCGAATACCATGAGCAAGGGAAGATAGCATTCCAGCATGGCTTCATACACCCACCGCTCTTCCAGGCGATCGTCCCGATCCCCGTGTCGGACATAAGGCAGATGGGCATGCAACACGAGGGAGAGATAACCTTTGTGCACAAATGACACCTCACTTATTTGATGTTTTGGTATACAACGAGTAGGAGGAAAAGTTCTCAAACCAGGAAGGTGTAGCTGGATCGTGGACGGGCTCAACTAGCGGTTCCCCCCAGCTAGCTTTTGAATTGCGTGGAGTCACTACCGTTTCCGAGCGTAATATCGGACAAAACCGATTGTGTTCATATAAACCAAAATCAACAATGTATGTACGTCCTGGCTCTACATCTTTCACGTACCAGGAATGAGCCTCTTCATGTACGAACACATCTCGGACGGAATGCGCATTTTTTCCATCAAATAAGCGTTCGGTCACATCATACAGACGCAAGCCCTTCTGGATGTAACGATAATCGGCTTGCAGGTACGATGCGACCATCCTCATGCGCGGCCAAGTGATTTCCCAATAGACGAATAACACAGTCGGTCCTTGTGCCATGACTTTGACAATGTCCCGACCATAAAACGCAGGCAATTGCCATTCCAATTCCGTTGTTGCGGGAGGTGGTGCCTCTGGCTTCGCACGGTCTTTTTGCAGGCGATACTTAACTTGACCGATCGTTAAGCCGCACTCTTTGGCAATTTGTGCAATGGACATGGATCGTGAACGCAGTTCGAGAATTTTTTCCAGCATCTTCTAGCACTCTCCTCCGCCAACTTCGCCTTTCTGTGATTTCCCAATGTCAATCATAGCTAATGCTGCTAACAAAGACTGTCGAATGCTGAATGCACATCCCTTCTTCTTTTGTCGATCAACAATCATGTTTTCGTCATAGGCAAACAAAAATCGCTCTCCTTCCATACTTACATAGCTACTTCTCTAGACATTCTTTTCTTTTCGTCAAATAGGAAGAAAGAGCTATATTCCATCATCTTTTGTTTTATTTGTAAGTATTTTCTTGTTGGATACCGATACTATAAAATATTCACTTCTACTTCCAAAATGAATGAAAAAGGAGTCAATGAAAGCTATGAATCGTTCATGGATTAGCATGGTAACAGCAGGATCAATTGCAATTTCAACGGTAGCGGCAGGCTTGCCACTAGCAGCTCAAGCCAAAAGTACACCGCCAAGCCCATCCCAAGAGCCTATTGATTCGCAGATTGGTCATACACCCGTTCAGGAAAACATGTCGAAGAGTCAGTTACGCCAAGCAGCCAAACAGGAGAAGTACAGCATCTCGCATCTGAAAACATTGGACAATTCAGAGCTTGTTGAATTGCTGAAGGAAATCAGTTGGACGCAAATCCCTGAGCTGTTTACTTACAACGACGACACCCAGGAATTTTATGAGGATCAGGAGCGGGTTCAGGCCATCATCGATGCCTTGCAAGAGAGTGGCAAGAACTTCACCAAGGATGACGAGCAGGGCATACATACATATGTAGAGGTTTTGCGTTCGGGGTATTACTTGGGGTACTACCATGATGAATTAAAGTATTTGATGGAGCCAAAGTATAAGCAAAAAATTATTCCAGCACTTCAAGCCATTACTACCAATCAAAATTTTGCCTTAGGCACAAAGACCCAAAACGAAATCATCAGTTCTACGGGAAAATTAATTAGCAACACGACTGTTGATTCAGAGACAATCGGTCTTCTGTCAAAAGTAATGGAGGACTTTAACGACAATCGGGATAAATGGTCAGATGATCGAGAAGCAAGCGAAGCTTTTTACAGCGTCCTCCAAGGTGTTGGCTATGTTCTGATTTGGGGAGCAGATGATTCAGAAAAAGATGAGCTGAAAGGCAGCATCGACGCATTTCTCGACCCCATTTTTGACATGTCCGAAAATGGGGAAACTTCCGCCGATCACGTATGGTTGACGAACAATGCCCTGTATTATACTGGGAAATTGGGAAGCTACTACAGTGATCCAGACAAAGCCAATGACATATTGACGAAAGCGATGAAAACGTATAAAAAGTGGAGCGAGCCATACTTCACCGCCGCGCAACAAATCGAGGAAGCATATGGCGAGGATGCCAATGGCAAAAAAATCGACCTCGATGAAATGGTGAAAGAAGGTAAAAAACATTATCTCCCGCAGCAGTTCACTTTTGATGACGGAGCGGTTGTGTTCAAAACGGGAGATAAACTAACTGAAGAACAGGTTGAGCGCTTGTATTGGGCATCCAAGGAAGTGAAGGCACAATTTCATCGTGTCATCGGCAATGACAAGGAGCTTGAGAGCGGCAATCCGGATGATGTACTGACTATTGTCATCTACAATACGCCTGATGAGTATAAAATGAATCGCTTCTTGTACGGATACGACACAGATAATGGCGGTATCTACATCGAGGGTACCGGCACTTTCTTCACCTACGATCGGACAAAAGAACAAAGCATCTACAGTCTGGAAGAGCTGTTCCGTCATGAATTCGTCCACTATTTGCAAGGCAGATATGAAGTGCCGGGCATGTGGGGACAGGGAAAGATTTATGAAAACAGTCGCTTGCCTTGGTATGAAGAAGGCGGAGCTGAGTTTTTCGCAGGCGCTACCCGAACAGAAGGTATCAAGCCTCGCCAGTCAGTTGTAGGCAATATTCGAAATGCAGCGCCTTATCTCGATTACACTGCAGCCGATATGATGCGTGCCAAATACGGAACCCTGGCATTCTACGACTACTCATTCGCGCTTCAGTACCATCTGTTCAAGAATGATTTTGCTCGTCTGGATAAAATCAACGATACAATCCGTTCCAATGATGTAGCTGCTTATGATGACATGATCGAAGAATTCAGCCGTGATCGCGCTCTTGAACGTGGCTACCAAGAAACGTTAGAGGATTTGATCGACCAGTATGAAGAGTTGGATGTTCCTCTCGTTTCAGATGATTACCTACAAAAAGTGGACGTGACGAGCAAAGAAGAGGTTTATCGTAAAATCGCAGAGGTTGCCTCTCTGACCGATGTAAAAACAGATGAAAAAGACTCTGGAGATTTCCGTAGCTTCACGTTGCGTGGGGTCTATACGGGTGGAGCTTCCCAAGGGGAATATCAGGATTGGCAAGAAATGAACCGCTCTACAGATGGATTCCTCAAGGAGTTGTCGACTCTTTCCTGGAATGGCTATGACACGGTTACGAGCTACTTCACCAATTATCGTACGACAAAAGATGGACGCTTTGCCTATGATGTCGTGTTCCACGGGAAGCTGGCACAAGAAGATGGCTCCGAAACGGAACAGCCAAATCCAAATCCAAATCCGAATCCCAATCCTGAGGAATCGTCAATTTCATTAGGTAAGCCAATAACTGGTATCATCCATCCTCAAAAAACGAGTCAGGAGTTCCGTCTCGATGTGAAATCAGCCCAACAGCTTCAAGTAGAGATGGAAACGAAGCAAGGAGATGGAGTGGCGTGGCTTGTATTCCACGAGTCTGATAGAGAGAACTATATCTCCTATCCCACCAAGCGTGAAGGCAACAAGCTAATCGGATCGTTCGATGCGAAACCAGGGACTTACTATGTAACTGCTTATACGTATCGTACAGGACAAGAGGACCAACCGTTTACTTTATTGGTTACGGGTGAAGATAGTCCGCGGGAGCAACTCTATCAAGAAAGCGAGAACAATGATTCTACCGAGCAAGCAAATGGTCCATTGCCGATAGGCACGACTGTTTCAGGGGACATGAAAGGAAACGATTGGCAAGATATCTTTGCCTTCCAAGTAGATAAACCAGAAGAAATACGTATTTCTTTAAACCCTCAAGAGGGACAAGGTGTGACTTGGATGCTATTCCACGAGGCAAATCTGGATCAGCCTGTAACGTACCCGCAAGAGCGGGAGGGAAATCTGCAAAGTGCCCATTATCAAGTACAGCCAGGCCGTTACTTCTTGCATGTGTACAAATATCAAAATGAAGACGTTGTGTATACGGTAGAGACCAAGCAGCGTTAATCAGCAAAACAAAAACACCCCCAAACGAGCTACAAAAATCGTTTGGGGGTGTTCGTTTCTTTCCTGTTTGTTACACTTATCGGCGTTTTGTAATCCGCCCAGATCCCCCTACCTTCGTTCGTGGGGGCGATTTGCTTTTCGGCGGGGAAAAGCTCGAACGTTTGGATGAGAAAGATCCACTCGAATTCGACGATTGACTGCTGGACGAACGAATAATTTTGCCTGAACTGCCGCTAGAAGATGATTCCGCCTGCTTCTTGAAAAGGCTGCCGTCAGAACCTACCGTACCATCCGCATTCTTCGCATTACCCCGTTTGAAAATACTTCCCGTACCCTCTTTGGTAATCGGCGGCGCTGCTTTTTTGTCCTCGGTTGTAGGAACACGATACGTTCCGGAAGGCTTGTATATGTCCTTGCTAGAGTAGCCACGATAGCTGCCCTTTGTGCTTTTCTTAAGCCCGTCGAACAAATCATCCAGTACGCTGGCTACGATATATCCCTGTAAAAATGAAGAATCGTAGTTTTGCCGGACGTACTCTTTGCTGTCGACCTCGATCAACGTATCCGTCGGCTTGGCAGCGTCTTGCTGCAAATGGTATATCTCGTTCGAATAAATGAGGAACATATGCTGCGGATCTTCTTTGGAGATTTCATCTGGCGTATTCTGCTCCGCCAGCTCCAAGGCTACTTCCGGTACGGTCTTGTTTTCTGCACGATAGATGCGTGACGACTGTCCATTGTCCTTGGTAGAGACAGATTCAAGTGGATATGTCTCGCCAACCGCAGGACTGCCACAACCCGCTAGCGTAAGGAGGAACAACGCCGGAATCAGCAGGAGCTTGATTGATTTCATCCATGGATTTGGCATGTACTTGTCCCTCCTCTCTATGTGCCGCGCAATACCTGTACGTCCGCTGGCAGAACACTTTCTCCCTCATAGAGCATGAAACGGCCATCCTGCCACTCGATCCGCAGCAACTGGCGTTGATCCGATTGGAATTGCCAGATATACTGCTCCCCTGACGTATGAAAAGGGGCTTTCCCCGCAACCTGAACGGAGCCATTATATTGCTCCTCCAAATGGTAGGTGGTATCGTCCATCTCGATGGTGGTCGGTACTTCGTCTATTGAATCCAGTCGTCCATCAATGACGCTATACAGATGATAGACGGTCTTCTCCCGTTCTTCGATATACAGGTAGCGAATGGTCGTTCCATCCTGCAACGTAAGCATCGTGGCTTTGCGACTCGCATTGCTTGCCTTCCCGATTACTTGATAGGTAACAAGAGATACATCGACTACATCACCCGGTCCCACCGTCAGGATGCTCTTCTCCGGTGCAGGAGGCTCATGCTTGGCAAAAATGTTTTGGATTCGCTTCATCAAACTCATGCTGTACTCCCTTCCCTTTCACGTCTTACAGACATGCAGCCAAAATCAAGGCACCAACGAGATGGAATGAACCAGCCATCATGGCATGTGCCACTTTTCCTTCCTGCGTCCCTTTTTCCAAGTCCAGTCCGGCTACTTGCTTTAACAGCCATTCCACGATTCTCTCCAAAAGGAACAGAATGATAAATGAGAGCACAGAAACGAGCAGTGCTGTCCACAATAAGTTGGAGGTAATAATGGATTGCGATAAGATATACCCTTGCGCAAACAGCTTCATGACAAAACGTGTCGTAACCGCGATGTTTCCGTTTTTAATTTCTGTGATGTCCTTGTATTTCGTAAACAACGAATCAATCCACATCAAAACAAAAAGCAAAATGCCGCCAGCTCCTGTCCAAACCAGCATCCCTACTATTTCTGTCCATGTCAAAGCGAATCACTCCACTTTCGTCAAGGTGTTTAAGGTCTGAAAAAAAGGGAAACCGCCCGAAGCGGTTTACCCCTCATATTTTTTCATCAGAGCAGCCAGTTCGTCCTCGACGGCTTGATCCTTATTCAGCTTCGCAATTTCATCATCTAAAGAGCTCTGTTTTTTGTAAATCTCGCCGCTGGCTTCTGCTTCTGCTTCCATTTGCAGCGCTTTTTCTTCCATGCGCTTCAAGCCAGCCATAGCCGAGTTCGTGTCGAAACCACCCATCGCCTGATTGATCGTCTTTTGCGCTTTTGCTGCATTAACGCGGGCAACCAATGTCTCGCGCTTGTTTTTCAGTTCGGTAATCTGTTTTTTCATTTCAGCCAGCTTCTCGCGCAATCCATCGGCTGCCAGCTTGTTTTTCTCGTAGCTGTCCTTGTATTCGTTCATCTTTTGCTCGGCAGCTTTCTTTTCTTCAAGAGCCCGTCGAGCCAGATCAATGTTCTGTGCTTGTGCTGCGATGTGAGCTTGCTCATCACGCTTTTTCACCAAGGCTTCCTGTTCTTCATACAGCACCTTGAATTTCTTTTCTAAAGCAATCTGAGCAGCAACCGCTTTTTCTGCTTCATTCAAGTCTTCTTGCATATCACGCAAATACTGGTCTGTCATTTTGATTGGATCTTCCGCTTTCTCGATCAAAGCGTACAAATTGGACATGGTCAAATCACGCAGTCTTTTAAAAATGGACATGGATTATTCCTCCTTAGGTACGTGCTAGGTAGTTCGGCCTAAATTAGCCGTCCCCGTTATACATGTATTTACGAAAGTTACGCAAGTAAGTTTCAACAATTTATTTTTTTGGCTTACTTTACTACTCGAAAGTAAGTTCGCCCGATTCTACACTTTTCAATATAAGTTTTGCTTGAAATTGTGTTCCATCCTGACGTTCAAGCTTCATTTTACCCGTTTTGCCTTTTTCAATAAGTGCTTTAATCTGTGTATCCGTTAGCATACGCCCGTAATTCTCTTTCCATATGACGAATTTACAGCCCACGTTGTAATTCGAACAACCGTAACCTTTGCGTCCCATGAATATGGAGCCTCCGCAACCCGGCCGTGGACATTTGGCGATAATACTCGAAGTTGTAGTAGCGGTCTTTGCTACTGTTCGAGTTGAAGCCTTTGTAGTGGCAGTCCTGCCACCTGATCTGCCTGTACTTCGCCCGCCAGCTCGTCCTCTCGTTTTCGAAGATCCTTTCTGAGTGGTACTCTCACTCTCAAACAAGGTCTTCTCCGCTCGAGACTGTACACGAACCTTTTCTACGATCATCGTAGCGAATTTCTTCACATTCTCCATAAATTGCCCGTCGGAGGCAGTCCCTCGGGAGATCTCATTTAAGCGGCGCTCCCAATGCCCCGTCATTTCAGGAGAGGTTAATAGTTCGATTCCTGCTCCCCTAATCAATTCGATAACCGTTCGGCCTTTTAGCGTAAGTTGAACCTTTTTTCCCTGCATCTCCACGTACCCGACCTTTTTCAGTCGTTCGATGGTAGCGGCACGAGTGGCCGGAGTTCCCAAACCAGATTCTTTCATCGCATCACGCAGTTCCTCGTCCTCGATTTGCTTGCCTGCGCTTTCCATGGCCTTTAGAAGCGTTCCTTCCGTATAATGCTTGGGCGGCTGTGTTTCTTTCTCCTTCACCACAGCATCCGAGCATACTACGCTGGCATCAGGTAGAATGATAAAAGGCTCGTTAACCTCAATCTCTTCTTTTTCCTCTTCTTCTTTGGCCGCACCTTTCACATTCTTGGGCTTTTCCTTTTGCTGATCGGCGTAAATAATCTTCCAACCGAGACTTTTCCGTTCTTTCACCGACGTTTTGAACATTTCACTCTCCACATCGGTTATGACCGTATGCATCTTATATTCAGCCGGTGGATAGAACTGTGAAAGAAAGCGGCGAACGATCAAATCGTATATCTTCTGCTCATCTGGCGTTAGCCCTGAAGCCTTGCGATTTGTCGGCAGGATAGCGTGGTGGTCGTCTACTTTTGCTGGATTGCATATAAATTTGTTGCCTTTATGAACCAAGCTGCGGTTTGCACCCTTTACCAGATCGTCATATCCAGTGCCTTGCAAGGACGACAAGGTGTTGTGCATTTCGGGAATATTTTGCTCTGTCACATAATTGGAATTCGTCCTCGGATAAGAAATCACTTTGTGTTTTTCATAGAGTGCCTGCGCTAAATCCAAGGTTTTCTTGGCGGAAAAACCGTATTTGCCATTGGCCTCACGTTGCAGCAATGTCAGGTCATACAACTTGAATGGATACTCCTTGGTATCCTTGACTTCGTAGGATGCGATCCGCCCTTGTTTTCCTTTCACTTTACGAGCCAGCATTTCCGCTTTAGATGGATCGGTTAAGCGATCACCTTGCCAAAGACCCTTGTAAGCCCTCTCACCCTGCGAAAAATGCCCTTCCACTTGAAAAAATGTAACCGATGAGAAAGCCTCAATCTGTTTCTGCCGATCATAAATGAGAGCAAGGACAGGGGTCTGTACTCGTCCGACAGAAAGGAGCACGTTATGTTTGGTTGTAAATGCACGTGAGCCATTCATCCCGATTAGCCAATCGGCTTCACTGCGAGCTTTTGCTGCCCTCGTTAAGTTTTCATAGGCTGCGGCATCCTTCATCTCCGCAAATCCTTTCCTGATTGTTTCAGGGGTCAAGTCCGAGATCCACAGTCTTTTAACGGGGTGGCTCAATTTTAGATGTCGTTGAATGAGTGAAAATATGTGTTGACCTTCCCGCCCGGCATCGCATGCATTAATCAGCAGATTGCTTCGTTTGGCCAACTGCCCGATTATTTTTAGCTGATCGATTGTTTTCCGATTCGGCACTAGCTTAAATGAATCGGGAATGATAGGAAGATCATTTATGTTCCACTTTTTATATTTTGGGTCGTATGCCTCCGGTTCCGCCAGTTCAATTAAGTGTCCGATCGCCCACGTAATAATGTATTTTTCACCTTCTAAATAGGTGCGGTGATTTTTCGCTTTAGGATCTATTGCGGCAGCAATATTTCGTCCCATGTCAGGTTTCTCCGCAATAATTAATATCTTCAAATGGTTATCGCTCCTTCTAAAACTCTCTAAGGCTGTCGAGGTTCAGTCTAACGTTTTGGATTCCTCTCTATTTTACTACAAGTTAGCCAAGTATTCTCGTTCTGGCTACGACAGCCCATTCGATTTTTGCCAACGCCTGGCAATACGCTTCACTCATCTCCACTGCATTTGCTGTCTCCTCCGTACGAGTCAGCATACGCCATACATCACTCTTCTTTTTGTACCACTCTAACTCCTTTGGCGGCTCATGGTGGATAGGTCGCCAAACTTGACGCAGCGTTGGGGAAAACAACCGCTTTGACCCTTGGCGCAGCTGACAGTTCATTAGCTTTGCCTGATAAGACTTGCCAGGAGCTGTATCATTCACATCGTGAAAAAGATGGGGCCAATAATCTTTTCGCGAACCTGTGTGTGGCTGTTCCAATGCCCAAGCGTACGCCGCCTCCTGCCTGTTCGTTGCCCCAAACAGCTGACTGTACAGCCTTTTTCCCAAGCTGATTCTCTCTGGTAAAGAGGCAAAATGAAACACTTGCTCACCCGCGAGCTGCAAGGAGCTTCCCTGCTCATCAGCCACTTTCCGATGTGGAAGCAAGATCACATTCAGTTGCAAAAGCTCCTGAAGGGCAAAGGGGATTGTGCGGACAACTGAATTTTGATAGGCCGTGTCTTTCATCACCTGTTCTTCCAAGTAGTTTTGTTCATTGATGATCAAACCAATGGCGAGCAGCTCTTTATCCGTCGTCTTCCAAAAATGATTCCAGATTGCCTGCATGAAAGTTGAGACCCCTAGATGAGGCAGTAAATAAAAAAGGTTGGTCTGTCGCCTGACACTCTCTTCATACAGTAACAATTGAGGGTACGCATCGTGAAAAATCAGCCAGTTTCCCCGCTCCAAAAACGAAAAATAATCCTGCTGCTCTTTTGCTCGAAGCAAGCGAGGCAATAATTCTCCCCGCAAATCGGTCATACTCCATCCCGCATTGCGCGATACGAGATGGGCCAATAACGCCCAATGAATTTGTGGATGTTTTCGATAAAATGACAAATAGGCGCGCGTTCTGTCTATGTTGTCACGGTTGTGGGCAAACGTCTCCTGTTTAATCCGCTCTACGGTCTTTTGTTCATGTGCTGGCAATGGTGCTGTCGCCGTACGGACTTTCCCCAGATTCATGGCAAGCGGCAGACGTGATGCGTATTGGTACCACGACAAACCCATCGATGCTCTTCCCCCTCTCTCCTCAGGCGGCGTATTTTATCGGGAGGTGAATGAGTTGCGTGAAGTCCAGCAAGAAATTAACCGCATTCAAGCCTTTTTGTTACAGCGCCAGCAAGAGGATGGCACTTGGCGCTTTTGTCTGGAAAGCTCACCGATGACAGATTCTCACATGATCATCCTATTGCGTACGCTGGGGATTCATGATGAGCGTTTGATGGAGAAGCTCACTGCTCACATCACGTCTCTCCAACACGATAATGGGGCATGGAAGCTGTATCCTGACGAGCATGAAGGTCATCTGTCTACGACCATTGATTCGTATTACGCTCTGCTGTTATCAGGCAAATATACGAAGAACGAACCGAGAATGGCTCTGGCTCGCTCGTTTATTTTGGAAAAGGGTGGGCTTACACAAGCGAACATGCTGACCAAATTTGCCACAGCCTTGACAGGCCAATACCAGTGGCCCTCGCATTTTCTCGTTCCCGTCGAGATTGCTTTATTGCACCCGAGCTTCCCTGTCAGCTTTTACGATTTTGTCGGGTACGCTCGTGTCCATCTTGCCCCCATGATGATTGTGGCTGATCGCAAGTATGTAAAAAAGCCTGACAATGCGCCAGACTTGTCCGATCTATACGCAGATACACCTATCTCTCGCGGTCAATATCCGCATCGATTCCTAGAGAATTTCCTCAAAGAAGGGCAATCGTTCCTCGCCACCATCCACGATTCCTTGCAGCGGCTCCCCTTTTTACCCGGACAATTACACAAGCTCGCCCTACGGCGCCTGGAACAATACATCCTGGCACGAATCGAGCCGGACGGTACTCTGTACAATTATTCGACCTCTACCTTTTTTATGATATTTGCGCTGCTCGCTCGGGGGCTTTCTCCGAAAGACCCACTTATCCAAAAAGCGATGCAGGGACTTACGAATAGTATTTTCGATTATGAAAGCGGAGCACACTTGCAGCTAGCTACCTCAGCCGTCTGGGACACGGCGCTCTTGACTTCTTCTCTGCAAAAAAGCGGACTCTCTACCACACATCCCGCGATTCAAAAAGCAAACCGCTACCTTCTCCAGAAACAGCAGCATACGTACGGTGACTGGAAAATCCGCAATCCAAAAGGAAAGCCTGGCGGTTGGGGCTTTTCTGACTACAACACCATGAACCCGGATATTGATGATACAACAGCTGCTCTGCGCTCTCTACGCCTGCTCGCCCGTACGGATATGACAGCAGCAACCGCTTGGAAACGCGGTCTCGAATGGCTATTATCCATGCAAAACGCCGATGGAGGCTGGCCTGCTTTTGAACGAAACACCGATGCTGATTTCATTCGCCACCTGCCCATAGAAGGAGCCGATACCGTCAGTACAGATCCGTCCTCTGCCGATTTGACAGGGAGAACCTTGGAATTTCTCGGAAACGATGCCGGACGAACATTGACTGACCCGCATGTAGAAAAAGGAGTCCGCTGGCTTCTCAAACATCAAGAGTCAGACGGCTCCTGGTATGGACGTTGGGGAATTGCTTACCTATACGGCACTTGGGCTGCGATTACGGGGCTGATAGCCGTTGGCTTCTCCCCTACTGATCCCGCCATCCAAAAAGCGGTTGCGTGGCTGGTTGCCAACCAAAATCCCGACGGCGGCTGGGGGGAATCTTGCCAAAGCGACCAGAAAAAAACGTACGTCCCCCTCGGAGCAAGCACTCCCTCGCAGACAGCATGGGCAATCGATGCACTGATAGCCGTGTCATCCAAGCCGACGGCAGAGCTGCAACGAGGGATTCACTATTTGCTCACTCACAATCAAGCAACTGACTGGACAACTAGCTACCCGACTGGCGGGGGACGCCCTGGCGGCACTTACTTTGCTTATCACAGCTATCGTTGGATTTGGCCGTTGCTGGCTCTCAGCCACTATCAGGCCAAATACGCGAATACGTGAAAATCGCCGCTACCCTCTTCGCAAACCAAGGTCTAACGGCTGGATAGGAACCTGTGGTGAATAAATCACGGCATGTAGCGGCGTATCAAAAATAGAGTAGCAGGAAAGGACATCGGTGTCCCCAATCAGTACAATCGACGATTTAGTTACTCCACCAAAGCTGAAATCACCGACGTCTATTTTTTTATTCGTCACCTTCATATTCATGGAACTTTTTCTCCTTTTCCTAAAACTCGTGCCTATCCCTACATCGTATGCAGCTCGCACTGGTTCGGTCGCAAAAACAGGTATGAACACCCAATGGCCTACGACATACAATACAGAGAGGATCTCTCCCAAAAGGATGTGCCGAACATGCCAGCATTCGTTGGAGTCATCAATGTAAACAACGTGGACGGCGTTTTCAATGTCGGAGACGTCCGTAAAATCGCACCTACCAGCTACGCCAAAACCTTCGCGGGTGGAGGATCATTCAATTCTGGTACGAATTTGTCCTTCAAAATTCCACATAGCGTCGTCTACGTCAATGAACAATCCGAAAATGATATCCCGCTTTTTGTAGAAGAAACAAACGATTTCAGGGCAAAGGGACGAGATTTCGCATGAATTTTTTTGTTACGCAGCATATCGTAATCCATTCGCTTAAGATAGATGGCATAAGCAACTCTTCGGTGTGCCAAATAGGAAGCGCAGGGATTATCAAGCCCGTTTCCAAGCTGTACAACACCGGCGGATTCACAGAGCCAGCTCCACAGTTGGGGCCTCTTCCCACAACCGGTTCGGAAGAATTCGTGCCCCTCATTCCGTTGGTTTCTCCCTCGCGGCTTCGCTAACCCGCTTTATGCTAGATGAAGAAGGATGGTCGTCATGTACATGGATCCCGAAATGATGCAGTATTTTCAACAGTTACATGACTATATACAATTGCAAAACCAAAAGATCGAGAAGATGAAGCAAATGCTTGAACAGCTGCAGCAAGATGTAAATGATCTTAAGGAAAAACAGATCCCTTCCGTCATCAAGAACGAGTACAAATTCGATCTGCTAAAGGTTGAGCGACTGGAAGGGACTCTCAATATCGGCTTAAACCCAAAAGGAAATGATGCTGGAATCGGTGATTTTTCCATCAATCAATCGATGGATGTCCCTAATCCGCACCAAAGCAATGCCCCGCTTTTTGACCGTGTCCAGAAAGAAATTTATCAATACCTGGAGACAGATGCCTACCGCGTTCTTGAAAATATCGAAACAGAGTGCAACTATCCACTGGATAACAATTATCGGGCCTTTATTTTGGATGACATAAAAAAACAGATCGATCAGCGGATTAAGTATTACCTGAGCGAGCTCCCTACTGATGAACTAGAACCAGAGCAACTCGATGTTATTGTGCAAAACACAGTCCAAAAGGTCAAACGGGATATCAACAAGACCTGCGAAACATTCGTGAAAAATTTGCCTCGGGAGGTGAACGAATCATGATGAGGTATCAAGTGATAAACGAAGCCATTTGTGTAAAGAAGATCTCCGTCGGTGCGCTCTCTTCTGCCGCTTCTTTGTTTATTGGAGACACACAGACTGTAGACCTCAGAGCGATTTATGAAACCCCACCCGAAAAAATGATTGTCGGGGCCTCGATCCCGATTGATACTGCTCTGCCTGCTTCATAAGGAGGGTTGTCTCCATGTACCGAAGGACCAGTCATGTCCACAAGCTGGATGTTATCTCGGTCGATACCTCATCTGTTCTGCAAATAGGTGATTCCCAGCAGATTGATGCTGTCTCGAACATTTTAGCCGTCCAACGCGAACAGGCCATTTTCTATGAAAATGAATTTATGTTCGAGGATTACTCGGTCTTTTCCGTTCCTTTAACTCCTCCAAGTCTCTCAGAACCGATTTGCATTGATACGTTCCACGACTGTCCGTACATTTTCATTCGAAAAGTGGAAGTCCCTTTCGTTGCAGGAGCGTCCGTCGTCCATCTTGGTTCTAACGAATCCATTACACTCGAAACGCGTATCGTTAATATTCGTCACATTTTCCAAAATGATCCAAACGCTGGAGGGAGGAGATAGCCTGTGCCTTCTGTCATTGGAGCTGTCAATATCAATAGCAATTCAGGTACTGTTAACTTCGGAGACACCCTCAACATATCGCCAAAAACAGCCTCCAAGACATTCTCCGGTTCAGGAGGCGGCAACACAGGTAACGTCGTCAACACACTCAATGGTGTCAACGCAACCAATACTTTGGACCCCAATGTCGTCGATCAACCGATGTTTGGGAACATCTAATCCCTGCAGTGTTAATGTTTTTTCATTGACACTGTTTTTATTTTGGCTGAAAAACGAAACAAAAAGGAGGCACGAGGCCCCCTGACTACAATATTTCAATATACCCTTCTGTTCCATGCACGCGAATTCGTTGCCCGTCTTTTATCAGTGTCGTAGCATTTTCCACGCCGACAACTGCTGGTAAGCCATATTCACGCGCGATAACTGCTCCATGGGTCATCAGTCCACCAACTTCGGTGACAAGACCTTTTATGGATACAAACAACGGTGTCCAGCCAGGATCAGTAAAGGAGGTGACTAATATATCTCCATCTTCTAGGTCTGCATCTTCCATGTTTAAGATGACGCGTGCTCGCCCCTCTATGACGCCGGCAGAAACAGGTAGACCTACAAGCGCATTGGCTGGCAGATTTTCCCGCTTGTACTCACCAGCAATAATTTCACCATCAGATGTGATTACACGTGGGGGAGTCAGTTTTTCAAAAAACTTGTATTCGTTTTTTCGTTTGCTGATGATCTCATCATCCAATTTGTTTGTGCGTACGACCTCGTGAAGCTCTTCAAAGGTGAGATAGTATATATCTTCCGTTTCATGAATGACGCCTGTTTGTACGAGCTGTTCGGCTTCTTTCAGTAAAGCCTGCTTATAAACGAAGTAGCGATTCATCATGCCGTATTTCGGATATTCCCGGTAGCCGATGAAATTCCGGATGAGGTCGATCATTTGTTTGGTTTCTTTGGCTTTTTGTTCACCATCCGGTAATTGCTTCAATCTCTCTATTAACTCTTGCTCTTTTTCCAAAGCTTCCTGTCGCCCTTGTTCGAATTTCCGCTTGCCAGCATTCGGCTCAAAGTTTTTGATGTTACCTAGAATCATGGGGACAAGCATGATTGGTTTTTCACTCCAACGCGTTTTCGTTATATCGATTTCTCCGGAACATCGCATCCCGTATTTGGTGAGATAAGCATAGATTGCGTCTTGCGTCTCCTGTCCGCCTTCAAACTGAACCAATTCATCTAAAAAGCTATCATCTTTTACATGCTGTAAAAAATCAATGACTTCTGGATAAGGACGAATGACATCTGCAACATCCATGAGCGCCAGACCCATTTCCGAAGTAATATTGTTTGACACAGATTGAGACAGCGTGTCTGCTACGTTTTTTTCCCCTAACCACATGTTCATTTTTTCATTGATCCATTTTGAAGCATTCATAGCAGCCGTAATCACACCTATGTTTTGTGGATCAAATAATATCTTCTTTAATTTCTGGATGTCTTCCCGAATAAAATCAAATAAATCCGGTCCTGATTTTGTTTGGATGTTATGCTTTACCTCTGCGATCGAACTTTGACTGCGCTTTATCAAAACAGAAACAATTGCCGGATCGTTTTCGAATTGTTCTTGAAAACCAAAAGACGCCATGCCTTTATTGCTTTTCCCGGGATTCTGTTCATTTTTATCATTTGGAGACGATTGTATAAAATCGCCTCGCTCTAGGACGGTCATAAGTGCGTCTTTGATAAGCGGATCGGATTGTCCCAGGGTATCTAATATATTTTGTCTGCTGTCAGGTGAAGCCAACATTTTTGTAACATCAACAAATAACCTTCCACCCGCTTTGCTCATCGGTGCGGGAGTCATTAACAGGAAAAAAGACAGTCCCAATGGTTTTAAAGGGTCGGTCATCATTTGTTGATGGCCAACAGATACATAGACGTGATTTTCTTGATCATTCGCTTCAGGAATCGGGTATAAAGTCGTGATTGGTCGGCTCTGCACAATATAAAAGGTATCATCAACCAAACACCATTCGATATCTTGCGGGCAACCAAAATAAGCTTCGATCTGTCTTCCAATGTGGGCTAGTTGTAAAATTTGTTGTTCCGTAAGTGTTTGGGTCTTTTGCTGATCAGGATCGATCTGCTTTGTCTCTGTTCCGCCTTCTTTTCGTCCATAGATAGCCAAATTTTTGGTTGCTATCCTCTTATCGACGATTTCTGCTTCCCGCACTTTATAACAATCAGCAGATACCAGACCAGAGACCAGTGCCTCTCCAAGTCCAAAACTGGCATCGATGGATAGCACTTTCCGGTTGGATGTAATAGGATCAGCGGTAAATAAAATTCCGGAAGCCTGTGGGAAAACCATCTTTTGTACGATAACGGATAAATAAACATGCCTGTGGTCAAATCCATTTTGCATACGGTAGATGACAGCGCGGTCCGTAAAGAGGGAAGCCCAGCATTTGCTAATGTGCCGCAAGATTGCATCTTTGCCAATGATATTTAAATAAGTGTCTTGCTGACCTGCAAAAGAGGCATGTGGTAAATCTTCAGCAGTGGCACTAGAACGCACTGCATAAGCATGCTCCTCTCCAAATTGGGAGAGAGAATGAGTAACGGCTTTCACAACATCGGAAGGAATTTCTGCTTCCATAATGTTTTGTCGAATCTTCCTGCTGATTTCTTTGATTTGTTCTCGGTCTTGTACTTTTAGCATGGTTAGTCGATCCAACAACGCATGGTGCGTTTCGTTTTGTTCGATGGCCTTTTGATATCCGACTGTTGTTACACAAAATCCTTCTGGTACTTGTATTCCTTGAATTTTTGACAATTCCCCTAAATGTAACCCTTTTCCGCCAACAAGCAAAAGCTGCGTTTTTTCCATTTCCTGAAACCCGAGAACCAAAGAACTCATTCAATATCTCCCCTAACCATTCAATTGAGAAAAAAACATTTGACAAGAGTTCACCAGCATGGTACGATTAAAGTGTAAGATGCGATATTTATAACTGTATACATAACATAAACAGTCGTGGTCTGATTATATCATCGTGTCTGTTTATGTGCAATAAAAAGAACCTGGTACAACTGTCCAGGTTCCTTTTTGATTTTCCACTACCACCTGCTTTTACAAGCTCGCCTTAAAAGTTGTTTTTCGTTCGTTCGCAGCCCTGCCACGCATCAAATAGATTTCTAACAACCCGTCCTGATACTGGGCCTTCATCCCTTTTGAACTGACGGAAACCGGTAGAGCCAGCTTTCGATAAAAGGGGCCGTAGCTTCTTTCCCCTTGCGTGCGAATCCCCTGGTGCCCACTTTCCTTGATGAGCCCCTTGACCTCCAGCCAACGTTGGTCGGAGAGTGTGATCTCCAGACTATCGCGATCGAAGCCCGGAAGTTCACAGGAAACAATGACCATTTGCTCTGACTGGAAGATATCCGAGGCAGGGGAAAAATGCGAATCGTCTACCTGCACGAAACCCATCGGTTTTTCCTTCGACTTTTTTTTCCCCTTTTTCACGGGTGGTACATGTGGCGCGGCGGCGGCCGTCTTTTGTGCTGCTTGCTTATTAAGCGTCGCGATATTCTCCCAAAAATTTGTATCCAACACCTGTCCCATCTGGGTCAATGCTTTCCACGGATGATCTGGGTCAAAACCGAGCTTGGACAAACTTTCGGATGCTTTTTGCAACTGCTTCATGGTCTCTTGCAAATTTTTCATAACATACGCACTCCCCTTCCCAGCAGAGGCAAGACTGTCTATGTACGATAGAATATGTGCTTTTGCCCGGGGGGTGTGCTCAAGATTATCCAGTTTGCCCAATGTCAGCACTATCTGTCGCCGGTGCAGGCGGGGCCAAAATATCTGGTGGCGGCATATTACTATCCGTCGGCCCAGGATTCGGTTCGCCATTGCCATCTGGTACAGTAGGCGGTGTTACAGGCTCCTGTGTTGGTTCTGGAGCAGGTTTTGATGGTGTCGCTGGTTTTTGTGCTTTTGGCTGTTCTTTTGCACCTGTTGTAGACTTAGGCTTCGTTGCTGGCGTTCTCTTCTCCGCTTTCATTTCGACCTTTGCTACTTCTGCTACAGCTGCATCACTGAGCTGTTCACTCGGTCCAGCTACACCCACTTCTGTTTGCAGGGCAGTTCGAACAGCTTGCATGTTCTCTCTCGGCCACAAGGAATAAGGAGAACTCCAGATCGCCCCATTATCCAAAGTAACCATATTGCTTGACGAAAAGCTGGCAAAATCGAGTGCCAATCCTTTTATTTGGTCTGCCGAGAGATCGGTTTTAATATGCTGACCAACGGTATCCAGCACAGCTGTCAAACTCGATAATCCCTCCATAGACATGCTCTTTTCTGCCACGGCACGAATCACCTGCTGCTGTCTGCGGTTGCGATCGAAGTCGCTCGAGTTGTAAGCGTCCCCACGTCTGTCGATGCGATGACGGACGAAGCCGAGTGCCTGCTCTCCGTTCAATACTTGTTTCCCTTTTTTCAAGCTGCGGTATACCCCTTGCTTCGGCAATTCGTATACGAGATCACGATCTACGTCAACTGTAATGCCGCCCAGCTTGTCAATGACCGCTGTGAAGCCTTCAAAGTCAAGCTGCACGTAATGCTCAACTGAGATCCCCAGCATGTGATTTAATGTTTTTTTGAGCATCGTCATGCCATTTTCTGTGACAGGCTTCCCTCTGATTTCCGCATCCTTCCTGATATTTTCCCCTAATGCAAATACTTCATTGACCTTGTGATAGCCTGGATATCCTGGGATTTGAACACGGGTATCACGAGGCAACGATACCATGCTCAGCTTTTGCGTAACCGGATTGGCGACTGCAACGACGAGTACATCCGTGTTCAACATGCCAATGTTTTTGCGCGTATCCACCCCGACGATGACAAAAGCGATTGATTTCTTTTGTTCGTACGGCTTTTCTACGACAGGTTGATTCGGCAGCTTGTAAGGGTCAGCTGTTACGATGTCCAACGTCCTGTTAAACTGGTTGAGGGCGAAGCCTGCTCCTACGGCCAACAAACAGAGGAATAAGCAACCCGCCAAGAGCAGATACATCCGCTTGCTTCGCTGGCCACGCTTGATCCGTTTACGCGGCTGTTTTGCAGGAGCCTGAGGCTTGTCATTCTTGGCTTGCACGTTCGGTTCACTCCTTTTTACTATCACGGGGTCCATAGTGCTTTGGGCTATTCATTTTTCAATATATTCTGGAAAACTTTCGTCTCATTTTACCACAATCTTCCGGTAAATTGTAGAATCATGCCGATCCAACTCGATCGGTTTTCCCTCTGAGTTCTTGCACTTGCGAATCGAAACAGGTAGTCTAAAACTGAGGAAAATCAGATAGATGAATAAGGGAATCGGAGGGACTTGAGAGTGGAACACATACAGGTGCTGATCGCAGGTGGCGGCATCGCAGGGTTGTCCGCAGCAATATGGTGCCAACGATTAGGTCTTTCTTGTCTTCTTATCGAAAAAACGGATAGACTCGGCGGCCAGCTGCATCACATTTACAACGAGATTACCGACTTTCCGCCCCTTGTATATGACCAGGGAGCTGCCCTTGTAAAGGTACTGATCGCACATCCTTTCATCCAGCAGCAAAACATACGATTGAACGAAACCATTCTTTCCATTGATCAGGAAACGAAACAAGTGACCACTTCGAAATCCGTTTATCGTGTCGACTTTTTACTTATCGCCACAGGCGTTGGCTGGAATGAAATACCAGCTCTAGCTGATTGTCCGAGCGTCCTGTCGCCTTGGTTTTCTACAACTGCCCAAGCGCACACCATCGCTGGGCAAGATATCGCCGTTATTGGCGGAGGAGATCGTGCATTAGAGAGTGCTGCAAATGTGAGCTTGCATGCCCGACAAGTCTATCTGTTGGTTCGGAGCAGTGGGTGGCGTGCTCGGCCCGAATGGCAAAAGAAAATCACAGGCCTCCCCAACATCCAAGTCCTGTGGGAAACACAAGTAAGCGACTATCAGGAAGAAGAGGCAAGGACTGTTCTGTCACTCACCTCTACGCGCGAAGGCAATCCGCCGGCGATCGTAGTTGATTGGATTCTGCCGCGAATTGGTGTTCATGGAAACACAGCTGGTCTCGAAGGCTTGGACACGTTTGGCGATGAGTATTTGCAAACAGATACGTATCAACGAGTCAACTCTCCATGGATATACGCAGTCGGAGACGTGAGCAACGGAGCTGCCTATGCGAGTTTGTCTCTGGCAGTTGGTCAAGCGATGAAGGCGGTCAAACATATTTCCTTGCAAATTCAAAACAACAGATCAATGAGCCTGTAGAAGGAGAGCTTTGCATGCACGCTTTTTACGACGATTTCGGCTTACCTGTCAAGCTAACCTTTTCCCCAGAAGAGTATCGTAACCACCAAGCAGGTCACGTCCTGATCTTCGCTTTTTATCAAGGTAAGCTGTTATTTACACGCCATCGTTCACGCGGTGTGGAGCTACCAGGGGGAAAAGTAGAAGCAGGGGAAAACAGCCTGTCGGCAGCAGTTCGTGAGGTCTATGAAGAAACCGGCGCCATTCTGGAAGGGATTGAGCGCATCGGACAGTACACCATTGACGATTCGATGCGAAAAGACATTTATATCGCGAAGGTAGCGCATTATACAAGCCAGCCAAGCGGCTCAGACGTGCTTGCCACCATTGTGTTTGCAGATATCCCTCGAGATATAAAAGGCAATCAGGAGTTTAGTCGCATTCTGCAAGATGATGTATATCCGCTCGCACTTGAACGAGCTTTACGCCATCCCTTCGCTGAATCCTAGCCATGATAAACAGGCTCGTCCCTGTCGCTCTCATTGTATTCGGTGAGAATGACCGACAGAGACAGCCTGTTTATTGTTTCTCCTTTTCCTTCTTTCCCGACAACACCCGCTTGACGAGCTCATTTGGGTCAAAACCATACCTTTCCATGGCTCTCTCACGTTGTTCCTCATGGACCGTTTCCGGTTCAATTCCCAGTACCTCTGATATTTGCCGCCACGCTTTCGTATCGCTGTCTTTTGCCCCCTGTCCTTGCTGCTCGACCTGCTTAGGCTTCAAGAAAAAGATCGCAACTACAGCGAACACGAGCGATAAACCTGCGATTGATAGAAACATGACCGTTCGGGAAATCTCGAGCAACCAGGTAAAAATAGGCGGGCCGATCGCAACACCGATAAAACGGACACCGCTATACAAAGAGGTAATCATGCCCCGCTCTGTTTTTTGTACGGCCCCAACAATCATGGAGTTCAAGCACGGTAAAATCATCCCCGTCCCCACGCTGCCGATGACCAAAATGCCTATCAGAACATAAGCCCCCTGGACAAAGCTAGCCAAAATGTAGGACGTAGCCAGCAAAAACATGCCGATAATCACAAACAGACGCATCAGCTTCAGCTTCTTTTTGATGATGATTCCTGTCACATATGCCGCAATACTCATCACAAGCAAGGGAATCGCCAAGAAAAAGCCTTTGATGACACCATCGATCTTGTATTTTTCCTCCAATAAATCAGACAGGTAAAACAGTACACCAAACAACGTGAACAAGCAGATACTCCCAATAAAAAACGCGGGGACAAGCCATTTGCCATGCTGCTTAAACACTTGCGCAATCGAATGCATGTACTGCTTGACGGGAAGCGGCTTCTTCTCCTGTTTCTTTTCCTTGGTCAGAAATAAAAACATCAGGAGGACGACACCGCAAATAATCGGAAAAGCTAAAAAGACCATGTACCACGAAATGAGAGCAAGCAGGGAGCCAAAAATCGGACTTAATACTTTCCCCATCCCATTTGATGTCTCCAAGAGCCCCAATGCCCTACTCTCCGAAGCGCCATCGAACAGATCCCCTACCAAAGCCATCGCGATGGGGGCTGTTCCGGCGGCCCCGATCCCCTGCAAGACACGCCCTCCCATTATGGCCATATAAGGTTGATCCAGCCACAGCGCGGCAAGCCCTGCGACCAAACCACCCAGACCATACAAGGCAAGGGAGATGATAATAACAATTTTTCTCCCAAATCGATCCGACAAATAGCCGGCAAAAGGGATAACAATACCTGCCGCAATCGAAAAAGCGGTGATCAACAAGCTCGACTGTAAGGAGGTGAGCTTCATTTCCGTTTTCATTGTAGGCAGTACAGGGATCAACATCGAGTTGCCCAGCACCATAACTAATGGAACCCCGACAAGCCCAATTAGGTTTTTCGCATTTTGTGCCATACGAAACTCCTTGTCTTACGCATAAGCGCTACCGTCCCAGCGCAACGCGTTAATAATCTCCCAGTCAGGTTCAACGCCTATTCCCACGCCAGTAGGAAGCGTCACTTCGCCATTTATGGGTCGCAGCGGAAACAATTGTGTAAAGGGGTTCTCCATAACGTCCCATTCGACAGGCTCAATTGGTTGGCCATCCATCTTGGTCCATGCCAACAAGCAAGCTTGTGCAAATAACGTATACAATCGTGCCAGCGAGCCATCAAAGGAATGCGGAGACACGCGATAACCAAACTGACGAGCCATTTGCAAATGCGTTCGATAATCATCCATGCCTCCCGTATGCATCAGGTCAGGCTGTGCAATATCGATGGCTCCCCCTTCATACAGAGGCAAAAACTGTGCGCAACGGATCAAGTTTTCTCCGCCAGCAAGCGGGATGGATAATGACGAACGAAGCTTGACATATTCGTTTGTACGATCCATAGGCATCGGTTCTTCCAGCCAAAGCCAATTGCTATAACGGGAAAAAAGCCCCTCCCACTTCCTTGCAGTCGCACAGTCGTAGCTCTGATTGGCATCTACTGCTACTTGAACTTTTTCGGGAAGCAAATTCATCAGTTTTTCGATGTGCGTCTGATCCTCTTGAACAGAGCGCCCGCCAATCTTTACTTTTACCATCTTGAAGCCATCGTCAACTTGCTGGCTGACTTGCTTCCATGACTGTTGCATCCAGTCTTCTGTTTCACGGTAGGATTGGAGAGAGGCGTATACCGAGATACGAGCATGAATCTGGCCTCCCCACAGCTGGCACACAGATAGCCCCGCCGCTTTCGCCAAAATTTCCGTAAGTGCCATACTGACGCCTGAAGCCGCTCGCTGATGCCACTTTCCTATGACATCGACAATGGCTACTCTGTTGTCCACCTGCTTACCCAGCAAGTACGGAATGATGCGCTCACAAAAGCCTTTGTGGAGCGTCGGCAGCCAATCGATAATTTCTCCCCAGCCATCTATTCCAGCCCGTGTGATAATCCGAATGAGATAGCTGGTTCGATAACGCTTATACCCATTCGCATCGCCGTAAGCTTGCGATAGACGATGAAGAAGCGGATACGTTTCTACGCGCTCAATTTGCAGGTCTGCGACTGCTACCTGCTCATGAATAGTCATCCATGCCCTCTCGCTCTGCTCGCTCTCCCTCATAATCGTCATAGGAGAGGAAATTTCCTTTCCCTTCCCCTTTTCTCATGTACTCCTCATACGTCCCGCTTCTCATAAAATGCACACTGTCCGGTCCATGATAGCCCTCAATATCGGTATAACCGATCTCCTCTACAGCTTCGACAAAGCCATCCGGCTCATTGCTCTCGATATACATTTCTTCGTAATCTGTTTTGTCGGGTTCTTGGTATGAAAAAGGAGTACTGGATGTCCCCCATGACTCGACAATTTGCCAAGCATCCTCACCGTCGAATCCGTTTTGTCCTTCTTTTTCATCTAAAGATGTTCGACCGAATGGTGGCTGCAAAAACTCCTCTTCAATCGGACGCGACTCATTGACTATCGGCGCTGGTGCATGCTCCTTACAAGTTTGTGCCTGAGGCAATGCTTCCAGTCGCTCTACAGGTATTTGCTCTCCACAGACTGTACAAAGGCCGTAGGTGCCTTCCTCCATGCGCTGTAGCGCCTGATCAATCTCTTTTAATGTCTCACGATCTAGACTGTCTAGAGCCAAATCTTTTTCCCGTTCAAACATCTCGCTGCCGATATCTGCCGGATGATTATCGTACATGGCAAACTCCTGCAAAGAGGTTGTCATCGGTTCTCTCATGCCATAATGGTCCTGTACGCGGTCTTCCAGTTCTTTTTTCTGTTCCAGCAGCTTTTCCCGGAAGCTGGCCACCATCTTTTGGTCCACGCTGTACACCACCTTTGTTTGGTTTCCTCAACAGGTAGTATGTCTTGGTCCCGAAGGAAATATGACCAACAAAAAAACCTGCCATCCCCAAAGGGAACGACAGGTCGATCAACCGATTTTTATTCTGTTACATGTGCGTAGTGTTGTTCTACGATATCAGCGCAACGTACGCAGAGTGATGCGTGCGACTCGCGAGTGCCAACATCAGGTTTTACTACGCGGCAACGCTCGCATTTTCCACCGTCTGCGGCAGAGACCACAGCAGCAATTCCTTCGAGCTGAACTGCTTCTGTTGGAGCAGACCCGCTGTGCACATCCACGTGAGCCACGATGAACAGGTCAGCCAGATCGTCCATAGCTGCCAATGTTTTCGCAACTTCTTCCGTTTGTGGGTACAGAGCCAGCTTCGCATCAACGGAGTTGCCAAATACCTTGTTGCGGCGGGCTTCTTCCATGGCTTTGAGAACCTCGTCACGGATCGCCAGGAACGCATCCCATTTGCTCTCTGCTTCTGCTGCAAAGCTGAGATGTTGTTCGTCGCCTTCTGGCATATCCGTCAACTGTACACTTTTCTCTTCCACACCTGGGATGAACGCCCACACCTCATCGGCTGTATGCGGCAACAGTGGAGCAACCAGCTTCACCAGACTGAGCAAGCAATCGTACATCACTGTCTGTGCAGCGCGGCGTTTCAGACTGTCCGGCGCTTCTACATACAGGCGATCCTTGCAAATGTCCAGATAGAAAGCGGACAAATCAATGACGCAGAAGTTGTGAACCGCATGGAAAACGGTATGGAACTGGTATTCATCGTACGCTTTGCGTGCACGCTTCGCGACTTTTGCCGCTTTCGCCAGAACATAACGGTCCAGCTCACCCAGCTCTTCGTAAGCTACGCGGTCTGTTGCTGGATTAAATCCATCCAGGTTACCCAACAGGAAGCGGAACGTATTGCGGATTTTGCGGTACACCTCAGCAATCTGGTTCAGAATCGCATCGGAAATGCGCACATCAGCCTGATAATCAACAGAAGCTACCCACAGACGCAAGATATCTGCGCCCATCTTGTCAATTACTTGTTGAGGCACGATGACGTTACCGAGGGATTTGGACATTTTGCGTCCTTCTCCATCCAATGCAAAACCGTGACTCAGGACAGATTTGTAAGGAGCTGTGCCATACACAGCAACCCCCGTCGAGAGAGAAGAATTGAACCATCCACGATACTGGTCAGAGCCTTCCAGATACATGTCAGCTGGCCAAGCAATGCCTCTTTCGCGCAAAACAGCCTGATGACTGGAGCCGGAGTCGAACCAAACGTCCATAATATCCGTTTCTTTGCGGAAATCCTTGCAATCGCATTTGGTGCAAGAAAGGCCTTCTGGAACCAGCTCATTTGCTTCACGGGAGAACCATACTTTCGATCCTTCTTTGCGGAACAGATCAGCAACATGGTTGATCGTCGTGTCGTTAATAATCGGTTCGTTACACGCTTTGCAATAGAAGATTGGAATCGGCACACCCCATACACGTTGACGGGAAATGCACCAGTCGCCGCGATCCGCAATCATATTAGCCAAGCGAGTTTCTCCCCAATGAGGAATCCATTTTACATTTTTAATCGCTTCGAGCATTTGCTCACGGAATCCGTCGATAGACGCGAACCATTGCTCTGTCGCGCGATAAATAACCGGTTTTTTCGTACGCCAGTCATGTGGGTAAGAGTGCGTGAAGAAATTGAGCTTCAAGAGCGCTCCGTTTTCTTTCAGCTTTTCCGTAATCACTTTGTTGGCATCTTCATAGAACAGACCTTCAAAGCCCGGTGCCTCATTGGTCATTTTACCTTCGTGATCGACTGGGCAAAGGACACCCAAATTGTATTTTTGACCAACGTTAAAGTCATCTTCCCCGTGGCCTGGAGCAGTATGAACGCAACCAGTACCTGCATCCAAGGTTACGTGCTCACCCAGGATGAGTGGAGACTTGCGATCGTAGAACGGATGCTGAGTTTCTACACCTTCCAGCTCTTGACCTTTAAATGTCGCAAGAATCTCGACGCCTTCCCAGCCAATTTCTTTGCTTGCAGCTTCAATCAGACCGTTGGCTACCAGGAATTTGCGACCATCTACCTTTACGACGTTGTACTCGAGCTCAGGGTGCAGGCTGATCGCGAGGTTTGCTGGTAATGTCCATGGAGTCGTTGTCCAAATAACAACGCCTGTTTCTGTGTCCAGCTTGCCTTTTCCATCTGCTACCTGGAAGCTGACGTAAATAGAAGGGGAACGCTTGTCTTTGTATTCGATTTCTGCGTCAGCCAGAGCCGTCTCAGAAGACGGAGACCAGTACACGCAGCGCAGACCTTTGTAAATATAGCCCTTTTTCGCCATTTCGCCGAATACGCGAATTTGGTTGGCTTCATACTCAGGCAAAAGTGTTACATAAGGGTTTTCCCAATCTCCACGAACGCCCAGACGCTTGAATTGGTCGCGTTGCTTGTCGATATAGGACCAAGCATATTCTTCACAGCGTTGGCGGAAATCGTTCACTTCGATGCTGCGACGATCCAGACCTTGTGCATTGATAATCGCTTGCTCAATCGGCAAACCATGTGTATCCCAACCTGGGATGTACGGCGCATAGAAGCCTGCCATGGATTTGTAGCGAACGATGAAGTCCTTGAGGATTTTGTTCAGTGCGTGACCGATATGGATGTCTCCATTCGCATATGGAGGTCCATCATGCAAGACAAAAGACGGGCGGTCTTTTGTACGATCCAACACTTGTTGGTAAATATTTTGCTCTTCCCATACTGCTTGCATCTGTGGCTCGCGGCTTGGCAAATTTCCGCGCATGGGGAAATCTGTTTTTGGTAGCGCTAAGGTTTTGCTGTAATCCATGGCCTGATTCACTCCTTAAATAAATAAAAGCCTTCACTCATCCCCTAAAAGGGACGAGAGAAAGCTCCCGTGGTACCACCCTGATTGAACAAACCCGTACGACAAAAAAACCTGCATCGGATTCGCTCCACTTCACTCATTCGTAACGGGAATGACTCGCTCACTTACTCACCTGTACAACCATCAAGGTTTTGCGGTTTTCGGATATTGAACTCCCGGGTGATTTTCTGCGAAAGCAACTGGCCGGGTTTTCACCTTTTCCCGACTCTCTAGGCAGTGCTGGCTCACGTACTCTTCCCGTTCATCGTCTATGATTTGTATAAGCTGTTCAACTTCTATAAGTGCTTTATTTCGAAAAAGTTGTCTTTCATTATAATACCATCATTGCTCGAACGTCAATGATTTATTCAACTGTTACAGGCGAATCAACTTGTGGTTGTTCAATGCTGTCCCAGTCGCCATTCTCCAGCATTTCCAACTGTGCTTCCAAAAGCGTCCGAAAACGCATACGGTAAACCGAAGCACGCTTTTTTAATTCTTCGATTTCGATTGCGATTTTGCGCGACTTCGCCAATGCTTCATTGACGATTCGGTCTGCATTTTTCTCAGCTTCTTTTAAGATGAGCTGCGCTTCCTTGCGGGCATTCGACTTCACATCCTCAGCTGTCTCCTGCGCCACCAGAATCGACTTGCTCAAATTTTCTTCCAAGCTCTTATAGTAATCTACGCGCTCATTCAGAATGGCTACGCGCTCTTCCTGTTCTTTTTTCTCTTTTATCAAGAGCTCAAAATCCTTGATCACCTGATCGAGAAATTCGTTCACTTCGTCAATGTTATACCCACGAAAGCCTGTGCTGAATTCCTTATTGTGTATATCCAACGGCGTTAAAGGCACATGAACCCCCCACTTTTCCCGATAATTCGTCTTCAATCATTTCGACAGGATTAGCAGTGTTTCCTGCCGTATTTTACAATTTTTTGCGCCTTGGGTCCATCTTATGTAACCAGTCCGACAATCATGCGCAGTCTTCCACTTCGTGTCGGACCTGCTACCTCAAGAATTTTGAACCGACCATAGCCTGCAAGCGAAACCATATCACCCATCTGGAGTTGATAAGACGGGTCTTCGATTACTTTCCAGTTGATTTTTACTTTTCCCGCTCGAATTGGTACCAGTGCCTTTGCGCGAGACATATTGTGTACTTCTCCGATGATCGCATCAATTCGCGGTGATGGCACGGTGATCGTTTTCTCTACAAACTTGGGGGCAGGGGGTGTGAACGCCTCCCATGCTACCCGCTCAAACTGAACAGATGCCCGATGAATTTGCGTCACCTGCGCACAGACAAAATCAGCGACTTCCTCAGCTACAATCGCATAGCTGCCAGCGGAATCTGTCAGCATATCTCCGAATTTCTCCCGCTTCATCCCGACGCCCAGCATCGCCCCCATCACATCTCGATGCTCCAGCACATGAAAGCGCTGATCAGCCTTGATTGCCAATAAGGTAAGGCGATAATCATCAGGCTCGACTGGAAGGTACTCCGGATGGATGATAATACGGACTCGCTCGGCACCCTCGTAGCCTCCATATGGAGAAACCTTCACATCTCTTACTTGTGAAGATAGACTCTGAAAAATCATCAACTGTCTAGGGTCTACAAAATCAGTAAGGCGCATGGCCTGCTTCCGCTCTGCTTGCGTCAGCATTTCCAGCGCCCGTTCAACAAAGGGACGTTCTTCTTTTGAAAAATGGTCAAATATGCTCATCGTTTCACTCGCCTAGAACATGATTTGTTCCAAAATAGCGTACAGGCCAGATTGGGCAAAACGCAGGGCAATTAAAGCGACAATCGGGGAGATGTCGATGAAGCCGAGCGGTGGGATAAACCGGCGAAATGGCGCCAAATAAGGCTCAACCAGTCTTTCCAGTAGCTGACCAATGCCTGTACCTCTCATTTGAGGAACCCACGACATCAAAATGTAAGCAATAATCATATATTGATATACCGTAAAGGCAAAATCTAAAATATCCACAAAAACTTTCATTAGCTCACCCTTTTACATTCGTCTTAAAAGGCTACTCTTCCAACACACTGGAGATCGTACCCTGGATATCTACATGGTCAGGAGTGCACACGAAGATCGTGTCTCCGACCTTTTGGATATCGCCGTTTAACGCGTATACCGTCCCACTCAAAAAGTCGATAATTCTCTTGGCTTGGTCTTTTTCCACGCGATGGAGGTTGACCACAACAGGTCTACGATGACGCAGGTTATCAGCGATATCCTGTGCGTCGCTGTAATGACGGGGTTCACAGAGAATCAAACGGATTCCCTCCTTTTCCCGTGCTTGAAACGGTACTACGTTGTTAGTTCGACTAATCGCTGGCTGGCGTTTGTGCGAGGACTCTTGTTCTTCTCTTTCCTCTTCCACTGTTGTCGTCTCTTCGATGTATTCCTCGTTTTCTAACCCCAGAAACCCCATCAATTTATTCATAACACCCATACTCTTCCTCCTCTCTTACTCCGTGGCTTGGTCTGCTTTCCTTTACTCCGGCTTGACCAATACCGATCCTAAACGAATATATGTAGCTCCCTCTTCAATGGCCACTTCAAAATCACTAGACATGCCCATGGACAGCTCTTCCACCTGTGCGTGCGGGAATGCCATTTCGTTAATCCGTTGCTTCCACTCATAGAGTCCACGGAACACCTGTCTGGCTTCCTCTTGATTTTCGACAACAGGCGCCATTGTCATTAATCCAACGATACTTATATGTTTCATATTACTGGTTTCGCGCAAAAAAGCCAATACGTCATTGGGACTAAGGCCAAATTTTGTCTCTTCACCGGATATATTGATCTGTAAAAAGCATTTTACGACATGATCAAGCGCTTCACCGCGTCGATTCAGCTCTTGTGCCAAAGAAAGTCGGTCAAGAGAATGGATGTACGGGAATCGTCCTACGACTTCTTTTGCCTTGTTCGTCTGGAGATGCCCGATAAAATGCCAGATCCCTTTATCGCCGTGTAGCTGGTGCTTGGGCAGGGCATCCTGCACGCGATTTTCGCCGATATTCTCTACGCCTACAGCGAGCAAGTCCCCAATGGCATCTGCGTCGACATACTTGGTCACGGCAATAATTTTTACTTCCTCACGTTTGCGGTTCGCCCGATCGCAAGCAGCCTGAATTCTTGCTTCGATGGATTGCAGTCGTTCTTTTAACAATTGTTGTTCCTTGGTCATAACGAACCCTTCCCTTTCTTTTACAGGTTTTCCTTCCAGCCGATATAGGAAGCCATGCGTCCAGTCGTCCCTTGTATCCCAGCTTCCTTGCGATGAGAGAAAAACAAGTCTGTTCTGCAGCTTGTACACCAATCCGTGGCTAAAATATTTCCTGAAGAAATTCCTGCTTCGAGCAATATCTCTGTGTTCAGCTGACGAAGGTCCAGCATATACCGCTCCCCTGTGGAGGAGATGACTGCTTTTTCCCAATCGCCTGCACAAGTGCGTACCTGCGTCATGATTCGCTCATCGACTTCATAGCAACAGCCGCCAATGGATGGGCCAATTGCGACGAGAATTTCCTGTGGCTTTGCCTGATAATGCTGCGTCATTGCCTTCACCATTTCCTCGGCAATACGGCCGACTGTCCCCTTCCAGCCTGCGTGGGCAAGTCCGATTGCACCTGATTGGCGGTCTAGAAAATAGAGGGGAACACAATCCGCATAAAACGAGGTCAGCAAGACTCCTTTTTCAAGGGTAAACAAACCATCTGTAGCAGATATGACGTCCTCCAAACTTTCTTTTCCGGCACCGCCTGCTGTGACCTGGCATACCCGATTCCCGTGCACCTGATCGGCGCATGTCCACGCCGTAAAAGACATCCCGACTTGTTCTGCCAGCTTGCGTCTATTGGCTACTACGTTTGCAGATTCATCACCCACATGCAGCCCCATATTAAAAGACCCGTACGGTTGTTCACTTTCCCCGCCTGAGCGAATGGTAAACCCCGCCACTAATCCTGGAAATTGTTGCTCCCACTCTGTTAACGATAAGATTGACTTATCCTCTACCCTGACAAATGGTTCTCTCATGTTGTCACCTTCCTCATATGGCTAATCATACCATAGCCGAAAAGAAAAGAAAGGCTATCCGTGCCTTTCTCCCCTTACTCCTTAGTATTCATCTCCACCTGAAGTTTTTACTTCAACTTTAAGTGCTTCTTCCATCCGAACAAGCACTACATCTTTCCCGATCTTCACAATATTGCGCCAAGGAATGACATAATCGTTCCCGGCAGAAAAGAAGCCGAGAAACTTGCCTGGTCCCGGAACGACGATAGCTTCTACGCGCCCGTGACGCAGATCGATCTCCAAATCTGAAATTTGCCCAAGCCGTTTCCCATCGAGAATATTTACCACTTCTTTGGTCTGGAAGTCAGAGATTTTTACCATTCTTCCTCACCTTCTTTTCTCCGTTACTTTCAGTATATGAGTCCAAAGAGGAATATGTCCGCTTCTTTGGCAAAAAGTCAGGCGGTTTGAAAACGAACTTTTCCGCGCGTACAAAAAACCCGAACGGTACAAGACCGCCGGGTCACCTATGTGGTTTCTCATTACGATTGAACGTGCTTTTGCATATGGGCAATTGCCGCTTTTTCTAATCGGGAGACCTGAGCCTGTGAGATACCGATTTCCTCTGCTACTTCCATCTGCGTTTTTCCTTCATAAAAGCGCATGGATAATATCATTTTTTCTCGGTCACCTAGCCGCTGCATTCCCTCACGAAGGGCAATTTCCTCTACCCACGTGACATCTTTGTTCTTCTCGTCACTAATCTGATCCATGACGTAAATCGGATCGCCACCATCCTGATAAATCGGTTCAAACAATGAAACCGGATCTTGGATCGCATCGAGAGCAAACACAACGTCTTCTTTTGCTACGTTCAATTCCTGAGAAATCTCGATAATGGTAGGCTCTCGCGAATGTTTGTTGGTCAGATTGTCACGCACCTGCAAGGCCTTGTACGCGATGTCTCGCAAAGAGCGGGAAACGCGAATCGGATTGTTGTCCCGTAAATAGCGTCGGATTTCTCCGATGATCATCGGTACGGCATACGTGGAAAACTTCACATTTTGCCCGAGATCAAAGTTGTCGATCGCTTTCATCAACCCGATGCAGCCCACTTGAAACAAGTCATCCACGAACTCTCCACGATTGTTGAACCGTTGGATTACGCTTAGCACCAGTCGCAAGTTGCCGTTGACCAACTTCTCGCGGGCTGCCAGCTCCCCACTTTGCAGACGCTCAAACAATTCCCGCATCTCTTTGTTTGTCAACACCGGAAGCTTGGAGGTATCTACCCCGCATATCTCTACCTTATTGCGCGTCACGTCTTTCCCTCCTCGAAGCAAGAAAAAAGTCCCTAACCCGGTTGTCTTGAAAGGCCGCGTAACTGACGCGTAGCCGACCAAGAAGGTGGCAAAAACCACCATCTGTTTCGGTTTAGGAACAGTATCCCCCCAAGCTGGGAAAATATGCGTTAGACCATCTTGTTGAATTCTTTTCGCAACCGTTTTATAATTCGCTTTTCCAAACGCGAAATATACGACTGTGAGATTCCCAACAAATCCGCTACATCCTTTTGTGTCTTTTCCTCTTCTCCCGCTAAGCCGAAGCGCAGCTCCATGATAATTCTCTCGCGGTCAGACAGTTTATCCAGTGCTTTTTTCAGAAGCTTTCGATCCACTTGGTCCTCGATGTTTTTATAGATCGTATCATTCTCCGTTCCCAAGACATCTGACAGCAACAGCTCATTGCCATCCCAGTCAATGTTAAGCGGTTCATCAAAAGATACCTCTGAACGAATTTTATTATTGCGGCGAAGATACATCAGAATTTCGTTTTCGATACAACGGGAAGCATACGTTGCCAGCTTGATGTTCTTGTCTGGATCAAAGGTATTCACTGCCTTGATCAGGCCGATGGTACCAATGCTGACCAAGTCCTCAATGTTAATTCCCGTATTCTCAAACTTGCGGGCGATGTAAACGACCAGACGAAGATTGCGCTCAATTAGCATACCGCGGACAGCCGGATCGCCGGACGGCAATCGTCCGAGCAGCAGCTCCTCTTCTTCCCTGGTCAACGGTGGAGGCAATGCTTCACTCCCGCCAATATAATAGACTTCTTCGGCGCGTACACCAAGCCAGAGCAAGATTCGGTACCAGGTCAATTGGAGTTGTAGGCGAAGTTTTACATACATGATTAGCCCTCCTGTTTGAGAATAAAGGTTGATTCTTCTGTATAAGTTTCCAACAAGGCTGGGTGCACGATGGCCTGATACTTGCCATCAGCGGCCAATGGGATCGGGTTCAGCCCGATTAGCACCCGTTCTGTTTCAAAACGAATCCCGTCTTGCACGACCATGACACAGTCTGGTTTGATTGCGAGTAAAAAATCCATTCCTCTTGACACGCTGCGATACGGGATCAAGCGTACCCGAGACTGCCATTCCAGCGGCAGATGGTCCCAAGATCCGTCCAGCTTCTCCCACACTCCACCGTTTTCATCGGCTTGTCGGAGAAGCGACGGCGGAAGCAAATGAGCGAACATGCGATTTTCCATAATCATGACGGGTATGCGTGTAATCGGCTCGTGGAGCTGGTTTCCTGTGTCCACAAGTCCACGGCAAATGACTTTTTCCCCAACCAGTGTAACGACGACATCGACAAGAAAGGTTTCCATTCTTCGCGGTTCCTGGATCGCACGGTAGCTCTTTTTCCCAAGGAAAAAGATCAGGATAAAACCGATCAGAACAATCCCCAAAGTAGGCTTGAACCCAACGCCAAATCCATCATTATGTGTGACAACCAGTCCATTTACAATTTCACTCTGCGGTGCCAAAAAATACTGTAGCCCAAGCACTCCCCCTCCAAACAAAAATGCGACGAAGTAAAAAATGATCAAGTTTTGTGCAAAGGACAACAACCTCCTGTTCCCAAAAGCAATCCACAGCATGATGACAGAAAAGAGCAATTTGACCCACCATTGATACATAGAAGAAAACACAGGAAAAAAGAAAAAGACCAGATACATGGAGCCAAACAGGGAGGCAAGTATCATTCTCCACCACACCATGCGCTCTTTGCGAAAATAAGCAGTAAACCAGAGTAACAAGGTATCAATAGCCACATTCAGGAGTAGAATGATATCAAGATACACAACCACTTGCTTTCCCCCTCATCTTTTGACCGACTTGGCAGCAAGCATGTGTCCTAGCAAAAATGGTAAATAGTAGGACGACTTCTATCAGTAAAAGCAGTATATATCAATGTGTATGTAAAGTCTGTCAATTCTTGACGGTGTTTTTTTGGTTTTTTTGTCTAACATTTTTCATCCAATCAACGAAAAAAGCCTTGTTCCCACTGACGGGAACAAGGCTTTTGACAGTCGTTTTTCGTTTTAGTTTTTGTTGCGGCGGCGATTGCGCAGGAATGCTGGAATATCCAGGTTATCCAGGTTGCCCATGGAGAAGAAGGACTTGTCTTCCTCTTCTTCCTTCGCACGGCTGTTATTCGTATTGGAAACTGGTGTTGGACGATTGCCAGGCGTGTTGACAGCCTGTTGTTGACGGCGAGGGGCTTCCGGAGCCCGTTGAGCATGCTCGAAGCCTGTGGCAATAACTGTCACGACCAATTCATTCTTTAATTCCTCGTTAATAACAGCACCGAAAATCATATTCACATCTGGGTCCGATGCGGAAGCCACGATGTCTGCGGCTTCGTTTACTTCGTACAAACTCAGGTTGGTACCGCCTGTGATGTTCATGAGTACACCACGTGCACCATCAATGGAAGTCTCAAGCAGTGGGCTGGAAATAGCACGGCGAGCAGCTTCAGCCGCCCGATTCTCCCCGCTGCTTACACCGATTCCCATGAGAGCGGAACCGCGCTCAGTCATAATCGTCTTCACGTCAGCGAAGTCAAGGTTGATCAAGCCAGGTGTTGCGATCAAATCGGAAATACCTTGAACCCCTTGTCGCAGAACGTTGTCTACTTCGCGGAATGCTTCGAGCATTGGCGTATTTTTATCAACGATTTCCAAGAGACGATCGTTAGGAATGACGATCAGTGTGTCTACCTTTTCTTTCAAAGCAGAAATACCAATTTCACCGTGCTGGGAACGTCTACGACCTTCAAAGGAGAACGGACGGGTTACTACACCAACTGTAAGAGCACCCATTTCCTTAGCGATCTCTGCAACAACAGGCGCTGCCCCTGTACCCGTACCACCGCCCATACCAGCAGTTACGAATACCATATCAGCTCCACGCAGAGCGTTCTCAATCAAATCACGGCTTTCTTCCGCCGCTTTTTTACCGATCTCGGGATTTGCACCTGCTCCCAATCCACGTGTGAGCTTTTCGCCGATTTGCAGCTTCATATCGGCGTTAGAGAGTTGGAGTGCTTGCGCGTCAGTGTTCAAGGTGATGAACTCTACACCTTTCAACCCTCCCGCGATCATGCGGTTTACTGCGTTGCTACCGCCCCCGCCGCAACCAATAACTTTAATTCGTGCAAAGGATTCCATATCCATATCAAATTCCAGCATATTGCTAGTCCTCCCCAATTCAACATAAGAAAACTTCGTGGCTACAGAAGCCTGTCAACTAAACACAATGGAACGAATCGATACCCGCATTCGTCATTGTAGTTAAGCTCGGTAAAGCGAAATCCATTAAATAAATTCGCTGAACCAGTTTTTTACTTTTTCCATCAAACCGCCGCCTTCTTTTGGCTTAGACGAGACGGTTTGCTTCTGAGTGCCCTTGAATGAGGGGGTGACGCGAATGCTGCGGCGCTCCATCAACTGCAAGGCATATTGAATCAAACCTACCCCGGTGGTGTAGGCAGGATCTCGCACTCCGATGTAATCAGGAATCGCAATTCGAACAGGTGCGTCCAATTCTTCTTTTGCCAATTCCAACATGCCCGGCATAGCTACGGTACCACCCGTTAGAACATAGCCACCTGCAATTTCGTCGCGATAGCCTAATTTGTATACAGCATCCTCGACTAATTGGAATATTTCCGCAGCGCGCGGCTCGATAATATTGGCCAAATCCACTTGCGTAAATTGCTTTTCGACCTCACTGCCAATCCGGTTCACCTTGAACTTCACATCTTCGGATGCTTCGTCAATAAGGGCACAGCCGTGTTTGGTTTTCACACGATCTGCCACATCTGTATGCGTCCGCAGTCCGAGTGAAATATCGCTCGTAATGTGGTCGCCACCGATGCCGATCACGGTGGTCGCTGCCAGTTTCCCCTGCTCGAATACACCGATCGTGGTAGAACCCGCACCGATGTCGACAAGAACGACACCCATATTTTTGTCATCTTTGGATAGAGCAACAGTACTAGCCGCAAGCGGTTGCAAGAATATTCCAGCTACACGCAGATTGGTTCGTTGAGCACAGCGAACGATGTTATGTACGACCGTTTTCAACCCGGTCACAATGGTCCCTTCCATTTCCAGTCGGACACCAATCATCCCACGCGGGTCCTTAATGCTCCCTTGTCCATCAACGATGTACTCCTTTGGGACTACCTCGATGATTTCACGGTCTGGAGGAATAGCCACGACCTTCGCTGCCTGAATTACGCGTTGAATATCTTCTTCTCGTATCTCACGGTCTTCGCTGGATACAGCGACAACCCCTTGGGTTTCATGCAGATCGATATGGTTTCCAGTGATCCCTACATACACTTCTTCGATTGAAACGCCAACCATGCGTTCTGCATGATCAACTGCTTCCCGGATGGCATGCACGGTTTGGTCGATGTCTACAATCACGCCCTTCTTGATGCCTTCTGAGTGTGATTGTCCGACGCCGATGATGTTGATGGAACCATTGTTGATCTCGCCGATCATGACGCGTACTTTGGATGTTCCAATGTCTAGGCTGACTATGAATTCATTGCTTACCAAACCTGTGACACCTCCCCTGCTACGTCTTTTTTCTTGCTAAAGTGAGAACACCTGCATAAATTATTCCACACAGGACAACCATTCCCTTTTTTTCTTATTGATTTTTTGCAAAAAAATGACCATCTTCCCATTTTTCTTTGCGTTATTCTTGCTGATTGATCCATTTGGATAGAACAATTCTCCTAATGACTGCAAGATTGTTAAACAAGCGAACCCCGAATGCCACGATCGCAGCCAAATACAGATCAATCCCCAAAAACCCTCCGATGAAAGCCAAGCCTGCTGCAAAAAGTGTGTTGAAAAAGAAGCCAGACATGAAAATACGAACATTAAAAGTACGCTCTAGAAACGAACGAATCCCCCCAAAGATCGTATCCAATCCAGCCAAGAGGGCTATTGATAGATAGCTGCTATACTCCTGGGGCACACGCCAATCCAGCAGGAAGCCGACAACAAGACCGACAATCAGTCCGATAAGCGGGAGCCACATGGTTACGAATCTCCTTTTTGTTTCACAGGTTTCATAAATTGAATCACACGTGTTTCGTTATTCGCTGAAATCATCAGCTTGTCCCGTTTTTCTGCCAGCACCTTTTTATTCGCCAGCTGGAAATTCTCCTCTACGCCCTCCAGCTTCAATGCGGACAATAATACTTCAGGCTCCCCCAATGCTTTTATCTCATACGGAGCCCTGATGGTCCTGGTATCGATTTGGATGACGTCTCCCACATTGCGGATCGCAGTGGTAGCAATCAATCGATGGCCATTAATGGAAACAGCTTGTGCTCCGTTTGCAAACAGGATATTTACCAACCAGCGCAAATCTTCATCGTCAATCGTATAGTCTCCTACAACAGGCACAGGCATATGTTCATCCGTAACCGGTTCTTCAGGCGTATGGGCATCGACAACATCAATGATGATGCCTTCTCCCTCCGCTCCTACCATACCAGCCATTCGGCGAGTCCGTGCCAACTCCTCTTTCATAACGGAGATACTTTCATCTTCACTGAGTGAGGTTTCGTATTGGTAGTACAGCTGATTATACTTTGAAATGTCTGCGAGCAGGTTTTTGTGTTTCTCCAGTTCTTTTTGCAACGTGGTCCGAAGTTCCGCGATGCTGCGAGACTCTTTATGAATAGGATGAAGACTGCTTCGTAATTGCACAGTCAACATCACACCTATGATAGCACTAATAATGGCAAGAATAAATGTGATTTTACGGCTTTTTTGTAACATAGGTAAACGCATCCTTTATTTAGGAGTGTTTCGTTTTCGCGTCACCAACAAAGGCAGGCAGCTCGACCTTCTCTTTTTTGGCTACGCTTATTTGGACAAAATCTTGCAAGGAGTGCAAAACACCTCCCGGCAAATTCAAAGCACTGTCTAGTGTGTCGGGATTCCCTATCGCAGTTACTACGAATGGAGCGGCCGACTTGATGCCGTTTACGATGATCGTAGGTCCAATGCAACGAATCTCGGAATTGCTCACCACACGCTGTCCGTTAATGCTGATGGCCTCTGCTCCTGCTGCACGCAGTTCATTGACGACTAGGCGCACGTCCTGCTCATGCACGATGTAGTTTGCGATGTCTGCGCTGTTCGCTGCATTCTGGCTATCCTGCATCGTTATGACGATACCTGGCCCTTCGACAGCGACTACACCTGCCAGCATACGCGCTGCCTCCAGTTGACTGAGTGTATCAGCTGCCTCCGATTTGCGCTCCGCCATCGCCTCTTCCACTTTTCCCACCTGACGCTGCAAATCGAGCAGTTGATTTTCCAGATGCCGATTTTGCTCCTTCTCAGACAAAATCCGGTCATTCAATTGCGTTTCCTGTTGGAACAGCTGATCATTCATCCGTTCTTTGCGCGTAAGCTTGTTGGTTTCGAAGGAAGTGGCTACTAGAAAGCCGGTAGAAAACGTCACGATGGTTAAATATAAATGAAATTTGCGACGACGACTCATTGTCTACTTTCCCCTTTTTCATTTACTGCTGTGGCTGCTCTTGCCCTTCCTGTATTGGAATAGCCCCTTGAGCCCCGTACGGAATGAACCACGGCTGCTCAAACAAAGAGAGCACCCCTTTTGTATCTGGCGGCAATTGTTTCACGATCGCCGGGTACCAGTTCATCATCTTGTCCAGCTTGTAGATGACGCTTCTTACCTCATTCCCGTCACGCATGTACAGCGTTACACGTTGCTTGTCGTAAACCGTTGGCGTCAATGTAATATCCGAAATCTCCGCGAGTACGTCTGGCGATAATTTCGATAGAGACTTGGCGAGATGGGGAAGTAGCTCAGGTGAGGCCCACGAGCTAATCAATGGCCTGTCCACTACCCGCTTGGCGAAATTAACCTGTTTGAGCACATAGCCATTGTCCAGTAAGGCATAGCGGCTCCTGTCCTGCCCACTCCAAAAAGCGACGCGCTTTTGTTCGGTGATATGTAGCGTGATCAATCCGGGGAAAGAGCGGCTCACCGTCACATCTTTAATGGCCTCTAATGGTTTCAAGTTATTTCGTACACTGTTCTCCCATACGTTTAGAAACTGCATGTCCTTTATTAAGCCAGATTGTGCAATGATTTGCTCCGTCGTATAAATATCATTACCAATGACTCGAATCTCTTGCACCTTACTGTAAGGGGAACGGATAAAAACGATGATGAGAATGGTAAGAAAAAACAATACCAGCAGAAAGACCAGCTTGCGGTTGCCCCTTCTTCTGGGGCGTTGTTGCTTGACTTGCGGAATGCGTTCCTCATTTACCGCCATGGCCGTACCCTTCCTCATGTTTTTTAGGCTCATAGCCCAGACAGATGTAAATTGCTGGATGTCCTTCGAATAAATGTCATTGAACAAAACAGGGAAAGCGGCATAACATTATGCCGCCCACTCTCCCTCGGTTACATCGATACTCGTGATATATCGGCTCCTAATTGGCGCAGCTGCTCTTCCAGCCGATCGTATCCACGATCGATATGATGGATCTGATTCACCGTGGTAATACCTTCTGCAGCAAGCCCTGCGAGGACTAAGGCAGCACCTGCTCGAAGATCAGTAGCTTCGACATTCGTAGCGGTCAATTTGTTGACACCCCGAATAATTGCGGAGCCAAGATCTACGTATATAGAGGCGCCCATTCGCGCCAATTCATTCACATGTTTGAATCTTCCTTCAAAAATAGTCTCTTTGATGACACTCGTTCCCCTAGCCTGTGACAGAAACACCATCAACTGCGCCTGCAAATCGGTTGGAAACCCAGGATATGGCGAGGTGATGATCCGGTCGTAGGCACGTGGACGGGAGGTGCTTTTGATTTCCATTATATCATGGTGGGTCTTGATTTCAACACCGCAGCTACGGGCGACCTCAATCAGTGCCATCAATTGCTCAGGCAGTGTATTGGTTAATTCGATATGTCCCTGTGAAATACCAACAGCCAGCAGATAGGTTCCTGTCACAATCCTGTCCGGTATGATCCGGTAACTGACGGAACGCAAACGAGGTACACCACTGATCTCAATCGTATCCGTGCCTGCCCCTCTGATCCGCGCTCCCATTGCATTCAGGAAATTCTGGAGGTCGATGATTTCCGGTTCTCGTGCTGCATTACATATTCGAGTCGTGCCTTTTGCCAGCACAGCCGCCATCATGATATTTTCCGTCGCGCCCACACTAGGAAAGGAAAGAAAGATATTGGACCCACGCAATTGTTTGGCCCGAAATGTAATGTAGCCTTCCGATTCTTCGATTTTGGCTCCCAGCGCAGTCAATCCAGCCAAATGCAAGTCAATCCTGCGCTCTCCAATGTCACATCCACCTGGCCTGGAAATCGTGACCTCACCCAGACGCGCCAGGAGTGGTCCCGCCAAAAAAATCGAAGATCGCATTTGGCTCATTAAATCATCCGGCACCTGCGGGACACAGACAGACGTTGTATCCAGATCGACACATCCGTCCTCATGCTTCGTATTCGCCCCAAGCAATGTCAAGATTTCGAGCATGACCTTAATGTCTTTTAGATGGGGGACGTCATAGATATAGAATTGCCCTTCCGCGAGCACAGCAGCGGCAAGAATGGGAAGAGCAGCGTTCTTAGCACCTTGGATCCGAAGCGAACCGGACAGAGGTCTTCCGCCTTCGATCGCAAAAGTCTCCAAACTTTCACCTCCGTGTTACCCCTCGCCCACCACCAGGACTTCCGGATGCAGGTCAATCCCATTTTTCTCGAGAATGGTGCTCCGAACGTGATTAATCAAGGTGAGGACGTCGGCAGCCGTTGCCCCTCCGCAATTCACGATGAAGTTGGAGTGTTTTTCTGAAACCTGAGCTCCTCCGATCTGATAGCCCTTCAGCCCTGCTGCTTCAATCAGGCGACCTGCGTGGTCATTCGGCGGATTTCTGAACACACTGCCAGCACACGGCATCTGAAGTGGCTGTGTATTGCGCCGTCGTTCCTTATTGGCAGCGAGTGTCGCCGCAATCTCCTTGCGGTCGCCCGTCCTCAATTGAAAACGGGCCTCTAGCACGATCCCTTTTTGCTTTTGCAAAAGAGAAGTCCGATAGCTAAAGCTCAGTTCCTCGTTACTCAACACTTTACTTTCGCCGTTTTCGAAAAGGATTTCGGCATCAATAAGAATACGTGAAAGATCAGATCCGTGTGCCCCCGCATTCATATAGACGGCGCCGCCTACCGTACCAGGAATCCCTCCTGCAAACTCCATACCTGTTAATCCCATTTTGCCTGTCTCCACCGCCAGGCGGATCATGGAATATCCGGCACCCACACACACCTCTTCGCCCCTGAACTCACAGTGGCTCAAACCCTCGGCCACTTTAAGCACGGCTCCACGTATCCCTCTGTCCCTCACCAGAAGGTTTGAACCGCGCCCGATTACACTCCAAGGAATTTCATGACGATGGAGGATCTGCAAGGCTTTTTGCAAGGATGCTTTATCCTTGGGTTGGATTAACAAATCAGCAGGACCCCCGATCCGCCACGTTGTATGATTAGCAAGGGGTTCATCGGTCCACACTTTTTCGATTCCTGCTTGCATGAGTTCATCTGCGATCTTTTTCATTTGTGAACCTCCTGATACGTTTGCTAGGTCGGACCTAGTCTTCTCACGTGTTTGCTCCATACTATGCGTTCGCCCAGATCGGCGTGACAATCGCCTATCTGATCATTTTTTTCGTGTAATCGCCTCTAATTGACGGACAATCTCCGTTGCTGCTTGCGGCATCCCCAAGGAAAGTGAACTATTTTTCATCTCTTCCCATTTCGCTGGATTGGCAAGGATATTTTCCAAGGAAAGCAGCAAGCTCTCTCCGGTAAGCTCCCGCTCTACGATAACATGAGCTGCTCCTGCGCGCTCTAATCCCCTTGCATTTTTCTCTTGATGATTGTTCGTGACATACGGGGACGGAATCAAAATCGAAGGCACACCTAGTGCCGTTATTTCTGCCAAGGTAGATGCTCCTGCGCGGCCAACCAATACATGCGTCGCAGCCAAAACATCCGGCATATTATGGACGAACGGAAGCACAGAAATGTTACTTGGAAGTGTTCCCAGTTCACGAAGCTGTGCCGAAATCGTTTCAAAATGAACGTCGCCCGTCACATATACAAAATGAGTATCGGCATATTTACCCAACTGCGTAACAACAGAGAGCACCGCCTCATTGATTGCGCGCGCTCCCCTGCTGCCACCGAAGATCAGCACGATTTTTTTGTTGTTGTCCACGCCCAAAAAGCTACGGCCCGCCTCTGCATTACCATGCATGACTTCCGTTGCACGCGGATTTCCGGTCAGTACCGTTTTTGACGGGGGAAAATGAGCAAGCGATTCTTTGAACGAAACAGCCACACGTGTAGCTGAACGAGAAAGAAACTTATTGGTCAAGCCCGGCACTACGTTTTGCTCATGGATCATAGTTGGAATCCCCAAGCGCGAAGCTGCATATACGACTGGACCACATACGTAGCCACCCGTACCAATTACGACATCCGGTTTGAAATCGCGCAGCATTTTCTTGGCATCACCAACAGCCCGGACGAATTTCCACAAGGTCTTCAGGTTGTCCAACGACAGCTTGCGTTTCAATCCGCTAATTTCTACCGATTGGAAAGGAATGTTTGATCTCGGAACTAAACCTGCTTCCAAGCCTTTTTTACTGCCAATATACAAAAAGGCAGCCTGCGGATTTTGGCGGGAAACTTCCCTCGCCACCGCAAGCGCCGGATAAATATGACCACCTGTGCCACCGCCTGTTAAGACGACACGCATACGTTCACACCCTTTTTTGAGAAGGAGTAGCAATAAGCTGATGTACATGCCTATTGCGTACTCCTGTTGAGGTTTCTATTATCGTGAAAAACGAGAGATGTTCAACAAGACGCCTACACCAGTGAGCATTAGTGTCAAGGATGAACCGCCGTAGCTTAAGAACGGCAACGTGATTCCTGTCACCGGAAACATCCCTGTCACAACACCAATATTGATGACAACCTGGATGGCAATCATCCCAATAATTCCTAGCGCAAGCAGGCTTCCGAACAAATCTGGAGCCGTAATCGCCGTCCGCATTCCCCTCCATAACAAGAGGAGGAAAAGCAGGAGAATGAGCGTGCCTCCAATAAAGCCTAGCTCCTCGGCGACAATTGAGAAAATAAAATCATTGTAAGGCTCTGGCAAGTACAGATGCTTCTGTCTGCTTTGTCCAAGGCCAAGACCCAACAAACCGCCGGGACCTATCGCGTAAAGGGATTGGATGATTTGATAGCCGGTATTGAGCGGGTCAGACCACGGATCGAGGAAGGACGTAATCCTTTTGATTCGATAAGGGGCTGACAAAACCAAGCCGATGAAGCCAACAACTCCGATCATTCCCAATCCGACAAAATGACTGACCCGCGCACCTGACGCAAAAATCATGACTACTGCCGTTCCCATCAAAACCGTCCCAGTACCCAAATCCGGTTGAAGCATGATCAAGCCAAAACACAGAACGGGGATTCCCAAGGCAGGTATAAGACCTTTTCGAAACAAGACAATTTGCTTCTGATTATCTGAAAGCCACCTCGCCAAGAAAGCAACGACTCCAAGCTTTGCAAACTCACCTGGTTGAATTCCGAAAGCTCCAAAACCAAGCCAGCTTTTCGAGCCATTTACCTCGATACCGATGATCAGAACCAGAATCAACAGACCGATGCTCACCAAATACCCCGGCTTGGCCCATTGCTTCCACACCCAGTAATCGATATTCATCGTAATGTACATCGATGTAATCCCTAACAAAGCGAAGATCAGTTGCCGCTTGGCAAAAAAATACGGATCGGAAAACGGCGGCTTTTGCGCCACGATCGCGCTGGCACTATACACCATCACGATGCCAATTCCCAATAAAAAAAGTGTTGCAAAAATAATTACGAAGTCGGGGGCAGAGCGCACCTTGCTCATTGTGCCAGGTCATCCTTTCTCATGCCGTCCCGCTTTTGTCAAATTCGTGATGGTACCAGTGGGACGTTATGCTAGGCTTGTTTTAAGTCTATGCACGCCGTCCTTAAACATGCTCCCCCTTGTCTCAAACGAAGGAAACATGTCCCAACTCGCACAAGCAGGGCTCAGTAAGACCACATCGCCTGATTCGGCCAACTGGGAAGCAGCAAGAACGGCTTTTTCCACAGTATCGACATGGATCCGCTCATTAATCCCTGCTTCCTGAGCACGTTCCAGTAAAATCGGAGCCGTTTGCCCGAGAGCGATGACTGCTTTTACCCGACCTTGGATCACAGGCAGCAGTTCCCGAAAATCAACACCACGATCCAGCCCGCCGCAAATCCATACGACCGGCTCCTTGCATGCTTGCAAGGCGCGCGATGCCGCTTCCGGATTGGTCGCTTTTGAATCATTGAAGTATTTGACACCGCGAATCGAATCTACGAACTCCATCCGGTGCTCTACCCCCGGAAAGGTAGTAAGAACTTGTATAATGGATTGCTTGTCCGCGCCTACGAGCTTCGCAACAAGAATCGCTGCCAGTGCGTTGTCCAGATGAGGAACGGTAATATCCTCTATCGCAACGATTGGCTCTTTATTCCCATTCCCATCCGCAAACAAGATCAAACCATCCTTGACAAAAGCTCCCTTTGGCACCTCTTGACTCTTGCTAAAGTAGTAGATGGCTGCAGGGAGGTCTTTGCATTTTTCTACGATCTCAGGCTGGTCATATGGCAGAATAGCTGCGTCATCTGCCGTTTGGTTGGCAAACATTTTCAGTTTGGCTGCCAAATACTCTTCCATGGTGTGATGGTAATCCAGATGAGCAGGGTACAGATTGAGCAAAACACCGATATGCGGGCGGAATTCCCTCGTCCCCATCAGTTGGAAGCTACTCAATTCGGCAACGAGCCATTCGTCGGGACCAGCTTCCTCCGCCAGGCCGCACAACACGGTACCAATGTTGCCTCCTACCTTGGCATCCAGACCCGCTTCTTTGAAAATCAGTCCGACGAGCGTCGTAGTCGTGGTCTTGCCATTGGAGCCTGTAATGCCGATAATCGGTGCCTTGGCAATCTGGGAGGCCAGCTCCACCTCCGTCACAACAGGAATGCCTAGTGCCTGCGCCTGTTTGACGGGTGCTGCTTCATACGGAATCCCCGGATTTTTGACCACAAGCGATACGCCTTCATGAATGAGATCATCAGGGTGATAACCGCAAATGACCGGAATCCCCAACGATTCCAGCTCTTCTATCCCCACTGCTTCTTCACGTGGCTTTTTATCATTTACGACGACATGCGCACCAAAGCGGTGTAGCAGTTTTGCCACTGCGACACCGCTCTTTGCCATACCAATAACGACGACATGCTTATTATGAAAACGCATCATCTGATTGTCACCACCTCAAGGTATACACCCAATCCAGCAAAGAACATACCGACGAGCCAGAACGTAACAACCACGCGCCACTCTGACCAGCCTGTTAATTCAAAATGATGATGCAGGGGACTCATACGGAAAATACGCTTTCCACGTGTCTTAAAGGAGACTACCTGCATAATAACAGAGAGCGTCTCAACAACAAATACCCCACCGATAATAGCCAAAAGCAATTCCGTCTTGGTCATGATTGCAATCCCCGCGAGCGCTCCACCAAGTCCGAGCGAACCGGTATCACCCATGAACACACGTGCCGGATGTGCGTTGAAGACGAGGAAGCCAAGTAGCGCACCTACAACAGCTGCACTAAAAATAGCAGTGTCATAGTCTTGACCAAACCATGCGATGATCGCATAAGCACCGAAAGCAATTGCTCCCGTCCCTGCCAGTAGTCCATCCACTCCATCGGTGATGTTAACGGCATTCGTTGTACCTACCAAGAGGAACAGCAGGAATGGGAAGTAGAAATAGCCGAGCTCCAGCTTCCACGGTGTGCCTGGCAGATGAATGGACGTGTCATGCCCCATCATGAGCAGCAAAATATAAGCGCCGATTGCCAAGACAATCTGACCAGCAAACTTCTGTTTGGCGGTCAACCCGAGATTGCGTTTTTTCTTGATTTTGATGAAATCATCCAAAAACCCGATTAAACCGTATCCGAGCGTCACCAATAACAGGAAGTAAACTTCGATTTTCGCATTGGCAAACTTCAACACGGTAAATATGAGTGCCAAAAGAATGATGGTGCCTCCCATGGTGGGAGTTCCAGCCTTCTTATAATGGGATTGCGGTCCTTCCTCACGAATTGCCTGCCCAAATTTCAGGCGGCGAAGGAAGGGAATAAACAATGGGCCAATGAGTACAGCGATGAGAAACGCAGCGACGATCGTGACGATTAGGACGTTGTCAACGAACATGCCCGAGCCTCCTTTCTTTCGATGCAGTGTGTGGCATCTGTTCTATTCTTTGTTGTACCGGGCAATCGCTTCGCGCGCAACTTCACGGTCATCGAAGGGCAGCACCTGGTCTTTAATAATTTGATACGTTTCGTGTCCTTTTCCGGCGATCAAGATCACATCGTCCGGCTTTGCAAGGGAAACTGCATGGGCAATTGCCTCGCGTCGGTCTGTCAGTGCCGTATAACGTTCAGGTGCCACTTCCGACAAGCCAGCCAGCATGTCATCGAGAATCGCCTGTGGCTCCTCCGAGCGCGGATTATCTGATGTTAAGACGGTCAGATCAGCATATTTCGTTGCAATCTGCGCCATGATTGGGCGTTTGGTTCGATCCCTGTCGCCTCCGCAGCCAACAATGCAAAATACGTTGCCACGGGCAAATTCCTTGACAGTCATCAATGCATTTTCCAAGCTATCTGGCGTGTGAGAGTAGTCGACGAGCACCGCAAACGGCTGACCAGCATCTACTGCTTCAAATCGCCCGTTTACACCCGCTACCTCTTCCAGGCTCGCTTTGATCGCTTCTAGTGGAATACCTTCTGCGAGTGTAACCGCGATGGCTGCCAAAGCGTTATACACATTGAACTTTCCCATCAGCTTCAAGTTCAGACGGGCACTGCCAGCGAAACTCTCGACTGTAAAAGCAGTCCCTTTACTGGTGATTTCAATTTGTTTTGCCCTTACATCCGCTGGTTGATCGATGCCGTATGTAATGACTCGCGCCGGTGTAACGGTGGCATATAATTCGGACGCCTCATCATCCGCATTCAGTACAGCCGTTTTTAGACGGTCTGTGTCATAGCTGTTGCCCAGCTGGGAAAACAACAATGATTTGGCGTAGCGATAGTTTTCCATCGTTTTATGGTAGTCGAGGTGATCCTGCGTCAGGTTGGTGAAAACCGCTGTATGGATTTCGCAACCGCGGACTCTTCCCAGCTCCAGTGCATGAGAGGAAACCTCAATAATCGCATAGTCTGTGTTTACATCGCACATGCGACGAAAGCTTCTTTGCAAATCTATGGCATCTGGAGTCGTATTTTTGACTTCCTCCGTTACGTCTCCAATTCTCATATGGATCGTTCCGATTAAGCCTGTTTGCTTGCTTTGATCACGCAAAATTTTGTCGATCAGATGCGTAGTGGTCGTCTTGCCATTTGTCCCCGTTACGCCAATGACTTTTACTTCTTTCGTAGGAGATCCGAAAATACGATCAGCCAGCATAGCCATTGCCCGCCGGGTATCCGGTACTTTGACAATAGTCGCTGGCACGTCCAGATCTTGTTCGGATAACACGGCAACGGCACCATTCTTCACCGCCTGGGCCGCGAACGTATGTCCATCCACGGTATATCCAGTCAGACAGACAAACAAGTAGCCGGGCTTTACCTGGCGCGAGTCTGCTGTCAAACCCGTAATCTCCATGCTGTCATCCCCCGAAACCGTTACTGGCAACAAAGGCATGAGCAGATCCCGTAGAAACATGAAACAGGCACCCCATTCTCCAACTAGTATAGACAGAAATTTAAACATTTGTACTAGGCTACGCCGTTCATATAGGCGCAGTCTTGACGAACAAAGGCAGAGCGAACGTAGACAAGCCTACTCCCCTCCGCCTTCGAAATCTCATTTTATAGCTAATTGGTCGATTTGTCACCAAGGTATATGCGAATTTTTCCGCCTTCATCAATTTTTACTCCGGGTGCAGGGGACTGCTGGATGACGTACTGGCCTTTACCTGAAACGACTAGCGGTAGAGTATCATATGTTGTCACTACGTCTCTCATGGATTGTCCGACCATGTTTGGCACTTCGATTGGCGCCCTTTCTCCAAGTGCTTTGTTAATTTCCTTGGGGATGCCATCTTTTCGTTTGGGTACATTCAAATGTTGCAGGGAGGATTCCATGATACTTTTTACACTCGGGGCGGCAATTAATCCACCAAACGCCAGTGCTTTCGGATTGTCTACGGCGAAATATACGACGATCTGTGGATCATCAGCCGGCGCAAAGCCGATAAACGACACGATGTATTCCCCATCGACGTAACGACCATTTTTTACTTTTTGCGCAGTTCCCGTCTTTCCTCCTACCCGATACCCTTCAATATATGCCTTATTTCCCGTTCCTTGCGCTACCACACTTTCCAGCGCATGCCGAACTTTGGCTGAGGTCTCCTCGGTAATGACCTGTCGAACTTCTGTCGGCAAGGTCCTCGCTACGACATCGTGTGTCACACTATCCCGCCATTCTTTGGCGACAAACGGCTTCATAAGTTTGCCACCATTGATGGCAGCCGAGACCGCAGCCATTTGTTGAATCGGCGTTACCGATACCCCTTGACCGAAAGAAGTCGTCCCAAGCTCTACGGGTCCCACTTTATTCAAATTGAATAACAACCCGTTTTCTTCGCCGATCAAATCAATCCCTGTCTTTTGTCCGAAACCAAATTTTTTGATGTAGTCAAAAAGTCTTTCTTTTTGCAGCCGTTGGCCCATCGTAACAAAGCCAGGGTTACAAGAATTCTCTACCACTTCCAGCATGGTTTCCTGTCCATGCCCTTGGCGCTTCCAGCAACGCAATCGCTTCCCTGCCACGTTTATGAATCCCGGATCGTAAAAGCCCTCGTTCAGATTGATGACCCCTTCGTTTAAAGCGGCAGCCAGTGTCACAATCTTGAATGTGGAACCAGGCTCGTATGTTTTCCAAATAGGAAGATTTCTATTGTACACCTCTGAAGGATAGTCCCTGTACGCATCCGGTTGAAAAGTCGGGCGACTTCCCATCCCCAATATTTCTCCTGTCTTTGGATTCATGGCGATCGCCAGAACATCATCCGGCTGATAAGCGACCACCGCCTGATCCAGTTCGCGTTCGATAAAGGATTGGATCGTACTGTCGAGGGTTAAGTACATGTCCATGCCGTTTACGGGTGCTACGTAGTCTTCGGTTCCACCGGGGAGTACACGCCCTTTGGCATCTGACGGAAATGAGATATGTCCCTCAGTCCCCATCAAGAAGGGATCGTAAATTTTTTCAAGCCCTGTCAACCCTTGATTGTCAATACCTGTGAAACCGAGAATATGGGCTGCCATATTTCCATTCGGGTAAAAACGCTTGGTATCCCCTGCCAAGTAAATACCTGGCAAATTCAGTTCTTGTATTTTTCTCGCCTTTTCAACAGACAGTTTCCTTCCACCTGGAATCTGGTTGTTGCTCATTTCTTTTTTCGTAATGGCACGAAATACATCTTCTTCTTTTTGCTCCAAAATGACGGCGAGCTGTCTTGCTGTTTCTTTAGGGTCTTTGATTTGCGCCCCTACCGATACAAGTGTGGGGACCGTCATATTCGTCACGAGCTCATTTCCGCTTCTGTCTAGAATACGACCGCGATTGGGTTGAAATTTAATTTCCCGTTTGAGCAGTTCATCTGACATTTGCGAGAGTTTCGGTCCCTCTATCAATTGGACATAACCCAATCGGGTGACAAGTGCCGAATACAAAACGACTCCTACAATCAAGATGATAAAAATACGACGGCGTACAGTAGCATTGGATACCCGCAAAGCGAGTCCCCCCTCAAATAGGTTGTCTCTTCTTAACCTTATTCGCAGGGGGGACTAGTTAGAACTATGGAGTTGTCGTTGTTTGTGTTGTTTGCGTCGATTGGTCTCCTGGTTTGTCAGGAGGTGGGGCCTGTCCAGAAGCTGGCGGCTGCGCTGCCCCACCTTGTCCAGTTTGCTGACCGGAAGATGGTGGAGCCGGATTATTTCCTCCTGCTGGATTTGTCGTTGTAGTATTATTCGACCCCGGATTGTTTGGCGTGGTTGTAGCAGGCACTGTGCTACCCTCCTGACCAGGAGGAGGTGTTGCCGGTACAGATGGTTCCGACACGGATTGAAGCGTCACCTGAAGCAGCTCTGTACCTTGGAGCACCGTTCCCGGAGGAATACTTTGTTGGGTGACGAAGCCAGTTCCAGTCGATTTCATTTCGAGATTGATCAAAGAGCTGAACTCCATGACGTCCCGCAATGATTTTCCTTTGAAATCAGGCATCTTCGTTCCTTTTACCCTGTCCGTTACAAGGATGATCTGTTCACCTGGAAGCACCTGATCATAAGCTTCCGGATATTGTTTGACGATTTTCGTACCTGTTCCAGCTACCGTAACCGTCAAATTGTCCTGCTTCGCCCGCATTTGTGCAGCTGTCGTGGACATCCCTTCAAACTTTGGCAATGTCTTCGGTGTAGCTGGTGCGGATGCCAGCGCTGCCTGCGTTGCTTTTTTCGATGTTTCCTTTCCACTCTGTTTATTCTTGCCTACCGACAGATCAGGCTGCTGCTGCAAATATTGCAGGCTGCGTTCCATGATGGATGTAAACATCGGCGCGAGCATCATTTGACCCCACATTGCATACCATGCATCTGTTTGCGGATCGTCAATGACGACATAAACCAACAGCTTCGGATTGTCTTTTGGCGCAAAACCGATGAAAGAACCAACGTAACGTCCATCCATAATTTTCCCTGTGTTGGGATCATATTTTTGTGCCGTTCCTGTCTTCCCTGCTACTTGGTACCCTTCAATTTGATATTGTTGACCAGTCCCGGGCTTTTCGGAGACAACCTTACCTAAAATGTCGCGTGTCTGTTTCGCAGTTGCTTCACTTACTACCCGCTCCACAACCTCACGTTGCGTGCGATTGACGACTGCCCCCGTGTGAGGATCGCGCATTTCTTTTACAATATGAGGTTTTAGAAGCTCTCCTCCATTCGCGATTGCCCCTACAGCAGCAACCTGCTGGATCGCCGTAACCGTCGCTGCTTGACCATACGTTGTTGCAGCCCAGTCACGTGGTGACCGAGGTTTCTCCAGGTTGTTCAAATTTCCTGCTTTTTCGTAAGGAAGCTCAATTCCGGTTGGTTGACCCATCCCGAATTTTTTGAAGTATTTCTTCAGACCCTCCAGCTTCAAGCGTTCATAACCCAACTTAACGAACAATACGTTACTGGATCGCTGAACCCCTTCTAAAAAGCTGATGGTTCCCCAACCGGCACCATTGTTGTGGTCACGGATCGGAATCTGCCCCTTGATGGTGTATGCACCTGATTGATAGGTTTCATTCTGATTAAACATTTTTTCTTCAATCGCTGCTGCCAGCGTAATAATCTTAAACGTAGAGCCCGGCTCAAACATTGTGGTGACCGCATGGTTGTTGTAGTTTTCAATCCCGTTGTAGTACATATTCGGGTTAAACTGCGAGCGGTTGCCCATCGCCAATACCTCGCCCGTTTGCGGGTCGGTTACAATGACCGTCATGCCCTGCGGCTTGTACTGCTGCTCCACCTTATCAAGGGCTTGTTCTACATAATCCTGTATCTGGCGATCAATGGTGAGATATACATCTACGCCGTCTATTGCCGGAATGTACTCCCCTTCTCCGTCCGGCAGCTGGTAGCCTGCGCGATCCCTTTGGTAGGAAATATGCCCCTGTTTGCCAGCCAATTGTTCGTTCAGTTGCAGCTCAATCCCCATTTTCGGTTCATCATACAAATCAAGATAACCGATCACATGAGAAGCGAAGGCGTTATTCGGATAAACCCGGCGAGTCGTTTCAGTCAAATAGATTCCTGGGAGCTGATTCTTTTTGAGCTTCTCACCACTTGGCAGTGTCGGATATTGCAAATTTTGAATTCGGTTCCTTTGCTCTTCACTGATCTTTAACCCGTAGCGTCCCAGTTCCACGACTTTGTTCGGCTTGGTCAAATTCTTCACTAATTCCGGAACAGGCGCGTTCAAAATGGGAGCCAGCATATTCGCTGTATAGTAAGGATCTTTCACAAAATCTTCGTCTTTATCATTGCGCGGCTTCAGTTTTGCGTTTACCGTGTATGCCTTCCCGTTATACGCCAAAATCTCGCCGTTTCGATCATAGATCGCCCCGCGCTTCGGCTTCAAGACTTGCTGCCTGTCCCACTGTACTTGAGCCGTCTCCATGATTTCGGTAGCTTTGACGGTCTGAAGCCAGTAGATTCGAAAACTCAACGTCGAAAAAATCAAAATCGTACACAAGGCTACCATGAGAATTCGCCAATTTACTTTTCGCTTCCATTCCATCTCCATTCAACTCCATCGCATCAAAAGATCGCCCGCTCCCTAACCCAAGAAAATGTATTTTTGGGGAGACGAACACATAATAGCCGAGTCAGGAGCAGACTCTGGCCCAGCTAAGAAAAAATGTTACCGCACATAAGGGGCAGTAACATTTAAGGTTTTTTAGGTTGTGTTTGTGGCAGAGAACTCGCCTGTACTTCTGGTTTTCCGATCGTATGTACAGCAGCTGGATTGTATACCATCCCCTGCTTCTCTGCTTCTTTTTGCAGGCGATCCCGGTTAGTCATTTGTTCAATTTGCAATTTCAACGTTGCATTTTTTTCTGACGTTACACGGTTTTCATGTTTGGTGGTCTGGATTTCGTAATTCAACTGGGAAATTTGCGAGTAGCGGACACCCACTAGACCCAAGCCGACGACGGTTAACGAGATAAATAAGAGATACAGCAATTTTTCTCCGGTCGGAATCGTTGGCTTGATTCGAACCGTGCGCTTTGTTGTCTTCGTTACAGAGCGGGATTTTTGTTCCAACTCCATAGCTAAATTTCCTCGGTAGTAATAACTCATCGCTTCTCCCTCCCCTTTCTCGTCGATCCCGGTCTACAGCTTCTCCGCTACCCGTAGTTTAGCTGATCGTGCACGATTGTTAGCTTCCAATTCTTCTTCTGATGGCAAAATCGGCTTTCTTGTAATGACTTTTACTACCGCTTTATTTCCGCATGTGCAAATCGGAAAGGCCGGCGGGCACGTGCACCCTTTTGAAAAGTCTTGATAAATTTGCTTGCAGATTCTGTCCTCTAGTGAATGAAACGTGATGACACTTACGCGACCTTCTGGATTCAAGACCTCAATAGCATCGACGACGGCCTCTTTGAATGCATCCAGTTCATCATTGACTGCGATCCGAATTGCCTGAAAGGTACGCTTCGCCGGATGGGGTCCGGTACGGCGCGCAGCGGCAGGAATTCCTTCCTTAATCAACTCAACGAGTTCACCTGTTGTTTGGATCGGCTGCTTCTTCCGCTGTTGAACGATTTGCCGGGCAATTCGCCGGGAAAATTTCTCTTCTCCGTACAGCCAAATGATCTTGGCAATCTCTTCTTCATCCCACTCATTGATAATGTCATAGGCGGACAATGGCGCTTGTTGATCCATTCTCATATCCAAGGGCGCATCCGCATTGTAGCTGAAGCCACGCTCTCCCTCGTCCAATTGTGGAGAGGATACCCCGAGGTCAAATAACACCCCGTCTACACCATCCAAGCCTAAATCTCTCACAATGTCTTTGATATGACGGAAGTTGCTCTTTACCAGCGTGACTCTGTCCATATAGGAAGCGAGTCTTTCGCGGGCATTATCCAGTGCCCAATCGTCCTGATCGATGGCGATAAGTCGACCGCCCTCCGTCAGCTTGGAAGCAATCAAACTGCTATGCCCAGCTCCGCCGAGTGTACAGTCTACATAAATGCCTCCAGGACGAATGTTTAGCCCTTCGACAGCCTCATCCATCAAAACGGTTACGTGATGAAACGACAATGTCGTCACTCCTGTTCTTCTCGCTGCTACAAATTAAAATCAACCAGTTTTTCGGCAATTTCTCCGAAAGAGCCTTCAGACTGGGCAAAATAATCTTCCCAGCGTTCCTTGCTCCATACCTCTACACGGTTTGACACCCCGATGATCACACATTCTTTTTGCATGCCTGCATGCTCACGTAAATTGGGTGGTATGTTTACCCTTCCCTGCTTGTCCCACTCGCATTCGGTGGCACCTGAAAAGAAAAATCGTGTAAATGCGCGAGCATCTGCTTTTGTAAATGGGAGAGACTTGAGTCTTTCCTCTAGTTGTTTCCACTCATCTTGCGGATAAGCAAACAAACATTGGTCAAGCCCGCGGGTAATAACAAAGGAAGTGCCTAGCCCTTCACGGAATTTGGCTGGGATCGTCAGGCGGCCTTTTTCGTCGATGCTGTGCTGATATTCCCCCATGAACACGCCCTGGTCCCCCACTTTCCTGTCGGTTGGCTCCACTTTCCCCCACTTTTCCCCACCTTGTACCTATTTGTTATTATAAAAAAAAATCCTGCGTTTGTAAGCAGGATTTTTTCGCATATTTTTTTGCCGGGAAAAGACGGGATTCGAGGGACTATTCGACCCAGCTTTCCAGGTAGGATTTTTGCTCATCTGTCAATTTGTCGATTCCGATGTTCAGAGCTTCCAGCTTGTACTGAGCTACCATTTGATCCAACTCGAATGGTACGTTCAGCACTTTCTTGCCAATGTTTTTGTACTGTTCATTGACATAAGCCAAGGATACCGCTTGCAGAGCAAAGGTCATATCCATGATTTCAGCCGGATGTCCGTCGCCAGCAGCCAAGTTCACGAGACGGCCTTCTGCGAGCAGATACACTTTTCGACCATCAGCCAAGACAAATTCTTCAATATCTTTACGCACAATACGGGAGGAAGTCGACATGGCATTCAGATCGACCTTGTTTACTTCGACATCGAAGTGACCCGCGTTGGACAAGATTGCGCCATCTTTCATCACAGCAAAATGCTCTTTGCTGATGATATCGCGGTTACCTGTCACCGTTACGAAGTAGTCACCATGCTTCGCAGCTTCGAGCATTGGCATTACTTCAAATCCATCCATGTAAGCTTCTACCGCTTTGATTGGGTCGATTTCGGTTACGATTACTTTTGCGCCCAAACCTTTTGCACGCATCGCTACACCTTTACCGCACCAGCCATAGCCAGCTACCACAACGGTTTTACCCGCTACAACGAGGTTTGTTGTACGGTTGATACCATCCCATACGGATTGACCCGTACCATAGCGGTTGTCAAACAAGTATTTGCAGAATGCATCGTTTACGGCAACCATCGGGAACTCCAGCTTGCCTTCTTTCTCCAACGCTTTCAGACGCAGAATACCTGTTGTCGTTTCTTCTGCACCACCGCGTACTTGAGACAACAGATCACGGCGCTCGCTGTGCAAAATAGTGATCAGGTCGCCACCGTCGTCAATGATCAGGTCAGGACGAGTTTCTAGTGTTTTGATCAGATGCTCTTTGTATTCAGCAGGATCTGGATTGTATTTCGCAAATACACGGATACCGTCTTCCACCAATGCTGCGCAAATGTCATCTTGCGTGGAAAGCGGGTTGGAACCAGTAATGGTTACTTCAGCGCCACCAGCTTGAACTACTTTTGCCAGATAAGCCGTTTTTGCTTCCAAGTGCAAGGAGATCGCAACTTTCAGGCCTGCAAACGGCTGCTCTTTTTCAAAGCGCTCACGAATGCGGTTTAATACAGGCATGTGTTCTTTTACCCAATCAATCTTCAGATGGCCGTTGTGCGCCAACGACATATCTTTTACGATGCTTTCAGATACTGTGTTCATGTACGGATGGACCTCCTTTTATCTCATAAAGCAACCTTGTCTATCATATCATACGCAAGTTCAACCATCATCAGTTTTTCCAATTATTTTCCTATTATCGGCAATTTTCGCTCTGCGGTCTCTACCGTAAGCAGCTCCAAAAAACGTAACAAAGCCTGAGGCATCCATTTCTTTTTATGGTAGACCAACTGTCGGAAAACACGGATATCCGGATGGGAAAACGAGAGTATTACTAGTGTACCATTTTTCACTTCTTCTTGTACGACAATTTTCGGAAGTAACGCAATTCCTAAATCATAGGCAACACATTGTTTGATCGCTTCCAGACTACCAAATTCAAAAGAAGTTTCCACGGCGGCTCCTGCTTCACGCAACACCGATTCCATCAGCCCTCGGTAGCTGCATCCCTTTTCTGTGAAAATCCAGGTTTCTCCGGTAAAATCGTGAGTTTCTACCTTCTCTTTTTTCACCAGCGGATGGGTAGGTGCAGCAACAACAACTAGTTTTTCCTCACCTAAAACGATATTTGTCAGCTCAGATTGATCTTGGAGCCAATCGAGCACAAAGGCGAAATCGAACTTCCCTTCCTTTACCCCCTGCCTCAAGTCTTGGCAAATGCCCGGCGCAAGCATGATCCGCATACGTGGCTGCTCCAAGCGAAATTTTTGCAAATAAGGGGGTAAATAAAAGGCCGCCAATGACTCCACTGTTCCAATACTCAACGTTCCCGCCAGTTGCGCTTGCTCTGACAAATTCGCTCTTGCCTCATCTAATACAGTTAGCAGCTGTTCGCTGTAGCTGAGAAGCACCTCGCCTGCATGGGTAAGCCTGATTTTTTTGCCCCAACGCTCAAATAGGCTGACACCGAACTCCGATTCCAGATTTTGAATTTGGGTCGTCACACTCGACTGCGCGTAGCCCAAAATTTCTGCTGCACGAGTAAAGCTTTGGCATTTTGCTACTTCACGGAAGGTTTGCAAATAACGAGTATCCAGATTCCCCCCTCATTTCATCGGAAAAATCGATTCGAATCATCTAATATTATAGATAACTCCGATAATTAAGTCTATGCTACACTTCAGTTACCAACGACAAGGTAAGTAAAAAAGTGAGGGATCTACCTATGGGGAAATTATCTACGCAAGCCCCCGGTCTAGCCAAAACACTGCGACTTCCGCACATCGTCGCCTTATATATCGGGGCGGTGATCGGTTCCGGCGTACTGCTCATCCCCGGACTCGCAGCGGAGAAGGCTGGTCCTGCTTCCATTTTAGCTTGGCTCGTCATGTCTGTTCTCGTCCTGCCCATGGCCATTACGATGGGGCTGTTATCTGCTCGTTATCCGAGCTCAGGTGGAGTCTCTACCTTTGTACGGACAGCGTACGGAGATCGTTTCGGAAACATGGTAGGCTGGTTCTTTCTCTTGTCTGTCCCGATTGGCGCACCGATTCTGAGTGTTACAGGGGCCAACTACATTTCCATCCTGCTGAACTGGAGTGAGTCGCAAGTATATGCGGCGGCGGCTCTGCTTCTTCTCGCTGTCCTTATGATGAATGTTGTAGGCTTGCATGTAGCTGCCCGTGTCCAAACGATTGTTGTCTCGCTGATTATCACGATTTTGATTTTAGCCGTTGTCGCCAGCATTCCGCATGCATCTGTCACTCACTTTGTCCCTTTTACGCCAAATGGTTGGTTGAGTGTCGTGCAAGCAGCAGGTCTGATGTTCTGGTGCTTCATTGGGTGGGAAGCCGTGACGCATCTCTCAGAGGAATTCGTCGATCCTGCGAAAAACGCGATTCGCGGTGTCTTGTGGAGTGCGGGAATCGTCGCTCTTTTGTATTTTGCCGTAGCCTTTATGACTGTGGCCACACATAGCTACGGGATCGGCATCTCTGCTGCCTCGCTCAGCGTCATGGTTCAACTCTCCTTAGGTCCGATCGGCGGATGGATTGTAGCCGTAACCGCCTTGTTCATTTGTATCGCTACAGCCAACGCTTACATTGGAGCTGCGTCACGCATCGCCTATTCGTTAGCCCAAGAAAAGATCGCTCCCCGCTGGTTTGGCACCCTCCACGCCAAGTACCGGACACCCACCGGCGGTCTTTTGTTTCTCGCTCTTTGTTTTGTAGTCGTTCTTAGCGTACTCTATTTCGACGTGATCGACTTGTCGAGGCTCATCGAACTGCCCAATGCTACCTTTTTTGCAACTTACATCGGTGGGTGTCTGGCTGGGGTCCGGCTCTTGCACAATAGTCGCGTAGGCCGAATCGCTTCCTGGACTTCTCTCGTATGTACACTAGGACTCTATCCTTTTTTGGGGTGGTCCGCCCTCTATCCGCTCGTGATTGCACTCGTGCTTTTTATCTGGCAAAAACGTCATGCCTGACACGAAAAAAGGCTGGGGTCATGTCCCAGCCTTCTTTTCTTATTCATCTTTTCCAATCAGTCGAAACGTTTTGCCATCGCTTGAGGAAAGGTAAAACGTGCGATCAACGCTTCCACCCAAATCACCAGCGTAATATTGAACCGTCATTCTGTATTTATTCATTCCGATTTTCGCAAAGTACATCAGCTCATTAAACTGCGGAAAACGGATATAATCATACACTTCATACTGCATAAACGAAAAATGCTCACGTAAAAACGATTCGCTCACAGGCAGGTTGTTTTTCTTTACATACGCGACCAAGTCATCAAAGCGACGAATCTTTTGCTTATCCATCACGTCACCTACAAATGACGAGACAGCTTGTGTCATTGCCTTTTTCTCGCTCTCCGTTACATTGCCAGGGTACAGCTCGTCGATTTTTGATTCCAAACGATTTAACAGGACGACTGCCTGTGCTCTGTTGATTTTGTCATCAGGCTGAAAGCTTCCGTCTGGAAAGCCAGCCAAAATCCCCATTTTGTAGACAGGGTAGACCGTGATCACCTGTGCTTCATTTTCGACCGAAAGATCCGTGAAAAATTTCGTCGTCGTTCCCCGATATTTTTCCCCTTCGGATTGATGCCCGATGGCTGCCAGCAACGTTCTTGCCGCTTCCAACCGCGTCATACTATCCGTCGGTTTCCCAGATGGCATGATACCCGCTGAAGCCAAATGGTGATATGTTTTTTCCGACCAACGTCCCGCAGCAGCCTGCAAGTAGGTCTCTTTGATAAAGCTGTCAGGCTCATGGCCTGTGAAGGAAGGTATGACGCGTTCAATCAGGGATAAAAACTGTTCTTGCGTCACCGTTTGCTCTGGCTTAAAGGTCCCGTCGGGGAATCCTTTGATCAATCCTTTTTTGGTAGCAATCCCTATTTCCTTTGCTGCCCAATGTTCATTTGTGTCGATAAATGCAGGTGAATTGGCCACGTATTCTTCGCGTGCGTCGGCCTTTTTCAATCCTACGGTTGCGATGCCCGTCAATAAAACCGACAAGCTAACAGCTAGTAGAGTGGCTTTTTTCCCGATTTGTTGTAATGTAATCTGCATCCCGAGTACCACCTTTCCCCAAAAACAATCCATTACTACTATGACGCAGAATTTGTCGGAAAAGTTTCGGCATAATTTGTAGAAAAGTTTTCCATCTGCTTAAACAATAAAAAAATAGCCGGGTCCACTTCCAGGACGATCCGACTATTTTGTACTTCTTTTTACAGGTAATAAAGTTGATGAGTACCATCATGCGAGAATGGCGCATCTACTAATCGGTCAATCAAACCAAGACCATACTTATTTGCAAACGGGAAAAACGAATGCTTTCTTTCTTGCAGCCCACCTTCAGGCAACAAAGCGGTCTCAATTCGTTGGACGCGCACATGCTCCACGTCATCTTTTTGCTGTAGCGAACGAATCAGACGCTCTTCCAAAAAGGATACTTGCTCTAACAGCAGCTTACTATTTTTCTCAGCCAGACCACGCAATCCCCCATCCAGAGAAACGACCTCCTCTACCAGCGGGCGATAGATCGACATGATCGACTCCCGTGCCGAAGCGAATTGCTGCTCTAGCGGATGTGGTGCCTGATTTTTGGACCACTCGTCTTTCCACGCGGCAAAGTCAGTCAAGACTTGTTCAACAGACAGCCCCAAGCTATCCAGCAGTCTCAGCTGAGCACCTTCCACAAGGGTAATGGACATCCGAGGCAATACGATCGGCATCTGCATCCCGAATAGCTCGAATACCTCCCGATAAAACGCCCAGTAAGCTATCTCGCCCGGACCCCCAATGAAGGCCAGTGTAGGAAACAGATGCTCCTGCATCAACCCACGGGTAACAACATTTGTGCTAAAACGCTCTGGGGAATCTGCAACGTGCTTGAGCAATTCATCACGACTGTAAGAACGTCTCCGATTGATAAAGCGCTCCCCGTGACGTTCTAGCAGCAATCGATCATCGCCCTCATAGACGAAAAGATTGGCTTGATACTCTTCCACTTGCAATTGAAGTGGATAGCCAGCCGTTGAAATCCGATCTGCTGCCCGCAGCAGCACCTTCGTTAGTTGCTCATTGTTTTCAATGATCTGTGAAAAAATGGGTTGCTGCAGTTCACGAACAAACGGCAACGAGGATTCAACCAGAACAAGACCGTGCTTGCCAAACAATTTTGCCATCAAGCGAGCAAACCACTCTGCGACTGTAGGCGAGTCTGCCGCAGTCTGCATCAGCAACTCACGAATTTGTTTGGTTTCGGTAGTCTCTGTCTGCCCCTGGAAAAACTTTTCCAGAAACTGCCTACACAGTTCAGGGTCCAAGGGTAGCGTACTTGCCGATTGGCGGCCCTTCTTATTCAGAGGCAGTCGCTCCTTATGCAGGCGCTTCCCTTCGTCCGCTCCCCAGTACACATGATCGATCTCATCGATGTCATGATCTTCGCCAGCAATCCAGAACACCGGAATGACGTTTGCCTGAAGCTCGGCAGACAGCCTCTTCGCTGCCTGAATCAGATGAATCGCTTTGTTGACCGTATAGAGTGGGCCACCCAGAACTCCTGCTTGCTGACCGCCGATGACCACATATGTGTCTGGCTGTCTGAGCAACTCGATATTTTTCAGTGCTTCAGGGTGAGTACCCATCTCTTTATTAAAACGATATAAACCTTCCACGAGCTGGTTCCGGTGAGGATAGGATTGACTTTGAAGCCATTCCACGCGTTCTCGGTAGGACTGTTCACGGTAGGGATTATGCACAAAAAACTGTAATGCAGAGGTATTTTGCTGCTGGTACTCCTGTGCCAGCGGATTCGCCAATGGAAGCGCGAGACATTCAACATTCATGCTAGCTCACCTTTCTTAGGGCCATGGTCAACCAAAATTATACCATGCTCCACAGCCACAAAAAACAAGACAACCCACTTTAATGGGTTGTCAAAGTGTAATACAGGCTCGTTCGCGCTCGCATTAAAATTGCGGAGGGGTGACGGACCAGATTAACAAAGCTTCCGTTTCTCCTGTATTTTCGATTGAGTGTGTTTTGCTGCTGTCAAATGAAATACTGTCTCCTGCTTCCAACACATGCTCTTCATCGTTGAAACGCGCTGTCACACTGCCGGTGATGACCGTGAAGCACTCTTCTCCCTCCGACTGCACGAACTTGTCGACAGCCATTTCTCCGGGCATCAGTCGCACTTCCAGCATCCCCAGCTTGGCGCTACCTCCCATCGAGAGCAGCGAATAAGTGCCCGTCGATTCAGGAAAGACCAGTTGTCTGCGTTTTTGCAAGCGAGTCACATGCACCTGCTTTTGATCAATATCTTCGAAAAAATGAATGATGGGTGACTCCAGAGCTTTGGTGATTTTCCACAGCGAATCCAGCGACGGCTGCGAAATACCACGCTCTACTTGGCTCAGCAAACCCTTGCTTAACCCTGTCTTGCCTGCCATTATTTCCAAGGTAAAGCCGCGTTCTTTCCGAATCATTCGAATCTTGTGTCCGATGGTCTCGATGGGAAGTCGCATAGTTCCAACCTTCTTTCTTATCGGAATAAATACGATATGTATCAACAGTGCTTTACACGACACCCATCGTTTTGATAATTCCGGTCGTAAACAGCACTATATAGACGAATCCAAACCAGAGAAACGACAATCGCCAGGCTGAAAATCCTACCTTTTTAAGGGAGAGCCGCCCCTTCCACTTCATCTGTACCCACCCAAGGAGTATGGTTACCACCAGGTAAAAACAGAATACCCACCACCAAGCGGAAAATGCCTCGGGCCAGATCAGTTCGTAAGCGGAAACGGCAGAGCGAATCACCAAAAGATTCGTGATATTTATCGCGAAGCGGCCTGCCAATTTCTTATTCCGCGTCATTCCATACAAGATGAAATAAACGAGCGGAAACCCAAGAAACGGCACAACCGTCAGCGTCCCCCACAAATAGGCCCAGACATTCGCCAAAATGGTCATCTATTGTCGCCTCCCTCCTTCCGTATTCCCATGTCTGACTTAAGAAGGATAATTCGAAGCAAGGTTTCGTGAAGCGGAGTCGGAATCCCAGCCCTTTTTCCTACTTGGACGAGATAGCCGTTGATAGACTGCACTTCCGTAGGTCTGCGCTTCTTTATATCCTGCAGCATGGAGGAAAGATTACGGGAAGTATTTCGGCAAATGGAGACAATTTCCTGCAAGTCTGCATCCTCGATTTTTTGTCCGGCAGACGCAGCCACTGCAGCTGCTTCCACAAATAAAGCACGCATGAGCTGTTGCGTATGTGAGTTTTCGAGGAGAGCACCATTTGGTATTTCAAAAAGCGCGGTTAACGGATTGATCAGCGCATTTGCGATGAGCTTTCGCCAAGCGAAGGGCTGTATTGCCTTTTCATAGACAGCCTCCATGCCTGTTGATATTGCCCATTCTACAAATGTGCGAATCAGTGGATCATTGCAATCAGAAGTCTCCCAAGAGCCTACGCGCAAAGTACCAGTACCGGTATGCACGACCTCTGTAGGCGACAATCTCCTTGCTCCTTCCGTATTAATCGCAAAGAAGCACTGTGTCTCCGTTAAAACGGTTCGAAGCAATTCGTAATGACCCATGCCATTTTGCAAAGCAATCACTCTTGCCTTAAAGTCTAACCCTCGTAAAGCTGGAAGCACGCTATGCAAATCTGGCTGCTTAACAGTTAACAGATACAGATTCCCTTCAGGCAATCCTTCTTCAATGGGGCTGGCGGAGACGGGAACAGTGACTGACTCGCCATTCAGCTTTTGAAAGCTGAGCCCGCGTTCATTTAGCTGATTCGCCTGGAGTGAACTGCGTGTAACAATCGTGACAGGTTGTCCAGCCAGTGCGAGCCTTGCTGCATACAGCAGCCCGACAGACCCGCCACCTATGACTACCACCTGACTCGTCATTGGCTTTAGCAGCATTTGTTCACCCACATTAATCAATGCTTATTTTTCAAGAATAACAGAGTTTTCGGGATTGTTCAATTGATTGCCACAAAAAAAGATCGCAATTATCGAAATATTCCCAGACCCTCTCACGTTTTTTGTAAAAAAATTGGCTGTCGCCCTTTGACGACAGCCTGACCCTTGATTTACACAGGATAAACCGCATGCTTTCTGTCCGAAAAAACGTGACGCTTTTCCTTGTAAACCTCGTAGCGCTGGATTAATTCGCGTCTCAGTTCACTTGGGGGCACAACAGCATCTACAATCAAGTTCGATGCCAGCAAGTACAGATCGATGTCTTCCTGATATTCTCTGCGTTTTTCCTGAATAAACGCTTGGCGCTCTGCCGGGTCCTCAATCGCCTGTATTTTGTTACTGTAGACGGCATTAACTGCTGCTTCTGGTCCCATCACGGCGATTTGGGCACCGGGCAGTGCGAGGCAAGCATCTGGCTCAAATGCCGAGCTGGCCATTGCATACAAGCCAGCACCATACGCTTTGCGTACAATGACGGATATTTTGGGTACCGTGGCTTCCGCCATGGCGGAGATCATTTTTGCCCCGTGTCTGATAATGCCTGCCCTCTCTACGGCTGTCCCAATCATAAAGCCAGGAACATCCGCCAAGAACAACAGTGGAATGGAAAACGCATCGCACAGTGTGATGAATCGAGCCGCCTTGTCAGCCGAATCGACAAACAAGACTCCTCCCTTCACGCGCGGCTGGTTGGCAATGATTCCGACAGGCTTGCCATCCAGACGTGCCAAACCGGTAATCAGCTCTTGGGCAAATAACTTTTTGATTTCAAAGAACGAATCCTCGTCGACCAATGCTGTAATCACATCATGCATATTGAAAGCTGCATTTTGATTCTCCGGCACGATGCTGGTGATTTCTTTCGCTGTAGACACAGGAGCTTTTGCCAATGCAGTCGGTGGCGTCAACGTATAGTTCGCCGGGAAGAAGCGAAGATAGCTGCGCGCTGCTTGAATCGCTTCTTCTTCATTGGCAGCCAGTACGTCGCCGCATCCGCTTACGGAGCAATGCATGCGTGCACCGCCCAGCTCCTCCAAGCTCACTTTTTCTCCAATCACCATTTCTGCCATACGCGGGGAGCCCAAGTACATGCTCGCGTTTTTGTCGACCATGATGACAATGTCACAAAAAGCTGGGATATAAGCGCCACCAGCAGCAGAAGGGCCAAACAAAATGCACACTTGTGGAATTTTGCCGGAAAGCTTCACTTGGTTGTAAAAGATTCGCCCAGCACCCCGTCGGCCTGGGAACATCTCCAATTGGTCCGTGATACGTGCTCCTGCTGAATCGACGAGATAGAGAAGAGGAACACGCATTTTTTCAGCTGTCTCTTGAATGCGAATAATTTTTTCGACGGTCCGCGATCCCCAAGACCCAGCTTTCACTGTCGAATCATTGGCCATCACGCAGACAGTTTGACCATTTACCTTGCCGATTGCGGTGACAACTCCATCCGCCGGCAGATCACCTGCCATGACATTCGCGAACAGCCCATCCTCGACCATGAACTCGTCATCGAACAATAGCTTGAGGCGATCGCGCACGAACAGCTTGTTTTGCTCCTTGAGCTTGTCATGATACTTGGCATCGCCCCCTTGCACTACTTGGGCGATTTTTTCGTGCAATGTGTCTTCCAAATGTTTGGTCATCAGCGTAATCCCCCTCGTCACTCTCCGCGGTATATCGGTTTTCGTTTTTCTTGAAAGGCTGCGAGTCCTTCTAGGCGGTCTTTCGTCGGGACGAGCAGCTTGTACGCGTTGCTTTCAATCTGAAGTCCGCTAGCTAGCTCGACCTCCACTCCACAATCGATGGCAAACTTGGCTTGGGCTAGAGCAAGTGGAGCATTTGCTGAAATTTGCTCGGCCAAAGAAATGGCTGTCGCCATGAGTTGATCAGCGGGAACAATCCGATTGACCAACCCGATGGACAGTGCCTCCTCTGGAAAAACACGCCTTGCCGTAAAAATCAGTTCCTTGGCGACGCCTTTTCCAACCAGTCGAGGTAAACGCTGTGTTCCGCCAGCACCAGGGATGATCCCCAGCGATGTCTCCGTTAAACCCATCTGGGCCTGTTCACTCATGATCCGCAAATCGCACGCCAGCGCCAATTCTGTACCGCCCCCTAGTGCCAGCCCGTTAATCGCCGCGATGACTGGTTTCGGTAGCTTTTCTAGCTCTGTGAACGTATCTCGAATCGTTTGGATATAGACATCGACCTGTTGTGGTGACATGGAGCGCCGCTCTCTTAAATCCGCCCCAGAACAAAACGCCTTGTCGCCAGCCCCTGTCACAATGACCGTCCGGATGTCACGATCATGGCTGATTTCCCTAATCAAGTCGCGCAGTGTCACGAGCGTTTCAAGGTTGAGGCAGTTAAAAACTTCTGGCCGTTGCAGCGTTAGTACGCCGATTGCGCCCTCTCTTTGCAGGCTAACCGTCATCTTCTATCCCCTCTTTGCGAATGTGTGGAAAATACTGATCATCCCGCTGGTTTGCTTGCGAGCGATGCCCGCAGCACTTTTGAGGGGAGCTCTTTACCCAACTGCTGCCCAATATACGCACCAGCCTCAATCAACTTCTCGAGATCGATGCCCGTTTCATAGTCCATTCCATGCAGCATGTAGACCAAATCTTCAGTCGAAATGTTGCCGGCAGCTCCTGGGGCATACGGGCATCCGCCAAGTCCGCCGATTGAGCTGTCAAAGATTCGGATTCCTTCCTCTAACGCTGCTGCTACGTTCGCCAAACCAGTTCCTCTTGTATCATGAAAATGGGCGGCTAAGCGCTCGTTCGTAACATCTTTCACAAGTTCTCCAAAAACCTCATGTACCTGCTTCGGTGTTGCAACCCCTATCGTATCCCCGAGAGAAATCTCGTACACTCCCATTTCCAACAGAGCCTCTGTCACCCTGCGGCTATTGTCCAGCGGAACGTTTCCCTCGTACGGACAACCGAATACCGTTGAGATATATCCGCGAACTTTCATTCCGAGAGCCAGCGCTTCCTGGGCAACCTCCCGCAGGATCGGATACGTGTCTTCTATCCGTTTATTGATGTTTTTTTGATTATGGGTTTCAGAGGCAGACATGAACAGGGCAATTTCAGTCAGTCCGCATTGGCGCGCCCGCTCCAGACCGCGAACATTTGGAACCAATGCGCTAAGCGTTACCTCTTGGCTGCGATTGATTCCCTGCAAAACCTCATCTGCATCTGCCAATTGCGGTATCCATTTCGGATTCACAAACGAACTTGCTTCAATCCGCTTCAAGCCTGCTGCCATCAGCTTATGAATCAACACGATTTTTGCTGCTGCCGGAACGATTGCGCTCTCATTTTGCAGCCCGTCACGAGGACCGACCTCCACGATTTGCACACGCACAACAAGTCACCCCCTCACCTAGCGGTCGCTCAGTTTAGAAGCATTCTAATCCTATTCCAAAACGACAATGATATCGCCATCGTTGACAAAATCGCCAATATTCGCTTTTACTTCCACAACCTTGCCTGAGGCTTGAGCCTGTACAGGAACTTCCATTTTCATCGATTCCAGTACGAGAACGTCTTGTCCTTCACTGATCTCGTCACCCGGCTGCACCAGGACATTAATAACAGTTCCTGCCATATTGGCTGCTACTTGTTTCATAGGTGGTTCTCTCCCTTACATATCATTTTAGTTTGCTTAGTGTTTTTCCGTGCTTGACGCTGCTCCACGCTCAGTAACGAACCATGTCGTATAGTTACCTGCTCGGAATTGTTCATCCTGTAATACTTCTTGCAAAAACGGAATGTTCGTTTTAATGCCAGTAATCAGAAAATGATTCATAGCCTTCTGTGCCTGTTGCACAGCTTCTTCTCTTGTCGCTCCAGATACAATGACCTTTGCAATCATCGGGTCGTAAAAAGGAGTCACCTGTGTACCTGTCTCTACCCCGTCGTCAATTCGTACATCTTCGAATGCGGGTGGCTGGTACAACGTAATCGTCCCTGGCGATGGCAGGAAGGTGACAGGGTCTTCCGCATAGACACGCAGCTCAATCGCGTGACGCAGAGCCTTGACGTCCTCTTGCTTGATTGAAAGCGGGTGATTATCGGCAATGTCCAGTTGGAGCGACACGAGGTCAATGCCCGTCATTTCTTCCGTCACGGGATGCTCTACTTGCAAGCGTGTATTCATTTCCAGGAAGTAAAAGTTTTTCTGCTCATCTACGATAAATTCAACCGTTCCTACACCCGAGTAGCCCACTGCTTTCGCTGCTGTAACCGCTGCATCGCACAAAAGCTCTCTCGTTGCTGTGTCCAAAAAGGGCGAAGGGCTTTCCTCGAGCACCTTTTGATGTCTGCGCTGTATGGAGCATTCCCGTTCTAACAAGTGGATGACGTTTCCATGCTGATCGGCGACGACCTGCACTTCGATGTGATGCGGACGCTCTACGTATTTCTCCATGTACATCGCATCGTTTCCAAAATACGCTTTTGCACGGCCTTTTGCCGATTGATAGGCTTGACGCAGCTCGGCCTCGTCTCGGCAAATATGCATCCCGATGCCTCCGCCGCCAGCACTTGCCTTGAGCATCACGGGATATCCGATGGACATCGCCATGACAGCTGCTTCATCTGGAGAATCGATAGCCTGTTCGCATCCTGGAACGACCGGCACTCCCGCAGCCTCCATCATACGGCGGGCAGTCAGCTTGTCACCCATTTGACCGATGACCTCGGGGGTAGGCCCAATGAATAGCAGACCTTCCTCCAGAACGCGGCGGGCAAAAGCTTCGTTTTCTGACAAAAGACCGTAGCCTGGATGAATAGCGTCAGCACCGGTGCTTTTCGCTGCTGCAAGTATGGCCTCTACGTTCAGGTAGCTGTGTGGAACCGGCGGTGGACCAATATGGACTGACTCATCTGCTTCACGTACAAACGGCAGATCCTTGTCTGCATCTGAATAGACAGCAACCGTAGCCACTCCTCTTGCCTTGCATGTACGGATAATTCGTCTGGCAATTTCACCACGGTTTGCGATTAATACCTTGTTCATGGCAACGCTCCCCTCTTTGACAAACCGACTACAACCGTAAGCGCTTCCAAATTGTTTGCCTGGTTTGTATCATGTGATGCTACTTTCTATTTTGCCACGAGAATGATCATAGTTCTAGGATGAAATTTTAAATTTTTCCAAGGAAGCGAAATCATTTCCTGACAATCCCTCCACATAAAAAAGAAAAACACTTCGGAAAAGCCAATCATCGTGTATAATAAAGGGGCGGGGCCAAAAGGTGGCCAAGGCAAAGAGCTGTGAGAGGAGTGGCTAACCATGTTTGAAGTAAGACGTTTGCAAATCAACTATAAGACACTGGAGGAATTCCAGAAGTTTCGCGAATTTGGCCTGGAGGAGCTTTCTATGAAGGAAGACCTGGAGGCGAACATCGTGGAAAACGATTCGGAATCTCCATTTTACGGTATTTATGACAACGATCTTCTGGTAGCACGTATGAGCCTCTATAAAATTGACGGGAAATACGACCGTTACTTCCAACCTGCGCAAGACTATTACGAGCTGTGGAAGCTCGAAGTACTGCCTGACTACCGCGGCAAAGATTACGGAACTGCTTTGGTTAACCATGCGAAGAGCTTTGGAGCTCCTATTAAAACCAACTCACGCTGTCGCGCAGACGATTTTTGGTTGAAAATGGGCTTCACGCCTGTGAAGTACAACCTCATGCGTGATCGTGGCGAAAACCCGTACGTATGGTTGCCAGAGAGCGTAGAGCTGCAAGACTAGCTCCCTCTTAATGCGCAAACAAAAGAAGCGGATCAATCTCCGCTTCTTTTTTCATGCTTTGCGCTTATTTTTCCACGCGCTCCAAATTTCCATTTTCATCCATTTTGAAGATCGCTTTGTTGGAATCCTCTTCCTGTAAAAAAGCAAGCTTGCGTGCACGTTCCATGATCTGTACCAACGCACGGTAGTCATCATTGACACCCTGAACCTGATCCAGCTCTTTTCTAGCGCGTTCGTGAGCTTCTTTCAATTCTTTTAACTCCAACTCTTTTCCTTCCAACTCTTGTTCCAATTGTCGCAAGCGACGAGTCATTTCTTTTTGATTGACGAGCATGCGAATGACTGCTTCAATCTGCTGTTCCTCTACATCCGCGTACTTTTGCACCTCTGCTACTGGTGTCTCAGAACGCTTTGTATGCAACGTGACGGCCTCGACCTCAGCCACCACAGGTGGCGGTGCTTGAATCCTCCCGAGCTTTTTCAATTGCTGCCTTTGGCTTTTCGCAATCGAAATGGCCGCATCGTACCGTTTGCGTACGCAACTGTTCCAGCGGAAGCCGCACGCAGCTGCTGTCCTTCCCAACCTTTGACCCACTTCTTCAAATGCAGCAAGCTGTGTGCCGCCTTCGCGTATGTGGCGCAAGGTGACTTCCGCCAACACTAGATCGTCATCTTCGGTCCATGCGTCTTGTCTGGAAGCTACCATATGAGTCCCTCCCGTTACCTTTAAAAAGGATGATGTATTTCATCCTATGCTTTTCCCTACTCTTGTAGAATCGCTTTCTACTAGAAAAAGTATGTCCAAGCAAATAAATGTTTAAACGGAAGAAACCCCATTGATCAGGATGTTGGGCGCTTTGTCAGGAAGCTTTCCACCACGGCGACGTGTTCGGGGCTCCCCCATAGATGCGCACATTGACTCACTTCGCGCCGGATTCGTTCTTCTTGCGGAAGACCCATACGCTTCCACTGCAAAACCTTCATGTACGCCTCAATGCCAGCTAGCGGCTGAGCAGCGATTTTTCGCGCGAAACGATATACTTCCTCATGCAGCTTCCCTTCTGTATATACCTCGTCAACAAAACCGTAGGACTTGGCTTCCTCTGCACGCAATCTGTCACCAGTCAGCAGGAGAGCGAGTGCTTTTGACTCTGGCAGCAAGTCCAACAGCCGACTTCCTCCACCCCACCCTGTCGTAATATGCATGCTGATTTGTACAAACCCGAAGGTCGCCCTGTCACTGGCAAAACGAAAATGACACGCACCCGCAACCTCACAGCCACCTCCGACCGCGGCACCGTTTATCATGGCAATCACCGGTTTGGGAAACTGATCAATGGCCGACAAAAGCCCCGTCACCTTGCTGAGCAAAGGATGCGCCTGTTCAAAGCCGCGCGCTGCAATAAACTGATTCAAATCGCCGCCAGAAACAAAGCTTCTGCCCGTCCCCGTCACAATCAGAACCTTCACCTCTGGATCGGCTTGGCAGTCTTGCAAGACCTGATTCAGTTCGTCAACCAGCTCCACGCTGATGGCATTATGTACATGCGGCCGATTTAATGTGATTGTGGCAATACCGTCCTGTTTTTGTAAAAGCAAAGTCTCCATAAGAACTCACACCTTTTTATCAGCTTGTGGCTTTATTTTACCTTTCGATAGACAAACAAAAAAGAGGAGGTCTCTCCCCCCTCTTCATTAGGACAACAAATTTTTCATGGCGGAAGAATTGAACCCGACGATCAGGTTTTCACCGTCAGTCAGGATCGGACGCTTCAAAAGCTGAGGCTCTTCGCTAAGCATTTCGAGCAGTTCCTTCACCGACATATCATTAATATCAACATCCAGGTTTTTAAAGCGCTGACTTCTCGTTGACAAGATTTCATCCAAGCCATTTGAAGTCATTTTGATAATATCCAGCAGTTCTTCTGCTGTCGGTGGATTTTTGAACAAGTGACGCTCTTCGTAATTTACTCCGTTTTCTGCCAGCCATGCCTTCGCTTTGCGACAGGATGTGCAGCTCGGATAAGTGAAAAACGTTAATTTTTGTGTTTGTGTACGTTCAGCAACGGCCATTGGTTACCCCTCCATCTCAACTATCACGAATGATTTCATCTATAAAAGTCTTGCCATTTGCAGTTCTTGATGTTTCGTTCAAGCTCTTACAAAAAGTTAGCTGATAAAATTTCCTTCCTTACTTTGGATTTTACTGCTTCATTAACACTATGTCAATAGTAGTTAATTTAAAAACTAGATGAAAATTCGTGTGATCTGCTGTTGTAGCACACTGCTACCTTAACAAGTAACACGAAATGGGATACACTTATGAGGATTGTTCAAAAAGTCGTCTTTTGATCACGAAGAAGTCCTGAAGGCTTGGGCAACATCGAAAGAGGCGTTCACCTTCAAAGTCCGGTGCTCATGTAGGTCCCCTACAATCCGCTCCTCCTTCTTCAGGTTCTCACCACTTTCTCGGTGCTGAAAAGACGACTTTTTGAATTTGATCTTATGGAGATTGTTTTGAGAAAGGGGTATCGGCATGGACCACGATGCGCAAAAGTTAACCAGTGCTTTAGCTGACCCCACCCGTTTTTCCATTTACCAATTTGTCGCCTACAGTAAAGATCCCATCACGGTTCAGGATATAGCTGATCACTTCTCTATCCACCCTAATGTGGCACGCTTGCACTTGACGAAGTTGGAGGACGTGAATTTACTCACTGCTGTTACAGACAAAAGCGGTAAGGGAGGACGTCCCAGTCGGTTGTACTCACTATCTGAGCAGGTTGTGAGTCTGCAATTCCCACCTCGTGACTATCAGCTGTTGGCCGATATCGCGATTGAAAGCCTGCTCTCGCTCGGCGAAGCTGGCGAAGCCGCTCTCATTAAAATGGGACATCGCATTGGAACAGAGATGGCAAAACGGGCGGTTGTCCAAAGCGGAATCAATTTAGAAACAGCCTCTATGGAAGAAAAATTGGACCTGGTCCATCGGATTGTCGTGGCTCAGGGATTGAAACCAGACATCGAAGCAATGGATGAAGGGAAGCTGCGTTTTCGCGTGAATAATTGCACCTTCTCTGACAGCGCAAAAAAATATCCGAATGCCGTATGCCAGATGCACAACGCTCTGTTGATGGGAATATTCGAAACGTACTTGGGGAACATTGAGTTACGTGAGGATGATTCCAAAATTCGCGGTTGCCAATCCTGCAACTATACGGTGATTCAGTATTAGCACCGAAGTCCAGTCTCTCCTTTTAGGGTGACAATAATCCGTCATACCTTTATCGTTTACACGTGTTCGCCTGTCCTATATAATGGGGGAGGAATCTTGTAAATCTTACCGTTCGAGGCAAAAAGGGGGGACAAAAAATGGATCGTATGTATCGCGTTCTTGGTTTCTGGACCATTGTGATCGCGTTGATGGCGTTTTGGGGAGAATTGTACCCGATGGCGCTCATCTTCTTCAGTTTGACTGCTTTCTTCGTAGCGTTGAGCTACATGAACCTGACTGAACGAGTATACCTAAACATTTTCTTCGGCTTCATGTTCCTGTCTTTTGTTGGATTTACGTATTACACGTTCTTCGTGATGCCAGTAGGCCCACAAGAACACGCTTTGCTACAATTGATTATGTAAGAAAAAAGATGCTCGCCATGAGCATCTTTTTTGTGTTCACTTCTTCTTTTACTCACGGATGCCTTTTTCTTGGATCATGACCCAAAAACGCCCACCCAAGCCAGCCGGATCAATCAACTGCTGAATAGCCCGATTCCGTTTCATCGCAACGCTTGTGAAAGGGTCTGTATCCATATGCGCGACCGCTTTATGAAGCAAGCCATTCCGCATCAAAAACCGATCCTGCCTCATATAGTCCCTTTCCCGTAGACCAGCTTTTTCTCCATACTGCTTCCACGCAGAAAAATTCACATGGGTCGTCAAGTCTTGTTCGCCTATGTGGATATATGGATTCGTATGAGCCTGATGACGATGATAGCACATCAGTGTTCCATTTTTTCGACTGGGATGGTAGAGCTCCTCTTGCATGTCTCCATAATCAATCGTGATGACAAATCCTTTTTTCAATAGGCAGGAAACTTCTTGTGCGGCTTGCTCCATCGCCAAATTTATCTCGATCCGCATGCCGATTGGCAGCTTCAGGTTCAGCCCGCGCACATATTCTCCTAGGGCTGGTGTCATCTCCCCCAAGCACTCTTCCAAGCCATCTTCGCCAACACGTACCCACACTTCCTGCCAGCCGGATTTGGTTTTTTCCACAATATGTACCGTAAATGCGTCCAGCCATTCATTCGAGAAAATAACTCCTTCTATTTTTTCGTGCTTGGCAGCTTCATTCACGGAAGAATACCAGCGCTTCGGACCCTCATGCCACTGAAGCGCCTCCTGCTGCATTTTCCGGTGATACGGACTCGCCTCTATCAAAATGACCGGCAACTCTTTGTATACCTCTGGGTTGCACTCACGGATGCGCTCCAGCATGTGACGGCAGACAGCCCCGGTTCCACCACCAATCTCCACGAGAACAGGCGAAGTGATATCCGCCTCCTCCCATAATGCCATAACAGCATCTGCGATTGTTTCCGCAAAGACGGGATGCACCGATGCACTCGTATAAAAATCTCCCGCTTTGCCTACTTTGGGTTGCTCGACCATATAATATCCATACGTGTCATGATAGAGGGCCAACTCCATAAAGCGCGCGAACGTGATGGCTTTCCCAGGTTGGCTTTCTATTTCCTCGCGAATCAGTTCGATCATCGTCATAAGCTCTTCTCCTGCTATCCAAATTCAACTAGATAAGGCTATAATACGAAAAGAAGCATACAATATGGAAAGGCAAAAGCAAAAGGTGAAATCATGCGCAAATTTCTTCTCGTCTTGTTCCTGCTTGTATGTCCACTGACGGTATTCGCTCAGGAAGAGCCCGCTACTCCTTTGGAGCAGCTCATCCTGCAACAGCATTTTACACAAAAAGAGCTGGAGCGAACCCTCACCTTACTCAAGGAAGAAGAGACGCGGACATACGGGGAAATCGCTCAAATGGATCTCGATTTGCAACGGCAAAAGCTAGTGATGGAAGCGACACAACGTCGTGCCGGTGAAGTAGCGCGAGCCTATTACATGGGCGAGCGTACTAATCTTCTGACGTTACTATTAAATGCGGAAAATTTCAATCAGTTCTTATTGATGTACGACTTCTACGAGATTTTGTACGAGCGTGACATGTCTCGACTAGAGTCCTATCATACTGAGCGCACCAAGCTCACCGCGATGCAAACCGACAAAAAGAATCGATTGGAACAACTTCAAACGCTGCGAAAAAAATACGAGCTTCAATTGGCAGAGATGCTCGCTGTTGCCGCTGAAAAAGAAAAGAATGTACAAAAACTGGATGACCCGACCGTTGTGGAATCCATGATGAATCACTTGATTTTAGACTGGGAAAAACGTGGTTTGCCCGCTTTCCAGACCTTCTTCGGAATGCTCGCGCAGGTCATGGTTCAAGTTCCCGAGTTGGCGACTCCGGATCGAATTCAGTCGGAAGGTCTCCTCAAGCACACGCTAACCATCAACCAGACTGACTTCAACAATTTTTTGATAGAGAAAGACGCCTTGTTTAAACAATCCCATTTCTCCTTTGAGGATAACAAGCTGACCGTGGAAGGCACGTATGATCAGATGGAGCTCAAGCTCGTTGGAAACTATGAGCTCGTCTCTCCTACGCATCTTAAATTCCACATTACCGAGCTGTACTTTGACGGCTTTGCCTTGCCTCAATCGACCGTGGAGGAAATGGAGGAAGCGTACGATCTCGGTTTTTATCCGGAGCTGATCTCCCCCAATATTCAAGTGCAGGGCATCACGCTAATGGACGAAGAGTTAAAGCTCCAGCTACAATTTAATCTTCCATTTGGATTCGGAAAGAAGTAAAGCCAGCTATTTGTTAGCTGGCTTTTTTCTTAGAGACAACCTTATTGATATGAGCCGGCATTTCCTGCTGCAATTGTGTCATGTACTGGATCGCTTCTTTCGTCAGCGTAGGGTATTTATGCCCCTGCTTCAGCTTCTCCAATGTTTCTGACACCGGGTAAATGACATAGTTGCGCTTGTTGTTTTTCCGATAAAAATGAACGTAGGTCGGAATCATTTCAGCACTTTCGATGCTGGCCTCTCCTGACTCATTCTTGTACAGCACGAGCTTCAGGATTGCGCCAACATCCTTGTAGTCCCATCGCTGCGCAGAGATGAAATTGCCTAATGAATAAGTGATCAATCCTTTGTGTTGACGTCCATCTTCGAGGGTAACCGTCTTCCATTCATAAGGTTGTACCACATGTGGATGTGCACCCAAAATCAAATCCGCTCCAAATGTTAGAGCTTGCTCGGCGGTTTTGATTTGTTCAGGACTTGGCATACGCTGATACTCATTTCCGAAATGAAGCGCCACTGCAACCAGATCGGCTCCCTTTTCTCTCGCCCGTGCGATGTCTTTTTTCATCAGCGCAGGCGAGATCAGATTGACCAAATACGGCTTGCCCTCTGGAATGGCGATTCCATTCGTTCCGTACGTATACGATAGCAAGGCTAGTGTGAATCCGTCCTTAGTCAACAATAAGGGCTCATCTCGATCTTCGGGACTTGCAAAGGTTCCCGTGTGCGGGAGACCGGCTTCATCGAGATATTTGATGGTTTGCAGAACCCCTTGTTCTTTGCGGTCCATCGAATGGTTATTCGCTGTCGATACCGCAGTAAATCCAATTTCCTTCAACGTGTGCGCAAGCGATTCAGGAGAATTAAACATCGGATAGCCTGAGTATTTTGCCTTGCTGCCGCTCATCGTTGTCTCAAGATTGCCGATAACCCAGTCTGCCTCGCGGAACATCGGGATGACATTCGGGAAGAAACGTTTAAAATCATAGCTTTTTGTCGCTGGGTCCCAGACGGCATCCAATTGCTCCTGATGCATCATGATATCCCCAACGGCAAGAAGAGAGATACGCTGTTCCGGAAATCTTGATGGCAGAGTCGGAGGTTGTGTCTCCTGATGATTGGGCGCTGTCTGCGGTGGTGTTTCGGGATCAGGCACTTTCACGTTGGGAGCTTGGTTCGTCTTATCTGCTTGGGCGATGGGTGCCGCACACCCAACCAGACTCGTGCAGGCGATAACGAGAATGAGTGCCCATTTCCATGTTCGCTTCATAATAAATAGCTCCTTTGGTAAATGGTAACCCCTTCCTATTCTCTATCACCTGACAAAATCCTCTCCCAACCTTTATAAAGAATGATGAAGTGACTAACGAAGCATGCCTGTTACAAACGGATTGTACGTTTTCTCGTAGTCGATCGTCGTCTTCGGTCCATGTCCTGGATAAACAATCGTTTCATCATCGAGCTCAAACAGTTTGTCCTGGATGCTGATCATCAGTGTCTCATAATCTCCTCCGAAGAGATCCGTACGCCCGATGCTCTGGTTAAACAGAACGTCGCCACCGAAGCAGTGCTGACCAATTACGAATGAACAACTGCCTGGTGAATGACCTGGCGTATGCAACACCTGAATGTGAAACCCTGCCAGTTCCAGAGTCTGACCATCCTCCAGTTCGTGTTCAGCCCGCTCACATACAATGAGTTCAGGCAGGTTCCAGCGTCGAGATCCGTTGAGATCAGGGTTGGTGAGCCATTCCTGCTCCAGTGGATGAATGTAAACCGGTGCTTTTGTCAATTCTCTTACTTGGTTGAGGCCACCAATATGATCCAAGTGGGCATGTGTCAAAAGAATAGCAACGACGTTTTTATTCGCGAGGGCGCGGAGCAACTGATCTGGCTCCATTCCCGGGTCAATCACAATGGTTTGGTTGGTAGCGTTGTTTGTCACCACATATGCATTGGTTTGAAATGCTCCCAACGCATAGGATTCGATGGCAAGATTTTGATTCATCATAGGAAACCTCCTTGATTTTTTGATACGATAGAAAAAACACGATTGCAAACATGGGGGTATGACATGCGCCATATGTACGGAATTGAACTGAATGTACCAGCCGGGAAGCTCCCTGGCTTCTATGCTCAAGTCATACATAAAATCGGAGATCATGTCAATGTCTTTGATCGAGACAAACTGCTTTTTATTGTAGAGAATCAAGCCGAACAGGAGAAGCTGGAGTCCATTTTGGAGAAGTCCAACATGTTAGGCGATGCCTTTTCTCTATTGCTGCTCCCGTCAGCAACCATAATCGATCAACTCGATGATATCGGTTTTGTCTCCCAAAATGAACATTTGTATGTATATGCAGATCAAATTGCCATCGTAACGCTCGGAGCTCCATCCCAATCTGAAGATCAGTGGGCTGCCATAGAGCAACTCCGTGAGCATGTTCTAGGCGTGATACCCGAAAATACGCAACAACCCGAAGCCTACCTGATCGATCAGAGCTTGATTCCACTCGCAGAAGGAATCGCGAAGGCTTATCAAATAAAGCTCATTTGGCTTCACCCGACGAACTGAAGTTTTTCTATACAAAAAAGGGAGTTCCTGATAAGCGAACTCCCTTCTCCTTATTACGATGATTTACGATCAAATCGGAACCACGCCACTTGATTGTCCACAAGACCAAAATTGGCGGTGTAGTTGCTGCCTTCATACACCACTTCTTGTTCGCCTTTTCCTTTGCCGTACAGCTTCTCTAGCTGCCTGGCACTGTCAAACATGGCGAGGCCTCGATATGTTTTGAATTTTTGCGCGTCCTCACGGGGAACTCCTCCCAGCATAATCGATGTCAATTCACCTTTATGGACTTTAATCATCATCTGGGTCTGATCAACCAGCAGCATCCCCATCACTGCATCTCCCGCACCTTGCGCCATCTGCTCCACCGTGTAGCTTTGTCTTGTCAACATATCCATAAAATCAGCTTTTGTCGGCTTCAAAATATCCATTGCTTCTTTTATGTTCTGCCCGAGATAAATGCCATTTACTCCGTATTCCTTTTGATTTTCTGGGTCAAATGTAGCCGTTGGTTCCGACTGGGCCGAACACGCCACCAAGACAACGACTGTCAACACCCAAAACGCAGTCATTCGCAAGCATTTCCACATCATTCACCTGTGCCCACCTTTGCTACCGCTCTTTTGGTTATCTTAGCGTATTCGGCAAGCATCGGGCAACTCTAGGGAGACGAGCTTATTCTCGCGTTCCGCTGACTTTGCGGCGCGGTCGATTAGGAGGCAGATTGCTGTCCACCGATTGTTTGAAGCTCTCTAGTATTTTGAGGAGTGATGCAAAAAAAGGCGAGCCAAACACCGCAACAATTCCCCACATCCATGTTCCTAGCTGCCACGAATTTTTTACATAAGCGGATTCAGCACCCGTTAAAATAAGTGCCGGGTCTAAACCAAGCATGCCAAAAATGACACCAGCAGCCAGTACGGAAATTAGCAAATTGAAAAAGCGCTTGTAGTGCATCAATCGAGCAGCGCGATACTGATCCTCCCAGCAATTCTCTTTTGCCTCATAGTCTGTCGCCAAAAAGGGAATGACTGATTTAAAAGCTTCCGTAACACCTGATGCCGCGCTGGACACCGCTGTTATATAGATCAAAAAAGAAATAGATGAATCCAACGTAACCATCATGCTTCCCTCCTTTGTACATATGTATGGAGTTGGAGGGACAACTTGCAGATTTTTTTGCAGTTTGGATATTTCCCCTTTGTTGTTTATACGGTAAGATGTGAAGTGCATGTAAATATGAGGAAGGGCAGGGATTGCTATGCAGGACTTTTCTTTTGTATGGAATCAGTACGACTTGATTCGCGGAATGTTTTTGGCGAGATTGACGGAAATAACCGAGGAAGAAGCAGAGGTGGTTCCGGTTGGCTTTAAAAACAACATTCGCTGGAATATTGGTCATATTCTTCTGACACAAGATTTCTTGCTCTTCGGACCAGAAGGAATGAAATGTCCTCCGCATTACGCGGCCATGTTTGCTCCAGGAACCAAACCTGCCGATTGGCAAAAAGAAGGACCTTCCCTCGAAACCTTAGCTGCCGAGCTAAAAGAACAGCATGTGCGTATCAAAGAAGAATTGCATTCCCGCTTGAATGATCCATTGCCAAAACCGTTTGAGCTAGGAGACAAAGGTACCATGCATACTTATGGGGAAATGATGGTCTTCACTCTTTTCCATGAAGGAATGCACATTGGATGTATTTCGTCATTGCGAAAAGCGATCGCGGCTGCTAAATAAGGAAAATTGGACAAAAACGCGGGATTGTTTATCCGCGTTTTTCTTTTTGCTTGCCAAATCCTTCAAAAAGTGAAAACCGCTCCAATGAGGAGCGGTCCTTGTCGAGCCCGAATTGCTTATGGGGTTCTACCGGTTATTCTCTTTGGCTCTTCAACCTCCATTGTAGAGAAAAGTAGCTAAAGGAATCGGTGTATCTCCATACGACTTTCGTCGATTGCCTGATCATGATTATCCACGGATCTTCGCCTCCTGCAAGGCATTTCGCCGTTTACTTACATGAATCATCGGGCTCGACAAAAATAGTATGACCTCCTCGCAGTTTTTCATACATCCTCTTTACAATAAATCTGCGGCCAGCTGTGCGAGCACACTCCGTTCACCTTTTTCCAAGCGGATATGTCCAGCCAGCTTTTGGTCTTTAAATACTTCTACCACGTAGGTTAAACCGTTGTTACTCTCATCCAGATACGGATGATCAATCTGCTCAGGATCACCCATGAGCACAATTTTCGAGCCGTCCCCCACCCTCGTCAGGATCGTCTTTACTTCATGCTTTGTCAAGTTTTGGGCTTCATCAATGATAATAAATTGTTCTGGGATGGAACGCCCCCGAATATACGTCAAAGCTTCCACCTGCAAACTGCCCATGCCTGCCAAAATTTTATCCAGATCACCTGGGCGCTTTGTGTTGAATAAATATTCTAAATTATCATAAATCGGTTGCATCCACGGCCGAAGCTTTTCTTCCTTTTCGCCGGGCAAATAACCGATGTCTTTTCCAAGCGGAACGATAGGTCTTGCCACTAACAGTTTTTTATATTTTTGCTGGTCCTCAATTTGCAGCAGGCCCGCTGCTAATGCCAGCAAGGTTTTTCCTGTACCGGCCTTACCGGTCATGGTTACTAAAGGAATATCATCTCGCAGCAGCAATTCGGTTGCCATCCGTTGCTGCACGTTACGGGCTCGGATGCCCCAAATCGGATCATCATCTGACACAAGCATTTCTAACATTTTTCCGTCCGGGTCGACTTTTCCAATCGCTGAAATAGATGGGTTGCATTCGTCCTTCAGCACTAAAAATTGATGAGGGTAAAAGCGATAGCGTGGAAAACAGGAGGCCAACTGCAACTTTCTTGTCGCATAGTAATTCTTGATGATGTCGGACGCTACTATCATCTTCTGATACCCCGGGTAAATACTGGAGAACTCTCCCACTACTCGATCCGAAAGAAAATCCTCTGCGGAAATATTCAATGCATCAGCCTTGACTCTCATGAGGGCATCCTTACTTACCAAAATGACTGGTCGCGGCTGTGGTTTTCCATTTTCCTCCTCTTGTAAGTTTAGTGCAACCGCCAAAATGCGATTGTCATTACTCATTTCCGTGAATTGTTTTTGAAGACGGTGGAAAGAGGAATGATTCAGTTCCACCCGAAACAACCCACCCGTTTCAAGGGTAATGCCAGTGTGCAATTGCCCCAGCTCGCGAAAACTGTCAAAGAGCCGAGATACGTACCGAGCATTGCGGCCAATTTCATCCATGTACCGCTTTTTGGAATCGATTTCTTCCAATACGACAGCTGGTATGACGATTTCGTTGTCAGCGAAAGAAAACATCGCCCTAGGATCTTGCAGGAGTACGTTGGTGTCCAGTACGTAGATTTTCTTCAAAATCTCGCCTCCTATTACCCTTCTTATATACCCTATGCAATTTTTGGAGGGATGCTCAAGTGCGGCGACGTGATGTACTACAGTCTATGTTCAGGTTGACAGAGATAGACGACCCATTGACAGAATGAAAATGGGCAGCCCAGAACAAAATACTTGTAGCCCTGCCCTCCTCTTGAAGGAAGGCAATACTGGGAAAGGGAGAATGCCTGTGAAACGGATCATGATCTACTGCCTCGGTTTTAGCTTGTTGCTTACAGCATGTATGTCGGGCAATAACCCCCCGGCGAATCAGGCTGGACAACAGCCCAAACATGCCACTCATACTCAGCGCGTTGAGCAAACAGCTCCTGAGCCTGCCTATAATCAATCTTCCCAAGCCACTGCTGATCGTCTTGCTCAACTGGCAACACGTGTGAAAAGGGTACACAGCGCCACTGCTGTGGTCTTGGGCAAATATGCGGTAGTCGGTATTACTGTGGACCCGAATCTGGATCGCCCAGAAGTTGGCGTGATTAAGTATACGGTTGCGGAAGCTCTGAAAGAAGACCCCCAAGGAGCGAATGCTGTCGTAACCGCAGACCCTGCCATCGTACAGCGGTTACAGGAAATGAGAGATGATATTCGTCGCGGCCATCCTGTTGCCGGTGTTACGGAAGAGTTGGCGGATATCGTAGGTCGGATCATTCCCCAACTGCCACGCAGTGTCCAGCCTCGTGAAGAAACCCCTTCTCAAGTAAAAGAAAAACGCATGCACAAAGAGCCGCAAGGACAAAACAAAATCAACGCAAATCATACAGGAACACCTTAAAAGAAAAGAGGTATCCCCCGGATTTAAGCCCGGGAGAATACCTCTTTTTCTTTATGGACTGGTGCTTCAGACGGCAATTGATCCAGTGCTTGCTTCAAATCTGCCACCAAGTCATCGAAATCCTCTAAGCCAGCTGACAATCTGATCAAACCATCTGTGATTCCCCTTGCTGCTCTTTCCTCAGCAGGCATCGCTGCATGTGACATCGTAGCCGGGTACGAGAGAATTGTTTCCACTGCCCCGAGGCTGACAGCCACAATCGGCAATTTCACGCGATCAAACAGCGCTTTTGCTCGCTCGCGGCTCCCTACATCAAAGGAAAGAACAGCCCCATGACCAGTCGCTTGTTGTGTTTGAATCAGGTGGCCGGGGTGATCCGTCAGTCCCGTATAGTAAACTCGGCTTACTTGTGGATGCGCAGACAACCAGTCAGCCAGGCTCGCGGCTGTCTTCGTGCTCACATCCAGCCGGGCTTTCAATGTTTTGAGCCCACGCATCACGAGCCAGCAGTCCTGCACACCCAAAATCGCTCCCATGCCATTCTGGATAAAGTAGAGCTGCTCCCCTAACGAAGCCTCTCTGGTCACGGCCAGACCAGCCACAACATCACTATGCCCTCCGATAAACTTGGTTGCACTATGAATGACCACATCTGCGCCCAGTTCCAATGGACGCTGATAATACGGGGTAAGGAATGTATTATCAACAATGACGAGCAAGCCGTGTTCCTTCGCGATACGAGAAACCGTTGCAATATCTGTCACCTTTAAGGTGGGATTGGAGGGGGTCTCCAGGTAAACTCCTTTCGTTACCGGTGTAATGGCTGCACGAACAGCTTCTGTATCTGTTGCATCCACGAACGTAACGGAGATGCCCATTCTCGACAATACTTTGGTCAAAAAACGAAACGTGCCACCGTAGACATCTTCTGCCACTACAACATGGTCTCCTGCTGAAAACAGCATGAACACGCTGGAAATGGCAGCCATGCCCGATGAGAACGCGAAACCGCGTGCGCCTCCTTCCAGAGACGCAATGGCTTCCTCCAAAGCCTGCCTGGTCGGATTGCCTGATCTGGCGTAATCAAAAGCACCTGGCTGATCGATATCAGCCTGATGAAACGTGGAAGCTTGATAAATCGGAACCGACGACGCACCTGTGAACGGGTCAATGCAAGTGGAACCGTGGAGGATCTTGGTTGCGAAATTCATCGTACACTCCCTCCTACAGCCAAACTAGCATTCAAGGCTTGAAACAAATCGGCTATTACATCATCTGGATGCTCGATGCCAACCGACAGTCGCAACAATCGATCACAAACACCGACATGCTCTCTCACTTCTTGGGGGATATCGGCGTGAGTCTGCGTCGCCGGATACGTACACAATGACTCGACACCACCCAGACTTTCCGCAAAGGACACGATTTGCAGATTTTGCAGGAACAACCCCACCTGCTCCACATCGCGTACGCGGAACGATACCATCCCACTATGACCAGTCGCTTGATTCACTTGGATCTCATGCCCCGGATGCTCTGCCAGACCTGGATAAAATACCTCCGCTACTGCCGGATGCTCACGCAGCTTTTCCGCTACAATCAAGGCATTGGATTGATGGCGCTCCATCCGCAATGCCAATGTTTTCATCCCGCGAATGAGAAGCCAGCAATCCTGCGGTCCGAGCACAGCACCGATTGAATTGTGCAAAAACCGGATTTTTTCCGACAACTCTTCCCCTTTTGTTACGATGAGTCCAGCCAGCACATCGTTATGTCCTGCCAAATACTTGGTTGCACTATGTAAGACGATATCTGCACCAAGCTCCAGCGGGCGTTGACAATATGGAGTTAAGAATGTGTTGTCTACAATCGTCAGTAGCCCGTGCTGTTTTGCCAATTGCGTTACTGCTCGAATATCGGTAATCTGCATAAGCGGATTGGTTGGTGTCTCGACGAAGATAGCCTTTGTATCTGGGCGAATCGCATCTTGGAGTGCACCTATGTCACGCAAATCCACGTACGAAAACGTCAGACCATAGCGAGAGAGTACTTGCTCGAACAATCGATAGGTTCCCCCGTACAGATCGAGTGAAACGATTAAATGATCCCCTTGGGAAAACAAGCCCATGACGGTATGAACAGCAGCCATTCCAGAGGCGCAAGCGAATCCTGCATCTCCTGATTCCGCTTCAGCGATGGTCTCCTCCAAAATGGTGCGAGTAGGATTAGCTGTGCGCGTATAATCATATCCAGTGCTCTGTCCCAAGGCAGGATGACGATAAGCCGTTGCATAGTAAACAGGAAAGCTCACCGCCCCTGTTTTTTCGTCTCTACCTACTCCCGCCTGAATCAATTTCGTTTCCAATTTCATGTCTATTTCTCTCCCTCCAATAGTGTACGAGGGCATCAAAAAAGCCCTCTTTCCTCTGAAAGAAGGCTTTGTTTACGTCACCGTAAGCAAATCCTTCTCATCTTTCAGAGTTTGATAACTCTGCAGGAATTAGCACCATTATCTCCCTGTTAAAAATACAGGTGATTGGTTGCCGGGCATCATCGGGCCAGTCCCTCCGCCGCTCTGGATAAGAAGATTGCTATTCAATTCGATTGACCCTAATACTAAAGGATCGGCAGGATTCCTGTCAACAATTTATTTCCACCCGATTAATTTGCATCTTTCAAGGCGGTCATAACTTGATTGTCCAGCTTCGCTGCTGCGTTTTTGTCATACGTTTTTTCATACTGAGGTTCTACGGAAATTCGGGAACCGTAAAACATAATATCACGAACAGCCTCAATTTTAATCTCTGCCATGGCCAGCTTGAGTGGAACACCTTCCAAGCGGTCAGTTTTGACAACAGCACGACCATTAATGGCGAAAGACGAGCCGGCACCAATCAAATGGAGGACAACCTGCGGTTCCTTCTCAATATTTGCCAAAATACGTGAGCGATTATCCACGGCAAAACGAATCGTATCGGCGCTGACAGCATACGTCCAGGACAAGGAGCTGAGCGATGGTGCCCCTGACTCATGGTCTACTGTGCCCAAGGTAACAAAACGCTCCTTTTGCAAGAGCTTAAATAAATCTTCGGAAAGAGATTGGGAAACAGTTTCAGCCATTTCAAAGCCTCCTAACAAACGTTTTGTACGTTCATTGTACCCTTCGCCTAGCTGATAGGCAAACGTTTCCTCTCCACCTTGATTCTGGTTGTCTTTTTCCCTAGACTGGAAGGTAATCATACCGAATGATGGAAGGGGTTGGACAGGTTGTCGCCTACAGACCGCCTCATACAGCAAATTGATCAAGTTCTTGAAGAGCTTCAGGAAGTTCGAAAGGTAAATGAGCGAATGCATAAAATTGCGATGTTCTTAGAAGATATCCGACTAGCAGATGTCATCCAAAATTACACAGCCCCGCGCAAGCTCCTCTGGATCAATTTCCTAGCAGGTCTCGCCCGGGGTCTGGGATTGACGATTGGTACTGCTATCGTTTTGGCTTTCCTCGGCTCTCTTTTGACGCAATTTCTATCGATCCCCATTTTGGGGGATTACATCAGACAATTGGTGGAGTACGTCGAGACTTACAAGCAGCAGCCTTAATGATAGAGACTAGTCTCTGTCCTCGTCACGATCGTCATCGTCGTCATTGTCATGATCGTGATCGTCATTCGATTCCTTACCGTGCTTTTTCCAATAACCATATGCGTTGCCATTGGGATGCTTATCTTTCTGCTTCCCTTTTTCTTTTTTCTTTTTGTCATCATCGTCTTCATCGTCGTCTGTTGGCTTCACAGGCTCGACAATGACTTTAGTGCTTAATGCAACGTCAGCTTTCTTAACCAGCTTATCGTCTTCATATAGTGCGAATTGAATGGTTTTGGCGCTAAAGGAACGATCCTTGTAAGACAACGTCAAAGAAAACTCACCTTTGTCATTCGGTTCAATCTCTTTTTTCTTCCCGTCAGGAGCGATCACAAACAGCTCAGTATCGTCCTTTTTATTCCAGCCGCTTACTGTCCCTTTTACCTGAATGGACTTGGCGGCAGGATTGTTTACAGCAGTCGCCTTGATGGCATATTCGGTCGCTTGATCCTTGTCAGGAGCGTTAACGATTTCTACCTGAACGGATTCGGAATCAACTTTCTTGCCATCCTCGTAAACCTCGATCAGGGCTTTTTGATCTTTTGCTGCTTGTACATCCTTTACTGAAACAGTAAAGCTGCCTACGCCATCCCACAGCTTCTTCACGTTTGCGTCTTTTTTCACACCATTATAGGTGACAGTTACTTTGTCTGCCCCCTGCTTGACAATTCCTTTTACTTTTAATTCCTTCTTCTTCGCATCCAATACAGACATCGTATGGATGATCATTTCCTTATCTTCTTCTGCTTTTGGAACGATCTTTACCTTTTCGCTATCGACCAGCTTGCTGCCTTCGTAGGCACTCACGGTTATATATGGCTCATAGGATGCATCCGGCGCTTCAAAGCTGACCGTAAAAGAGTGCTCATTGGTTGGAACGACTTCAATAATGTCGGAATTAGGCTTTTTCACAACCACCTTGGTGACATCCGAAGTCACAATCCCCTTTATGTACACTTTGTCATTTTCCGTCTTGGCATTTACGCTCACGATTTCTTCAGCGTTCTCTGTCAGGCGCACTTCCAGCCAAATATCGCTGTAGTACTCGTTGTAGATACGCTCCCACTCCGTTTTGTTTTCTTCCATATACGTTTGGAGCTTTGTATTCAAGTTGATTTCATCTACAATGATGTACAAGTGATCCGCTTGATTTTTCAAGAGCATGTTCAGTGTGGTTGGATCATTTTGGGCAAGTTCCTTAAGATTGTAGCGTGTGACCTGCTTCCCCTCGTCATTCATGACTACCTTCGTGGCACTTGGGCTAGCAATCGAGCTTGCATTGGCAAAAATCGGCGTCAAACAGCCAAGAATACCTGCCGCTGTCACCACTGCTAATACGGGCTTGGTCATGTACTTTTTCAATGGTAGTTCCCCCTTCTCGTCTGTCAAAATCCCCCTGTTTGCTTGGGGCATGAATATTGACGGGAAATCATTTTCAAAAGTTGCATCATCCAAGAAACCACGTCTTATTACCTACGAAAAGCACTTGAAACAAAAAAACTCCACCCAACTTCCGAATCATTTCGGCAAGTGGAGGGGAGTTTTTGTCCCGTTAGTTGCAGTTGTACTTGGGTTCACTTTCAATCGCGACCAACAAAGCTTCGACTGATTCAGCAGGATATCGCACTTCCATGGACTGTGAATCAGCGCTCCCAAATAGCACGTACCAGCTACCTTCCTGACGATAGCCGATATCGCTCATTTGATGATCCTCATGCAGTAATTGCAAGAAAAAAGCAGCAGTATCCAAAGCAGAGCGGTCCTCTGGTCTCGCATCGGCAACCACTTGAATTTGGAGCCAATTAAAAAGTGCATCTTCACGCTTCACGCGGTTCTCCTCACTTTCGCCCAGTTTGCTCCGGTTTGATCCGTACCTTTACAATCACGAGAATCGCGATCGCCACCAGCATTGCACTTTTCACAGGTAGCTGCACATCCAAAATAGCGAAAATGAGAGCTCCAATAAATAAAAGGATGTACAAGAGCACGTTTTTCAAAATAGGCATACGGATACGGGTAGCAAAACCAAGATAATAAACAATAATTAATTCCACAAACAAAATCCAAGCCCGATATTTATCAGCCCATATGCGAAAGCTGTCATATGCTGTGAGCTGATCTGGATTCGTTGCCACATAGGTTGATGCGATTTGTATCCAGTCCATTACTTATCTCTCCTGTCTTCAAGCGGTGAAACTCCTAGCGCCTCACATGCCATCTAATAGGCGGAATGAAATGAATAGTCACTCCTTTTTTTCTTAGGAAAACGCTATCTTTCTTACTTTATCAGGTGGTGGATTCTGTGTCAAAAAACGGTAGGCCCTTCCATGTTGCTGGCATGATTTTCGCCGTACATGCTATGATGAGGATATGTCAGTAGAAAAAGGTGGGAATAAGATGAGCTTGTATGATATTGCTGTCAAAACGATTTCCGGTGAAGAAAAGACACTAGCCGCCTTCAAAGGGCATGTCCTGCTAATCGTGAACGTCGCCAGCCAATGCGGCCTTACCCCTCAATACAAAGGGCTACAGGAGCTGTATGAGCGCTATCAAGATAAGGGTCTGGTCGTTCTCGGCTTTCCTTGCAACCAGTTCGCTGGGCAAGAGCCAGGAACAGAAGAAGAAATCGCAACGTTCTGCGATCGTAATTACGGCGTGACGTTCCCTCTATTTGCGAAGGTCGATGTCAATGGTCCTGGTACTCACCCGTTGTACCAGTACTTGAAGGAACAAGCTCCGAGCGAAGAAAATCCAGATATCGAATGGAACTTCGCCAAATTCCTCGTGGATAAAGACGGTCATGTCGTAAAACGCATCAGTGCTCGTACTCAACCCGAAGAGCTCATCTCAGATATCGAGAGTCTGTTGTAAGGACAAGTCCAAACAAAAACGCCACTTCATCCCCAAACAGGATCAAGTGGCGTTCTTTACTTTTAATCTTACGCTTGCGGTTGTGCTTCCCAGCGTTTTTGCTTCTCATAGCGCTCACGATCTGATTTGTTCAGATATTTTTTGCGCAAACGAACGGATTGAGGTGTTACTTCGCACAGCTCATCGTCGTTCAGATATTCCAGTGCCTCTTCCAACGACAACATGCGAGGAGCCTTCATTTTGACAGTCTCATCCTTGGTCGCAGAACGTACGTTAGTCGCATGCTTTTCTTTACATACGTTAACAGTCAGATCGTTGTCGCGGTTATGCTCGCCCACGATCATTCCTTCGTAAACTTCTGTACCTGGTTGAATGAACATCGTTCCGCGATCTTCTACGGACATCAAGCCGTACGTGGTAGCTGTTCCTGTCTCGTGGGAAATGAGTACCCCTGCGTGACGTCCTCCTACCGCTCCTTGTACAAGCGGACGATAGCTGTCGAAGGAGTGGTTGAGAATACCGTAACCGCGTGTAATCGTCAAGAACTCTGTACGATATCCGATCAAACCGCGGGATGGAATAATGAATTCCAGACGAACTTGTCCGAAACCGTTGTTGATCATGTTAACCATCTCGGCCTTACGTTGACCCAATGTCTCCATAACTGCCCCTGTGTATTCCTCAGGCACATCAATGATCAGCAGCTCCGCCGGTTCCATTTTTTGTCCATCGATCATACGAATGATAACCTCAGGCTTGGACACACCCAGCTCAAAGCCTTCACGACGCATGTTCTCTACCAAGATGGACAGGTGCAATTCACCGCGTCCAGAAACCACATACGCATCTGGCGAATCTGTTTCATCTACACGCAGAGATACATCTGTCTCCAGCTCAGCCATCAGACGATCACGCAGCTTACGGGAAGTCACGTGCTTACCTTCGCGACCAGCAAACGGGCTGTTATTCACGAGGAACGTCATTTGCAGAGTAGGCTCGTCAATTTTCAAGAGTGGCAATGCCTCTGGATGATCAACGTGGCAAACCGTTTCCCCTACGTTGATATCGTCAATACCAGAAATCGCTACGATATCTCCCGCTCTTGCTGTTTTTTGTTCAACACGTTGCAGACCGGAGAAACCGAACAGCTTTTGAATCCGCGCTTTTTTCACTTCGCCTTCGCGAGTAGTAACGGATACCATTTCATTCACACTCATCGTTCCGCGATAGATGCGGCCAATCCCGATACGACCCAAAAAGTCGTTGTAGTCCAGCATGGTTACTTGCATTTGGAGCGGAGCAGATTCGTCTGCGTCAGGAGCAGGCATATGCTCTATGATGGTGTCAAACAGTGGGCGAAGGTCGCCTTCCAGCTTATCTGGCTCAAGTCCTGCAATCCCTTGCAGACCGGAAGCATATACGATTGGGAATTCCAGTTGGTCTTCCGTCGCATCCAGATCAATGAACAGGTCGTACACTTCGTTGATAACTTCTTGAGGACGTGCATTGTCGCGGTCTACTTTGTTCACGACAACGATAGGGGTAACTTTTGCTTCCAGCGCTTTTTTCAATACAAAGCGCGTTTGTGGCATACAGCCTTCGAAGGCGTCGACGATCAACAGAACGCCATCCACCATGCTCATGATACGCTCAACCTCGCCACCGAAGTCAGCATGGCCTGGTGTATCCAAGATGTTAATCGTGAAATCTTTGTATGTGACAGATGTGGTTTTCGCCAGGATGGTAATTCCACGCTCGCGCTCCAGGTCGTTAGAGTCCATCATTCTCTCTTCTACCTGTTGGTTCGAGCGGAATGTGCCCGATTGGATCAAAAGTTTGTCAACCAGCGTGGTTTTTCCGTGGTCAACGTGGGCAATAATTGCAATGTTGCGTATGTCAAGACGCTTCATGTGAACCTCCTCTATTATGCATACCTTCCATATTAACAGGTAGTGAAACGCGGCACAATGGGCAGTTTTTTACGGGAGCCACTTCCTGAGTAAGGGACTTTATTTTCGTCATACTAAGGAAAATGGAGGTGGCAGACATATGAAACGGTACGGCCCGAAGTGTTTGGTTGGCTTGCTTATGCTTGCAACCATGATGACCGGATGCGCAAACTCGAGCAGCCATCCAAAAAATCAAGCGCACACACAAAGTACCACCTATCAACAGGCCCCAGGTGCCAGGACAAGCCTCGCTCATGATTATCATGCCAACACTGACGGAATCAATGCCCGCAATTATCAAAAAGGCTATACGGTCAATGGTTTCAATCAGGATTTGGCTGAACAGCTCACCTTGGCCGCAGATGAGGTGCCAGGTGTGGAACGTGCTACTGTTCTCGTGAGTGGTACAGATGCAGTCATCGGAATTCGTGTTCGGAAAAATTTTGGCCCAGAGCAAACGAGCATAATCGAACAGCAAGTCCATTCAGCCGTTCGTTCACGTGTTCCGAATTTCTCGATCCAAGTAGCCTCCGACGCAGCCACCTTTGACCGGATTCGTGCCATCCATGCAGATATTTATGAAGAAGCGACGCATCTGACGAATCAGGTCAATACATCCACGGAATTTCGTTCTCTGCTCCAGGATATTGGCCGCAGAATTCCTACTGTCACTCCATGATGACAAATATGAATCGAAGCTCCATATAAAAGAGGTGCGGAATCAGTCCGCACCTCTTGAAAACTTTTCCATTTGTTACTTACTTTGCCGCTTCAACCAGTTTCATTTCTGGCTCAACAACTTGCAGTTCACCCAAACCACGAACTAATTTCTTCGCGTAAGTTTTTTCCGGCTTCAGCACGGATACCAAGTAGTCGATGGCGATTTGCGGATCAACGGTTTCCCCACACGTGTAGCAATCCAGAGCAGCAAAGCCGCGCTCAGGATACGTATGAATGGACAGGTGGCTTTCCGAGAGAAGAACCAGTACGGTAGCACCCTGAGGAGAAAACTGCTTCGCTTGCACACTCAGTACCGTAGCACCGCATGCCTCAGCAGCCTCAATCATTTCCTTTTTCAAAAATTCTGCGTCGTTCAACAAATCAAACTGAACTCCCCATGTGTCAACAGCAACGTGTCTTCCGAAAGTCGAATATTCCATCTTTCGGTTCCCCCTTCCTAACGAGTGTAATGTTAAACATCGCTAGGACCTGCGTCATTCACTAACGGGGGCGGTTTCCGTTGTTATCCACCCTTTAAAGTGAATCCTGGTTCCTAATCCTGTTTCCAACGAAAACAACAATACCATGCATCGGCCTAGTTTGACAATACCCTTTTTCAATAATCCATAATAACATTACAAATAGGCTGCCGGCTGTCTCTACAAAAATGGCGAGCAGACGTTGCTGTAAGTGGCTTTCACCTATTATGAAATATGCTAAACTTTTAGAAATGCACCAGAATGGAGAGGGAGAGGATCGCCACACATGATTACTATCCGTAATGCCAAAGCAGAAGATTTGCCAGAACTAATTGCCATCGAGCGTCTTTGCTTCTCACCAGAAGAGGCTGCAACACAGGAAGCATTTGAGAAGCGTATCCGCTTGATTCCTGATAGTTTTTTTGTAGCGGAAGCGGATGGGGTCATTGCGGGTTTGATCAATGGCCCCGTCATCGAATCCCCCTTCATTACCGATGATCTTTTTCAAACGATTAAAGAAAACCCGGCATCTGGCGGACATCAAACCATTTTAGGCTTAGCGGTTTCTCCCGCTTTTCAAAATCGCGGAATCGCCTCCATGCTCCTAGCACACTTGGAAGCCTCCGCGAAAGAGGCTGGTCGTGAGACGATCACGCTTACGTGTAAGGAAAATTTGATTGGCTACTATGAAAGCCATGGATACCTGAACAATGGTGTTTCCAGCTCGGATCATGCTGGGGCAATTTGGTACAATATGAGCAAGCCATTAAAGCTTCGCTAAGTGAAGAGCAAATAGTAAAAGCGGGCACCTCTTGATTCGAGGAAACCCGCTTTTTGTTTTTCGCTGCCGGCTCTTATAAATAAAAAAGGGCGCCCCAGGCACCCTTCGTTCACTAAACTTCTAATTCAAATAGACGTCGCGATAACGTTACTAATCGAACATCAATTGCTGGAAGTTTTTCTGGGGCAGTTCTCTTTGCCCAATTACGCAAATCCAGCCATCGGTCCGTTTCTTGACGTAAGGACTCAATCTCCTGCTCGCTGCCATCCTGCTGGAACAAAGCCTCCAGCTCGTTGACCATGTGCAGAGAGTTATTTTCAAAGATGGACACTTCTTCGTCTCCGGTTAGCTCCTGAATGCTCACAACCGATCCTTGATCGTAGTGATACACCATTGTGAAGCCGTCGTAAATCCGGTGGACAATTCCATAGCCTCGGAACGCTTTCATTGCTTTTCTCATAGCATTTGCCAGCTGCCGATCTTGGATCAGATACGAGCTGTCGCATGAGTAGCGGCTGCCAACCCGACAGAAATTCAATTGAATTTCGCCATTCTTGTCATTCAAAATTACGTCACGATCGCCATTGTCACACACTTTGACTTGGACAGAAATGTGTTCATTGGTGAAAAGCGAAACGAACTGGTTCAGCTCTTCTTCATTCACCGTAAAATAGGCCTTGGCGTAATTAGTTGCTAAACGCTGTGCCATAAATATCTCCTCAATTCTTTTGGTTTGCATGGGCCGAGTACGACCGAACAGTTATCCAAATCAGAGGAGATACGCTAAGTGTCAACAAAAGAACGCTGTAGAACCTGGCCTTGCCCCGCGAATCGAAAATCGATTTGGGTAATGAAGGCGGATCACCTACTTTTTGTTTTTCGCAAAAAAGCCATTTTTGACATCTTTATTATACCTCAGATGCCCTCAAAAGTCTTGAGCAAAATAACGATGAATTTTAGCAAAAAACAGGAATATCCGCAATCAGCCGCAGGGAAATGAAAAGAACTCCCTGATTCATTCAAATTCTTGCTGTTTCATTGAAATTCAGAGGGACTTATATCCCTGTGGTTGAGGTCATCGCTTTTTTGATCGCAGCCTGTTCTTCTTCAGACAAATGGTAGCTCGATGTCCCTTGCTCAAGCGGCTTGGCGTACACGCGAGATTCTTCTCGTCCAAAAATGCTGGTGATCACGACGCCGTTCCCAGCGTCATCTGTTACCGCCAACGAAAAGCTAAGATCACTGCCGACATCCCCGAAGGCATTGTAACGGATAATCGCTACTTTGCCGCATTGCGCTGCCATTCGTTGTGACAGACGATTGATGGCAAACTGCTGATCGCTATGCTGCTTTTTCATTTCCTCTACCTGATCCAGCAGTCTGTGCAAGCCTTCCTCGAGATTGGCTCCTCCCGTCCCTGTCATAATCCGGTTGATCGATTTCCTCAATCGACTAATCCGGACAGACTGCATAATCACGATCCATAACAGGATCAGTGTCAATGCGATGACGGCTAAAAGCAGGATCGCTACATTGGGGATTTGTGATAGGAATGCTTCCAAAACTTTTCTTCCTTTCCGGCGCGTGCGTAAATATGCTGTCAAAAACCTTCTTTATTGTACAACCGTCGGGCCTCCCATTCAAACAAGTCTTTTCACAAAAACAACAAATACGAAATAGACGACTTTCCCACCAAAAAAAGCGACACCCTCATTTGTTTGAGATGTCGCTTTTTCATTCCGTATTGGTTTGTGTCAAACTCATCGTCCTTTGGCTATCCTCCAGTCTGCCTACGCTTCCAAAAGCAACATTTCCCGACGAAGCTGTTTTAATCGCTCTGTGGACTGCTTCATTTGACTTTGGTCTTTGGCTTGCATCGCGTCATACAACGTCGCCAGTTCATAATCCAGCTCCAGACGCAGCACCGGGATGCGTTCTTCCGAGTCACGTCGCTTCATCGCAGCAATTACCTGATCCATCGTTACGTTGCAAAATTTTTCATAGATCACTTTTTTCTCAGCTCCTTTTAATTCCACTATTCTGATAACTTCCCCGTACTGGATTTGCTTCAGCAAGACACACTCTTCAAAAGTGACCTTGATCATGGCATGCCCTTTAGCCCGCTCTACGAAGTGGTACAGGACGAGTGCCACCCGAGAATCATTGACAGGAATGCCTGCAATGTGCAGCTTATAGGACCCATTTAAACGCCGCATTTTCCAGTCGGATCGGCCATCTGTGGTGTTCACGAGGAGGTGAAACTGCTCGGGAGATTCTTTCCACGTGACGCTCACCCCTGCTTCCACCAGGGCCTGCACCATCGCGTGCAATGTTTTGCGGTCAAACCAAACTGCCAAATGAAAATACTCCAACTCCATGCCGAGATTCATCTTCTACAGGCCCCTCCCGTTGACAGAATACTCAGATATCATTTTCGCCGCAAGGGAGTGAGTGGTATATCATATTATTCAGGCTTTGGTTTTGCTATTCATAAATCTCGGCATGTATTTTTTTCCTGGATGGTATGATATCATATGGAGGATTCCAAGCTCCCTTGACAGGGACGATCGCCCTTTTCTTTCCTGTGGGGTTCGATGATGCTTAAAAGAGGTGTTTGTTACATGCCAACGTTTCCAGGCTTTCGTCAAGAAGATTTTGATGTTTTTGCCATTGATGGACTGGATGCTCGGATGGACGCGATCAAAACTCATATCCGTCCCAAATTCGAAGTACTCAGCCAACACTTTGCGCCTTTTCTCTCCGTAGCAACCGGGGATGAAATGTTTACGCACATAGCAAAACATGCACGCCGTACGGTGAACCCACCAGCTGATACGTGGGTTGCCTGGGCTAATGATAAACGCGGTTACAAAAAACACCCGCACTTTCAAATCGGCTTGTGGGGAACACATCTGTTCGTTTGGTACGCGGTAATCTACGAGTCTCCTTCCAAAGAGATCATCAGCCATGCGTTCAACAAGCGTCTAGATGAGGTTATCGCGATGGTTCCGGAGCATTTTCACTGGTCCCCAGATCATATGCAACCAGCAAGTACGTCTCAAAAAGAGCTGGGCAAGGCTGGCGTGAAAAAGCTGGTGGACAGGCTTGCACAGGTAAAAAAAGCGGAGTTGCTCTGTGGAATTACCATTGACCGCCATGATCCCATTCTGGCAGACGGAGAAGCATTGATGAGTCGTCTCGAAGAAACATTTGGCGTGTTGAGCAAGCTCTATACATTAGGAAATTCCCGTGGATAGAACGCCTACCGCTTTCTTTAGTTAAGTTATATGCAAAAGAACAGGTCCGCTTTCATTTGAAAAACGCAGGCCTGTTCTTTTGTTTTAGGAAAAAGACCGCAGTCGATCCAACGACTTGTTCACATCGCCAAACATGCGGTCAAACAATTTTTGGACACTTGGCACATCTTCAATCAATCCAATAACCTGACCAGCCCAACCAAATCCACGTTGGCTGTCGCCCTCATAAATAAATGTGCAATTGTTCTCTCCACTGATGAAGCTCTTTAACTGCTCGTAGCCTGCCCCTTCTTTTTCCAATTGGAGAATATGATCAGAGCCTGGTGTGCGAACGACCCTTGCAGGTGCCCCCAGTGTGCGCTTGATAACTGCGGTATCGTGTTCCGTTCCAGCAACCAACGCCTCTTTGTAGGCAGAATGCGCATGGACACATTCTTGCGTCGCAATAAATCGCGTCCCCATCTCCACACCTTCTGCACCAAGTGCAAGGGCTGCCAAAATTCCCCGACCATCACCGATCCCACCGCTAGCTAATACCGGAATTTTCACGGAATCCACCACACGCGGAATTAAAACAAACGTCCCGATATCATCTCGTCCCAAGTGCCCCCCGCCTTCTTGACCAACAGCCATTACAGCATCCGCGCCAATCGATTCGGCTTTTTGTGCTTGGCGGGCAGACGCAACCAAGACGAGCTTTTTGATGGGATGACCATCGAGTCTACGCAGCAGCGGCTCTGGATTGCCTCCTGTTACCGATACAGCTGCCACTCCTTCTTCAATCGCCACATCCAGCATTTCTTCATACGGCCGACCATGTTGTCCAATCGCATAGTTCACACCAAATGGTTTATCCGTCAATGTACGAACCTTGCGAATCTCCTCCCGCAGTGCATCCGCCGATGGCAAGGACATAGCCGTAATTTGACCGAGTCCCCCCGCATTTGACACAGCCGCAGCCAAGTCTGCGTAAGCCAAATAAGCCAAGCCACCTTGAACAACTGGGTATGCTATTTGAAGTAGCTCCGTTACTCTCGTTTTCATCCTTTTATCACCCCGTGTAAATGACCTTCTCGGCTTACAGGCCAAACTCCTGCCATCACAAGTAAACCTGAATAAAAATTCGCTTGCTTTCCCCCCCTATTTTGCTATACTCAATTTGTTTGTTTTTCCCCTTATTATTCTTGATTAGTAAAGTGAGGCGATCGTAGTGAGACAAATGAAAACTCCTTTGTTCAGCGGGTTGTTGGAGCACGCCAACCGGAACCCGATTCAATTTCACATTCCGGGCCATAAGAAGGGTATGGGTATGCATCCGGCATTTCGCGAGTTCATCGGGGACAACGCTCTTTCGATAGACCTCATCAACATTGCGCCATTGGATGACTTGCATCACCCGAAGGCAATGATTAAAGAAGCACAAGATTTGGCAGCCGAGGCATTCGGCGCTGACCATACATTCTTTTCCGTGCAAGGTACAAGCGGTGCCATCATGGCAATGATTATGGCAACCTGCAGTCCTGGCGACAAAATTATCGTACCGCGTAACGTGCACAAATCGATTATGTCGGCGATTATTTTCGCTGGAGCAATCCCCATCTTTATTCACCCTGCCATGGACGAGCGTCTGGGTATTTCTCACGGAATCACAGTGAAGGCCGTACAAAAAGCACTGGATGCTCATCCTGACGCTGCTGCCCTGTTGGTGATTAACCCAACGTACTTCGGTATTGCAGGTGACCTGCGCGAGATCGTTCGGGCTGCCCATAACTATGAAATTCCTGTATTGGTCGACGAAGCTCATGGTGTGCATATTCATTTTCACGAGGAACTGCCTATTTCGGCCATGCAAGCAGGTGCCGACATGGCAGCGACCAGCGTACACAAGCTGGGTGGCTCTTTGACTCAAACGTCGATTTTGAATGTACGGGAAGGACTTGTTGATGTCGATCGAGTGAAAACAGTCATGAGTATGCTTACGACGACCTCGACTTCTTACATCCTACTCGCGTCATTGGACATGGCGCGTCAGCATTTGGCCCTCAACGGGAAAATGCTCGCAGATCAAGCGATGGAACTGGCAGCAAAAGCACGCGATATGATTAACGAAATCCCGCGCATCTACTGCGTCGGCAAGGAGATTCTTGGAAAGCCTGCGACTTTTGCGATGGACCCAACCAAGCTCCTCATCCATGTACGCGATCTTGGAATCACTGGATGGGAAGTCGAAAACTGGCTGCGTGACAAGTACAACATTGAGGTAGAGATGAGCGATCTGTACAACATCCTCTGCTTCGTTACTGCCGGAGATACGGAAGAATCCATCCGTGCGCTGGTAAATGGCTTGCGTGATTTGTCCGTTGAATTTTCGCATGTACAAGCAGAAGACAAGCCGACGATCTCACTGCCGAATATCCCTGTGCTGTCCACCACCCCTCGAGAAGCTTTCTATGCAGAAACAGAGACGATTCCGTTGGCGGAAGCAGCAGGTCGAGTCATCACTGAGTTCATCATGGTGTATCCTCCAGGCATCCCGATCTTCCTTCCTGGTGAGGTAATCACCGAGGAAAATATCGCATACATCCAGGAAAACATTCGAGTCGGGTTACCCGTACAAGGTCCTGAAGATGAGACACTGAAAACGATCAAAGTCGTAAAAAGACAAACCGCCATTTCTGGCTAAGCGATCCAAACCGAAAAACGGCTGCCTCTTTCACGAGAGAGCAGCTTTTTTTATTTTTTATGCAAACATTTTGAGATAAGATGCAATTGGGAAAAATCAGGAAAGGTGGGCGATCCTTCCATGCCAGACTGGTCGTATCAAACGATGTTTCGGCCCCTTCTCTTTCTCATGCCACCCGAACGGGCCCGGTCGATTACCTTGCGGTCAATCGGCACTTTGGCAAAAATTCCGGGTGGTCCGTTGATCATCGAATGGATGGGACATATGGTGCCTCCCTCGCAGCTCTCCAAAACTATTGGCCCAGTCACGTTCCCTACTCCAGTCGGTTTGGGTGCCGGATTGGACCCGGAATGCATCGCCATTCAGGCGCTGTCCAAATTCGGCTTCGGGTTCCTAGAACTGGGACCGGTGTCCATAAAACCGATCGATTCGCACGGCACCGTGCAACGTGACATTGCCGCGATGAATATCCATTATTCCAGTCCACTGGTAAATAATGGTATACATACCCTTCAGAGGCGCCTGGAGGGGGCTTCTGGCATCAATATTCCTGTCGGAGTCAGATTGGCCCCCCAACCAAAAGCCAGCCTGAGAGAAGCCACAGAAGAGCTTCAGGAGCTGATCGGCAAATTGGAGCATTTTTGTTCGTTTTTCACGATTGATACACGGGCGAATATTGGACTGCCAGAATGGAGCCATACAGCGTGGGCAGAACATTTTTCCTGTTTGCGTCACCAAACGGATCTACCACTCTTGCTGGCGATCCCTCCCGGCCTTGCAGAAGCAGAAGCACTCCCGATTCTTGCCTCGGCAAAAGAAGCAGGACTTAACGGTCTCGTTGTCGCTGGAGGCATCATTCAGGAAGATTCACCAAGCGTGAACAACACTGTTTATATCACGGGGAGGAGTTCACACGAGCAAGCGGTCAAGTTTGTCTCCTGGGCACGGGAACAGTGGCCAGATGCCCTTATCATTGGATCAGGCGGGATTCTGGAGCCACAAGATGCTCTGACCTTTCTTGCAGCGGGTGCCAATTTTGTGCAGTTGCACAGTGGCTTGGTCTATTCTGGCCCCGGCTTGCCAAAACGAATTAACGAAGCCATCTTGCAAACACAGCCAGCCACTGACCCTCCTCAAGAAAAGCGATCTGCTTTTTTATTTCCTTCATGGGTATGGGGAATCTTGTTGGGCGTGGGCATGATGATCGGCGGGGCACTTGCATGGCTGATCGCCGCAACAACCGTCGTCCTTCCCTACGACGAACGCTTTCTCGGGATGTCAGCCGACCAGCTTGCGCTCTTCAATGCGCAAATCCTCTCTTTTATGTCTCACGATCGGATTAGCCTGGCGGGAACGATGATCTCCATAGGAATTTTGTATAGCCAACTGGCTTACCATGGCCTGCGCAAAGACATTCACTGGACTCGGATCATCCTGCTCGTCTCCGGTGCTGTTGGATTTTCCAGCTTCTTTTTATTTATTGGATACGGGTACTTCGATTACTTACACGCGATTTTAGCACTCGTGTTGTTTCCCTTGTTTCTGCTTGCAATACGAACACCTGCAAAGGTTCATTTGACTCGCTTACCACCTCAGCTTCACAACGATCGGGATTGGCAAATGGCTCTATGGGGACAATTGCTCTTTGTCATCATCGGATTTGGTTTGACAGGGGCAGGTCTTATTATTTCGATCATTGGCGTCACTGGTGTCTTCGTTCCTTCTGACCTCGTCTTTCTCTGTGTGTCTGCCGATACCTTGCAGTCTTACAATGAGCGATTAATTCCGGTCATTGCTCATGACCGCGCTGGCTTTGGCGGGGCTTTAGTTTCGAATAGCCTGGCAGTCTTGCTGATTAGCCTTTGGGGGATCAGGCGAGGAGAAGCGTGGATTTGGTGGACCTTGTTTTTAGCAGGCATTCCAGGCTTTGTTTCTGGCATAGGCATACACTTTACTGTTGGCTATGTTGATTTTATTCATCTCTTGCCTGCTTATGTAGCCGTCATTTTATTTCTCGTAGCACTCGTACTTTTGAAGCCGCATTTATGCCGGACGTAAAAGAAAACAGACGAAAGAAATCCTTTCGTCTGTTTTTCTGTTAGGGAGCCTGACTCGATTTATTCAGAATCAGTCCTCGTCTTTTTCATCATCTTCATCGTCATCTTCGTCGTCATCACCCGGAGCGAATGCCAACGTGTAAACGTAAGGATCTTTGTCGCGATCATCTACCCATACAATGCGATTTCCACCCATACGCGGGCTTTCTATCTCCGCATCGTCATCCCACTCGATATCGCTAAATGATCCCTCTTCGAAATCATACAGCTCGAAGTAGAACTGCTTTGCTTTCCCGGACAGACGATTGTCTTCGAATAAAATCATATTTCGTGAAGCCTGTGGATTTTTCTGGTCACCTTCCGTATAGCGCAGCAGCGGATTGACTTTTTGACGGTCGATGTTGTAATAATACAAATCCCAACCCGTTTTGGAATTGCCAGTATCTTCGCTCCAAACCACGAAATCATCGCCAATCTCGGCTTTCTCTACTTTTACGTTTTTACGAATTTCTCTTTCTCTCTCTCCCTCGATATCGTAGAGAACGATCGTTGCATTCTTTTTGCCCTCTTCGACTACCCAGGCTGCATAGTCCTGATAAATATCAACGCTTAACGGTTCACTTTTCAGCCTTGCTACCTCAGTATGCTTTCCAGTAGACAAATTCGTGATGAACACTTCTGCTCTGCGATCGACATTGACCCACAATAGACGCTCTCCGTCGATTTCATAGAACTTCTCACTTGGCTGTTGATCATCATCTTCGTTTGTAATCTGCGTTTGGACGCCTTTACGAATATCGTAGGAGAAGAGTGCGTCTTCACGCTGATCATACCAAACAACATAGCGAGAACTTACGACAGGGCGAGTAGCATCGTGATCTGGGTCACTGATGGCTTTGCTCGTTCCGTTTACCATATCGTAAAGGACGATGGCATTGTTTTTCTTAGACTTGGATACATAAGCGACATAACGATCGTGACCCGCTGGATCACTAGGATCGCCGCCTACATTGCCCAGCGGAACTTGCTCTTTTTCGTCCAGATCATACAGGTGTAGCTGGAGCTTTTTATTACTGTCCTTTTTGGCATACAAAACGTAGTCACCATAAATTCTCGGTCCTACATTTCCATAAAGGTTGGAGTCAATCTTCTTTTTAGACGATTTATCGACGGTACGATAGATCAGATCATTGCCCTCAGCATACACATAATCGTCTTTGTACGTATGTACAAATTCTTTGTCGTTTGAACCGTTCGTCAATTCTTTGTTTCTGCCGTTGCTAATGGTATGCACGTAGATTTGATTATAGGAGCGATTCTCATACAAAATTTTATTTGTGGAAAGAGTAGGACGCCCTTGATCGCCTTTTTGGACGACAGCCGCCTTTTCTTCCTTGGCTTTGATATCGTAATAGTAAATATCGCCGTTGCCATCACGTTCATCTTCCCATGCGACATACGCATCGCTTACCACTGGGTTGCTTGCTTTTCCGCTCGCAGATACGACCTCCGTATCTCCTGTAGAAATTTTGTACAGATAAACATCCCCGTTATCTGTCCAGACAACGTTTTTATCCCCGATCTCTACACCATCGACAGAAGCCGCCCCGTCTGACAAGCGGGTTTCTTTTTGTTTCGCAATGTCATACAAGTAGACGTCCGAACCTCCGTCACGGGAGTCGATCCACACGACATACTCACCATCGACTTTTGGATTCGTCTTTTCAGATTCCTTGTCGCCAATTTGCGTTTGCGTACCTTTATCGAGATTGTAAAGGGTTACGGTTTCTTCCCCTTCCACCATCCACACGGCATATTTTTTGGAAATGTCATAACCGGCTCCAGAAATTTCAGGCTTGCTTGCGTCGATTTTTTCTTCATCACCAATACTGTAAGCAAGCGCCGGTGTCCCGCTCCACAGAGATGTGACCAAAAGTGCAGCGGCCAGCATTCCCTGTATCGGTCTTCGCTTCATGAAACAATTCCTCCTTTTACAACGATTTTCACACTTCTCCATTATCCTCCATACGGAAAAGGTTGTCAAAAAAAACAGGCCTCAACATAGGCCTGTCGACTATTATTTTATTCTTTTTCCTGTCTTTCACCAGGTCGGCAGTCACAGTTGCACACCGCATAAAGCGTTTTCACTGAGTTACTTTCAAAATGCTCGATGATGGTTCCGCAAGTCTGACATACGATAGTTCCCATCTATGTCCCCTCCGCATTCAATTGATTCACATATTCCTATAAATGTTATGTTACATTCATCTTAATATGCTACACCATTCGGAGTCAAGATGCATTTGTTGATAATTAGTATGTCACATTAAATCGAAGGATCGTCATTTAACCAGGTCACGATTTTTTGCAAGACTTCTTCCTTTTCAGGCTCGTTTAAAATTTCGTGCCGCAAGCCTGCGTATCGTTCGAAGGTTTGTCTGCCTGAAAGGCCCGCTGTAAACTGCTCCACAGCATCCGCATCAACCAAAGAATCAGCACCAGCCTGCAAAACAAGGAAAGGATGCTTGATTCGATTTCTTTCTTCCCACGCCTTTTCCATAGAGCGGTTCAATTCCGTGAACCATCTGACACTTACCTTGGAATAATTGAGCGGATCGTTTTGATAGGCAGCCTGAACAGCTTCGTCACGCGATACCATGTCGGGAGTGATTCCATTCGGCATGACAAGTGTTGGCCAGACCCGATCGAGAAACTGTGCCAATTGCTCCTTCCAAGCCGGTACAGTCAGTTTCAATTTTAAGCATGGAGATGTGAGAATGACCCCTGCTAACTCTTTACTCCGCTCATCCGTTTGAATATAGCGAGTCGCAATGAGCCCCCCCAGGCTATGCCCCATTAAAAATACAGGCTTCTCTCCGGACGCATCGGCAAGAGCGGTACTCGTCCACTCACGCACGCGGGACAAATAATCTTCGAATGATTGAATATGCCCCCGTCTCCCAGGAGAGCGCCCCCATCCCGGCAAATCTTCCGCATATACGTCCCAGCCTGCCTGATTAAGATAAGCCGCTACATGCTCATAACGCCCATGATGCTCTCCCGTTCCATGGACGAGAACAATCGCTCCCCGTGAATCTTTGGCCGACCATTTATGTACACCCATTCTCCTTTGTTCCTCCTACTACCTGATTTCTTTCGATTATACTAAAAAACGGCAGGACTTATTTTACAAAACAAAACCAAAACGAGCAGAAGATAAACTTCTGCTCGTTACTTAATACTGATTTTCTTCAAATGGAATGGATGGTAAATGCTCCTGGAAAAACTCGGCAAGCGCGGCTGCCTCGTTTTCCGAATCCAGCCTGAAAATTTTTTGCAGGTATCCTGGATTCACCGCATCTTCTGAACTGAGAAGAGTCGATTGCCCTGTCTGCATACAGATCACCAACGGCTTCCCATAAAACTTGTGTGTAAATACCATGCCAAAGTCGTAGCGTGTTCCCTCTGAAATAAAGCCAAGGAAACGTACATTAGCGTTCTCCGAAACGTCGTATAAGTGGTCGTAGTGCTCCATCAGCAATCCCTCCTCAACAGTATTTTGGCCTCCGAATTTCGTGAAATATTCGGATTATTCACTAGTATAATCGAAAAATCACGTTTTTGCCACCCAAACAGCATCATTTACCAAACGTGTTGGGTTAATGACCCTGTCTTCCCCTTCTTGAATCCATCTCACTTTTTCTGCACCATGCAGCGATTGCGCGACAAAGGAGAGACATTCAAAGAACAGTTCAACTACTGCTGTACTGTATCGTTCCTCCATTTTCTCCAATGCATACGTCAATCTAAAAATATCTGGTACACTTCTTCGACTGGCTTCCAATACTTCTTTTCCTTTTTCAGTCGGGTATACGTGAACCACCCGCCCATCCAACTCCGACTTTTCGATCGTCACCATGCCTTTCTCCATTAATTTCTTGATATGAATGACAATCGATGAGGGATGCCAGAAGGTCCAATCTGCAATTTGCGTGACGCGTACACCTTCATAACAATAGATGATCCAGAGAATGTTTAACTGTACGGAGGAATCCAATTCGGCTTCCTTCGCTGCCCGCTCCCAGTCTTCTTTGTTCACCACATCGATGGCGCGCATGGTGTTTAAAGCTTCGAATACGTGTCTAATTGAGGCCTCCTGCATGCGTATATTCCTCCATGATCCTTTATCGTTCATCTAACGGCTATATAAATATGATATATATTTTACACTTTTCAGAAAAAACGCGCAATTGTTTTCGGTCGCCAACTGCTCCATTGCCAAAGAGTGGAAGACAATGCTACACTTAACGCACAGAATACCGGTACTAGGAGTGAGTGCAGTCGTGAAACTTCAATCGGCCTACATCTATTTCGTTGATGGTTCTACCGCAGCATCTGCAAGTATTGACGACGTGAAAGCCAAGTTTACGCGATACGTTGACATGACCTCAAAAACAGGAAAGCAGTTGGGCTGGACCTATGCTGACGCCGCTTTCCCTTACACCCTAGAAGAACGCCCGGAAGGAAAGGACTCTTGGTTCCTTCTCAAAGGAAAAGACCCAAACATGTACAAAGCCATTGTTGTTGGAGTCGGGAGCAAAAATGAAAACGGTTCCGAAAAGCACTACATACAAGTGTCCCTTCCTGAATCAGCGACACACGGCGATAAAAACAAGGCAAATGAGTACTGTCGATACTTGGCACGAGATTATAAAGCGGAGCTCCACCTCTTCAACAAGCGCATTCAATATTTCCAACCTCGAAAGCCATAAAGAAAAAATAGGAAAACAGTCGAGAAATATCGACTGTTTTTTCATGTTTAGGCCTATTTCCCCCGACCTCTTTTTTTCATACGAATAACAAAGAGAAAAAAGGGGTGTGCTTATGGAGACGCAAGCGTTTATTCAGTTGATTGCTGACCACGCCAGAAAGTCTTATCCGAACCATCGTATATTCCCCTCCATCATCATAGCGCAGGCGATACTTGAGTCAGGTTGGGGTAATAAAGTACCTGTTGACCCTGCCACTGGGAGATCCTCGTACAACCTCTTTGGAATAAAGGGAACGGGACCTGCCGGCTCTGTCACCATCGAAAGCAAAGAGGTGGAAAACGGAAAGACAGTCACGCGTACTTCCCAGTTCCGCGCTTATGAAAATTACCAGCAATCTATAGAAGACCATGCCCAATTTTTACGCAAGCCCGCTTACAAAAGCGTGCTGGCAGCCTCTACTCCAGCACAAGCCGCTCAGGCTTTAGAAGAAGCCGGGTACGCTACCGATCCTGCGTACGCTGAAAAGCTAACGCACCTCATTCAGGCGTACAACTTGACCCAGTACGATCAATTCGTCCCAGAAGAGCCACAATCGATTCCTCCCTGGAAATTGGAGCTGGGCAATCGTGCGTTACAGGAGGGTTTGCTGACCTCGCCTGAATGGCTAAATAAGTTAGAGGAACCAATGCCAGTATGGGCTGTTTTAGCGGTGACCCTGCGACTGTTGGACAAACAACGAGAGAAGCCATGAGTTCATCAATAAAAATCAAAAGCCCCATTGCCACAAGCAAATCTCGTGGGTAATGGGGCTGTTTCGTATAAAAATGCAGTTGCCTCAGTCGTACGTTGCTTGAGCACGTTGATCAAATCATTTGAGACCTGGACAGCGAATAAAACCTTCCGTCCACCATCCGAATTCCCAGATCGACGCAATATTCCAATCCTTGCGTCACTCCGTACAAAATCCATTCGGAAGAACGGTGGTTGATATCAAAATCAGTGTAAAGGTCAGTGCCATCATTTCGGATCTCTTTGCGGTACGTCACATCAAAAAGGCGTAGGACAAAAGGCAGTTCAGCAAATGGAATAGCAAACTTTCGCTCTATTTCTTGCTCGAACTCCTTCGTCATGCTCCACTCTGCCTGAATGGATTGCTCATCTTTCCAGGCAATGCGTATACTCGGGCCTTCTACATCTGTGGACGATCGCGGGGGATTTGTCTCCATTCGCTCCCATCGTTCCTTTCTTTCATGTACTTGCTATTACCAAGTATATTGGCTTTTCCGTATATTATAGCATGGGGACATGCAAAGTGGAAACGCATCCAAGCTATTATTTTTAACGCCCAACTGTAAATGTATTTTCACCGACGGTTACATAAGAAGTGAATTTCTCTGATTTCATTTGAACTTGTACTTTATAAGTGCCGTATGCTTCGAGTTTCGTAGATACAAAAGGCTCAGAAAAATAGAAGCTGTTTGCATTTTGTGTAGAGTATTTCCATTCTTTCCCTTTAGACACTTCTTTGCCGTCCGGTCCGATCAACACGAGTTGCATGCGCAAGTCTTTGGCTACAGGCGCGTCATCAACCTCTACGAATACGTTAAACGTACGAGGTACATTTTTATCGCTGTATCCTTTGACAGGGTTGCTGAAAACGACATTTTTATTGCGGGTCTGCTGAATCCCTTCGACCACAATAATATTTACATTTGGCTTAATCACTTGCAATTTGCCAGATTGCTGATCGTAATCGGCGAAACCACCGAGCTTGTTCACTATTGATTCTACCGATTCAGCCTTGGATGCTGGCATTTCACTCGCTACGGTTTCCGCACCGAAAAATACGCGCATCGCACCCTCTCCCAGCGCAGTAGTGCTCCCCACCCCTGCTGCTACAGTCAACGCCAACAAGGCCGATAACCATGCTTTTTTCATGTCAATAATCCTCCTGTATGTGTGCGCGGCAGCGCTTGTTTTTCCGGAATTTCTTCTCCCTAGTTTATACGTTTGGAAAAGGAAATAGTTGTGCTGCCCTGATAAGTTTTTTCAACACTATCCACATTATCCACAAGCACAAATACCTTAGGAAGAAAGACTTATGCACAGAGTTGTTAGTAACTACTTCTTACTCTTGACGAGAATATTGTGAATGACACAGAAAAAAGAGCGGCTATCCAGCCACTCTCTTTTTGCTCCTGACACCTGCTACTCCTGTTGCGAAAGCCATGTAAAATACCGGGAGACCAGTCGAATGGCAACCTCGATCGCCTCTTCGTTCGGCTCAATTTTGGAATGGTGCAAGCCGTATGGCGTTTGCACACCCAGCCAAAACAAAAAGCCGGGAATTTCTTTCAAAAAGTAACCGAAGTCTTCTCCAGTCATGGCTTCCTTGCAGGTGATGAGTGTTACCTCTTCACATTGCTCCTGTACCCATTGCATGAAATCTGTCGTTAGCTGCTCCTCGTTGTAAACCTGGCAGTAGCCAACCCCGTAGTCAATTGTTGCCTGGCAATCAAAGCCTATTTCCACTCCCTTTACGAGAGATTCAATGCGGCTTTTGACGAGTGCCATCGATTCCATCGAAAAAGTTCGGATGGTCCCTTCTAGCCTGGATTTCTCCGCAATGATGTTCTGCTTCGTCCCGCTCTCCAGCTTGCCAATCGTTACGACGGCTGAATCCAATGGATCCATATTGCGTGAAATAATCGATTGAAGCTGTGTCACAAGGTGGCTTCCTGCAACCACCATGTCATTCGCCTTGTGGGGGAAGGCTGCATGCCCCCCTTTGCCAACCAAATCAATGTACAACTCAGAAGTGTTGGCAAATAAAATTCCTGGCTTCGTCGCAATATGACCAACTGGATATTCGGGCGCGATATGCAGGGCAAAAATGCAGTCCGGTCGCCACCCTGCAAACTCTTCACTTTCCATCATCGGCTCAGCACCGCCAGGACCTTCTTCTGCCGGCTGGAAGAGGAACAGCAAATCATCTGCAATTGGATGCTCGGTAAAATGCGTCAGGAGGCCAAGAGCGATTGCCATATGCATGTCATGCCCGCAAGCATGCATGTATCCTTCATGAAGCGAGCGAAACGGATAGGACGTTTCCTCTACGATCGGCAGGCCATCCATATCCGTCCGCCAGGCAATTAATCGTTTTGGCTTTGTTCCTGCCAACTTGACCAAAATGCCTGTCCGCCACGTTTTGATCTCAATTCGCTCCTGAGGCAGCTTTTTCAAATAATCAAGCAAGTATTGTTGCGTTTTCACTTCAGCGAAGCCTGGCTCCGGTATTTGGTGCAGGTCTCGGCGAATTTGTGTAAACAAGGAAGTCGTCATGGTCTACGCCTCCTTTGTTCTTGCAGTTAATTGCTCCTCAAACACAGCAAGGAAACGGTCCACATCGTCTTTTGTCAACGTTAGTGGCGGAAGCAGACGAACAATCGTTTTCTGCGTCACGTCAACGAGAATTCCTTCGTCAAGCAATGCTTGCTGCAAGCGGCTAACCTCTTCCGGGGTGGAAGAGAGCGGGATTCCAACCATCAAGCCTTTTCCGCGAAGGGATTGCAGCTGATCTGGGAGACGCGTTCGCAACTCTTCCAAGCCCGACCACAGATACGCAATCACTTCTTCTACGTGAGCGATGAAGGCTGGATCAAGCAATTCGTCTAACACGACATTCCCCAGGGCAGCAGACAGTGGCGATGGTGCGAATGTCGTTCCGTGATCCCCTGGCTTGAACTGGTTCATCAGCTTTGGACCAGCGATGACACCGCCGAGTGGAAGCCCTCCCCCTATGCCTTTTGCGAAAAGGATAAGGTCTGGCGTTACGCCTGCATGCTCATAAGCAAACAGCTTTCCTGTTCTGCCCATTCCTGTCTGGATCTCGTCCATGACAAAGAGCATGCCTTCTTGTTCACAGATCGCAGCTACCTCTCGCAAGAACGCTTCCGTTAGCGGCACGACACCGCCGGAACCCAAGACTGGCTCCATCAGGACCGCAGCAGGTCTTGCTTCCTGGCAAATCGCTCGCAATCCTTCCGTATCCTCCACATCCAGTTCATAAACAGGAAAAGCCGGCTGAGGAAAGTCCTGATAGACGTGAGCCTGCCTCGTCAGACGTACTGCTCCGAGTGTTCGCCCATGAAAGCTGTTGCGTAATACAACGATGCCTTCACGATCTGCTCCCTCGTTTTTCGTCCATTTGTGAATCAGCTTGATCGCAGACTCAGTGGCCTCAGCACCAGAGTTAGTGAAAAACACCTTACCGCTAATACTGTTCGCAACCAAACGCTCGGCTAAACGAATAGCCGGCTTGTTTAAAAATACATTGGAAATATGCAAGAAGCGCTCTCCCTGCTCACGCAGAGCCTGTACAATGCGCGGATGAGAATGCCCCAGAACGTTTACCGCGAGTCCAGTAAACAAGTCGAGATAACTCTTCCCGTTCGTATCGTACAAGTAATTTCCTTCGCCTTTATCTATGGCAATCGGAAGTCTTTTGTAAGAGGAGACGATATATTGTTCATCGAGCGAACGCCAGTCCATTTGCACTCTCTCCCTTACAGCTGACGTAGCTCCTGCTTGATCTCTGTCTTGGAACGAGTTTTTTCATCAATTTGCTTGATCACGCGTGCAGGCGTTCCCGCAACTACCACGTAAGGAGGCACATCTTCAATGACGACAGCACCTGCTGCAACGACAGCACCTTTTCCTACACGTACACCTTCCAGAATGACAGCATTTGCTCCGATGACAACATCGTCCTCGACAACAACTGGCTGTGCAGATGGCGGCTCGATAACGCCCGCGATAACTGATCCCGCGCCGATGTGGCAGTTTTTCCCGATGGTTCCACGTCCACCTACTACAACATTCATGTCGATCATCGTACCTTCACCGATAACTGCACCAATGTTAATGGAAGCACCCATCATGATGACCGCGTTGTTACCAATTGTCACTTGGTCACGAATAATTGCGCCTGGCTCAATACGGGCTTGAATCCCTTTTGTATCCAGCAATGGAATAGCGGAGTTGCGGCGGTCGCTTTCTACTACATAATCTTCAATTTTGTCTGCGTTAGCAGCGAGCACTGGCTCAATCTCTTTCCACTCACCAAAAACAACACCAGTAGGACCCGTAATGAAGGCTTTGGAGCTCGCACCGAAGTCGATTCCCTCCAGGTTCCCTTTCACATATACCTTCACCGGTGTTTTCTTTTCGCTTTTTTGAATAAACGCGATAATTTCGTTAGCATCCATCATGTTCACAGTTACATCCTCCTCAAAATAACAGCATGGTAAATCAAAAAAAGCAATGAGTGCATTCGCTATCTCATTGCTCTTGATACTACATAAGCAAATCATAAATAGCGCTCCACAAAAAGACGTACGGTCCATTGTGACAGGATGTTCATTTTTCATGAGACACCCCAGCCTGTGCTACGTAGGGGCATAGCATAAGCTTCGGCGCTTTAGCCTTTCTTCCTTCTCCTGCCCCCTGGCAGATTGCGAAAAGACTTACTCTTCTTCGGCGCACCTCTATTTTAGTGTACATTATTATAATTTTATTTAACTCTACCAAAATCAATGAAACGTGGCAATAAGAAAAAAGTTATTGACAACGATTCTCATTTTCATTATTTTATTTATTGAGAATGATACTCATTATCTAATTGGAGGGTTTACGTTTTATGAGCATTTTGATGGTTTACGCGAGCATGACAGGGAATACACAGGAAATTGCTGAAGCAATTGCAGAAGGTATTCGTTCCACTGGTGCTGAGCTGGAGATAAAAGAAGTGATGGATGCAAACGCAAAAGAACTCGAAGCTTACGACGGAATCTTGCTTGGCGCCTACACATGGGGCGATGGCGAACTGCCAGACGAATGCCTGGATTTTTATGAGGAAATGGACGATATTGACCTCAGCGGGAAAAAGGTCGTTGCTTTTGGCTCTTGCGACTCCGCTTACGAGCATGTCGGTGCAGCTGTTGATATTTTGCTGAAAAAGGCGAGCGAGCGCGGCGCGGAAACTCCTCTGGAAGGCTTGAAAATCGAGCTTTCTCCTACTGCAAAAGAAGTGGAAACTTGCAAAGCATTTGGGGTATCGTTTGCTGAATTGCTCGGCTAATTGATGTTTCCCAAATACTCTGGCACATGCTATACTATCAATCCAACTTTTTAAGGGGGATTGATCTCATGTCACTGCATACGGACGAGATTTTCTTACGGCCTCTCCACCAACAAGACGCAGCCGAGCTCCTGGAGCTTCGGCTGCGTAATCATGACTTTCTCCAACCCTTTGAACCGATCCGCCCCGCTTCATTTCTGACCCTCCCAGCACAGCAAGAACAGATTTTGCAAGCGCAGAATGATTTTGAACGTGGCACCGCCTATGCTTTCGGCGTATTCTCCCGAGAATCTGGAAAGATGGTTGGGCGGGTAGCGTTGTCGAATGTCGCACGCGGCGCATGGCAAAATGCAACGATTGGCTACTTCATGGATCAAGCCTGCAATGGCAAAGGCTATACGACATCAGCCGTAAATCTTGCCCTTCGCTTTGCTTTAACGGAGGCTGGACTGCATAGGGTGCAAGCTGCTGTTATGCCTCGCAACCAAGCATCTATTCGCGTCTTGGAAAAAAACCGTTTTCGCCTGGAAGGGCTTTCGTTACGCTATTTGCAAATTAACGGTGTATGGGAGGACCATCTCATTTATGCTCTTACGGCTGAGGAGTGGTCTTTGTAATCTCCTCGCTCTTTTCGCTCTCGCGAAGCCGCTCAAGGATGCGTCGTTTGCGGTACAGCATCATTCCCGCTTCGGCGACATCCTGTACGGTTGAGCGGTTCAAATACGCCCCGAACAAAATACCTGCAATCGGCACCATTTGAAATAATTTTTTCCACCCATAGTTTTCTGTGTACGTTACCACGACTTCACGCCATCCCTGCAATTGCGCCATGACTTCTCTCTGCGCACCTGGATCATCAAAGCGGGAGAGTTCCGCGAGTATCGCTTTTTTCCCTACAATGTCTGATGAAGCAAACTGCAAGCATTTGACGACAAACAGCCGCTCCCTCTTCTCTTCAGGTCGATAGCCATAGGCAAGAGCCATCTCTTGTAATACTTTTAGGGATGTCCCCATCAATAGCGGAATATCGATCGCGAGGGTAAAAATCCCTCCGAAGCCAGTCGTCGCACCTTGGACCGTGGCAAAATTCGCCCGTGAATCCTTTAACTCCATTGCGACATCATTCATGATCGTAAGCGGTACAGCAGTAATCTCCTCTTTCCCAATATCAGAAGTGCCCTGTCCCTCTAACCGTTTGCCAAACCGCTTGTATATCGGTTCATCCTGCACCAAATAGGTTCCACCTGTCTCAAGAAAGGCTGCCATTTCGTCTACGGCTTTTCCCAGCTTTTCCTGAACGAATGCAGGCGTAATCCGATCCAACAAAACAAAAGGGAGTCTGCCAAGCTTTTCCCAGAACCACAAATCGTTCTGGTCCTTCTCCCAAGCCTCCACTTCATGTAATGCCGTAACCAATGTCTCCCTAGACTCCTTCAAACCCAACAACCTCCCTGGTGCTCTCACTCAGATTCTCCTCGCTTCCACTGACATTGGTTGCGTAAGATGGACTTGATATAGTCCTGCAACTCTTCTGACGTGGCGTGACAGACGAATTCTTTTTTATTTCTTACGATCCCCAGCTTCAAATGTTTCACTTGCTCTCCTTCGATCCGAAAGCCGAACTTTTCCAAGATCGCCTTCTGCTCATTTGTCACAGGACTTCCTCCCCTTGTAGTCGAAACCCCCCATGCCAAAATGCAAGGGGGGTTTCCTATCTACTTCACTTCAATTGTAATCGTCAATGTTTCATTGCGCTCATTTTCATCGGTTTTCTTCGTGGACTTTCTTTTGGAGTTGATAACCGTGCAGGTCTTATTGCTGAGCGTATTCGTTACCTTGATCTTGTATTCCCCAGGCTTATCCGTATCGATGTACCTTTTCAGATTCAGTGATTCAAGCCCCTCGCCATCGTCGCCATCATCTTTGCTAGGCTTGATGCTGGCGATCTCTTCTTCCCCGAAAAAGATCTCGATCCGATTTTCTGAGGAAATGGTACCGTTACTGTGCTTCCGACTGGCACCCATACCAATTTCTCCATGTTTCCATTCAAATTTCGGCATATAATAGGACTTCTTTTCGCTCTTATCCCTGATCTTTTTGGAACCGACAAGCTCAGCATGAGTAGCGATCAGCCTTAAGTCTTCCCATTCTTCGAGATCATCGCCTGCGTTCACGGTAATCTTTTGTCCGTCCCGGTATTCCTTGCCGCTCTCGCTTCGAAGAATAAGTGGCGAACTTGGCGGAGCTACACCTGTATCATCCGGCTCACATGTCGGATACGTCTTAATTGGAGACGAATCTTCTATCACCTGAACGTAGCCGCACCATACTTGCGCCGGGTCTCTTTTGCTATAGTAGTTGACTTTGTATCGACCTGGCTTGTAGCCGGACAACAGCAATGCCGTATGATCCCAACTCAATTTGCTCTCGTCGGCAATGACGTTATCGATCGCCCATACACCCGGCCCCTCATCATCATCCACTTCACTTCCATATTTGATGTGATCGGCAGCAGTTGCCAGCCAGATCACATGAACAGGATTCTGATACAGCTTGATTGTATTATCAGAGGAATACAGGTTCATCTTTTCTACCATCGGTGTTGATTGTTCGTTCTGCTTCATCAACACATCCATCGTGACATTTCCATTAGCAGGGCCGCAGGCATTTGGTGCACCTGGTATTTGTATTTGAACCGTTGTCGCCGAAGTATCGCCCCACAAAGACGATGTCTCTTTTTGCCCCGAAACAGGCTCAAAGGTAACAGCGATTGTGATTCCGGCCAGTCTCTCAGGAATGTCCACCTCAAAATGTTGCGCATCTGTCAAGGTTTGTCCTGTTCCGTTCACCGACCATCTTCCTGGGATTGGCGAAAACAATGGCACCTTCCCTGGTGCTGCTGGAGCTGTTATTTTCTGATCTTGCGTCAGCTTTTGACCGCTTGCATCCGTTCCCATATACAGCTCTGCAACGCCTACTTGAATCGTCGTCATCCAAGATGACATGGCTGTATCATCTGGAACAAAGAGGAGCTCATACTGCCCCGTCAACAATGTCCCCGTCGAAAATACGGTCGCAGGAACAGACCTCATCTCTGCACTCGTGGACTTATTTGTTAATTTCCATGTGCCCGGTACAGAACTGGCAAAGTCGTGTGAACCCATCATACCAAAAATCGCCGTTTGCCCGCCACTTGGTACTGGTTCTCCCTCTGCCTTTTCCCCATTGAATATGCTCGGGTAATTTTTGGCCTCTACGATAAATCGGACATGCAATGTGCTGCTTTTCCCTATGGCATCCGTCACAATAAAGGTCAAGGTATGCGAGCCAGCAGACAGCTTTTGTGCTGGAATGGTAAACCGAGGTACCTGCCATTTGAAAGAAGTCTGTGACGAGGTATTTTCGGCTTGATACTCCGACAACTCTACGCCATCCAATAAAACTTGCTTCCGATTGAGGTTAGTGCCGGTTCCATAAGTGGTCTGTATCATATCAATATCAAGTGGTGTCTCGGGAGGAAGAATAAACTCATCGTTCTTCACCCAGTTCCAACCATTTGAATCCAGTCCGGCAACCTGATAATCGTTAAAGATAACCATATCGTGAACAGGCTGCTGCCGGAGTGGCTTAGATACTTGGCTGTTTTTTTTCATGGATGCTGTTGCCCCGGCCCCCATGGCTGGCGGTACTGAAACACCTGATAAAAAGGTGCCCGTTGCCAAACACACTAGAAGTGCTTTTACAACCCATTTTTTCACGAATTGTCCTCCTATTTCTCCTTACAATTTTTCAACTGTGATCATTCGACAAAAACAGCGAAATATCCTTTGCGATCGTAAAGCTTTTTCACGCCCTAGATATAGTTAATAGCTATCCGGTTTATAATTTATATAGATTTGACTTATACCTTCCCAGTCGGTAAAAATGGACAAAGGGAGGCGATTCAAATGGTTCAAACCAATCAATGGAATGCCGGGCTATACGACGCCAAAATGAATTTCGTTTCTGAATACGGCAAAGGGTTAGTGGACTGGCTACAGCCGGCTCCTGGGGAAAGCATTCTTGACTTAGGCTGTGGAACAGGTGACCTGTGTGCTCAACTATCGCGTACAGGAGCAAATGTGACAGGAATCGACTTTTCTGCCGCCATGATTGAGGCTGCTCGCCAAAAATATCCGCAGTTTGCCTTTGAAGTAGCCGATGCGCATACGTACCGTACAGATGTCAGCTACGACGCTGTCTTTTCCAATGCCGCACTCCACTGGATGAAACGTCCTGCAAAAGTCATTGAAACCATTTGGCTGGCTCTTGCGCCTGGAGGACGCTTTGTCGCCGAATTTGGAGGACAAGGCAATTGCGGACAAATCACCAAGGCATTACGGACTGTATTGGCACGAAAAGGAATATCTGCTGATGAACGCTCGCCTTGGTATTTTCCCAGTATTGGAGAGTACACGATTCTTTTGGAAAAGCAAGGCTTCCACGTTGTCCTTGCCTCCCATTTTGATCGTCCGACCGTCATGGCTGATGGGGATCTGGGGCTTTCGCATTGGCTGAATTCTTTTTGCAGTCCATTTTTTGAGGGACTGTCCTCAGATGAAATTCAGCAAGTATGTAGGGAAGTCGCTGACATACTGCGTCCTGCTCTGTTTCAAGAGGGGCACTGGGTGCTCGATTACAAGCGTATTCGCGTCCTTGCCCATAAGAAATCAGAAAAAGATACTCTACATGAGGGAGCTGCACGATGACCCGTATTGCCTGTCTCCATGGACATCATTCGAATATTCCCCTTTTTTCAGATGCGTTCGCAGCCTTTGACGTAGAGCTCATTCATTTTGTTGACCCAGGTTTACTCCTGCAAAACGCGGGAGCCTCTATCCTTACCAAGGAACATTCGCATGCCAAATTACGTGAGCAACTAAGCTGGATGCAGAGCTGCGCGGTCGATGCAATCGTGATCACTTGCACGCAGTATGCCGCACTGGTAACACCAGAGGATGAGGCGACTGCCACTGTCCCACTCTTTACAATCGATGGACCTTTTTTTCATGAGCTTGCACGGCATACTCAGCCACAAGTTCTGCTGTTCTCCAATCCTGCTACTGTCCAACCTACGATGGAGCGTCTCGTGAAATACGCCCATTCCCACAACCTTCATCCAGAGATACAAGTATCTCTCGTCGAAAACGCTTTTGCCCTGCTCATGGAAAACAAGCAAGAAGCTTACAGAGAAGCGATAAAAGAAGCCCTGTATCAGCTCCACCAAACGTTTCCAGACCAGCCTATTGCAGTAGCTCAGCTCTCTATGGCACCTGTTGCTGATCAGTTTGCAAAGGAAAACGGCTGTACAATTTCCCATCCTTTACATAGTTTGACGTCGCAAATATCCGTAACGTTACCATTCCTTTGAAAATATTGAAAAGCGTATGCGTGTAAAAAACAGCCCCGTTTGCTCAGGTCTTTGGCCAGTGGCAACGGGGCTGTCGCTATAAACGAATTCGATTGGCTGTTACATGCCTTCGGAGTTGGTCACCAGAACCTCTTCTCCCTCATTCAAGCCGCCTTTGATTTCAATAAAATCATATCCTTCAATCCCGATTTCTACGTCTTTCGGCATTGGATCTCCGGTGCTCGGATCTTTCACCATTACCGTTCCCTGACCCGGCCCCAAGATTTCAACCGCATTGCTTGGCAAGCGCAGGACATTTTGTGCTTGGGCGACGATAATATCGCTGTCTCCCGTCATCCCATGCTTAAACTCAGCCTTGTCTAGCAGTTCCACTTTTACCGCGAAACGAACTTCCTTGTCTTCTTTTTTCCCTTCTTTCGGGAGCTCTACGACTTTGCCTTTAAACGGCTCGGTACCGAATGCATACACGTAAACATCGACATTTTGTCCGATTTTAATCGCGGGAATATCAAGCTCTCCAACGGCTGCCACAAAGTAAACAGAAGTCGTGTCCATAATAATGGCAGCAGGCTCTGATCCTGGAGCTTCGCCTTCTTTTACGCCTAGCTTGGTGATTACACCGCTAATGGGCGCTGTTACTTGGTTCTTTGCAATTTCACGCTTTTTCTGCTCCATGTTCAATAAGGAACTTTTTAGCGCCAGCTCTTTTTCCATCAGCTCCATACCGGACGCTTCCATATCCATTTTGAACAATTGCTGCCCTACTTTGACTACATCGTCCTTTTTCACGTCGACCTTGCCGATTTTCCCGTACGTACCGGCCAAGATTTCCATTTCATCCGGCAACTGAAATTCCTGCTGATTTCGGCTTACATATAAGAGGCCCTTATCATCCGTGAACTGAACCTCACCCATGTCCCCAACATAAATGGCCCCAGGCTTCTTGACCAAAACCTCAACATCGTGAATTCCGCCAATACCTTCTACTTTTTGACCTATTCTATCCACTTTTGTGACAACACCATCCACAAAATACAAGGAAGTTGGAATGAATACCTTCACTTTTTGACCTACACTGAACCGTTCAGACTCGTAGGCGGTAAACTGCCCGACAATTTTCAAATAGTCGGTGTTAGCCAGCTTGACTACTACCTGGTCCGGTCTTACATCTTGCCCTTCTTCCACAAGGACCTCAACCACTTTTCCTTCTTTTGTAGACGTGATCTTGTCTTTCTTTTGTTTAATTTCACTTAGCTCTTTTTTCGCCTTAACAATGTCCAACTCCAGCTTTTGAATTTCCAGTTGCGCATCCGAGCTGTCTATCGTGAACAAGACATCGCCTTTTTTTACAGACTGGCCTTCCTTAACTAGCACTCGTTGCACCTTGCCGCTGAGCTCTGGCTTGACCTCCTCACGCGCCTTTGCTTCCACTGTACCTGCTGAGTTGATCGTCTTCTTAACGTCACCTCGTTCCACGATCGCTGTCGGGAAGGTCGGTTTTTCTTCTGGCTTTTCTTCTGTAACCTCTTCGCCCTTGAAGTACGAGTAGCCGTAATAGCTGCCCCCTCCAAGTACGGCCACGACCGTGGCGATAATGATCCATTTTTTCTTGTTCATCTTACGTTCCTCACATTTCATCACTTATTCAGATCGAATCGCTTGCAGCGCACTTAAACGAGACGCGCGGATCGCCGGGAAGATTCCCGCCAATACTCCAATGATAAAGGAGAAGCCAATCGCAAACAGTGCCAGCCAGCTCGGAATGACCGCAAGCTTTGTCGGCTCCGCCTCAGGATCTCCTCCACCCCCATAGCCCATGTTCAGACTATCCAAGAGACCGCCAGACGCTCCGAAGTAATTCACGAGCTCAACCGCTCCCCACGCCATGCCGAGACCAGCTAGTCCACCAATTAAGCCAATAAAGCCTGACTCCATTAAGAACAGCCAACGAATATTCAGCACAGTCGCTCCGATTACTTTCATGATGCCAATCTCTTTGGTTCGCTCTAAAATCGACATGATCATCGTATTGACGATTCCAATGGTTGCGACGAGCAAGGAGATTGCTGCAATTCCTCCGAGGACCATTTGAATCACGAAGAAGAAGTTATTGATGGTTTCCAGCTCACGTGCAGGCGACCATACTTCAAAGCCTTTTTCCTTCAACGCTTGGACTACACCCTCGACTTTTTCACGAGATTCTACCTTGACTGTAATTCTGTCAAATTCAAATGTTTCCTTTTTGGCTTTATCGCGTGAGCGGCGCGATGCACCCTCTTCGACTTCGTCACCTCGACTGCGCGTAACCCACTCGTTCAGCTCTTTCACAACGTTAATCGGTACATAAACCGCGGCTGACGAGTTACGTTCTTCAGATTTCTTTAATTGACCAACAACCTTCACACGCAGTTCTTTTTTCTCGTATTTAGGCTCATCGTCGATGCGATATTCGCGTGACAAGATGAGAGTCCCTGCTCTGTCTACGAGATTAAAGGCCAGTGCTTCTCCGCCCCCTATATCAGGAGGTGGCATCTGAGACATTTCATGCCGTCCAGCTCCGGCTTTTCTTCGCCGTTCCTCGCGCTTTTCCTTTTCTACATCGCGCAATTCTCTGGATACATCGAAAGCAACGACTATCTCTTGTGGCGCCCCTGTCAGATAGTTTCCTTTTTCAATGTCATTTTTGCGATAGGCAGCCGACTCATTCACATCCACCCCAATAAGCTGTACGTAACCTTCTCGTCTACCTACCTTAAGCTTCGCTTGCTCTCGTAATTCTTTTATCGGCATAACTGCCTGAATGCCAGGAATCTTTTTTAATTCTTGTACCGCTTGCATATTCAGCTTCTTGACTTTATCCTCTGGAACATCAATCCATTCGCCATTTTCCTCGTACCAACGCAATGGCTCGACGTCCATCTCTGTCAAGTTCCCGAAGTTCTCCAAGCTTTTTACTGCACTTTCTTTAAGTCCTAAACTCAGTGCCATCATCGCGACGATTGCAGCCGTCCCGATCATGACACCAACCGACGTGAGGGCTGTCCGCAGCTTCATTCGCCACAGGTTCCTCCAGACGATGCGAAAAGAATCCATTACCTTCACTGTTTGTTCACCTCATACCCTCGCCTACGCTGGTCTTGTCCTTTTTTGTACAACCCGTCCGTCCTGGAGATAAATGACGCGGTCGGACTGTTCCGCTACTTCCTGCTCATGGGTAACGATGATGAACGTAGTCCCATTTTCCTTGTTCATTTCTCTCATTAATAGGAGAATCTCTTGTTCTGTCTTCGAGTCCAGGTTCCCCGTCGGCTCATCCGCTAAGATGATGCCAGGCTGATTGACGAGCGCTCTCGCGATACTGACACGCTGCTGCTGTCCACCACTAAGCTCATTGGGTCTGTGGTCGATACGACCTTCCAGCCCTACGCGGTGTAGGATTTCTGTTGCTTTAGCCCTACGTTTTTTCTTGCTTTCGCCTGCAAAAATCAAGGGAAGCTCTACGTTTTCCAACGCTGTCAGATTTGGGAGCAGATTGTATGACTGGAAGATAAAGCCCATGTTTTTCCGGCGAAACATGCATAGTTCGTTTTCGCTGTAGCTGGAAATCTCTGCTCCGCTTACCATGACACTCCCTTCCTCTGGCTTGGTCAAACCTGCAAGCAAATTCAAGAGCGTAGACTTGCCAGAACCCGACGAGCCGCACAGAGCGACGAATTCTCCCTTGTTGATATGAAGGTTGATATCATACAGCACGGGCACTTTGATTTTTCCCGTTCCGTAGCTGTGATTGACCCCTGTCACCGTCAGCTCTCCTGTTGAATTGACCATCTTTTGTCGCACCTCATTTGTTCTTTCAAAATGGAAGCTTTCGTAAACATCACATACTATAGACGTAACATTTCGCAAAACGTAACGCTTCTTTCGGAAACAATTTACGTTTTACAAAGTAACCATATTATCTTCAAAAATATGTAACAGCTATGTAACCTTTTGCAGCCCGCTGCGTATTACAATGTAGATGTCAACAAACCATGGAGGGGCGAAGAAGATGACTATCTATCGCTTTTTATTTGAAACAGCAACACGCAGATGGGTTGAAATCATCAAGGCACCTAGTATGTTTGAGGCAGCAAAGCAAGCCAAGCAGCTTGCAACCAAGCGTTCCAAGTCTATGTCCACTACCATCAGCTTCTCTTTTCACCACGCTGCTTCTCAAGCATAAATGCACACATACATAAACCGCTTGCCCGTTAAGGGAGGCGGTTTTTATATTTTGGGGATATTATTGACAGCACCGATTTCTTCCTCTTTAATATAGAGAGAGGCATTACAGCGCATGACAGTATAGATCCGCTTCGATTGTGCAGCGGTATACAAAGGGAGATAATCACAATGACCATGAAGAAAGCACTCACCATTGCAGGTTCCGACACCAGCGGCGGAGCTGGTCAGCAAGCAGACCTCAAAACGTTTCAGGAGCTTGGTGTTTTCGGGATGACCGCCCTCACCGTTATCGTAGCCCAAGATCCACATAACGAATGGTTTCACGAAGTGTTTCCGATCGATGTTTCGATCCTGGAAAAACAAATCGAAACTGTACTCGCAGGAATTGGCGTAGATGCTGTAAAAACAGGGATGCTTGGAACCACAGAACTGGTCGACCTCGCTACCCGTAAAATAAAACAATACGATTTGAAAAATGTTGTCGTTGACCCAGTCATGATCTGTAAGGGTGCAGACGAAGCACTCCATCCAGAAATTGCAGTCAGCCTGCGCGAAGTATTGCTCCCACATGCGACAGTTGCGACTCCTAACCTGTTCGAAGCTGGTATTCTTAGCCAAATGGGCGCACTGAAAAGTGTTGATGACATGAAGGAAGCAGCGAAGCGCATCCATGACTTCGGCACCTCTTATGTCGTTGTAAAAGGTGGCAGCAAGCTTCAAAGCGGCAATGCCGTAGATGTCTTCTATGACGGGAAAACGATCGAGGTATTGGAATCAGAACGCTTTGAGACCAGCTTTACTCACGGTGCCGGCTGCACATTCTCAGCTGCAATCTGTGCTGAATTGGCAAAAGGAAGCTCTGTACACAACGCAGTAGCTGTTGCCAAAGAATTTATTACCGAAGCGATTCGCCACTCGTTTGCCCTCAATAAATATGTGGGCCCTACTAATCACGGCGCATACCGCATGAAAAAGCACGGCGAAGCGATTTGCTAATTACGTCCTTGTAAGCAAAAACTCCTGACCATATCCGAGTCTTTCTCGGAGGATCAGGAGTTTTCTTATGTTTACGCTTGTTTTTTGATAGCGACCTCGGGATTGATTGGGGCAGCTCTTCGTTTCATGCGTACAGAAGACACCGTAAATACGATGAGCGCAGACCAGATGAATCCAAAGCTGATGAGATGTGTTTGGGTGAAAGGCTCTCCAAACAAGAAAACAGCTGATAAGAGCGATATCGTAGGCGCCAAGTATTGAATGAAGCCCACAACGGAAAGTGGGAGTCTCGTCGTTGCTTGGGCAAACCAGTAGAGCGGCATGGCAGTGGCCACCCCCGCCAGCGTCAGCAATACAAGCTGCCACCACGTTAAGGATGACATCGTCTCCGTCCCATTGACCTGTAGCATCAACAGATATCCGAAAGCAATAGGGGCCACAAACAGCGTCTCCCACGCCAGTCCGATCATCGCTTCCATTCGGACGATCTTTTTCGCCAGGCTATAAAAAGCAAAGGTCAGGGCAAGTGATAGAGAAACCCATGGAATCTCACCGTACTGAAAGGTGATAAACATGACTCCAAAAGCCGCGAGTATAAGCGCGAGCCATTGCCCAGCATGCATTTTTTCTTTTAAGAAAAGGACTCCGAGCAGCACGGTGATGAGAGGATTCATGTAGTAACCAAGACTCGTTTGCATGACTTGATCGTTATTCACTGCCCAGATAAAAATGAGCCAGTTTGCACTGATTAGCAGTGAACACATTGCTAATGCTCCGAACATTTTAAAACCAGTAACTGCTTTCCACATACTGCGCCAACGTTTCGTTACCTGGATAATGATTGCGACAAAAATAATCGACCAAACGATTCGATGCGCGAGTATCTCCCATGCTCCCATTGCCTGAAACAGCTTCCAATAGAGCGGGAGTAACCCCCAAGCCAAATACGCCACAATTGCATAAATAATCCCCTGTCTCATCCTGCTCCTCCATGTGTTTCGCCTTCTCTTTTTCTATAGACGACTTTTAAACTTCTTCTCTATGAAATAGTGTAACGGAAATACGAAAAAACAGCTATGTATTCTCACGTAAAATAAGGTGTCCCCTACACTTTCATCCGTTACCATATTACCAATGCATGTAGCTAGCTAATCACCTCAGCAGCATATTAAAGCATGGACAAAAATTTTATTGTACCACTTTTAGACCTGTAGTACAATAGTCATTATTCTTCCGAGTTTAGTCATACGAAAGGAACTTTTACTTATGACATACTGGCGATCTATCTTTTTAGTTTTACTCGGCGCGTGCAGCTACGGTGTTCTCTCGATCTTCATGAAGCATGCTTTTCAACTCGGCTTTACGCCATTTGAAATGAGCGGAAGCCAATTGATTTTTGGCGGCTTGATCATGACGGTCATGGCCATCTTTTTCTCCAAGCAACGGTTTTCGTTCAAGTATTTGTTGCTTTTGGCACCAGCCAGCCTCATGATGGCGTCAACCAGTCTTTTTTACCACCAGGCTGTTAGTCGGGTCTCTGCTTCGCTCGCAATTGTTCTTCTCTTTCAGTTTACCTGGATCGGCGTCTTGCTGGAGGCGATTGTGGATCGCAAATGGCCGAGCGCTGAAAAATGGGTTTCTCTGGTTATGCTTGGAGCAGGGACCGTTCTTGCAAGTGGACTTGGTGAAACCGGCATTCAAAGCGTAGACATGGTCGGATTGATCTTCGGTTTGATGTCTGGCGCGACCTTTGCCCTGGTCATTTTCTTCAGTGGGCGAATTCTCCCTGGAATGGATCCATACTTGCGAAGCGCGATCTCGATTAGTATGGCAGCCCTGATGCTCTCGATTGTTTATCCACCGACCTTCTTGGTAAATGGTCAGCTTCTGCAAGGTTTGCTGCCGCTCGGTCTTTTGGTTGCGATCTTCGGTTCGGTCATCCCGATCTTTTGTTTGGCTGTCGGTGTGCCTCGGATCGGCAATGGACTGGCTACCATTTTAAGTGCAGTCGAGCTGCCCACAGTCGTACTCCTGTCGAGCTTTGTGCTTCATGAAACTGTCTCTTTCCCTCAATGGGGTGGCGTATTCATGATCCTCGCTGCCATTTGTGTACCGCAAGTAAACTGGCGGAAACTATTCTCTCCTTCTCACACCCTCGAGCAGGAAAGAATATAGCTCCGTTTCCTATACCCAGTATCTAAGAAGCGTGCAGACGAGTTGTTCTGCACGCTTTTTTGGTGCTACACCCCTTCCAATAGAAGGAAGGTAGATTAACCCCCTCGAATTTATTTGCGAAGACTTCCACTAAAGGGGGAAAAGCATGGAAAAACGGCATAAGGTGTTATTCCAGCAGCTAGAGGATTATCGACAGGATACGTTAAAAGCAATCAATGGCTTGACGGATGAAGATGCGAACATCATTCCAGAAGGTTTTTCCAACAATATCTTGTGGAATCTGGGGCACATCTATCTCGATCAGTATTTATGGATCGCTCACCTTACAAAAGAAACGATCCCAATCCCCCCTGGCTTCAACGAATGGTTTAACTTCGGGACAAAGCCTGCTGACTGGGATACACCGCCACCGAATCTCGAAGTGCTCATCACCTTACTACAAGAACAACCTCAGAAGATACAAGCCACTTACAAGGATCGTTTAGAAGAAGAGTTTCCCGCAACGGAATCCGGCATGCATACGATTGCACAAGTGCTTGTCCGAACGATTTATCACGAAGGGGCGCACCTCGCCTCCCTTAATACAATCAGGAGGTTTCTGGGCAAATGAATCAGATGATAACGCCGATTTTTCGAATGTTTGATGTTGAGAAGGCAAAAGAATTTTATGTGGAATTTCTAGGTTTTCAGATTGATTGGGAGCATCGTTACGAGGATCATTTTCCTTTGTACATGCAAATATCCTCTCCATCGTGCACACTTCACCTGTCTGAGCATCACGGGGATGCTTGCCCTGGCTCAGCGATTCGCGTAGAGGTAGAGAACATTGAGCTTTTTCATCAGTCCCTGCTTCGTCAAGGATACAAGTATGCTTGTCCTGATTTAGAGGAGACGCCGTGGGAAACGCGTGAAGTGAGCGTGACCGATCCTTTTGGCAATCGCCTTCACTTTTATCAACCCATCGATCACTCCTAAACAAATACAAAGAAAGCCCAGCGACAGTTCCTTTACAGGAGCCACCGCTGGGCTATTTCATTTTAAACATATATGGGGCGATCGATGGGACTTGAACCCACGAGTGCCGGAGCCACAATCCGGTGCGTTAACCCCTTCGCCACGACCGCCATATATAGGGTTTGCTTGGTGCGGTCGAGAGGACTTGAACCTCCACGGTGTTGCCACCACTAGAACCTGAATCTAGCGCGTCTGCCAATTCCGCCACGACCGCATATAAAAATGGTGGAGGCTGACGGGATCGAACCGCCGACCCTCTGCTTGTAAGGCAGATGCTCTCCCAGCTGAGCTAAGCCTCCAGATTGTCCCCACAAAGTGACGTCCATGCAATGAAGCATATTTTCGAATACTTTGCGGGGGCCCCGGATTACTATACGGGGGTGTAGGTGACCCGTAGGGGATTCGAACCCCTGTATGACAGCGTGAAAGGCTGCTGTGTTAAACCGCTTCACCAACGGGCCAAGTATGATGGCGGATGGAGTGGGATTTGAACCCACGAGACGGTTCGACACCGCCTACACGATTTCCAATCGTGCTCCTTCGGCCGCTCGGACATCCATCCATCGAGCCTGCAAGCGTTCGCTTCGGCAAGAATTAATCTATCATATTCATAGCATGATTTCAAGTGATATTCTGAAAGTTTTTCCCTCGTTCGGCCGAAAAAAGGGAGATTGCCTAAAGCAACCTCACTTCCTCTTCAATATGATACAAGTAGTATTCCCTTACAAGACGGAGTGATGTCAGGTGTCAAAAAGAAAACGCCGTGCAGTTGGCTTCCCCTGTTTGTACGGAAACTGGTGTGGACCTGGATGCTCCGGGCCGGGGGCGCCAATTGATGGTGTCGACAGATGCTGCAAGAGGCATGATTATTGCTATCAAAAGCACGGCTATTTTTCTTGTCACTGCGATCAGGAGCTCGTACGCTGCCTTCGAAATAAAGTAAACAACTCAACGGAAAAAGGGAGAATGGCCGGACTTATCTCGAATTTTTTCTCTCGAACAGGGTGCTTTCCAAGCAATCCCCGCTAGCTTTTTCTGAATCGTTCTCCTTGTCAGTTTTCATCCAAAAAACGGTAACAACTTGGACATGAATCAGACATAATTCCCTTGTTTTTCCTTGTATTTTTTTGGTACTCTATTGAATGTCCAAGGAGGGTACGAGCGTGGAATTGCACATACGAACAGACGCCAGTGTGGCGCTGACGTTAAAGAGAGAAATTATTTGTCATGGTATTTCCCGTTTTTATGTCCGTCCATCCGATGATGATCATGTAGAATTTATATTCCTATCACTCTCAGAGCACCAGAAGAAGCTGCTGTCTTATTCATTACGAAATTACAGCTACTGTCTAACATATCTAGCTTAATCGTTCTACGGCCATTTTCTCCCCTTTTTTAAAGGGGAATTTTTATTCCTTTTTTTCGATGTATCCGAAACGGCGAACATCGTCTGCGGTTACGTTATGCAAGGCATTCAAAAATTCGATTTGGAAACTGCCTGGACCTACTCCCGCTGCATTCTCTGCTGCCAGCTGAGCAGCAACACCGTAGCATACCAATGCCGCAGCTCCTGCGATCAGCTTGTCATCTGCAATCGCTGCAAACGCTCCCATAACAGACGTTAACAAACAGCCTGTTCCGGTCACCTTCGTTAAGATTGGGTGACCATTATGAATCGAGTAAGTCGTTTCTCCGTCCGAAATCACGTCGACCTTGCCCGTAATCGCAACGATTGTCCTTAGCTTTTTCGCTGCTGCTCTCGCTAGGTCCTCGACATCTCCGCCTGCTTCCTTCGCATCTACACCTTTAATCTCCCAACGCTCCCCGATGACATTGGCGATCTCGGCAGCATTTCCTCTAATGAAGGCAAGGTCGAGTTCCTGCGCAAGACGTTGACTTGTCTCGGTTCGATACGATGTTGCTCCCGCTCCCACCGGATCAAACAAAACAGGCACGCCATGCTGGTTCGCGGATTTTCCTGCGATCAACATCGCTTCGATCTCATGCTCATTCAATGTCCCTATATTCAATACAAGAGCTCCAGCGATCTTTGCCATGTCTGCCACCTCTTGTTTGGCATACGCCATGACAGGTGATGCACCAAGAGCTAACAAGCCGTTCGCTGTAAAATTCGTGACAACTACATTCGTTATGTTATGAACGAGTGGATTTTCCTCGCGCACTTTAATTAGTAATTGCCCGATTGTCTCCAGAATCATGATCGTTACCCCTTTCCTCTTGAACAGCAACTCGTGGAATCATCTTGTACACCTCGATGACTTCTCCTAATATAGAATGCTCCTGCATGACGCCAATGATGATATACGCGTGTTTTAAGATGGGTAATTCACCCATGTCCGCTACGATTTTCCACACTTTTCCATCATCATCCGTCACGCTAGCACTGAAGGAGACTCTTCCCGCCCCTTCTTTCAAGATGTCCACGGAATCAAGCACTCCGCATATTTTCATCCGATCATCCGGATGCATGATCCGGTTTTCCTCGACCCATTTTAACTTCATTTCTTCTACTTTTAGTGTTTTCCATCGATCAAGGAACTCCCAATCCTTGGAATGCGGAAATATATGCTTCGTTTGCTCAAGGAAGGTGTTGTACTCTCCGTGCAGCTGATCTACATAATCATCTACATCCTCAGAAATCACGCGAATCGAATCTTCTCCGCATGTACGGATGTGGTGAGCCAGGTATTTGAAGGACTCGATCATGTCAAAATTTCCCCAGCCCCAGGCCTGTTCGCCGAAAACTCCCCCCCGGGTTCGGCATTTTAGGCAGGTGAAGTAATAGTATGTAGGCATATCTGTTCCCCTATCTCCCCTATTTTGTCTCTCTTTTGGTATCGGTTGAGGAAGCGAAGCAATTTATGTTACATTCGAACCTATTTTTTGAAACTTCTCACGCATTTTGTTCACAATTTGACTTCTGTAATTTAGTGTAAGTTAAATCGCAAAAGGTGGCTCCCCAAAATTTTCAGGAAGCCACTCTTCATTATACTCCTTTTATGGCAATAAGAGGGTTACATTTTGCTACGACAGAGGCAAGATTTGCTCCTACAACTGAATCGATAATTTGATCCACATCTTTATAGGCTTGTGGGCATTCATCAAGGATGGAAGCGAGCGAACGGTGATTCACCATGATCTCATCTTCCTGCCCCACGCGCATTGCCTGCTCGAATTGATCAATAGTCACGAGCTCCTTGGTTGCTTTGCGGGAACGAACACGCCCAGCACCATGACAGATCGAATAAAAGTTTTTGGCCCCGGCCTCCGATCCAACCATGATATAGGACGATGTTCCCATAGAACCTGGAATCAATGCTGGATGTCCCGTTTCACGGTAAGCTTTCTGATTTTGGAAATGGCCTGCTGGCAGCGCCTTCGTCGCTCCTTTGCGGTGGACGAGCATCGGCGTGTTGCGATGGAATTCTTTCAAGGCGTAATTATGCATCAGATCATACAGGACTGGTGTACGCATCTCACTACCAAAAATATCCCGAAACGCCTGCTCTACTGAAAATCCAATCATATGCCGATTCGTTACCGCAAAGTTCAGCGCGGAGTACATCAAATTCAAATACTGTTGCCCTTCCTCACTTTGTATCGGAGCATATACCAAGCTCGGCTCGGGATTATGAATCCCCCATTTGTACATGGCTTCCTTGAAGCTTTTCGTATAATCCCGTCCTAGCATAGCGCCCCACGCACGAGAACCGGAATGAATCATGATGACAACCTGACCGTCGAACAGTCCCCACGCTTTCGCAATCTCCCTGTTCTCCTCCGCGATGTCGATATGCTGGATTTCAATAAAGTGGTTACCGCCTCCCAATGTTCCCAACTGGCCCCACGCACGACTCCAAGATTTTTGCGGTATTTGCTCGAGGAAGGAATGGTCGAATTCAAATGTGTACTTTTCCACATGCGAGAAAGAGCGACGCAAGGTGTCAGGCGCTTCTTCTGTTTCCGGAATGTAGTTGTTCGGCAGTCCTTTTAAGCCATGCTTCACCACTTCCTCCAAACGAATATCCGTAAAATGCGTATTTCCTCGTTCGTTTGTCGGAACGTACGCTTCGATCGCTTCGATCAATGCACGTTTTAGGCTCTTGTCTTTGAGGTCGTCTCGATGCAACGGAGTCAGATGCACACGCATTCCACATCCGATGTCTGAGCCAACAATGGAAGGTGAGACAAATCCATCAGCAAGATTCCAAACCGCTGTCGTCCCAATACAAGTCCCAACGCCCACATGCGCATCGGGGGTATACGAAAAATACACATTTCGCGGAATACGCAAATTATTGTCAGCCATTTGATATACGCGTTCACCAAAGCTCGCAAAGACTTCGTCATTCGCAAAAACGTGCACATCTCCATGCTCCAGCTTCACTTCACGATGGTTGTTTCCATGAAAAATTGTTTTCATCATCCATTTCTCCTGTCTCCCACAGCCTGTGCTGTTTTTCATACCCTTATTTTCCATCCGCGCATCTGATTTGAACATGGTAAAAGTATTACGAACCTCTTTTTCTCATTGACTTCTCTTCAGCCTCTTCGTAATATGAGGACTAATTTGGAAATAAATGACGAATGAATAAGGATGAATGTAATGGCACGCGAAAGCTTTGACAAAGAGCTGCAATTGCTCCGTCTCCTGTTTTTGACCGCTGGTGCCTACAATCGGCAGCAGCTAGCCGAGCGGCTGGGGATCTCCGTCCATACGCTTGATAAAACGATAAAAAAGCTGAAGGACATCCAATCGACCTTTTATCAGCATGTCGGCGATGAGGAAAAAAAAGAGTATTACACGCAGCTTCGTTACAACTATTTTGAGGTGACGGACAATTTCTTGATGTTTTTGTACCATGCGAAATCATTGAAGGATTCGGAAGTAGAGCGACTGTCTCACATCTTGGAACAACTCAAACAACAGCCTTTTTCCATTAAAGACTTGCTGGATACGTTTGTGGATTCAGAGCCCGATGAAAAAACGATTCGTCAGGACATGAAATACCTCGAAGAAATTGGCGTAATAAAAAATATGAGTGAGGTCAGGCCGTACATCTATCAATTCGACGGTGAGCTACTGGACTCGCTGACGGACGACGAGTTGTTGGATCTGTATGATTTCATCGACTTCATGGCCAATACCCAGCTACCGGCCGTCCCTGGTTATCTTTTGCAAGAAAAAGTGAAGCGTTATCTCAAACATCGCTTGAAGCTAACCGATGCATCTGCGTTTTTATACAAATATCATTTCGTCTCGCGCATTCTCGATGAATATCAAGCTTTGCTACTCACGGAAGCCATTCGTCAGCGAAAGATTGTGGAATTTCACTACTACACGCCCAAACGCCGGAAGTTTTACGATTCCCAAAATACGAATCCGACTTTCCAACGGGATACAACGGGGCGACATCAAAAAGTGATTCCACTCCGGGTTATTTATGATCATCAATACGGCAGATGGTACTTGCTGGCACAAGGATGCGGCAATGGTCCGCTGCGCAAATACCGAGTGGAAGGTATGACCAAGCTCGTAACAGGCAAATCCGTTACGCCGGAAATCTTCTTTTCCTTGCAAGCAAGTGCGGATGAGCGCATTGCCCACAGTTGGCTGATTGATACCGGAAAACTCGTAACGGTACGCCTTCGCTTTTTTCAGCCTCGCGACACGCCTCATTCCTTTATCCAAGAGCGAGTGGAGGCACAGGGACAATGGGGGATTGTGACAGAAGAATCACGGGAGAGCTTTGTGTACGAGATAAACGTGAACAGCACGATGGAAATTACACCGTGGATTCGCAGCTTCGGTTCAAGCGTCGAAGTTCTTGAACCGCTGTTTCTTCGCAAGCAATTCCAAAAAGAATGGGAGGAGCTGCTCGCTTACTATGAATCTGTTTGATAAGATACATAATTACCAACTAATGACACGGCTAGATGAAGCAGGTGTTTATCCGGTAACTTCACATGAGAAAGCGTGGCTCGCCTTGATGCTGGCGAATCCGTCTGCAGCAGAAATTTTCGAGCCCACTACACTCGATAAGCTTCGTCGTTTGACACACTTGCCAGAAAGTGAATCGTCCGAACAAGAACGATTCGTGGAAAAAGCGCAAACTCAGGCCAAACAGCTCTGGAGCCCACTCGTGCGAAGACTGCGACGAATCATTCTCGGCAAGAATCACATAAAAATAACCGCAGCCACGAACAAAGGCCCGGTTTTTCGCAATCAACGAGGAGTTCCCTACAAGCTGGAATATTCACTTGCCAAGAAGGCCTGGTACTTGATCTGGTTGAACATGTCTTCCAATCGCCTGATCACGACTCCCCTGCATCTCATTCGCTCCGTCGATGAGCTTTACATAGAAGATGTATGGTACGACAGTTTTTTGCCGACTATTTCGGAACAGATCCAACAGCGCAAGCAGATGGCAAAAATCGTGATCATCCGTCGTTACAACGCTGAGCTCCAGCGCATTTTGTACGCCTTCTCCTGCTTTGACAAAGAGGTCGCTTTTGACCCGGAATCACAGGTGTATACGATCACCCTGCACTTTCTATCCGACGAGCAGGAGTTTATTTTATCGCGTATTCGTTTTCTCGGCCTGCGGGTAAAAGTAGTAGAAAACGATCACCTCAAACAGCGAATGACAGAGTCGGCAATGAACGCCTTGGCAAGATATACCGAACCTTCACTTTGATTGTCCCAAAAAATCAGGAAATCATACCCTATTCGATTTCCTGCATTTCCCTTATCATAGTTCAGGTGAGATAGTAGCTAATCCAAGTCAGAGGTAGAAATGATGAAAACAACATGTAAAAAAGCGTCTCTCATATGTGGACTATGGCTTAGTCTGTCATGGCCGTTTATTATGGAGCCGACGCAAGCAGCAAGTGTCATCCCGGCAAAGGTGGTCGCAACCTCACTGAACGTTCGCAGTGAACCTGCCCTCAATGCTTCCATTGTCGCCACCTTGCCGCAAGGAGCCGTCGTGACAATTACGGATGAAGCATACGGTTGGGCAAAAATTAAATACAATCAAAAGGTAGGCTGGGTCGCGGGGTATTACTTGCAAAAAGGAGCGGTTACAAGTGCGGGTTCAGCTTCTTCACCAGCCACAACAGCCACTGTCAAAGGCAAGCAGGGCACGGTTTTGGCTGACTCGCTTCGAATGCGGAAAGGGCCAAGCACGAGCCATGAGATTGTCCTTTCGCTGCCCAGAGGAACCCGTGTAGATATTTTGAAAAAGCAAGGAGACTGGCTCCAAGCGAGAACTTCCAATGGACAGACAGGCTGGGTGTCTGCGACATATATTGGCGATGCCAAGGCCAACGCTCCGGTGTCCAAAAGCACCAAATCGCCAGGCTTAAAAGGGAAAGTCATCGTCATCGACCCGGGACATGGTGGTTCCGATGTCGGGACACAGGGAACGAAGTGGAATAGCATGGAAAAAACGTTGAATTACAAAACATCCATGCTGCTGGCTAGCAAACTGCGACAACGGGGAGCGCAAGTCTTCATGACGAGGACAAGTGACACACAAAAGCCTTCGCTAGCGCAGCGTGTCGCTTTTAGTGAATCAAGGGGAGCAGATGCCTTCATTAGCATCCATTACAATTCTTCTGTGAAGCCGAATAGCGGTACGCTCACGTTTTATTATTCGCAAGACAAAGATGAGCCATTAGCTCGAGCGATTGAGTCTCGCTTGGCAGGTGGCATTGGTTTACGAAGCAACGGCATTTCATTCGGCAATTATCACGTCCTGCGAGAAAACAATGATCCGTCCGTCTTAATTGAGCTTGGCTTCTTATCGAATCCAAAGGATGAAGGCATCGTCCGTACATCGTCCTATCAGGACAAAGCTGCGCAGGCGATTACGGAAGCTCTGGCAGATTACTTCGGTCGATAATCGTACGGCTGGACACTGTAGGAGAACAGCTTCCGCTCGAATTTCCCTTTGGCACCAATGATCTGATACCAAGTCTCTCCGATCAACAAGTCGGTAGCGAAATCTTTGTCCAGCAAATTGCTGATCGTCTCCATGACTGCTTTCTCATTGTCTTTTTGGACTTTCAACGACAAGGCCAGGACGAAATATGCCTGGTCTTCTTCCATTTCCAACAAATGCAGACGGGCTGTACCACGGCGTTTGGCATTGAAACCGTCGATCACATTTGACAGACCTTTTCTTGCCTGCACTTTATACTTTGTCGCTTCCCTCCAAGAGGAAATAACCGCATCGTACAACGAAAACGTCAGGATGAAATGGCTGGCGTAATCCTTCGGGTTAAAAGGCTCCGGTCCCATTTGCTTCTCATCCGCTGGTATGACGACGAATGCTTTGTAGTTGCTAAAAAACGGATCGCTCATGGCAGGTCCTTTCCATCGATAGTATCTGTGTTGGTTAGTATCCACTAGGAAACCAGGATATTATGTACAAAAACCGTCATAACGTTCAAAAGGCCAAGTCGACATGAAAACCGACTTGGCCCTTTTGCTTGCTTTTGTATAGGCATGTTTTTCAACTGAATATCTACTCATTACCGGTGGGTCATCGAGACGCTTCCATGCCCGTGCTCCTCTTCCATGACCTCCATTCCTGCACCATGATTGACGGTCCAGGTGATGACTTGGCTGGAAATGACAACGGCCAAAATGGTATACATCATCTCTTTCATCGGTACGAACCAGAACGACATGCAAAGCACAATGACGTCCAGTAAAAGAAAGACCGTACCAATGGACAATCCCGTGTACTTACTGATCAACAGGGAGAAAATATCGTCTCCACCTGTCGCAGCTCCATAGCGCAGAACCAATCCGGTACCCAGCCCGGTCAATACACCGGCCAAGACAGACGCCAGCGGCATCATTCTGCTCATATCCATGACAATGGGTGAGAATCGTTCAAACAAATCGTAAAATACGGTAAAAGCAAGTGATGCAAAAATGGTGTCCCAAATGAATTGGCGGCCTCTTACTAACCAAGCAACCAAAAACAGTGGAATATCCAGCAAAAGCATCACCATCGCTGGCGACAAGTCAAAGGCGTATTTCGCCAGTAACCCCAAGCCAACAAACCCGCCTTCAGACAAATGGTTCTGAAAGTTAATGTGATAATACGCAAAAGCAAGTAAACAAGCTCCAAACAAAATCATACTGTAACGCTTAGATAACTGCAGCGCTCTCCTCATCATGGTTTCCTCGCATTTTTGTCGGTTTAGGCACAGACGACCAACCGACTACCGAGGAACATCGCAAGCATAAGTCGCTACTCATACAAAGGGCCTCGCTTTCGTAGTAGGTTAGTCGTCTTCAGTGACGATCGACTACTACGAAGCTAGATGTAGGAGAGGTCAAAACGTTTCCAGATCGTCCTATGGGGACGCATGGTATCCTGATCCCTTCCATGGCTTTTCTTGTATTATATCATAAAAAAGGTGAAAAGACGACTCGAAACCGTCTTTTCACCGAGTTAAAATCGGAAAGCTTGTCCTTTTAGCTCCACCGGAATCCCTGCTGTGACAAGAAAAACTTGATCGGCAACAGCTGCCACGCGTTGATTCATTAACCCCGCCAAGTCTCGGAACATACGGCCTAACGGATGTTGCGGGACAAGCCCGTCGCCCACTTCGTTTGTCACCAGCAAAACGGTCCCCGGGTAATCTTTTAGCTTGTTTACCAGCATATCCACCTGCTGGAGCACTTTCTCAAACGGCTGCTCCTCTCCAAAATGCAACAGCCAATTGGACAGCCAAAGGATCAAGCAATCAACCAAAATCACGGTCTGCTGTTCTTGTATGTTCTTTTGTGCTCCCAGCTTCGCAAGCCATTCTGTCAATGCGTACGGCTCCTCAATCGTTTGCCAAGAAAAGTTGGACTGCAAACGGCGGTCGCGATGGTGCAAGATCCGCTCTTCCATTTCCTCATCAGTGATTTGTGCAGTCGCGATGTAAACACCCGAGGAGCCCAAATGAGCCGCGTATTTTTCGGCAAACGTGCTTTTTCCGCTGCGTGCTCCACCTGTAATCAGTACAATCATGCTTCCGTCTCCTTACACCTGCGATTGCAAAATAATTTGCGGCAAATGATGAATAGGATGCTCCATGACAATCGGTCTGGTTCCATATACAGCCTCTATTCTGTCACTTTGCAAGATGTCTTTTGGTGTACCCACGCTTATCTGCTTTCCTTTATGCAGCATCAAGATACGATCGCAGTATAAGGAGGCCAGATTCAGATCGTGCAGCACTGCAATGACCGTCACCTGCGTCGTCTTTTGCCATTTTCGCACGATGTCCATAAGTTGAATCTGGTACCCGATATCGAGGTAAGTCGTGGGTTCATCGAGCAAGAGCACCTGAGGTCGTTGGATCAATGCCTTCCCCAAAGCTACGCGCTGCTTTTCCCCACCACTCAACTGATCCAGTGTGCGCTCTTCCAAATGTTCAAGGCCAAGCATTTGTACGATTTCATCAATGAGCGATGCGACATCCTGCTTTTCTTCGCCCAGCCAATTTTGGTAAGGAAAGCGCCCCATCTCCAACACTTCTCGAACACGAAAGCCGACTGGCGGGAGACCCTCTTGCTCCAATACAGCGAGTATTTTGGCAAGCTCTTTGCGAGGATACGAATAAAGCTTTTTCTCCTGAAGCAAAATGTCTCCTGCATCTGCCTTGATGACTCCTGAAATCATTTTCAGCAAGGTGGATTTACCGCTTCCATTTGGTCCGATGATGCCAAAAAATTCTCCCTTGTCCACGCAAAAATCGATTCCGTGCAAAACAGGCGTGTCCTGATACGATTTTTGCAAGCTGCGCACATTGATCATTGCTTACGTTACCTCTTCCTAAAGCGTTTATTTTGCTTCAATAAATAAGCGAAAAACGGTGCTCCCAGAAATGCTGTCACGACACCGAGCGGGATTTCTGTGGGACTCAGTAGCATTCTGGCGAGAGTGTCAGCCCAAAGCACATAGATACCACCGCAGATCGCAGCCATCGGCAGTAAAATACGGTGGTCAGGACCAACCAGCAATCGGACGAGATGCGGAACCACCAAGCCAACGAAACCGATAATTCCCGCGATAGAAACCGCCGCAGCAGTCAGGAGAGTCGAGACGACCAGAACCATTAGCTTCGTTCGATCCACATGGACGCCGAGATGCGCAGCCTGCCGCTCGCCTAGCGCAAATAAGTTCAAGGAACGCGCGTAGCTCACCAGCACCATTCCCCCTATAACCAAGTACGGAATCAAGACGTATGTAAACGCCCAGCCCCGAAATGACAGACTGCCCATCAGCCAGAACACGATCTCATTCACGGTCTGGTCGGATAACGACACCATAAAGGAAACGAGCGAGCCGAGAAAAGCCTGCACCACGACACCCGACAAAATCAGGGTCTCGGTTTGCAGCTTTCCTTGCGTGTTCGCGAGTCCGAGTACGATCCATAAACTGAGCAGTCCTGTGAGAAAAGCGACAACAGGCGTGCTCCATGCACCTAAAAAGCTGATTTGCAAGCCAAAAAGGATCAAAAAGGCTGCTCCGACTGCAGAACCCGATGCCACGCCCATCGTAAACGGATCTGCGAGCGGATTGCGCAAAACTCCCTGAAAGCCCGCTCCCGCAAGCGACAAGCAGGCGCCAATCAAGACAGCCAATACAACCCGTGGAAAACGAACCTTCATGACAATTTGCTCAGATGATTCCGGCCACGTTACGGTGATCCACTCAGACAAGCCCGGGATCTGATGGAGCAGGATGAGCCATACTTGCGAAATGGGGAGTTGTGCAGCCCCCATCGAGATACTGATAACTATTGATGCCAGAAGGACGAGACAGCTGACTCCTCCCCATATGAACAATCGTCTCTTCATTTTATTTCACCAAGTCAGGGTAAATCGCCTTGGCTACTTCGATTAAGCCTTGTGTAATACGTGGACCAGGACGGGACAAAGTATTTTGGTCCATGCCAAAGATTTGTTTTTCACGGATCGCCTTCATTTTATCCCAGCCATTGCGATTCGCGATCAAATCCTCCAGCTTGGCGCCAGTCTTTTCATCGGTAATTCCGCTCGCATACAAAATGACGTCCGGGTCGTTTTGCAAAATCTTTTCTTCACTGATCGGATTCCAGCCTTGGGTGTCGGAAGCAATGTTTGTCGCTCCAGCCAGTGTGATGAGTTCGTCCATGAATTCGCCTTTTCCGACTGTCCAGCCTGGGGAGAATTCCAGGTATACCTTTTTCTTCTCTTCCGGTTTTACATTTTTCACGGCTTCTTGCACGTACGCGATATCCTTCTTCATTTGCGCGACGACTTTTTCGGCTTGTTCCTGTGTATTCGTGATAACTCCCATCGTTAAAACATTGTTAAGGATGTCATCCATCTTTGTCGGATGAGTAATATAGACGGGCATTCCGAGAGATTTGAGCTTGTCAGCAACTGGCTTTTCCATCGAAATCCCACCGACGATCATATCCGGCGTTTGAGCGAGAATGGCTTCTTCATTTGGTTTGACGACACCGCCAATTTTCGGTTTTGCCTTCGCCGCTTCAGGATAATCGTCATAGTCTGAGACAGCTACGATCCGATCTTCCAAGCCTAATGCGAACAAAATCTCTGTCTCGGCAGGTGATGTTGAGACGATTCGCTCAGGAGCTTTCGCAAAGGTTACTTCTTTTCCTGTCGCATCCGTAACTGTCAATGGATACGTTGTTTGTTTTGCAGGCTGCCCGGCCGCGCTCTCCTGCGGTGCTGTCTGCGGTACGCTTGTTTGTCCACCTGGTGCTGGCTGGCCGTTATCGTTACCCGCACAACCTGCGAGACTCGCCGCAACTAGTAATGGGATCATGAATCGCAATGAACGTTTCATATGTAGAACTTCCTTTCTGCATGTCTGATTGACTGTACCTTCCAATAAAAAAAGCGACCCTTGCTTCCAATCGGAAATCAAAGGGTCGGCACCTCAGTGCAAACAGACAGGATGATCTGCTTCCTGAAATAGGCCAATCCTTTCCGCGAAGGCAACAGGCACGAAACACAAACAGGCAGGTCTCCTGGCTTACGGCTGAGGAACGAGCCGATTTACAGTGGCGGGACCGCGTCGGATTTTCACCGACTTCCCTTTTCACCCGATCTTTTTGTTAAAAAGACGAGGCACCTATTTGCTGTTTGAAATTGTCACAGTCCATGATTCATCCTACATCATAGCATTCCTTGGATGAAAAAAGAATGACCAACACGCAAGCCAATACTTTCTTGCCCGCTAAAAATGAAAAACGCCTGAACAAAAGGTTCAGGCAACTGGAATGCTTTTGGCGGCAGGCTATTACCCTCGTTTGTGCAAATAATCTAGAATGCCCATGGAGCATACCTGTAAATCGAGCTTGAGTATTTCCAAAACTTCGTGGTCACCACTGATTCCTTGTGACTGTAGATGATCCGAGACTCGTTCAAATAGCGTACGAGACAGTTCTTCATAGGTTTGTCCAGCATCAATCGCTGACTCTCCTTCCGCCACAAACACAGGGAGCCACTCACGTATTTGGCGGTACACATCGTCTACCTGCTCAGACATCCCAAAATGACCAAAGTAAATGCGATTCAGCTTGCGTGCTTCAAAACGGTCTAAAGACGCTAACATGGCATCCGGGTCAAACTGATTCGGGGAAGTAGATGGCAGCACGAGGTGTATGCCATCCTTTTTAAGCTGTGGATAAAGTACACCGGCCGTATCACCTGTGAACATCCCGCGGCTTACGGGATCGTAGATGCTGAAGTGATGATTGGCATGCCCTGGCGAATCCATAAACTCCAATACGCAATTCTCTCCGATCTTTAGTGTATCCCCGTCCCCGCGAATCAAAATCCGCTCCACGGAAACAGCCTCAATCGGATCGAACAATCGATCAAAATCATCATGATACACTGCTCTCGCCCCTGCGATCAGTCGGCTCGGATCAACGAGATGACGTGCACCTTTCGGGTGGACAACGACCTTTGCGTTCGGGCAATCCTTTAGAAAAAGTCCGGCTCCTCCTGCATGATCCAAGTGTATGTGTGTGACGATGACGTATTTTACTTGTTCTGTCGTATAACCGAGCTTGGCAAGACCGGCCTTGATATACGGGACAGAGGGGCTTGGTCCTGTTTCGACCAAAGTGAGCTCCTCTTCTGCGATCACATATGTCCCCGTACGTTCTGCCCAGCCCATATCAAAACCGTCTATTAAATGGATGCGTTCCCCTAAGTAAATTGGCTGTGATGCTTGCATGTAAATGCTCCTCCTTTTCAAAAACAATATATTGCATGAATATTTACACTTTACCATCTATTTTGGACGCATTGAGGATAAACACACAAAATCTTCATATTTTTATCGTAATATGAGGACAGCAAAAATAATTCCATTACCTGGAGGGGTGCAAAAATGGGTAAGCTTTTTTCTGAATTACGACCTGAGCATGAGGCGTTTATCAAGAAGCAACAGATGTTCTTTGTTGCCTCTGCTCCTATGGACACGGATGGTCACGTGAATCTTTCACCAAAAGGGTACGATTCCTTTCGCATTATATCGCCTACAGAGGTCGCCTATTTGGACCTGACTGGAAGCGGAAACGAAACCAGTGCTCATCTACAGGAAAATGGCAGGATTACTCTCATGTTCTGCGCATTTGAAGGCCCCCCTCTCATCATGCGCCTCTACGGCAAAGGAACGGTTATTCTCCCAGATACACCTCGATGGGATGAGCTCGTGAAAGACTTCCCGCTTCTACCCGGGGCTCGTCAAATCATTACCGTGAACATCCAAGAAGTAAAGACTTCTTGCGGTTGGGCCATTCCCTTCTATACCTTTTCAAAAGACCGTGACACCCTTCAAAAATGGACCTTGGCTAAAGATGAGCAGGAACTGCTTGCTTATCAACAAGAAAACAACGTACGAAGCATGGATGGATTGCCAACACCATTGGGACAAAAGCTTTTCCCGCAGTAAAAGGGGATAACGAAACGTAAAACGAGAAAGAAGCTGCCTTGCTCGCAGCTTCTTTGTTTGAAACCTCTTTACTTACTGGTATAAATGGTCACTGCATCGCGGAGAAACGCGGCTACACCTGGCTGCTCCTTGTCATAGTAAGCGGTAAAACGCGGGTCATCGACGTACATCTGGGCAACACCTGCGTGCGCTTCTTTGCTGTAGCTGTCCCAATAAAAGCTGAGCCATTGACGGTGAAGATCTGCTGCTTTTTGCGCAAGCTCATGAGCAGGATCTCCCGTCGCAAAAGCCTGTGCCAACGTCTCATGCAGTTCTTCATTCAACTGCTCAAGTGCGGCGTACTCCTGCTCGGTCATTCCTTTGATTTTTTGATTGGATTTGTCAACCAGGTCACTTCCATATTTTGCACGAATTTCTTCTCCGTATTGCGCCTCGTTGTCGTCAACCAACTTTTGCTTGAAGCCTTCAAATTTTTGTTTGTCACTCATCGTTTTGGTCCCCTCTCTTTGTGCTAATGTCAAATCGACATTGGCGATTAACGCATCCAATTGCGCTCGCCTTTCCAGGAGCTTCTCGCGGTGCTCCCGCAGTGCCCGGTCAGCATCAAAGGTTGGTGAATTCAGGATCTCCTTGATTTCCTCCAAGCTCACACCCAGCTCGCGGTAAAAAAGGATTTGCTGCAATCGATCAACCTCTTGCTGTCCGTAAATGCGATACCCTGACGAATTGATTCTCGCCGGCTTGAGAAGATCAATTTCATCGTAGTATCGGAGCGTCCGGGTGCTGACACCCGCCAGGAGTCCTAGCTTTTGCACCGTATATTCCATGTTCATTCCTCCTGACAAATTGATCGTACACATTTACGGACCGTCAATGTCAAACACATTTTCATAAAAAAATTGGCGTTACTCTTTATCCATAATTTGCTAAAATATAGAGAAAGACATACAAGGGGGGACTTCGATGCTCTATATCATCGGCTTCATTGTAGCCATAGTCGGTGCTGGATGGGGATTAACAGGGCTGCTCAGTCTTAAAGCGAGAGATAAATATGCCATCACGCATTACAGTGAAGATGCTTATGCCCAGCAAACCTTGTCCCATATGCATACCGACCCTACCCAAGGAATGTAAACATAAAAAATGGCTGCCCGCATCCTGTGCATGGCAGCCACCTTTCTTTTTTACAGAGCTTGGAATGTATCGGTCAATACCGGTACGATTTGCTTCTTGCGGGAGACAACGCCCTTCAGAACAGCTTTGTTGTCCACCAATGTTACTTGGTACGCTTTTTCTACTGCTTGTGTTGCGCTGCCGAGTGCGATCGCAACAGAGTCGTTGTTCAAGATATCGGTTACGACAAATACGAACAGGTCCAAACCTTTTTCAGCGATATTTGCATTGATAGCCGCTTCCAGTTCGCCTTGGCGTGCAAGTACATCATTTACATCTACTGCATTTACTTGCGCAATTTCTACTTTCGCATTGCCCATTTGGAACTCTTTCGCATCCAATGTGAGCAATTGTGCGATTGTTTTGTCGCTCAGGTCTGCCCCCGCTTTGAGCATTTCCAAACCGTATGCTTCCAGATCGACACCCGCGATTTTAGCCAGCTCATGAGCAGCTGCTACATCTTGCTCCGTGCAAGTTGGAGATTTCAACAGCAGCGTATCCGAAATGATAGCAGAAAGCATCAAGCCCGCCATCTCTTTTGGAATGTCTACGCCGTTTTCTTTGTACATTTTCTTCAAAATGGTAGTCGTGCAACCAACCGGCTCGGCACGGAAGTAGAGAGGATTGCTCGTCTCAAAGTTTGCAATACGGTGATGGTCGATCACTTCTGCCACTTGCACTTGTTCAATGTCATTCGCGCTTTGTTGGCGCTCATTGTGGTCTACAAGGATGACTTCATTTACTTCATTCGCTACTGTTTCTACGAGGCGCGGCTCTTTTACTTGGAAGTAATTCAACACAAATGCTGTTTCGCTGCTGATTACACCGAGGCGTACAGGCTCTACATTTGCGCCCAATTTTGTTTTCAAGTCAGCGTACACAAGTGCTGAACAAATGGAATCTGTGTCTGGATTTTTATGACCGAAGATTAGTTTTTTTTCCATCATCCATACTCCTTAATCGTAATTTGGCTTCCAAATTATACCACAGCTTAGCGGATATGCCCAAGATACATTATAGGTTCAAACTCGATCGTTGGAAATAAGGTTTTGAAGATCAATCCGTAATGAATGGGAGGCGAAATAAAATGAGAGTGGCAGCTTTGTATGACATTCACGGGAATGCACCTGCACTACATGCAACATTGGCAGAACTCGAAGTTGTGAAGCCTGATCTTATTATCATCGGAGGGGATACCATATCAGGCCCAATGCCTGTCCAAACACTTGAGATACTCTTCCAATTGGATACACCTGTGCAATTCATCCGTGGTAATGGCGATCGTGAAGTACTCCTCACTTTTGACGGTGAGGCCAAGGCCTTGGAAATGTCCGATTCTGTGCGGGAAATCACGTCATGGGTTGCGGAGCAATTGAGCCGCTCTAATCGTGACTTTTTGTCGCAGCTCCCTCTTACCTACACGTTAACACGTGAGAATTATGAGGACGTACTCTTCTGCCATGCCATTCCCACCAATGATGAAGCTATTTTCACCCCACTCACTCCTGATGCAGTTATGGCCACTTACTTTGAGAGGACGCTGCAACGAATAGTCATCTGCGGTCATACGCATATCCAATTTGAACGTCGCCTTGGCGATATGCGTATCCTCAATGCTGGAAGTGTGGGCATGCCGTTTGCCAACAAACCAGGGGCATATTGGTTACTTCTTGATGGTGACAGCTATGAGCATCGCTTTACCCCCTATGACGTAAAGGCTGCTGCAAAACAAATCGCTTCCACGAACTATCCGCAAGCTCAGAAGTTTGCCGAAGAGAATGTCCGAGAGATACCTACAGCTCAAGAAGCAATGGAATTTTTAGAAGCCCTGGCACAAAAAAACCGACCCTCTGCTTATTAAAGGGTCGGTTGAGAAAGAGAGCTGCCTAGATTAATCGTCCCAGTCTACATCCAGTACAGCACCTGTTGTAGCGGAAATCTCCAAATCGACTTCCTGTCCTTTAGCCGTTTTCACTTCTACCTCATACACATAGCGGTTATCGTCTTCATCCAGCTTAATGGATTTGATGTTGCCGTTCACTTTAGCCAACGCGATTTTTTTCGCTTGCTCTACACTGATTTTTACTTGTTGGTTTTTCCACTGACCGCCGTTGTCGTCGTCATGATCATCGTCGTCATCGTGGTCAACTGTTTGCCACACATCGCCAGTCATCGCGTCGACATACACGTCAATCTCTTGCTGCTTGTTTCTGATCTCTGCTTTGTATACAAGGAAACCGCCCTCTTCATCCAGCTTCCATTCGGTAATGGCACCAGACTGTGCATCCCGAATTTTTTTCAGTGCTTTTTCAGGCGTGATGCGTACGAGCTTCGCCCAGTTGTGTTTCACATCATCGTCGATTTGCAGGTACACGGTAGAAGTATTCATTTGCTGTACGCTGTAAGATTGGTTGCTATGTGCAAAGGCTGTTACGCCAAGGCTCCCTACAATCAGTGCACCTACCATGGTCATGACTACTTTTTTCATATGATCTCGCTCCTTTTTTCGACCGGTTTTGTTTGATCTCCTTTATCATAAAAAGGACAGATGAAGGAATAGAAAGAGAAAGATTAGAAATTGATGAGAAAATAGAGGAGACCTCTCACAGATTCATGATTGCTGATGAGCCACAGCGATTAACAAAAAGAGCGAGTGTTTTCTACTGGCAAAAACGATCCATTCCGGCTTTAAATCGACGCAAATGAATCATCCGCGCTTTTGCGTGCCCTCCGCTTTTATCCGTATAATAAAAGCAATCGAGGGGACAACAGTCGACTCGATGACATACGAAAGAGAGCGTGAATGGCAGTGTAATACATATCGTTTCTAGCTACTTTCTAATTTTTCGTAAATGAGAAGGAGAAACGATTTTTCCGTGGAATCACCACTTTTGAAAAATATCTTTTTTTGAATCTATTTTCTCGTCACCATGCAAACGGTCATCATATCCGTTTTGACCTTGGAAGTGAAAAACCCGGCACGTATCCAATTGACAGCACAAGCAACACAAGCTATCTCCTCTGCCTATACGGAATCAGGCAATCGGAAATGAACAAAGGCACTCTACTAATCGTGTAGAGTGCTTCTTATATGTTCACGATAAACCAACCATTCATGTGAAAAAGGATCCACTTGCAAAAGCACTGGAGCAAAAGGCGCTTGTATGGAAATGTTCTCAGAATGAGCAGTAGTAAATTTCTATTTTCCGAGATTGTTCTTAATGGCTTCCAATCCAGCGATTTCTCCCAGGAAAAACGTATCGCCTGCGAGTGTATCCATTGTGTAAACCTGGTTGTTTTTCACTGCTTTGAGGTTTTTCCAGACAGGATGATCCTTCCAGATATGAATCAACCCTTCTGGCTCCTCTGCTTTTGCTGAACGGCGGTTCTCCGCAATAAAGATATGATCGGGAGCAAGCTCACTCAACGCCTCGATTCCGATACGTCCTCCAATCTTGCCATCCTCGGGTAATCCTGCTATCGGTGTTAATCCTACTTCCTCATAGTAAATCGGGAAGTTTTTGGGATGCATCACCGTAAAATCCTTACCATTGGAAACGAGGAATAGCACCGTTTCTCCTTTATGCTTGTCTGCTGCTGCTTTTGCTTCGCTTTTCAGCTTATTAAAATCGGCCAAAACTTGCTTCGCCTTTTCTTCTTTACCAATTACTTCAGCGATTCTCATGAGGCGAGTGGGGGCATCCACTGAGAAATCAATGACAATGGAATGAGCCATTTTGTTGAATTCCTCAAATCTGGAGCCTTTTCCGGTGCTTGTCATGACAATAACCTCTGGGTCCATCTCCAGCAAAGTCTCCAAATTCGTTTTTCCACCCAGATCCTTTACCGTTTTCCCTTCCGCATACTTCGCAAAAATGGGTGACTTGCTTTTCGTCGACTCAAAGCCTTCCGATACAATCGGAGCAAAATCTAGCACGAGGAAGTAATCTGTTCCCATGATGTCGACAGAAGCGACACGCTCCGGCTTTTTCTCCAATGTGACTTCCCCCATCGTATGCTTGATGGTTCGAGGATATACTGGCTCCCCAGACCCTTTTGTATCAGTTTGTGATGCTCCTGCCTCAACCGTTTGCGCTTTATTGGCAGCGTTTGTGTCTGTAGTCGCCTGTCCTGCTCCGCACCCCGCCACGACCGCTGTGGCTAAGATTACGGACAGAATGCCTGATAATTTCTTTTTCATATCGATTGAACTCCTTTTCTTCATCTCCTGATTTCAAACGTGTCTTACCCTTTTATCCGGATCAACAAATACAGAAAATAAGGCCCCCCAATGAGGGAAATCACAATACCCGCCGGTACTTCTGTAGCCGGCATAATGCTTCGCCCTATTGTATCTCCGGTCAACACGAGCAATGAACCGACGAGCGCCGTAATCGGCAGCATGTATTGATGCTGGGGTCCGACCAATCTGCGCGCGATATGCGGACCGAGCAAACCAATAAACCCTATGCCTCCACCTGTCGCTACACTCGACGCAGCCAATCCAACCGCACCTGCCAGCAAGGCCAGTCGCTCCCGTTGAAGAGATACGCCCAGACTTGCTGCAATTTGTTCATTCATACTGAGCAGGTTCAATATATTTGCCTTCCGATACACGTACGGCAGCAGGATCACCATCCACGGCATCAGCGCCAGCACGAACTTCCAATTGGAACCCCACAACGATCCCATTTGCCAAGTGACAACAAACTCGAGGTTTCGCGGATTCAACTGAAGTGTCAAAATAATGCTGATGGCGCTAAGTCCCGCCCCTACTGCAATCCCTGTAAGCAAGAGACGGGTAGGAGAAATGCCGTGCCCTTTCTTGTATGCCAGCATATAGATTATGGCTGCTGTGGCGGTGGCACCGATAAGTGCGAGAAACGGCATCAAAAAAGGCGGGGCCATGTTCGTCGCGGGATATAAGGAGACGAACAACAATACGGCCAGTCCAGCACCTGAACTGATTCCAAGAATGCCAGGGTCAGACAGGCCATTGCGAGAGATTCCTTGCAGGATCGCTCCCGATACAGCAAGCCCCGCTCCAATCATGACCGCAATCACCATCCGAGGAAGCCGCAGCTCAAACAACACGAGACTCTGCTTTTTCGAACCCTCCCCCAGCAATGTCTGCAACACCTCGAAGGGCCCAATACTGTACGGTCCCGTGTTCAAGCTCAGGACAAAACCGATAAGCAAAAGCACTGCGAAAAGAAGAATCAGTCGGACACTGCGGCTTTTTCTTTTTTGGGAAAATAGATCGATGTCCACTACCACTCCCTCCTTTCCTTACGAGCAAGGTACAGGAAGAAAGGGACACCGATCACGGCGATAATGGCGCCAAGCGGTGTCTCGTAGGGCATCGCTATCATTTTGGCTCCGATGTCTGCAAAAACTACCAGAACTCCTCCCATGACTGCCGAGCAAGGAATAATCCAGCGGTAATCAACCCCGACCAGAAAACGGACGATGTGTGGGACAACGAGACCGACAAACCCAACACCGCCAACCGTTGAGACCGAAGCACCCGCCAGCACCATGACGACAACAGCCGACAACCCCTTCACCAGCCTGGTCTTTTGTCCGAGTCCCGCTGCGATCTCTTCCCCCAGACTCAAAATGGTAATGGAGCGAGAAAGGATCATTGCCATAATGATTCCTCCCGCAATCCATGGCATCATGACGGATACTTGAAACCACTCCGCTGTTGAGATCCCCCCTGCTGACCAGAAAGCCAAATCGTAGTTGATCTGAAACAACAAGGAAATCGCCTGACTGATACCTGAGATGATCGAGCTAACGACTGCTCCCGCCAACGCGAGCCGCAAGGGGGTCAAACCGTTTTTGGAAAAATAGGCCAGTCCATAAACAAGCCCTACCCCCAGACCCGCTCCGATAAAAGAAAAGAGAATAATAGATTCAAAAGGGAGTCCTGGCGCAAAAGCAAAAACGAGTACAAGTACGAATCCAGCCCCTGCATTAATGCCCATCAAGCCCGTATCCGCAATTGGATTTTTCGTAACCCCTTGCATGATGGCTCCCGCTACGGCAAAAGCAGCTCCCACCAGCGCTCCTGCCAAGGCACGCGGCATTCGCAGCGTTTGAATAATGACGTGGTGCTCGTTGCTGGAATCATAATGAAAAATCGAGTTCCAAACGGTGGCAAACGAGATATTCGCCACTCCAGTGATAATGGATGAACCTAGCCCGAAAAGGATGGCGAAAATCCCTACAACAATCAGCACCGTCGCCATCCACGGCCTGGTTCGAAGCGAAGCATTTTTAGTGATCGGCTGTGACAGTGACATTTCCCTTCTTTTCCTCCAGAGCAACGTTTGAATCAATCACGGTCAGCTTATCATTTGCAGCCGTTCTCGCTCGTGCTTCCGGGATGACCTCTGGAAAGCCAAGCTGAAGCATTCCTACGAGTTTTTCCTCCACACGTACCCCTACCGCTTGCAAAAATCCTGCTTGATACGTGAACGGCTCTGTTTTCCAAACGACGCCCAATCCGCGCTCCCACGCCGCGAGCTGAAAGTTTTGAATTAACGTGCAGGCTGCCGCATAGTCCTCTTCCCGTTCTCTTTGCCGCGAGTCTTCATTTACGATAACCAAAAGATATGCCGGGACGCGTAGAAGCAATTCCGGATCTCTTTTTTTCATGGCGTTTTGAAGAATGGCATCGACGACAACCCGCTTCCCTTCTTCCATATAAAGCACGAATCGCCAAGGCTCACGTAGTCCGTGGTTAGGCGCCCAGACAGCTACATCCAGCAACTCACGAATCAATTCCAGTGGAATCGGGTCTGGCTTGAATTTCTTTATGGTTCTGCGGTCACGGATCGCTTGTGCAATCGGATACAATGATGACTCCATCTCGTTCCCTCCAACAATAGTGATACTCATTCTCAATCATTATCACAAACTTGTGGACGCAAGAAAATTGAAGAACCTGATTCCTTTTTTGTACATTCCTGTGACTCTGCAAGATGCGTGAGGGCCTCTGATATGGCCTGCTCATGGCCAAGTGCGGAATAATGCAGCCAAGGATATACCCCAGCTCGATGTACATTCCCTTTCAAACAATGCTTGCGTACATCCGTTCGAATTTTCCTTTCGTCGAAAAGCAGAATATGATCAGCCTGAAAATCTTGAAGCTCATCCAGGCTCGCGATATCCAGAAAGGCAAAATGCCCTGTTCCCACTGGAGGTCTTACCTGTAGGTCACCGTATAAAATATCAGAAATTTTCCGCCTTTTCGCACCAAATATACGGGCTCCACCATCCCACGCCCTCACTGCCATAACGCTTTCATTCCCAATTTTTTTCCGAATACGCTCGCGAGCCGCAGCTGCTTTCAGATCATAATAATAGAGCCAACTGGTCGCCACCTCTGTAATTCCCAGCATGGTAGCTACCTGCTGCAAATGATCTCGCCAAATCGTTGTTTTAAAGGGAATGAGCCAGGTCGGTGCAATGGTTTCCAATTGTTCAAGCCAGGGTGCAACCTGATCTGTTCCGACAATCAAATCTGGCTCCATCTGATGCAGACGGTACAAGTCAAATTCCAGTGTGGCTGCTTCCATCTGGGAGTACGGCCTTTTTTGCCGATGCTTTTCCCAAACAGGGATCAGATGTTGGGGCGAAATCCCCAATGCGAGCAGATCACCGATGATTGCTGGATGGAGTACGGCGATTTTCTTTTGTAACGATTTCTTGAAGCGATAAGGGGGAACGCCAACGATCTTTTTAAACATCCGACTGAAATAGTACACATCCCGATAGCCCACTTCACTAGCTACCTCAGGAATCATCACGTCCTGCGTCACCAGAAGCTGACAAGCCTTGTCCATTCGTTTCCGATTGATGAATTGCAAGGGAGTGAGCGAGGTGTACTCCTTAAACTGCTGATAGAAAAGGGTCGGCGTCATTCCTGAGTAACGAGCAATCTCCTCGATCTGAAAAGTCTCCTCACAATGCTGCTCCATATGCTCAGCGATCCCTTGAAGAAGTTGTTGACGATCTGTTTTTTTCTCTTGAAGCGTGATTCCAGCCATAATAGCTTGCCATAGCTTCAGAAAAAGAATCTGCATGGCTGCCTGATCGAAGTGATCTTTTCGCCATGCCAGATGCAATTGTTCGATGTGATGGTGAATTAAGGATATAGCTTCGATATGGTGCTTCCCCTGGATCGGAAGCATCACTTCGTTTATGAGCCACCCGTCCCTTTCTTTTCTGGCATGAGCAGCAAAAAGCGCCACGTAACAAACATAGAGGTTCTCCGTAATGGGCAAGAGGGCGAGCCCTTCCTGTATATCCTCTGGAGATATAACCATGCAATCTCCCTGGTTAAGCATCCCTCCTGTCTTATCCACCCGAAACGACGCCCTGCCCTCTATTACCAAAATGATGATTTGTTCGCTTCTCTCTCTCGCTTCTACAAGCTTCCATTCTTTTGAAATGGACAAAACTTGCACTTCATTTACAGTAATGACATTCGGATCACTATATGTGTCTGTTTTTCTCATAAATAACTCCTCTTGAATCATGATGCAGCAATTGATAATAATTCTCACTAATTGTACGAGAGACTTGGCAAAACTGCAATTGCACTCGGGTGAGAAAAAGCAAAAAAACGCCAAACGATCATCAAGATGACCACTCGACGTTTTCTCTTTTCACTTAAGCTATTCTCATGACACTCTTTGTAGACAAATATTTCTAAATGATCTTATATTTTAACAAAGCATCTCATATTTTCTACCTATGGTTCTACTAAAACACAGACAGAAAGAGGTACAGGTATGCTGAGCAATCAAAAAGTAATCGTAACAGGAGCAGCTTCTGGGATCGGGAAAGCCGTAGTGACGCAATGCTTGCAAGAAGGGGCCGCTGTCATCGCATGTGACCTCAATCAGGAAGCTTTGCTTGCACTGGAAGAAGAGATGGATCGAGCAGAAAGACTACATACGTATTGTGTGGATGTTAGCAAATATGAGGAGGTTGCGGCTTTTTTTGCGCATATCGAGGCAGAGCATGCGGATTGTACTAGTCTCGTCAATAACGCAGGCATTTACCTGGCGAAAAACATTCTGGACTACGACCTCGGCACAATTGAAAAAGTGCTCGCGATTAACGTAAAAGGTTGCATTTATTTCTCACAGATGTTCGGAAAGCTCCTTTTTCCTGCCCAAAAACGAGGAACGATCGTCAACCTGTCCTCTGTATCCGGAATCGAGGGCAGCTCGGATGCAGTCTATGGAACCACGAAGGCGGCAATTCTCGGCTTGACGAAAAGCTGTGCAATGAACTTCGCTCCCTACATCCGGGTCAATGCGGTAGCGCCCACTATGGTTGCTACACCGATGATGGACACCATTCCAGAGTGGCGTCGGGCAGAATATCTCGCTCACGGCCTCATCGACAGCCCTGTAATGCCAGCGGACGTGGCAGATACCGTCGTTTTCCTGTTATCGGAGAAGTCCAAACACTACACCGGAGCGACTTTTGACATCAACAACGGCGGGTATCTGCGGTAATAGCAAAGGGGCGTTTATTCAGACCGCTGGAGACTGAATGAACGCCCTTTTCATCCATTTCGTTTAGTGCCCTACCATCCACGGGCGTTTGCCTCCACGGCTGTGGGTATGTCCCCGATGTGCCTGACTGCCATGACTGTGACTGCACCCTGCTCCTTCATGGGAATGCGGTTGCTTCTGTACCACTTTTGGTTCCACACCACGCTCAATACGTTGTCGCAGCGCTTGCGGTGTCATGATCAATCCTGGTGCAGCGTACAAGCGCTTTGACGGTAGCTGGCAATCGGGGCAAGCAACGTTCTCTGTCAGCTCGCTCATCTTCAGCCATTGTACAAATGGACCACATTCCTCGCACATGTAATCGTATCTCGGCATCGTATTTGGCTCCCTCTTTCATGGTCTTTTTCTTGGCTACTTCGGCAAGATATCTCGATCAAAAATGCTTGTCGGGATCGACAAGGTGCAGCACGCGTTCGGAATATCGACGATTCCTGCAATTCTTCCCTCCACCGGTGCCGTTCCCAGCAGCATGTACGCCTGCTCCCCCGTAAAGCCCATCGCTGTTTTCAAATACTCGATGGCATTCAAGCATGCATTGCGGTAAGCGACATGTGCATCCATATACAGCTGCTGCCCTGTCGTCTCGTGAACTGAAATTCCTTCGAAAACGAGGTATTCCGTATAGCGAGGCTCTACCGGACCCGGCTTGAATACAGGGTTGTTCACGATGTTATACTTCGCCATCCCGCCCTTGATGACGTCCACATGAAGATCCAGCCAACCAGCCATTTCAATTCCGCCGCAGAAGGTCACTTCCCCGTCTCCTTGAGAAAAATGCAAATCGCCCATGGACAGCTTCGCTCCATTTACATACACCGGAAAGTAAATGCGAGTGCCTTTGGACAAGTTTTTAATATCACAGTTTCCGCCATGCTCGCGAGGTGGGACAGTCCGAGCCGCTTCTCTGGCAATCCGATCGAACTCAGCGCCTTTCAGACTGCCCAACACAGCACTGTGCGGGGTCGGCAAATTCGCGAGTGGCGGCATTCGTTCAGGATTTGTCGCTACGAGGTCGCTCTCTCTTCGGTTCCAGCGATCCAATAGCTGGTGAGAAGGTGCCGTACCAATCAAGCCTGGATGAAGAATGCCAGCAAATTTGACTCCTGGCAAATGACGAGAGGTCGTGTAAATGCCGTGGAAGTCCCAGATTGACTTGGCCGCTTGTGAATAATGATCGACGAGGAAGCTCCCGCCGTTTTCTTTCGCGAAAATTCCGTTAAAGCCCCATTCCGATTGGGGGAGTGCCCCGATATCGAGAATATCGACAACCAAGAGGTCTCCTGGTTCTGCTCCATTCACCCAGACAGGTCCACTGAGCACATGGACGCGATTGAGGTTGACATCGCGAATGTCGGAAGGATCATCGTTGTTAGCGATCTGCCCATCCGTCCAGTCCTTACATTCCATGCGAAAAACAGCTCCTGGATTCACGGAAACTGTTGCCGGAATGTCTGGATGCCATCTGTTGTGACCAGGTGTATCCTGCTCCTCCATTGGTTTGTTCAAGTCAACTCGAAATAAAACTTCTGGCATGCTGCTTCCCCCTCACTTGTTCAAAATGACGTATGCCGTACATTCACAAAAAGAAGCACATGACATGCCAATACTTGCTGGTCCTAATAAAAATTTGATAATACCGATTCTTTTGTCTATTTTCTCCTGTATACTTAATACAAAGAGCTTGTCGCAAAATAGGTCATGCCGTTGATCTGTCTTTGACCGGAAATGTCGTTTCCTCTCTTGTAGCGCTTTTTTCATTGTGTGTCGTTTGTTTCCCCTGCTTCCTTGTCGGACACCTGTCCCACAATCGAACAAACTATAACCAGGAAAGGGTGCGAGAACGATTTTTGAAGCCGGCATGCTGCTCTCGTCTTTCGATTCTTTCTCCGTAATCGAGCGTTCCCATCATCGCGCGATCTCTCATGCTGTCTTTCATTCTCTCTATCAGCAATTACAGGCCTCTGCGAAGCTTTCACCCTACGAATTTTCTCTGATCAGGGATGCGCTAATCCATTTGTTACAAAATGGCTCTTTTCCGTTTTACCCGCTGTCCCTTTCTACTACGCGACGTTCTTCCGCACTCCAAACGGATCATGTGATTCCAGCTCTCAGGCATCCCTCTCATTCTGTTCCTAATTGGAAGAGTCTTCTTTTCGCATGGGCTGAAAACAGCCAAGAATACCTAATCGTACTCAGTGACGAGCGCGTCGTACTTTTTGCTAACAAGCGGGCACAAGAACGATTTTCTTTATTTGAAGGCCTTGCTCTCGAGGCGGATTGGGAACAAGAACGCTTAACCAACTGGTATTTAGAGGAACTCGATCTAGGGGAAAAGACGTGGTATCGCCTCTTTCTTATTCGCCCATGCACGTCAACCTTGTCAAAGGCTACTAGCAGCTATTCGTTTTCAGAGATTCATACGAATAGCCCCCTCTATCAAGCTCAACTACATACAGCACGTATTGCTGCACAATCGCTATCGAATACGTTGTTGCTCGGAGAAACAGGATGTGGCAAAGAAGTCCTCGCGCGTGCCATCCACTCCTCCAGTTCGCGAAAAGACGGCCCTTTTCTTGCAGTCAATATCGCAGCACTTCCACGCGAACTGATCGCCAGTGAGCTATTTGGATACACGGAAGGAGCTTTTACTGGAGCAAAAAAAGGAGGACAACCAGGAAAATTTGAAGCAGCAAATGGAGGAACGCTATTTCTCGATGAAATCGGGGAAATGAGCATGGAGCTTCAAGTGCTTTTGTTGCGGGTACTCGAAGAACGCAAAGTGACGAGATTGGGCTCTCACGAAGAAAAGCCATTAGACATTCGTGTTATCGCTGCCACCAATCGTTCCATTGAAGATGATGTACGGAATGGCCTGTTTCGTGCAGACCTTTACTACCGGCTAAATATCCTGCAAATACGTATCCCTCCTCTGCGCGAACGCAAAGAAGACATTGCAGCCTTGGCTGACGAGTTCCTCCAGCAGCTTCATACCCAATACGCTGGCGGTCCGACAGGTATCTGTGAATCTGCCATGTCGATCTTGCAGCAGCACTCATGGCCTGGAAATATTCGTGAGCTGCGCAATATCGTGGAGCGAGCATTTTTACATGCGTTCGGTGAATCGTGGGTCACCTCTCACCATCTTCCGAGCGAATGGCAGCAGCAGTATGGATTGCAAGAAGCATCCGGAGAACCTTTGCCATTATTGCGCGAATTAGAGCGACAGACGATCCAGCAAGCCATCACGCAAGCTCCGTCCATCAGCGCCGCAGCAAAAAAGCTAGGAATTGCACGAAGCACGCTGTACCGGAAAATGGAAGAGTTAGGAATTGGTTAAAAAAATCGGGGGATGAGCTAAAGCAGCTTATCTCCCGAAACTTTTTACCGATGCCCTATTCGTCAGCGAGTGCTCGTCTTATCGTCATTCTTGCTTCCTCTGCCACTTCTTCGTCCTTGTGATCAATGGCTTGCATCCAGAGCAGCATCGGAATGTACACCGCCATCATTCTGGCCAATATTTTTGTCTCTTCATCCACTTCTCCATACGCATGGAAAAAAGACTGACGGCCTTGTGGCGGTAAAAAACTGTAAGCCACATTTACATCCGCTCCTGGGTGACCCACATTGAGATCTCCCCAGTCAATGATGCCTGATATATGCCCAGCTTCATCTACCAGCATATTTTTAAGATGGAGGTCTCCGTGCAGCAGCACTTCACGTGGTCTAATTCGGTCGATCACGACTTGCCCTAAATAATTCGCGATCGCATCCCGATCCTCTTCGGAAATATGTACGGCTAAGGTAGATAAGAACGTCTGCATCTTTTCTTTTCTCTGTGCAATGTCCAGGAGGTTCCTGTGATCATGTTCGATCCCGTGCTCGCGTGCACGCTGAAGCGGAAACGCGTGCAATCCTTTTAAAAACGTTGCAAGTGCCACTGCCGATGAAGCACGCTGCTCGTCGGTCAAGCCTTTTGGAAGCGTTCCGGGTACATACGTGTACCCTAGAAAAGGGAATGGATAGTCGTCGTTTGGTTCTCCATAAAAAACTGGCTTAGGATACGGGATCGTCAGGAATGCCGCAAGCATTGGCAGCAGCACCCCTTCCTTTTTGATCAATTCAACAGCGACATTTCGCCTGGGAAAACGGAAAACATATTCGTCCCCCACTCGAAAGACCACGTTATCCCAACCACAGCCAATCAGCTTGATGGGCATAGAAAATAGCCGCGGAAACTGACGGAAGATGAGTGAGCGTGCCAATGGTGCAGATACTTCCCAGTCAGCATCCCAAGGATTCGAGTTAGTCATGGTTTTCGTTCCCCCCCATTTTTCGTTTCATCTTCCGTGATGATGCTTGCAGCTACGATTGCGCATAGCGGATCTGGTAGACACATTTCTTACCGCCGATTGCCACGCATTCCGTCTGCTCAACGCTTGTCTGCAGTAACGCTCGGTAACAATTAAGCTCTCTTGCACAGATCATCTGATACCGATCTGCTATTTTAAAATAGGGACAATTGTGCTGTGTGATCACATATTCCTTATCACTGACCTGTTCCCAGCTCGCCATAAATCCGTTGTCATCTTGAATGCGTGCCATCTCTGCCACCTTTTCAGATAGTGCTTTTCCTTCCATTTGTCCCTCGTGTTTCTGGATAATCTTCTCTTGCTGTCTTGAGAAAAATTGATCTATTCGGTCTTCCCCGTCTGCCAGCACGATATGCTCCATCAAATCCACGGCCAATTGCTCGTAATCATTCGGAAATTGTTCGTTACCTAGCTGTGTCAACGAGTAGTAGTGCATCGGTCTTCCGGCTTTTTGGCGACCTACTCTGCACACAACAAAACCGTCTTTTTCCAAGTAGATCATTTGCCTGCTGACAGCTACCTTGGTGAGCTCCAGCCTGTTTTGCAAATCCTTTGTGCTGAGCTCCCCTTCTCTCTTCAGCAACAACAGAATGTATTCACGTGTTGATAGGTGTCTATATCTCTCCATTTTCTCTTCGCCCCTTTATTGGAAAAGAACGATACGCTCACAGTATATGTCCTTTGTATAACTAATTCAACAAACATGTTTATAAAGTGACGCTCTTTATTCATCGCGAAGCCTTCGCAACTGCAATTTATTAAACATTTTAGTTGAATATATATAAATTCGTGCCTATACTGTGATTGTAGTGCAAAGGTGCTATTTTCCAAGAAGGATAGGTGAAACGAATGAAACCTGTATTCTCCCTTCTCCGTGAACGGCAGGTCGAAGTTGCTTATCAGGAGCCTTTGGCGGCACATACAACCTGGAAAATTGGCGGACCTGCGGATTTACTGATTACACCAAGCAGTAAATCCCAACTGATAATGGTTCTGCAAATACTGAATGAACATCATGTCCCATGGATGGTGATGGGAAAGGGCTCCAACCTTTTAGTCAGTGACAAAGGGTATCGCGGGGCGGTCATTTTAGTAAACAAGGCTTTGGACTATGCCCGAATCGTGGGCAATCAGATTTGCGCAGGGGCCGGCTACTCCTTGATTAAGCTTGCAGCGTTGGCAAACAAGCACAGACTCAGTGGCTTGGAGTTCGCAGGTGGAATACCCGGGTCTGTCGGCGGCGCTGTGTATATGAATGCAGGCGCCAACGGATCAGAGATATCAAACATTTTCCATTCAGCTGAAGTGATCTCACAAACAGGAGCCATTCGCTCCTTGCGTGCTGTAGACATGGATTTTTCTTATCGCCACTCTTCCTTGCAAGATACTCATGTCATTATCACAGAAGCGATTTTTGAATTGACTTTGCGCGACAGTGAAAGCATCAAGCTCCAGTGGAACCAATATAAAGAAAAACGGTTAAAAACACAGCCTTTGCCGTTTGACTGTGCAGGCAGTGTATTCAGAAATCCTCCAGGCTATTTTGCTGCAAAGCTCATTGAAGATGCTGGCCTAAAGGGCATGAGGTACGGTGGCGCGGAAGTATCGAGCAAACATGCCAATTTTATTATGAATACCGGAAATGCCACCGCACTTGATGTATGGACACTTATGAAGCAGATTCAGGAAAAAGTTCACAGCCAGTCAGGTATTCACCTTGTACCTGAGGTTGTGATCGTAGGTGAACAGTAAGCATAAAAAAGGGAGGTCTCACGATGATTCAAATCAGCGAAGCTGCCGTCACTCGCATTCAACATATGCTCGAACAAGAAAGCTCTTCTTTCTTCATTCGTTTTGGCGTGAAGGACGGAGGGTGCTCCGGAATGACCTACGGACTCGGTTTTGATGATACTTATCAAGACGGCGACACCACCATCGAAAAGGATGGCGTGAAGCTGGTCGTCAATCCAGAAAGCTATCCGTATGTCGATGGCGTCGAAATCGATTACAAAGAGAGTGGAATGATGGGCGGATTTACGATTCAAAACCCGAATGCAATCGCAACCTGCGGGTGTGGAAGCAGCTTCCGTACAGCTTTACATCGAGGGAAAAGAGAAAAGTGTGAGTAAATCATCAGACGAAAATGACTTGTCACTGATTACTTAGGAATGCTATTCTATTGAAAAAATTCCCCCTATTGCTTATGTAAGGTGACAATATGCTTTCATTTTCTAGGCTAATCAAATGTAAACCCCCAATCCCGTAATCTCCCTCCTGCACTGTTTGAGATTTTCGAATGTAGGGGGAATGAATAAGTGAATAGAAAAATCTCAACACCATCTTTGCTACTGTTGATCATCCTGGTAGGTTTTCCGCAAATTAGTGAAACGATCTACACACCTTCGTTACCTGATATCGCCAATAACCTCCATGCCAGTAACAATACGATCCAACTGACACTCAGTATTTACTTCCTCGGTTTTGCCTTTGGCGTATTATGTTGGGGAAGACTCTCTGACGCTATCGGTCGACGCCCTGCCATGCTTTGGGGAATTTTCGTTTACGGCCTTGGCAGCTTGGGTTGCTACCTCTCCGATTCGGCTGACTGGTTGTTATGGAGCCGGTTCATTCAAGCTTTCGGTGCGAGTGCAGGATCGGTGGTAACCCAAACCATCTTACGCGAGAGTACCGATGCCACCAAGCGTCATGCTGTTTTTGCTCAGATTTCAGCTGCTCTGGCTTTTACACCTGCAATTGGCCCCTTAATCGGTGGTTGGGTGGATCAATCGTTCGGCTATCAGGCTGTTTTCTTCACGCTAATTGCGATGAGCGTAGCGATTTTTGCTTACGCGTTTGTATCGTTACCTGAGACCAAAACACCTACAGCTTCAAAGCTAAACACGCTTGCTGTAGCCAAACGACTTTTTACGGACAAAAGAATTTGGGCTTTTGGTTTCTTAATTGGGGCGACAAATGGCATGTTGTTCAGTTATTATGCCGAAGCGCCATTTATTTTCATTGCGTTTTTCGGCATGACACCTGGTGTGTTTGGGTTCTTGGGTATTTTCGTAGCTTTGGCTTCTGTGATCGGGGCAATGCTCTCGAAAAAGCTGCTAACCAAATACCCGGCTGAGAACATAATTCTAATCGGTTCGCTGGTAACCACGTTAGGGGCAGTATGCCTCACAACCTTCACTTTGTATGGCGCGAGTCCGTCCGTTGTCTCGATGGCGATCATGGTAATCTCTATCTTTATCCTTTTGCTGGGGATCGGGATCGCGATTCCAAACTGCCTGAGTTTAGCTCTCGTCCACTACGGCGATGTCCTCGGAACTGCTGGCGCTATTTTTGGTTTGATTTACTACCTCATGGTCAGTCTCATCACGAGTGGCATGAGTTATGTTCATAACGGCTCGCTTACCACCATGCCGATCTACTTCTTGCTATTGGCGATCATGATGGTGCTTGTTAGCAAACAAATGACGGCTAGCCATATAAACAAATAGTCTATTCACATCAACATCAAAAAGCCGATTCTCTCTTAGAGAAAATCGGCTTTTTGCCCATACTCGTCACTCCTCCCGCTTCGTCTCGATCGATAATCCTTCGACATGCTTGCGACTCATCATCTTACGCTTCTTCCGGTTCTCTTTCGTCTCGAATACGATGTCCATGTCATAATCGGCCGGATACAGTTCTTTGCCCTCAATATGCAAGACGAGGCGCTTTTTGTTGATTTTATATTTCTGATTTTGAATCATGACGCCAACGATACCTTTGGAGTCCTCCGCAGCAAATACGATGCCGGTTCTCCCCAGATAGGAGATGAATACACTATCACCAACAGCAAATGGTTTGTCACGCTTTGGCGTGGCTGGTGTGCCTGCGGCTTTTTCTGAAATCTCCTGTGGAAGCTGCTCTCGTCTTTCCTCTTCCGCCTCTGCGTCCACTTCTTCTGGCTTTTCTATTACTCTTGTCTCCACATAACTTGGAGCCTGTTCCTCTTCCTCTTGCTGCTCGACGTCTTGGTATTGTTCCAGCCTTCCCGTACTGGTAGTCGTAGTCGCGAATCCATTCCGAGTAATTTCCCGAGAACGCTGAATCATCTCAGACGGGATACCCAGCTTCAGTGCGATCAGGAATGCGTAGCTCTGGCCTGCTTCTCCGATTCGCAAGCGATACAGTGGCTGCAAGGTCTCCTCATCAAATTCCATTCGTGCATTTTGGAACCCGGCAGTTGCGGAGGCAAAATTTTTGATTTCGTTAAAATGTGTATTCACAATCACGGTCGCGCCTCTTCGGTGCAGCTCCTCCAAAATCGCAATCGATAAGGCGACCCCTTCTCCTGGATCTGTGCCCGTAGCCATCTCATCAATTAGAACGAGGGTCGAGGCGTCGGTAATCTTCAAGATTTCTAGGACATTATGGATATGCGCCGAAAACGTGCTTAACGCTTGCTCGATGCTCTGCCCATCCCCAATATCTACAGCGATGTTACGGAAAATGGAGAAGCGACTGCCTTCCTGTACAGGTACGAGCAAGCCTGACTGCACCATCATGGTTAACAACCCAATAGTTTTTAACGTCAATGTTTTCCCGCCTGTATTGGGTCCTGTAATAATAAGCGATTTGTACTCTCGACCAATTTTCAAATGCAGCGGCACCATTTTCGGCCCGAGCAACGGATGCCGTGCTTCCTTGACATCGATGATCCCTTTGTCATTTAGTTCTACATTCGCGCCTCCGATTGCCAATGCGTACTTCGCTTTTGCGAAAAGGAAGTCATACATTCCAACGGTCTCGACATTCACGGTGAGTTCATGGGTGTATTCTTCAGCGAATGCGGACAATTGCATCAGTACTTTTGTTACTTCGCGTTCTTCCTCTGCCTTGAGTGCTGTGAGCTCAAACTGTACGGTGCTGATCTCCGTCGGTTCCATATAGACGGTTTGACCGCTCGCCGACTCATCTAAGACACTGCCAGCCACTTGCTTGCGATGTTCCTTTTTGATGGGGATAACATAGCGTCCATTGCGTGTGCTAATGACATTTTCTTGCATGATCGAACGATATTTGTTCATGATCGAATCCAGTTGTCTTTTCAGCCGTTCTTCAAATACGACAATGCGTTTGCGCACCTTCAACAAGTCTTTGCTGGCGGAATCGACAACTTGCCCATGACGGATGCATTGTTCGATTTCATTTTTCAATTTTTGGACGTCGTACATCGATGCTGCATACGTGCTTACGCGTGGCGCCCATTGTTCTTTTGTCGCCATGTACTTCATGAGCTGTGAGCAACTCGTTAGGAACAAGTACAGATTCGTAAAATCATGTACGCCAAATACATATCCTGTCCCCAGAAGAGAAAGAATCTTCTCCATCCCTTCCAGCGCGGGAATCGGTACACTGGCTCCATTTTGCAGGATATTCTTGGCTTCTGCTGTTTCGTCCAACTTACTACGCACTACTTTGACAGAGTCCATCGGCATCATTTGTTCTACATGCTTTTTCCCTGCGTACGATAAGGCGTATTCCATTACCTTTTCTTTGATTTTGTCGTATTCGAGACGCTGTAATGCTTTTTCATTCATGACTGATTTCTCCTTTTTTATGAAAAATAAAAAGGGCGAAGAATGAACAAATGTCATTCTCCGCCCTTTTTTGGGATACCCAAACAAAACGCAACCAAATAAAAAACCGCGCTGAACACAGCACGGATTTTGGGCGCAATGATAGGGTTTTCACCTAAGGCATTGTATGATATCCGTTGTTCTTAACTAATTCCAAGGCCGATTATCACCCAACACAAATAAACTTTGCTACATGGCAAAATTTCGAATGATAAATCAAGACCTTTTGTATGGAATTGCTTTAGTTAAAAACGACCGCCGACATCAACATCTCTCCCTAGATATGGTTACTATTCACTTTAACGCATGTGATCCTCTACCGTCAAGCCGCTTCCCATTTGTACACCTTCACACTAAAGCCCACAAAAATATCGTCAAGCTGCTTACTCACCACATCCCAATCCCCGCCTGCTAATCCGCAGCCGATCCCGTATGGAATGGCGATGGTCAGATTTTCTTTTTTCGCTAGGGAGAGAACTTCTTCCAACCCTTTTCGCAGCATGTCATATTTCGTGTAGACTCCTTTTTTTCCATAACCAAGCTGTGCGAAAAGGTTGGCAATGTACCTCCCTTCTCCGACCTGGCATAGCAGCACTTGTCCAAGGAGCTCGCCACGTGCATCCGCATACTGCTCGCAAAGCCGCTTGTACTCCGTATAAACGCTTGGATATTTGGCTCTTATTTGCTTGGCAAGACCTGCTCCCATCACCCCCATGCAGTTCACCTGCTGCACGATGATATTTTCCGTGGCTTCAAGTATATTGCCTGACACGACTTGTACCGACTCATTCATAGCATTCACTCCTTTTCCTTACGCTACATGCAGGGCTTTCTTTTTCCGTCTGAGGAAATACAAGCTAATAAAATAAAGTAAAGATGCTGCTACGCCCAGGACGTAAAACTTGAGAAGCAGCGTAAAGGTATGCATAACGATTAAGAAAAGCATCATGGTTGCGATGATTCCAGCCACGATGTACAGCATTGCTTCCAGTAGGAACAGGAGACTTCCCTTGTTCCATGGTAATCGCTTCATGACCCAATCAATGACGATAGATTGCGGGATCCCTAACAGAAATACCGTCGGGAACGTAAACATCGCAACGAAAAGAACCGAGGATCGATCCTGGAAATACAGAAGTGCAGCCCCAAACGTAAATAAAAAACTGGCCAGTATACCCGCGATAAACCTCTCAGCCATGTGGAACAATCACTCCTTGCTTTCTACACGTGCTCACGTATAAACAGGTCTGGATAGTTCAGAACCAACCCATTTGTATCGACGGTGATGTTCTCCACGAATGTTCCCGCCTGGTATTGATAGACAGAAGAGTCCTCTTTGCTTTCTAGCAACGTATATTGCTGTTTTACTTGTCTGTACGTCAGCTCATGGGCTGAGAAATAGACGACTTGGATAGACTGCGGTTCCCATGGAGAATACGACAACCGGCGGATTGGCAGTGTATTTGTGAAAGGTGTACAAGAAATATCAATATCGATACAGCCAACGAGCTCTGGAATGGGCTCACCCACCTCGTTTGTCCAATTTCCCTTGCCATCCGATGAAAGATGCAAAGCTCCCTCTTCTCCCATGATTGCCAGTGAAACCTCTCGCGTGACCCAATTTGAATCCAGAACCATTTCATATTGAATTCTGGTTAGGGTGGCGTCATTCAACCTCCCGATCACCATGCTATTTACGTGGATTCTATTCGAGCCCTCCCGTATTCTCAAGTGCTCATATCCGACACCTGTCGTTGGTTTCCAGATAACATTCGTTGGTAACATGTGAATCCCCCGATCATTTGTTCCCCTTTTCTCCATCCTATCACTTCTTGGATGAAAATGGTAGAGCCCTGTATGATCGACTTACCCAACGCATACTTAAGTACTCCATGGAATAGGATCATAGTACCGGAAAAGAATGGAAAGGGGACAATCAATGGATAATCCCTCCTTCGCCTTCACACAACCTGACATGTTGTCCATTATTCGCAATGGTCTCCCACAAACCCACTCTCCCCTCCATATCATCATCGTCGGGGCGGGAATGGCTGGTCTTGTTTCTGCCTCGTTGCTAAAAGCAGCGGGACACAACGTAACGATTTTGGAAGCAGCAAACCGCATAGGCGGCAGAGTTCTCACACTGCGCTCTCCTTTTACCCATGGTCATTATCTAGAAGCTGGGGCAATGCGTATTCCCCACACGCACGAACTTACCCTCGCATACGTGACGAAATTCGCGCTTCCCCTTCATCCGTTTATCAACACCTCTCCGAACGACATCATCTCAGTAAACGGCATTAAAACAAGACGTTGGATCTACCAACGCAATCCCGACATCCTCCGCTTCCCTGTAGCTCCCCATGAAAGAGGCCGTACTTTCAATGAATTAGCCGGGCAAGCCGTTAAGCCTGTCATCGACTTCATCAATCTCGATCCAGCGAAGAATTGGCCTATCGTTGTCAAAAAATACGATCGTTTTTCCATGGAGCAATTCTTGCGATTCAATCCTGTTGGCCCTTCCTTATCCGCCCCCGCTATCGATATGATCAAGGTCATGACTGGCTTCGAAGGATTCCCTGAGCTCGCCTTTCCTGAAATTTTACGAGACTTCATCCTGTTCGATCCTTCTACACGCTTTTACGAAATAGCAGGGGGATTTGACCAGCTCCCACAGGCATTTCTCCCACAATTACAGGACAATATTTACTTCCGGCATAAAATGACGCGAATCGTCCAGACGGGAAATCAAATGACCATTTCTGGCGTACGTACCGACACAGACGAACTGTTTCAGATGACCGGTGATATCGCGATTATTACCATCCCTTTTACCGTCTTGCAGTTTGTTCAGGTCGAACCGTATGACCTGTTCTCCTATAAAAAATGGAAAGCCATTCGTCAACTTCACTATGTTTCCTCATCCAAAATAGGCGTCCAGTTTTCTCAGCGCTTCTGGGAAGCACAAGGAATAAGGAGCGGACAAACAGTAACGGATTCTCCTATTCGTCTCTCCTACTTTCCCAATCACGGGTTTGATCAGCCCGGCGGTGTCGTATTGGTCAGTTACACATGGGAGGATGACGACCTTCCGTGGCTCAGCATGTCAAAGGAAGAACAAGTTATGCAAGCGGTAAAGCATCTGGCTGACATTCATGGGCAGCAGGTGTACGATACCTTCGTTACGGGGGTCACACATAATTGGGCACTACAACCTCATGCTGCTGGTGCCTTTGCCTTGTTCAAACCGTTGCAGGAGACGGAATTTGCTTCCCACGTTGGTACGCCTGAAGGAAGAATTTATTTTGCAGGGGAGCATATCTCGAATGAACATCATGGCTGGATTCAGGGAGCGATTGAGTCTGCTGTGCGCGTAGCTGTAGAAATAGGTAGAAGATGAGCGGGGGTCTGTACGATGAAAGATTCCGTACATTCCCCCGCCGTTTATCGACTACGTTTTTTTACGAATTCAACTCATACTCTTTTCGAAGCAGCGCCAGCTTCACAAGATCAATGTACATCCCATTTTCAAATTCCGTTTCTCGATGGATTCCTTCCACTTGAAAGCCAAATTTTTGGAGCAAATGGATGGATGCGGTATTTCGCGTATCTGCGTCAGCTTCTATTCTGTTTAAATGCATATGCGCAAATCCGTGCGCGATGATGGGCCGCAGTGCTTCCGACATGATCCCTTTATTCCACCACGAAAAATTCAGATCATACCCAATCTCCGCTTTGTTATGTACAGCATGGTAATGTTTGTAGCCGCAGCTGCCTAGAAATTTTCCAGTGGAACGGTCCGTAACCGCCCACCTGAGTCCCTGTTGCTGTTCAAATAAGTCTCGATACCATCGAAGTTCATTTTCTGCATCTGCTCTCGATTGAAACCTCGCTATCCCTACATATCTCGCCACCTCTTCATGCGATAACACTTCAAAAATATCTTCTATGTCTCGTTGATCAGGTTGTCTAAGGATCAATCTGTCTGTTTCGATGACAGGGAATTGGGCGAAGATAGTTGAGTTACTCACGATAAGAACCTCCTCGAAAACGTATGTTGAGAGATTTTTGGTGCCTACTACAGTATCTTACGAAAGTGATATTCCATCTCTCCAGCCAAGGCTGCCGGAGTATCACCTGTTTCGCGGAAATCATGGGTATAAATCGTTTCAAACGGCTCAAAACCCGCTTGCTTATAAAACTCAAAGCAAGGGAACCCATCATGTGCTCCTTCGATCTGTACTAGACCATCCCTTTTCGCCGTTACCGATAATAAGTAGTCGACCGGAGGCGCATGCTCATTCAGGGGATTACTCGCACTTGCGCTCATTTCAAAGCTCACTTCTTGATCTGATTTCCATATCATATTCCTGCACAAAATGCCCTCTGTACTCGCTTTTCCTTTTCGCAGTTGAATCGAGCCATCCGGATTCGTGATTTTCTCCGTTGTGATTCCCGTGTTCTGATAAGTAAAAATTTCTTTTTTCATAAAGTCTACGACAACCTCTTGCTCCACTCTGGAACGCATCGTGTTAACGGCATACGGGGTAAATTCACGTGAATCGCCTTCGAATTGAATGATTTTTCCTGTTTGTAGATCGATGTTAGGCTCTGTCCATGACAAGGGGATAAATACACTCGCTCTGATTTTGATCAGGTTCACCATAGCTTGCACCTCCATGAGTGATTGTTACTTCTAAGACAAATATGTGATGTTTTGGTTCGGAATGAACTCCAGACAAATATCTTCAAATTCTTTGCAATCAGCCAATTCGGACAGATTCATAGAGGCTTGTATCCTTTCTACGCCCATCTTCGAATTCACCAATACATAATACGCCATGAGCAAGGCTTTTCTACAATGATCCTGGTTTGGTTCACGGACGAGTAACTCGCATATGACAGCTGTTCTCTTATCCTCGTCATATTGTAAAGCGAGATGATAATCCCAAAATGGTACGGCGCTTTTACTCCCAGCAGAACAAACAATAGGAAAACGAGCCTCTACAAATTGATGGATGATCTCATTTACTGCATCCGTGCTTACCTTCTTCATGTTGTTATCAACACAGCTTATTCCTTGATGAATCACCTGATAATAAGGCACGTTCAATAGATGCTGCTTAAATCTCTCTATTAATTCCCCGCGCAAAAAAATAGGACCTATCATAATGATTCCCCTCATTTTCTTAATCGCGTTACAGTGACCGCCATGTTATGATAAAAATACGAGAATTATCCAAGGATTACCACATAAAAATTCACATAACATAGTATGGTAAGGTGGGATGATGATGTTGCAAGAGAATGCCAATGTTCATGCTCCAGACAGATGTATTTTTCTCGTTACGGGGATTATGGCTTCTGGAAAATCAACAGTAGCTCAGTTACTTGCTGAAAAGCTGAATCGAGGCGTCCATCTGCGTGGTGATTCGTTCCGACGAATGATTGTAAATGGCAGAGAGGAATATATGCCTGAACCGTCACAAGAAGCCATTCGTCAGTTGCGGTTGCGCTACAAAATAGCAGCCTCTACGGCAGACACTTTTTTTGAGGAAGGATTTAATGTCGTTGTACAGGATGTTGTGATCGGCCCCTTATTGGGCGAATTTGTTGAAATGATTCGGAACCGTCCGTTGTATATTGTCGTACTCACACCAAGCGAAAAAGCGGTTGAAGAGAGAGAAGCCTCCCGTCCCAAAACAGGGTATGGTGCTTGGACGATTTCCCACCTCAATAAAATTTTGCAGACTGAAACTCCAAAGCTCGGCATGTGGATCGATTCTTCCGAGCAGACACCTCAGGAAACTGTCGAGGAAATCTTACTCTCCATAAAAAAACCTGAGTTCGGTTAAATCCCGAACTCAGGCAATTAGATCGTCTAACAGCTTACACTGCGTACATCGTTGGCCAGAAGTACTCTACGCCTTCCGCGTACAAGAACGCTTGGAACTTTTTCAGCTCATCAGGCGTGTTTCGGACAGCGCGAGGAGTCAGGCCATATTGCAAGCAATAAGCTGTCAAATATCCAGCTACTTCACCGACGTTCCACTCTACTGGGTGGAGACGGAAGCATCCATTTGTAATATGTGTAACCCCAAGATTTTTGCCCGCTGGCAGCAGGTTATTTACACGCACAGGAATTAGGCTGCCCAACGGAATTTGGAACGGATAGGTAGACACATCGACGTAATTGCGGTTTGCTGTGCTCGGATGCAAGTCGATTCGGTAGCTACCGACTCCAACGGAATCTTCGAAGGCTTCTGCTTTGCCTGTTTTGCGGACAAATGCACTCACATGCTGCTCCAACACGGTGAACTCCGCTTTGATCCGGCGGGATTCACGAATATACGGATACATCGCCAGTCCATCCTCTGTTCCCACTACATCCTTGCGCAGTCGCAGTCCTGGATACCCTTGTCCACCATCTGGGCGAGGAGCCTCTGTTTGCATCCAATACAGAAGGGAGAGACTCAACTGTTTACCACCGTAAAGGTGACGCTGACGCTCTTCCTCTGACACATCAATGATCGAGCCCAACCAGTAATCATTTTGCGGCCAGTTAACGAGCGATACACCACTCTTGTACAAACCGGTTTGGAAGTTTTTCGGATCAGCAACCTGACGATACGTGAAGAGCGGAAAATATTTTGTACCCGGGAACAGCTCATATCGTACAGATTCAGCAGTATTTCGCGGGTTGGAGCCTGTCCAGCTGAGCAGCTTGTCCGGCCAAAAATCTGCTTTGTAGTTTCTCCAGAAGTCATACGTTTCCGGTTTGGCAATTGTATGATCTTCTCCCTCCAAATAGTCCATGGCAAAAACATACGTAAACGCCTGAATATCATTTGGCTGCGGCGGTCCGACAACAGCATTTGGCTCTCCCGTTTGATCAACTGATTCAGCGCCAAGTACATATTCGACGCCGGCTTGCGGGAGAACATCTCCACATTCTGTCGCGTCCAAGAAATAAGGTGCTACCAATTCATGAAAATCATGATGCTTCCTATCTTCGACCGTAATCGACAAGACATTATCGCCATCCATGCGAACGGCATGCAGCTTATGATTCGTCAGAATAGTAAGTCTACCGCTGTTAATATACGGAGCAAGCATCTGATAAAAAACAGCCAGTGCTACTTTTGGTTCGTGGCAAAGACGACTTACGGAACCGTTACCAGGGTCAAGATTCGGGATGACGCGTGCTTCTGCCGTCATTGGATAGTGGTTGCGATAATAGTCACGCACGCTGTCACGGAATGTGCGATAGCTGCGCGTGCAACCAAACTGTTCGATCCATGGATGCTCATCTGGCGGTACCGCTTGACTCGTAAATTGACCACCAATCCAATCGGTTTCTTCTGTCATAATGACTGATTTTCCTGATTTCGCTGCGGCCAGTGCTGCTGCGCAGCCACCAGTACCTCCCCCAATGATTACCACATCAGCGTGAAGTTCTCTCATATCACTTACCTCCACATTCTCTAATTTTTGGTTGTTTCTTCCAATTAATACGCAAAAAATGACAATAGGTTACAATTTTCGCAAAAAAACTAAATAATTTTTCCATTAGCTACTACTTTGCAAACTTTGACTCTGCATCAGTGATTCAAATTTGCCTAGGAGTTGCTGCCCCTTTTCATCCCCTTCCTGCTGTCTCTTGCCAAGCCAGCATTCCACATTCCCCCCCTGAAACTTAGTGTTTTTGGGTGAAGTTAACAAAAACAAGAACACACGTTCCTATATAAATATATACGAACAAGATGCGAACAGTCAAGAAAAGATTTCCTTTTCTTTCTATTATTTGTAAAACCATAGACGGTAGAGAGTAAACCAAAAGTGAATGTAAGCACAAAAAATCCCTCCAGCTCGACTTTCGCCAGCATGAAGGGATTTTTAAATCGTCTTTATTTAAACAAATTAATCGTGGTAATAATGATCGGCATCGCGAAAACGTCAATCAGAAAGGCACCAACGATCGGAACGACCAAGTATGCTTTTCGTGAAGGACCAAATCTTCCCGTTACGGCCGCCATATTCGCCATTGCGTTTGGTGTAGCGCCCAGACCATGTCCTGTAAAGCCTGCGACCATGACTGCGGCGTCGTAGTTTTTGCCAAGCAAGCGGAACAGGACAAAAATCCCAAACAAAACGATGAATACTACTTGAACAAATACGATCACGAGCATTGGAAGCGCAAGATCGGCAACTTCCCACAGCTTGATGCTCATCAGTGCCATGGACAGGAAGATTCCGAGCGTCACGTCACTGATAAGGTTGATGCTCTTCATGTCGATTGCCTTTGGATTGAGCTTATCTACGATGTTACGCACAATCACCGCTACAAACATCGCTCCCACATAACCTGGCAAAACAAATCCGGTTGCGGTCGAGAACAGCTCTCCCAAATACGTTCCCAATGCCATACAGAATGTAATCAACAGGACTTGGATGAAGAAGGTATTGGAGTGAATCGGTTGTCCTTTTTCTTCTACTGTCTCTACTACTTCTTCCGTTTCCGTCGGCTTCAGATCGTGTTTGGCAATTAAATATTTCACAGTCGGTCCGCCAACCAAGCCCCCTGCTACGAGACCAAAGGTAGCTGCTGCGATCCCAATCGCCAACGCAGATTGAATGCCCATATCCTCAAGCGTTTGTCCAAAAGCGCCAGCCGCTCCATGTCCACCTTCCATCGAGACAGCCCCTGCCATCATCCCGATCAATGGATGAATCCCGAACACGGAAGCTAAAGACACACCAATTACGTTTTGTGCCAAAGCAAGAAATCCACAGGCGATCCAGTAAATAACGAGCAGCTTACCACCAAGCTTGATTAGCTTAAAGCTCGCTCCCAATCCAACAGTAGTAAAAAACGTAAGCATGAACAAGCTTTGCAAGGAAGTATCCAATGTAATTTGTAAAATTCCGGTCGCTTTCAAAGCCGTTGCAATGATAGCGAACAACAAGCCCCCAACCACAGGTGCCGGGATACAAAACTTTTGCAAGAAACTAGCCTTTTTTACGAGGAATGTACCTAATACGAGAAGTGCTACTGCGAGAAAAATCGTCGTTACTTGATTAAGTGCTAACGTCATAGTTGTCTCCCCTTAGTTCTCTAGTAATCCCATGATGGCTTCATTCGTCAAGTAAGCACCTAACTTTACTGTTCTTCCGTTTTCATCTAAAACCGGATTCACTTCACAAATATCAAAAGAAAGCGTTTTCTTATGAGCGGCAACGGTACGGATCAAAGTGCGGACAACCATTGGTGTTAAACCAAAAGGAGATGGAGCACTTACTCCCGGTGCAAACGCTGCGTTTAAAACATCTGTACAAAGCGTCAGCATAACATGATCGTGTTTTTCGATGAATTCACTTACAGATAAACCAATTTCATCCATTCGTGCGTCTGTCATTTCTTCTTCATACACATACCGCACACCGAGCTCATCTGCTTTATCAAATAGCTCTTGCGTATTTCCGAAACGCTGAATCCCCAACACAAAATAGCTGCTATTTTTGTCATGCTCCAGTATTTGCCGAAACATCGTCCCAGATGAAGGCTGAACTTCATAGGAACGCAAATCGAAATGAGCGTCAATATTGATAATGCCCAGAGAAGCCTCTTTTCCAATATGCTTTCGGACACCGATGTAATGTCCATACAATGTCTCATGGCCTCCGCCTAAAATAATGGGCGTCATGGATTTAGAAAAGATGGCAGAAACGGCATTCCCCAATTCTTCCTGGGCAGCTTCTAGCTCTTCGTTTGGACAAGCAACATTCCCCACATCGACAAGCCGTTTTCCCTCCTCCACTTTCCAAGGAAGGCTTGCAAGCGCTTGACGAATTGCGTTTGGAGCTTTGGCTGCACCTAATCGTCCTTGATTGCGCCTCACTCCCTCTTCACATTCAAACCCAATGATAGCGACTGTGCGATCCTTGGCAGCTTGCAATGTATCCAAGTCCGTTATTTCTACAATCTGATGGTAGCGAAAACTGCTTCTTCTCTCCGTATGGTCAGTCCGGCCGGTCCACAAATCTGCTGATACATTCTTTGGCAAGCTATTCATCCTTTCTGAACCTTTTGTTTATTGATTATATAATGACAAACTTATTATTTCTAATATATAATTCAAATAAATTGATAGCTTAAAGCTATAAATGAGGGCAGGCGATCCAGTTGGACATCAAACATTTGCACTATTTTGTGACAGTTTGCGATCAGTTGAGCTACTCCAAAGCCGCACAAAAACTGCATATTTCACAGCCTTCCTTAAGTAACGCGATCAAAAATCTGGAGCAAGAAGTCGGCTCTCCACTGCTCGAGAGAAATACGAGAAAAATGGAATTGACGGATGCTGGTAAAATTTTGTATCAGAAATCGCTGGTGCTTCTTTCCCAAATGAACATACTGAAAAAAGAAATGGAAGAAGTAAAGCTGACTGGCAGCGGCGATCTCATTATCGGCATCATTGAGTCCGTGAAGCATTGGATTCCAAAAGTCATTCGCGGATATCAGGGACGTTTTCCCTCTATTAACATTAAGCTAATCGAGGTGCTGAGCGGGAAAGCTGTAAAGGAATCACTGCGGAAGTATCATACGCATTTGCTCATCACTAACCAATTTATCGATGAGGAAGATATCGAATCCTTTCCTCTGTATGATGAGCGCTTAATGCTGGTGCTGCACAAGGATCATCCGCTGGCGGAAAAGGAATCCGTTCGATTGAAAGACTTGGCTAGTGAGCCATTCATCATTAGTACAGAGGGATTTCAGACGAGGGAGGATATTTTAACGGCCTTTTCGTTTGAACTAGTGAACCCGCAAATCAAATTTGAGATTGAGCGCTTTGAAACCGCGTTAACGCTAGTGAGGGAGAATCTGGGGGTTACGATTATTCCAGAGAACTATTTGTCTGGATCAACAGATGCTTCGCTTGTTCGGAAAACGATTGATTCGCCTGCGTTAGAGCGGACGGTTTATTTGGCGTATATGAAAAATCGTTATTTGGCCCCAGCGGTGCAGGCTTTTCTAGAGGAGGTTCGGGGGAAGTTTCCCTCCAAAACATAGCCAATACCCTCTACATCACATAGAGGGTATTGGGTTGCTACTTCTGAGGAATCGTCACCGTTAACTCTTCTTCCGTATCCTTCTGATAATCTTTCTTCCAGTAGAGGAGCTCGGTTTCACTCTTCCATTCGAGTGGGAAGTAGTCCGTGTGATCATCGGCTTGAAGCAGCTTTTCCTGCTTCATGGTAGACAAATCATACAGCCATATGTCTTCTGTCTCTTCGTCTTCCATCCCGTATTTTCCTTTAGCAACTCTCCCACTTAATAAAGAAAATGCTGCCCATTTCGAATCTGGTGAGAAATGGAATTGGGAAATATACGAAAAAGGCTCACTCATTTTATCGTTTGCTACCTGATAAATTTGTCCGCCGCGATGTCTGCTCGTTCCCGTATCCAATAAGAGATACTCAGAATCGGGAGACCATGTAAAGAAATAGCGGTCGATGGCAGCCTCTTTTACTGGGGAGGGTGAATCGTTGCCAACCTTCCAAATGTATGCCTGACCATCTTCGGTACTCCCCTTATAATAGGCAACTGCTTGAAAGTTCGGCGACCATTTGGCGTGAAATGTATCCTCGTTTGTATACAGCTTCTGCTCGATCTTGTCCATTTGCTGCCATGTTTCCGGATTCACCTGTATACTTTCGGCCTCCAAGGTTGCCTGTGGATAAGTAGCGGGATCAAAAAGATGATAGTAATACTTGAAGCCGTCTTTTCCAAATACTTTTACATGGTGAGTCGAACGTTCATAGTAGCGGGCGTTTCGGCGATCCTCGTCCTTGTCCGGTAGGTGAAACGTGTATTCATCCTCTTTCCACTCCCCCTGATATGTCCCCCCTTTCACTTTTTCTATTTCACGGATTTTATTGAGTACTTGATAAGGAGACAGAGGTTCTTTTTGTTGTTCTTCCACTGGTTGCTTGGTAGGTGCTGTTGTGTTTGGGCTAGAGGGTGGAATTGGTTCAGATGTTGGTTCTTTCTCCGTTTCTTGATTGGGTGCGACGGATGGAGTAGGGCTTAGTTTTGCTGCGGCCTCTGTTGTTTTGTCGGTATTCTCCGATGCTATCGACTGAGGAGGTTCCTGCTGACACCCGGCTACCAAGGCGAACATGCAGAGCATCGACAGCCATTTTATTTTGTTCGAAGCTTTCCTCAATGGTTACACGCCTCCGAGTATGGTAAAAAGTAGAATGAAAGCATTCCGATTATACCAAAAGCATTACACAATTCCCTCTTCTTTATATATAATTGGGAAAGTCTTGTAAATATTTAAAAGCAGGTGATCCTTTGGTTCAAGTAGGCGATGCTTCACCAACCTTTTTTGTGCTCCTCCCGATCCTTCTCATCTTATTATTGAACGTGATTAATATTGTCATCAGTATTTGGGCATACCGTGATGCGAGGAGACGAGGGAATAGCAAGGAGTTCTCCATCATTGTGCTTATTGCTTTATTGTTTTTTCCGATTATTGGGTTGATTGTTTATTTGGTGATACGGAAAGATAAGTATTGAAAAGTAAGGAATTCTATTTTCCTTACTTTTTTATTTTCTAGAAAAACCAAACTCCATAAAAAAAGCAGTCGAACAGGATAAGCTTCCTGCTCAACTGCTTTCTAAGAAAAGAATACTTAGTCTCTCGTCACATTGAGGATCAGATCGTTATCAAATCCACCGATCGAGATATCAGAGTAGCACTTGATCATTTCTGTTAGCATCACCTTTGCTTCCAGCCTGGATAATGGTGCGCCCAAGCAGAAGTGGCAGCCTTTACCAAAGGTTAAATGCTTGTTGCTATTAGGTCGATGGATATCGAATTGATCTCCTTGTGCAAAGGTATTTTCATCACGATTGGCAGAACCGAGCCATGCCATGACGATTTCGCCTTTTTTCATCAGACTTCCGAACATATCCGTATCCTCTTGAACCTTGCGCATCAAAACCTGTGCTGGCGGTCGGAAGCGCAACACTTCCTCGATCGCTTGATCTACCAGCTGCGGATTTTCTCTTAATTCACGATATACGCCTGGTCGATCCAGTAAAAAGCAGTAGAAAACACTGAACAAGAGCGTACTTGTCGTTACATTTCCAGCGAGCAGCAAGCTGATTGCAATATCAATAATCTCGGGGTCAGATAGTTTTTGGCCTTTATATTCTGTTTGCGTTAAGTCGGATAGGAAATCTTTTGCCGGGTTCTCTCTTTTTTCTTGAATGATCGGAGAGAGATAAACGGCCATTTCCTTCATAACTTCTTCCTTTTTGAGGTTAATATCCTCATACGTTTCGCGGGTCCCGGAAGCAATGAGAACATCGGACCATTGCTTGAACAGCATCCAATCACTAGACGGTACACCAAGCAAATCGGCAATGACAATCACCGGCATCGGGGTTGCGAGATCACCTAAAATTCTGATGCTTTGCTTTTCTTTTACTTCCTCTAACAAATGACGTGAAATTTCTTGAATACGCGGCTCCCACTCCTGAAGTGTTCGGGTTGAAAAGGCCTTTGTATAGAGTGCTCTTCTTTTTCCATGATCGGGCGGGTCCATTTCTGTGATGCCCTTTTCTTTCAATGCGAGGGAACCGGCGATTCGTTTGCCTGTATCACTTGAAAAGAGGTGATAATCGGTCAGCACACGCTCTACATCCGAATACAGAAATACATTCCAAACCTGTTGCTTTTCATCATAATAGACCGGGCTATTTTTTCTCATTTCTGCATACCAGCCGTACGGCTCAAACTGTTGTTGCAGATTCTCGGCACCTGATATTTCATTAGGGAATACTATTTTATTCATTTCATTCACTCCTTATTTAAATAATAAATAGACTACTGCAAACTTCTATTCTCGGTAGGACTTGATTTCCTCTATCATGGCATCCAGGAGTTTTTCTATTAACCCATTAACTGTATTCGATTCAAAGAAGGAAATATTGAGAGTTATGCAATCTTGATACGTACTGACTCCAAGCATCAGTCCTGGTGCATAATAGGCAGGCGAGACGATATACGCCCCTGCGACTTTCACTTCATCGAATGTTATCTGACTCGTGCTAATCATACCAAAATTCGATAATATTGGTGTACTTTTTCCATCTGCTACGATTTGTTTTCTTACATCCTGTATGATTTTCAAGGTCTGATCGAACTCGAAATTTTCCACAAAGGCAAACGTATTTACCGCATCATGAAGAATCTCTTTATTATCGCGTTGATTCTTCATGAATTCAGCCACTTCTTTCACCTTATCTGCAAATGTCCCTGTTGTTGCTTGATTCATAGTGGCGTGAACTACGCCAGACAGATTGTAAATGGCATCTGCCTTGCCCGTGGGTAAAAATTTTCTGACATTAACTGTCACCATGACTTTGACTTGCTCAGCTGGAACATTCTCCATCTGTTGATATAAAGCCCGCATGTAGGCAGCCAATAACACATCATTTACCGTGAAGCCTTTTTGTTTAAATCCTTGCGCCAGCTCCAGCCACTCTTCGCGCGGTATTCTGCGAATGGCTTGTCTCCTTATAGCTGGTTCTCCCGGCGTAAAAGGAAGGGCTGGTCCCTGTGGTTCTGGAGCTTGCGGCATCCCGCCATTTGGGATACCCATCACCTTGAACAAACGGCTTTGATCCCTCCCGTCAGGGTTTGACTTGGGAACGTAGCGAGGGTTTTTGGCGAGCTCACTATACAGCGAAGCTAGCAAGTGAACATACTCGATCAGCCCTGCACCATCACTGCATAGATGATTTAGTTTGATGCAAATGATATCTCTGCCCGAGGTCCGCAGAATGCGAATTTTGACCATCGCATCAGCATCGATGTCCATCGGGCTCGACAGCCACTCCTGTATGGCTTTCTCTTCGGAATCGGATTCACTGAGAAGTTGCAAGGAACACCAGCCGCTTGACGCCAAATCGCTGCGTCGCTCCCAATAGGGGCGGACTGAATCTTTTATAAAGCGGCAACCAATGACAGGTTCAGCAACGGTGCTGGCCTCCATCGCTTGAAGCAAACGCTGTTGATTCACATGTCCGTCCATTTCCAGCACCATTTGAAGCTGACAATCGGAAAGATAACTGACCATGTAATTAAACCTGTCACTTCCATTAGCAGGCAATCGTTGTGGGATTGCCATGTTCTGATTGACCTCACTGACATTCATTTCTTACACACCCCTTCAACAACAATTTTTAAAACATCAGGGATTCTATCGAATGGAAATCTTGTAGTACTCTAACCACATATTTATCTGAACGAGGTATTCGATCAGCTTTGTTGATTGAGCGAGATTCATAGGTGCTTTGCCATCCAGTACGAATTGGATCACAGACTTTTTAATCAAAGGTAATAGAGGCGAATTAGGATTCGCTAAAATTTGTTTCATATGGTCCAAAATTGCATGGTAATACTCTGGATGATAGGTCATCGGATATGCACTTTTGTTGCGGTACAATACTTCATGCGGCAAATATCCTTTGTACGCTCTGCGAAGCAGGCCTTTTTCGATTTGATCAATATTTTTTACTTTCCATGGAACATTCCATAAATATTCAACCAGACGGTAATCACAATAAGGAACACGCACTTCAAACCCCGTATACATGCTCATTCGATCCTTGCGATCCAATAGCAGTGGAAGAAAACGTGTGATAAAGAGGTACGACATTTTGCGCTGTTGAGCTTCCAAAGCTGTCTCCCCTTCTAAAGGATGTGCCTCTGCAATCCCTTCTTCATACCGCCTGCGAAGATATTCTTGTGGGCGAATCTTTTCGATGGCATCTTCATTTAAAAATGAACTCCACCCGTCATGCTCCATCCAAGGGAATTTGCCCGAATTCAAGAATTTCTCCTTCTGAAACCAAGGATATCCGTTAAACACTTCGTCTGCCGATTCACCTGATAGCGAGACGGTCGCCTTTTTCTTCATTTCCCGGCAGAACAAATAGAGCGAGGTATCCGTCTCCCCTAATCCCGGAAGATCACGCGCTCTCAGCGGCATATGAAAATGAGTAATCAGATCTTGAGCGTTGAAGGTAATCTCTTGATGCTTCGTTTGTACATGCTCTGAGACTGATTTCGCCCATGGCGCATCCAAGCTAATGTGGAGCAGGCCTTCTTCAAAATGCTGATCATTGTCAACAAAATCAACCGAATAGGTTTGCAACGTCTTCCCTTTCTTACGAAGCTCTTCAGCGGCTAAAGCCACTAAGCCACTAGAGTCCAAGCCGCCAGACAGCATACTAACCAATGGTAGATCAGAGATTAACTGGCGTTGTACCGTGTCTTTCAGCAGATAGCGTATCCTTTCTGTCGTTGTATCCATATCATCCGTGTGTACCTTGCTCTCCAATTTCCAGTACGGTCTTGTCCTGATATGATCCTTCGTGACTGTTACACAATGTCCAGCTCGAACCTCATTTACATTGCGGAAAATACCAAATCCAGGTGTTCTCGCCGGACCAAGTCCGATAATATCTGCTAACCCATCCGCCTCAACTTCTGGCTTCACTTTTGGATGGGCGAGCAAGGCTTTCAATTCTGAGCCGAACAAGAACGAGCTCCCTCGTTGACAATAAAACAATGGTTTTACACCCAAGTGGTCACGCGCTAAAAACAAGCGATGATTTTTTTCGTCCCAAATGGCGAATGCAAAAATTCCATTGAGATGACGGACGCATTCCTCTCTCCATTCCAAAAAAGCGTGCAGTAATACTTCCGTGTCGGAATTGGTTTGAAAGGAGTGTCCGAGCAGCTCCAACTGGCGGCGCAGTTCCAAATAATTGTAGATCTCGCCATTAAACGATAAGACACACGTCTGATCTCCTTCTCGGTAGACCATTGGCTGCTTGCCGCCTTCTGGGTCGATCACGATCAGGCGCCGATGCGCAATCGCTGCTCGAGGAGACAACCAATATCCCTCTTCGTCTGGCCCGCGATGCTGAATCGCTTGAGCCATTTTCTGCAAAATAGCATGCTGGGATGACAAATCGTCATCCCAATCAAGCCATCCCACAATTCCACACATAGTAACCTCTCCTCTTGTTCGCAAATTTAGTGTTGGGGATGATACGTTATCACATTGACTAACTCGCTTACCTTTTGCTCTGGGTTCGCTACCAATCCTTCTAAAAGAGTATTCAAGTGTTGCAGCATACTGCTAATCTCCTTATCGTTGAAGAAGCGTCGATAGTAGTTGATATGCAGGACGAGCACTTGTTCATAGAAAAGGATTTCCACTCGCAATGGATGCTCCGTTTGAGCGATAGAATCATAGATGGTAGCGCCAAGGACATCATTAAATCCTCTAAACACGGAAGAGAAATCTGGGAGCTGTTCGCTTACCAGATAACTGTCAAACAAAAGCTGATCTCGTGGGATATCGCACCACTCGTATATTTTTTTCAGCGGCGTGTACTCGTACTGACTCGTCTCTACTACTTTGGACTGCATGTTTTGGAGCCAAGACAAGAACCTCATGTTTTGCTCGATATTCACGCGAATGGGCAGAATATTGAAGAAAAGCCCGACAGAATGTTCGACCTCCATCATCGCTATGCTGCGGCCGGAGAAGATCGTCCCAAATACAACGTCTTCCTTGCCGCTGTAATGATGGAGCAGCAATGCCCAAGCCCCTTGTACCAATGTATATGGCGTCAGATGATACTTCTTGGACAAGGATAACAGCGCCGAGGAGACTTCTGGCGATACGATGAACCTTTCTTGAGAATAAGGAGGCTCGTCGACAGAAATATTCTTGCTGCTCGCTTGCGCCCACTTAAGAGTGGAGCTGGTCATTCCTTTCAGATTTTTCTTCCAAAACAGCTCGGCATCCGTTAAGTTCTGCTGTCTTTGCAGTGCAACATAATCCCGGTAAGGATATACAGGCACAATATCAATTGCCTTCCCTTGGGAAAACGCTTGATAATATTCGAATAGTCTTTTAACGATTAACGTATAGCTCCAGCCATCCTGCAACATCAGGTTGAAGACATAAATAAAGTAGTAGACATCCTCTCCTACTTGAATAAGAGCAAGATGCGCATGTGGTGCTTGGACCATCTCAAACCCTTGTTTTCTTAGCTTTTGAATATAGGATTGCAGTAGTTCTTGCTGATTTTCTTCCGGAATGCCACGCCAATCTTCCTGCTTGATGTGGATGTCCACTTTCTCATGCACGATCTGCATCGGTTCATCCAGCTCTTCCCAGATGAAGGATGTTCGCAAGGCAGGGAATTGTTGGATGAGATGCTGCCATGCTTGCTCAAAAGCAGCTACATGGAAAGGACCACCCTCTATGCGAAAAGCATGATGAACCACATTCAAGCCAGCTTCTGGATGATGTTTGTATCGATAAAGCATATTCTCTTGCATGATCGTCAGCGGATAAACATCCTCCATGTATGGGTTGTCTGCTTTTATCCGATCCAGCTGATGCTTCTCAAGAGTTGGTAACTCTACTGCTGTTGCCGTTCGCTTCGCACTTTGAGTGGAAGCTTCACCTACAACCTCTGCCAGTTCAGCTATGGTCTGGAATTGGAAAATTTGCTGTGGAGTCATTTCCAAACCGAGTTGTTTTGCTCTCGCAACCACTCGAATGGTATGAATGGAGTCGCCACCCAAACCGAAGAAGTTATTATGTATGCCAACCTTATCCAAGCCCAATATTTCAGCCCAGACATTGGCAAGAATGTTTTCCGTCTCCGTCGTTGGTGGTACAAAATCTCCATCCATTTCCGGCACTTCCATAAGCGGCGCAGGAAGCGCTTTGCGATCCAATTTTCCATTCATGTTCACTGGCATTTCCTTGATAAACTCAAAGATAGACGGAACCATGTAATCTGGCAGCTTATCCCGCAAATAACTGCGCAGCTCTGGAATGAACTGGCGAGCAATTCTGTCTGTCAAAGGATCGTTCGCATACGTTTCGATCGACTGGTAGTTTTTCTCTGGACGGCGCCACGCGGTGACCACTGTGTTACGCTGTCTTTTTTCTAGTAAATGCTCAGGTCGGAGCACAGCTTCATAGCTGCCATCCTCGCTATCACCCATCCAAGCGATATCCACGCTGTATCGAAGCTCAGCACCCAACCTCCAAAGCTCCTCAGGGTCTATTCCAGTGCCAGGGTGGTTCTGATCCGTTCTCAGCTCTTCCACCGTTTTGGTTTTGAGAACATCTCTGTCAGCAAGCAACGACTGGTATCGATTCGCCCTGTCCAACCGCAAATTAGGGATATTCGTAAGCCCTAAGATTTGCGGTTTATACTTGGTCATGATTTGACGAAGTCCATCAATATTTTGGAGCCCCTCCTCATGCCAATCCAGCCATGAAAAGTCTTCAATCGGCTGCACTTTTTTGCCGAGATGAAGAACGACATCATAGCGATAACGAGTTAATTCGTTATGATGGCTACCACGCTTCAGCTTGATTTCTACATAGCTGATTTGATGCAGTTGCTCTTGAAGCGCATAGAAAAATGCAGGATCAATAACTAGCTCCTGCTCTTGTCTCATTCGCTTTTGCACACGGCGCTGCAATTGATCGGCGGTCAACGTCGCCGGAGACTTTTCCAGCTCAACCTCAGTGAGGAAGGTTTGCAGCAAAGAAAGGTTACGAACATCACCGACAAAGATTGCTCCTTTGTCATTCATGGCGTGTATGGCTTTTTTCAGCACATCCAACAGGTAGCTCGCATCCGGGAAATACTGCACCACAGAGTTGAGCACGATCACATCGAACTTCTGGCTCTTTAGTCCACTAAAATCATCCGCATAGCTCTTACGCAGTGTGACATTGGATAAATCCTCTCTTTGGTTGATCAGATTCGCAGTAATATAATCCAACGCCATCGAAGAAAAATCCGTTCCCCAATACTGTTCACAATGAGGCGCAATTCGAGATAGTAACAGCCCTGTACCGCACCCGATTTCGAGTACCTTTTTCGGTTGCAAGGCAAGGATACGATCCACCGTCGAATTGACCCACTCACGCATTTCTTCCGCTAAAAGAGGCTGGCCCGTATAACTGCTGTTCCAGCTGGTAATGTTAAAATCGGCTTCATATTTATTTTCATCATCATAGGCTTTATCAAAGACATCCTGCCATTCAGATACCTGTTCCGCAGGAAGCGCTTCTTCTGTTGCCATTTTCAGTTTTTCCTTGGATTGTGAATCTGGCACGATATAAGATACCAACTGCTTATGCCCTGGTCGCAGCTCGGATTCATGAACGATCACAGCCGATTTTTGCACATGTGGATGTTCATCTAATACAGCTTCAATCTCACCCAGCTCGATCCGGAACCCTCTTAGTTTGACCATAAAATCAATTCGGCCCAGATACTCGATTGTTCCATCCGGCATGTAACGTGCCAAGTCCCCTGTTTTATAAAGGCGCGCTCCCTCTTTTTTGCTAAACGGATCAGGGATGAATTTCTCTTCTGTCAGCTCAGGCCGGTTATAGTATCCGCGAGCCAGTTGCACACCACCGATGTGTAGCTCGCCGGCAACACCGACGGGAACAGGATTCAGATGCTCATCTAACAGATAGATTTGGGTGTTTGCCACAGGGCGTCCAATCGGCACCGATCTAAGCTTGCTTCCTTTTTGACACGCCCAGTACGTGACATCAATCGCCGCTTCTGTAGGACCATACAGGTTGTGCAGCTCCGCATCGAGGCATTCGAAAAAGCGCTCCTGCGTTGAATAAGATAAGGCTTCCCCACTGCAAATGACTCGCCGTAGCGTATCGCAGCCGCTAATTTCCGACTCCTCCAGGAACACTTGCAGCATCGAAGGAACAAAGTGCATGGTGGTGATTATCTCTTTTTTGATCAGTCGTGCCAAATAAGTCGTATCTTTGTGACCTTCAGGACGAGCTACTACCATGCAGGCGCCCGTCATTAACGGCCAGAAAAATTCCCATACCGACACATCAAAGCTGAAAGGCGTCTTTTGCATTACCCGATCGGTTTCATTCAGCTGATATTGTTCCTGCATCCATAAAAGTCGGTTGACGATACCGCGATGAGCATTCATCGCACCTTTTGGCTTGCCAGTAGAGCCTGAGGTGTAAATCATGTACGCCAAATTATCGCTGTTGACTCCGCTTGCAGGCGCCATATCGCTCTCCATGCTGATTGTCTCCCAATCTGAATCGAGGCAAATGAGTTGTCCGCCGTATTCAGGGAGTGTGTTCTTCAGTCCCTCCGCAGTCAAGAGGAAGGAAGGATTGGCATCCGTGATCATAAAAGCAACCCGATCTTGCGGATAGCTTGGGTCTAGGGGAACGTAGGCTCCACCTGCTTTGAGGATACCTAACAGCCCAATAACCATTTCAAAGGAGCGCTCCATATAAATGCCCACAAGCGTTTCCGCTCGGACACCCTGTTTCCGGAGATGGTTCGCCAGTTGATTCGCCCGTTGATCCAGTTCACGGTAAGTGAGTTGCTCCTCTTCAAATATAACGGCTGGCGCATCTGGTGTTTTGGCAGCCTGCGCTTCAATAATTTCATGTAGGCACATATCTTGCTGTGGGTAGTACGTCTTCGTATCGTTCCATTCAACCAACAGCTTGTGCTCTTCAGCAGCCGTTAAAATCGGCAGATCTGCAATCGGCTGGTTCGGATTCGCGACAATACCTGCCAGCACGATAGAAAAGCTTTCTAGCATACGACTGATTGTCGATTCATAAAAAATATCGGAATTGAACTCAACGTCTAGGTCGAGGATATCTCCTTTTTCTACAACCTGAATCCAGAGGTCAAACTTGGATGTGTTGTTACGGAACTCTTCAAATTTGACTAAGGAAAAGCCTAATGCAGACATGTCCGATTTTTTCGGCATAGGAAAGTTCTGCAACACAAAGCAGACTTCGAATAGTGGATTTTGACTCATATTACGCTCAGGCTGCAATTCATCCACTAATCGTTCAAATGGTACGTCTTGATGCCTGTATGCGCTGTTCGCTGTTTCTCTCACACGTGACAACAGCTCTCTAAAGCTTTGATTGCCGGAAACATCTGTTTTGAGAACCAGCGTATTTACAAAAAAGCCAACCAAATTCTCCATTTCCACTCGGTTGCGGTTCGCTACGGGCACTCCCACCCGGATATCATTTTGTCCGCTGTAACGGTGCAACAATATCTTTAACGCGGTGATCATGACCATATACAGCGTGGCATTTTCTTGCTCGCTCAGCGCTTTTATGGCATGGGAAAGGGAAGAGGGAATTTGCAGTTTTAGGCTCCCTCCTTGAAACGTTTGGATGGGTGGTCTTGTACGGTCTACTGGCAGTTCTAACGCGCTGCTTTCTTTTCCAAGTGTTTCTCTCCAGTAAGAAAGCTGTTTCTCAAGCACTTCTCCTTGAAGCCACTCCCGCTGCCAGATGGAAAAATCAGCATACTGGATCGGAAGCTCAGGCAATGGGGACGGCTTGCCCGCGAGATATGCCTGATAAAGCAGAACCATCTCTCTAAAGAAAACCCCGACTGACCATCCGTCTATGATAATATGGTGTACGTTCAATAGCAGAATGTTCAAATCCTCGCCGAGTTTGAATAAAGTAACACGCAGCAAGGGCCCTTTGGTTAGATCGAAAACATACATGCTTTCCTCTTTCGCGAGTCGGCGAAACTCCTCCTCCCTCTCTGACTCAGGATGTCCTGTAAGATCGACGATGGGAAAAGGAATTTGCAAGGCAGGAGCAATTTGTTGATACGGCTCTCCATTTGCGACTTGAAAGGTGGTTCGCAGGGCTTCATGGCGCTTCACTATCTCATTAACGCACTGCTCCATGATGTTTGTGTGAAGCTCACCCGACAGATGGAAGGCGGCAACCACATTATAAGCTGGACTGTTTGGTACCAGCTGGTCTAAAAACCATAGTCTTTGCTGGGCAAAAGAGAGGGGCACTAAGCCCTCTCTTGAACGCCGCGGAATTCCAGTCTTTTTCGTCTCTAGCTTTGAGCCTTTCAGCTTCTCCAGCAAGGCCAGTTTCTTCTCGGAAAGCTTCGATCTGCTCTCGGCAAGTATCTCATCTCTTGATTTAGCTGATTCCTTATCATTGATCATCGGATTGCTCCTTCCCACATGTTAATTCTGCTGCCTTACTTACGAGATGAATTCATCAGCTTAATAGCTCCAAAATTGCCTCTTCTGGAAGTTCATCAATAACAGCAATCAATTCCTCTTCAATCAACTCTGCCATTCCTGCAACGGTTGGGGCCGAAAAGAGATTGTCTAGATTCAAGTCAACCGGGAAGCTGTTCTTCAATCTGGAAATAATCTGAGTGGCCATGATTGAATCGCCGCCCAGGTCTTGGAAGTTTTTGTGGATGTCAACCTTTTTCACTCCAAGTACCTCTTCCCAAGCAGCAGCAATTTTTCTCACGAGTTCGTTACGTGGTGAATCGTCTTCGTCAGCCTGTATGACCTCTTGATGAATACTGGGGTATTCGTTTTCTGTCTCCCTCACATCAGCTTCTTTGGCCTGAACATGAGTTACCTCAGGTGGTGAGATTGCTATGTCTGCTGCTCTGTGTTCAGGCTTTGCTGCTGTCAGTTCGGAAGTGGCGGCTGCTTCTTGATGGGTTCGATTGCCTACGACAACTTTGGGTAAACGGTATCGTTCTTTGGCAAAAGGATAGCTTGGCAGACCTGATAGACGGCTCACCATTCCTTTTGAATAAAGAGCTTCCCACTCTATTTCGTTGCCATGAACCCATAGCTCCGCCAGCTTTTTGATTTTCTTGTTCAGAGCGAGATTGCGGATAAAATCCCTTCCCTCCTCTGTATCACCGATCTTGATTCCACCCGCTTTGTTTATTTCTCCCATAAACAGATCAGCCGTTTTTACCCCATTTCCTTGTATGAATTGCTCCAGCAGCGCAATCAGCTGTTCTTTACTGTTGACCACGACTGCTACTCGATGAGACATCGATTCCCTTGCTGTCTGATAGGTGTAAAGGAAATCCGCCAGTTTCACATCTTGATGCTTCTCTAAAAATGCCTTTGTTTTCTTTGCATAGGCTACTAATTGCTCACGGGATTCAGCAGACAGCACGAAGACTCCCGTCGCGATCTCTTGACCTTCAACAGGAGCAGTGGATCTTACCCTTGATCGATCAAACTCTTCGATCACCAGGTGAGCATTGGTGCCGCTGAAGCCAAAAGAGCTGACCGCTGCCAATCTAGAGCCTTTGGAATTGGTCTCCCAATCTTGCAGCTTGGTATTCACATAAACAGGGCTGTTTTCAAAATCAATGTGTTCATTCTCTTTGACAAAATGGATCGAAGGAGCCATCTTCTTGTTTTTCATGCTGAGTAAAACCTTAATGACACTCAACACCCCAGCCGCCGCTGTGGTATGCCCGATATTAGCTTTCAAAGAACCGATTGCGCAGAATCGTTTCTTCGGGGTGAATTGGCGGAACGATTCACTCAGCGCATGAATCTCTACTGGGTCCCCTAATTTGGTTGCGGTTCCGTGTGCTTCAATATATTGAATGTCTTCCACATCAATCTGATTTTTCGCGTAAATCGATTTTTGCAGGTCGCTTTGCGCTTGGAAGCTAGGCACGGTAATGCCCAATGTCCGTCCATCCTGATTGGTTCCACTGCCACGGATGACACCATAGATGCTGTCGTTATCCCGTAATGCATCTTGCAATCTTTTTAAAATCACAACACCAACGCCATCCCCAACGACAATGCCATTAGCACCGTTGTCAAACGGGCGGCACTCTCCGGTAGGAGAAAGCATCCTTGCGTTACTCATCGAGATAAACGGAGCGGGATGGGAATAGATCGTAATTCCTCCTGCGATAGCAAGATTGACCTCTTCCGTCTTCAGCTTTTGGCAAGCAATATCGATCGCAACCAAAGAGGATGAGCAAGCTGTGTTCACAGCCAAAGCTGGTCCTTTTAGGTCAAGGAAATAAGCGATGCGCGAGGCAAGTATACTCGTATCCGATCCGAGCATGCCAAAATGAGAGAAATCTTGTTCTACTGTCATTCCCGCCATAGCGCCAATGATAGTTCCAACCGGTTGTCCTCTCAGCATGGACGGGGTGTAGCCCGCGTCCTCTAATGCTTGATAGCTCTCTTGTAAAAGGATGCGCTGCGTAACATCCATTGATTGGGCTTCGGTAGGAGAAATTTTGAAAAACGCCGGATCAAAATATTCAATATCCTCCATCGCTCCGTATTTAATCGGAATATCGACCAGCGCATTTTCTTTGAAAAAGGCTCGCCAATCTGGGTTGGTCACTTCTTTGATGCAATCTTTACCCTCACTGACAAGCTCCCAGAACTCATCTTGCCCCTTTGCACCTGCTGTGCGGCAGGAAATCCCAATGATCGCAATATCATCGGAAGCAACTTTAGGCGGTTCGCAGGCAATATTTCGAGTTGGGACTCTCTCTGTATAGGTAGGCTTCTCTTCAAAATATTTGATTGTCTGCGCTGGTTGGCTCTCTGGTAGACGAGTAGCGATGTAGCTCGCCAATGCTTCTAGCGTATGATGTTCAAATACAACACTTGTTGGCAGTCTCAGATGGAACTTGCTATTGATGGCTTCGGACAATTGAACGGCATTGAGAGAGCCGATTCCCAAATCCTTTAGGGTTTCCAATTCTTCCAGCTCTTCTTGTCTCAAGCCTAAAACGGTAGAAAAGACCTCGATCAGGCTCACTTTGATTTTTGTCCGATCTGGAATGGACCGATCTGCCGCCAAATTGCGTTTTCGTTCAGAATATTCAGATGTAATTGGTTGATTTTGAGCATCAGACGCGAATAGTTTACTTGAACGGAGCTGACTAGGCTCGTCTTGCTGCAAATGGCTAGCAATATAGCTTGCTAAAGCATCTAGTGTATGATGTTCAAACACAACGCTGGTCGGCAGTTTCAAATTGAATTTGCTGTTAATCATTTCGGATAAGGCAACAGCGTTAAGAGAGCCAATTCCCATATCCTTCAAGGTCGCTACTTCTTCCAGTTCTTCTGGTTGAAGACCTAAAACAGCGGCAAAAGCCTCAACCAAGGATTCTCTTATTGTTTCCCTATTCCAATGAATGCTGTGATCATGCTGATTTGAATTCGAGAGAGTTCTCGATTGCTGTTTCGGATACGGAATATAACCGCTGTTTACCATTTCCGCTAATGCTTCTGGATATGGTCTTTTCTTCGATATTTTGCTGGCATTCCATTCACAACGCTTCGTGTACGCAAGATGCGGAGCCTTTTTCAGCTTAAACAAGCAATAGCTGATCCACCCTCGTTCGAGAGAGATAGATTGATTCACCGTATTGATATACAAATCTTGAACCGCTTTAGGAAGATGCTTGATGTACTGTTCCACATCAGGATCATGCAAGGCGTTAGCAATCTGCGGCGATACATCGATGAGTTCATCGATCACTAACTGATGCTCCGCTAAAAGCTCAATCCATTCTTGAACAGTGGGAATGCTGACTTCTACGTTCTGGTCTACGATCGGCCCCCGCGTATTGGCTATGTAATCGATCAACAGAACAGTTCCCCCTTCGTTCAGAGAAGAGGAGATATTTTGAAATAATCCATGTTTATTTCGAATATGGAAGCTCACTTCAATCCCGACAATAATATCGTAGAGATCGGGAAAGGCATCCTTGGAGCTGTCTTTGTTGAATATCTTCGCACGTGCTCCCAGATTTTTCTGTGCGATTCGTCGATTGCCAAGCTCTGCTTGCGCCTTGGTAATCGTAAATCCGTGGGTTTCAATATGCGGAAAGAGCTCTGCTATTTGAATCACGTCTGTCCCGTGACCGCATCCGAAGTCCAGCACTTTTTGTACCCGAGAGAAATCTTCTTTGCAAAACAGCACCTGGCGCATCTCTACTTGCTTCTCTCTAACCATTTCTCTTTCCAACGGGTATTTTTCCGGGTTCAAAATGACACGACTCATTGAAAAGCCAGGGATCTTCCTTTCAAATGGACATACGGTCAAGTAATCCTCGGAAAACTCCGCTTCGCTGCTGTTGGCGCTGTAAGTGTAAATCTCAACGGCCTTGTTTTCGAATTCTGGATGAGCGGATGTCATGCTCGTCTCCCTCCTAGAGCGATTCGTTTGATTGCGTTCTATCCAGCAAGTTCTCCTCTTAAATGGATAGGTTGGGAGCTTAGCTACTCGGGATAACTCCTTCCCTTCATGCAACTTCTGCCAAGGGATAGGATTGCCTAGAACCCATAATTTTGCCAGTTCTCCTACATCTTTTGATTCGATTGCCCGCGTAACCCGGTCTGATATCAATTCTTTGTTTTCTTTGAGATCGCCAAAAAAGCAATGCTCCGTCTCTGCTTGATGCTCCAACCAGCGCTCTAGCTGCTGTAAAAGCTCTGTTTGACTATCGGTGATAACAGCCAAACGGCAAGGCATTTCTTCTCTTCCGATTTGAAGGGTGTAGGCTGTATTCGCTACATCGATATTCCGGCTTTTATGCAAATAACCAATCCAGCGATGAATGTACGCTTGCAATCTCTCTTTATTTTTGGCCGAAAAGACAAACAGCTCGGGTTTTGACTCGTTTACTCTCCGTGATAATGGATTGTGGTTGTATTCCTCAACGATAAGATGGGCATTCACTCCACCGCCGCCAAAGCTGGTAATGCCTGCTCGTCGGGGGACTGTCTGCCCATCTACTGTGACCTGCTTCCATTCCGATACCTCTCGCTGCAATTGAAAGGGGAGCTGATCAAAACGAATATTTGGATTCAATTCGTCAGGAATCAGGGTTGGAACCAGTTTCTGATGCTGTAAGGACAAAATCACTTTCATCAGCTGCGACATGCCGGAAGCCGATTCACAATGCCCGACATTCGGTTTGACCGAACCGAGTCGATAGTCCCCTTCTGCTCCTTGACGGTTGTGGAAAGCTTTCGTCACTGCTGTCATTTCGACGGCATCGACTATGTCTGATCCGTAGGCGGAAGCTTCCAGATAACTAATGGATCGAGGGTCCAGTCCACTTTCTTCCAACGCCTCTTCCATCACATCTGCAATAGGGTTGGGACTTGGTGTCATGTAGCTATTGGCTTTGCCCTTATGGTTAACAGCGGTTCCGCGTATCACGGCATAAATATGGTCCAGGTCCCGCACAGCCTGATCGTAATCCTTGAGAACAACAGCACCCACTCCCTCTCCTGGTACAAAACCTATTCCGCCGTTCCCAAAGGCAGCACTGTCAGAAGTATGGGAGATGAGTTGCCCCACAGTCAGACCAAAGTAGGTATGAGGATGGGTATATAAATTCACTCCACCAGCAATCGCCATGCTTCCCTTCCCGTTTCGGATGTACTCACATGCTTCATGAATCGCTACGAGAGCTGAGGAGCACATCGTATCGATCGGCATACTCGGACCCTGTAAGTTTAGATAGTACGAAACCCGATTTACCATCGACGAATACGAGGTTGTCGGAAAGTGCTGGGTGGTTTCCGTGCTATACAAATGAAATCCTTGTTTCGTAATGCCACCAAATACCCCTGTTCGCTTTCGCAGCTCCGCAGACATCTTCGATGAGGCGTAGCCTGCATCTTCTAACGCCTTCCAACACTCTTCTAAATACAGGCGCTCTTGCGGGTCTATGTTTTCTGCTTCTCGCGGAGTCATATGAAAAAATAACGGATCAAACTGATCAAATTCCTCTAAAAAGGCGCCCCATTTGCTATAGCTTTTTCCTTGGGAAATAGCTTCCTCCCGATTTGGATGATAATACTCTGTCCAATCCCAACGCTTAGCTGGAATTTCTGAGATAGACTTTTTACCCTGTACTAAATTCTCCCAAAACTCATCCAAGGTGTCCGCTTGAGCAAAACGCCCGCTCATGCCAATAATCGCTATTTTACCGGAGGACGCAGGCTTGGGCGCCGTCCTTTGCGTAGGAGCAGATGACGCAAATGCTCTCGTTTTTCGTGGATTTCGTTTCCCTTCGGTTTTCAGCAATGGGGTAACCTCAGCATCATCTTCCGTTCGATTTGGCTCCTGCTTCTGCTCATCCAATCCTGTGAGCGAAATCAGCGCTTCTCTTTGTGTCTCTAGTAAATGCTCGACTAAGTCATCTATTGTCTGATATTCAAAAAACAAAGTCCCGCTGATGGTTTCGCCGAAAATTTTCCGAAATTGATTGATCAGTTGCACAGATAAAATGGAATCCATACCATATGCCTCTAAAGGCTCGGAAGCATCCATTCGGTTACTCGGCATTTTCAGCGTTTCAGCAATCAGCTGTTTGATGTATTCCGTACTTTTTTCGCGCAGTACATCTTGGATTGTCCTACCTTCCGGAGCGGAAGGTATTTCCACTCTCTTTGCTTTTGGCTGTTCAGCATTTACACCCGTCTTAGGTTTAGGCGGCTGTTTTATTTGCTGTTGGCGGATTACGCCGTCGCTTTCGGTCACAATAATCTGCTGCCCCATCGCGTGCGCCTCTTCTGTTGGGAAAAAGACCGACTGAAATCCTTCTTCCTCCAATACTCTCTGCCACGTTGACGAGGATAACCCAGGGCAGCCTGAAAGGCGAAGCTCTGGGTCTTCGTACAGCCACCATCCCTCCAGCAAACCAAAGGTTAAATGGAGGAAGATGGTGTTTTTACTCATTTCATTTAGGAAAAGCAAGCCGTTCTTCTTTAGAACGGCTTTCGCATTACGCACGGTTTGGCGAATATTTTTCGTGGCATGCAGGACATTTGCTGCAATGACAATATCATATCCGCCCAAATCAATTCCTTGTCCCGTAACCGGCTCTTCTACGTTAAAAATCTGATAGGTCAAATAAGGATTGCTTGGGCCATACTCTTTTTCTGCATGCATGAAAAAGGCTTTGGAGAGGTCTGTGTAGCAATATTCCTGGATATGCTCTTGATACGCCTTTAGTTTTTGGAAAACGACGGCACTCGTTCCTCCCGTACCTGCACCTATCTCGAGAATGCGAATTCGAGCCGCAGAATCTTGGTTGAGCCGTTCCTCAACAAAAGCAACCACTGTATCAGCAAGCACTTCATTGAAGTAGTCGGAAACTGTGTTATTTTTGTATACCTTCTCGACTAATTCCATCGATGAATTCGGAAAGATGACCTCTGTGGCCCGCACTTTTCCAGTGAGAATTTGCGGTAAAGCACGCATGGTTGCCTCAACTAGCTTGACTTGCGCATTCGTATCCGGATTTTTTAGCCAGACTTCTTTTTCTTGCTCCCATTCCTGCCAGACAGCCGCACTGGAAATGGGAGCCGTATCGATCACGGTAGATGTTGCGCTATCGTAAACGAGATAATCATTCCGGGCCAAAACAGAAGCCGTTTCTTCGAGCCACATGTCATATAAGTCCAGCAGACCGCTTTTTCTTTTGAGATCGCTGAGCGCTTGATTCTTTTCCGTAAAGCAGCCAAGCGACTGCATTTGAACCCACAGTAACTTTAAGAGAAGCTCGTCCATTTTGTTCATTCTAGGCACTCCTTCGGCTTACACGTATAGAACCGGTTTGTCCTGTTCTCTTGCTGATTGAGATTTCAGGGTGGTATTGACTAGAAATTCAGTCATGTGCTTCAGCGTTGGATAGTCCATCATCACAGCAGGTGTCAGTTCAAGCTTGTACTTCTGATTGATTTTCGCAGAAAACTCGGTGAGCTTGACTGGGTCGAATCCGTACTCCTTTAGTTCAATATCCGTATCGATTTCTTCGCTCTCTACCTTCAGGATTTGAGAGGCGAGTCGAATGATCGTTGCTTGTACGTCATCAAACAAGCTGTCCGCGCACGTATCTGCTTCTGATGCAAAATAGGCTGCTTTGGGCATCTCTTTTACTTTTAACTTGTTTTGAATGCTTGCCATGCTGGAGGAAATTTTGGCTGAAACGACTGCAACAGATTCCTGTGTATTGATTCCTTCCATCTCGAGTGGCTTGGTCGTTTTCATCAGCGCCACTTGATTCATCGGACCTGATAGCAAGGCTTCCAATGCCTCCATCCCTTCTGAAGGTTCAATCGAGCCTATGCCGATCTGTTCCATTCGTTCCTGATAGCCTTTAGACGCAACGATTCCAACACTGCCCCAGTATCCCCAGTTCATTACTTTCACCGCGCATGTCCATTCCTTGGCAAGCTGATGGGCGAAAGCATCTTTGAAGGCGCAGCCCGAAGCATAATTGCTTTGCCCGGGCGATTTCGTAAACGAGTTAATCGAAGAGAAAAACAGGACAAAATCCAATGGCTCCTCGCCAAACACTTGGCTCATCCGCACACTTACCTCTACTTTTGGTACTAGTCCGGCTCGGAAGGTCGTCTCGTCCATATTCGCCAGACTTCTATCAAGGAGAACAATGGCGGAATGAACCACGCCGTTAATCTTGCCATACTGCTCCATGATCTCCTCGTAAGCAGATTGCAGCGATTCGCGCTCTGTTGCATCGGCTTCGATGTAGTGCGGTGCCGGTCCTAGGCTAGCAAGTTGATTTATTTTGTTCTGAATCGACTCATCTTTTTTACGGCGACCGATCCAAATGATTTGTGCTTGATAGGTGCGGATCATGTATTCGCTCCACGCTTGTCCAATACCACCCGCGCCTCCAATCACAACATAGACGCCATGTTGTCGGTAGACGGTTTGGTTAATGGAAGGACTCTGCACGGGCATCAGCTGCTGACGATACCACGCGTGTCCACGATATGCCCAAGCGTTTCCATGAGCATCGGCAGGCAAAGCAAAAATATCACGTAGCGGCCAATCGGCATGTGCCTCCAAATCGACGAGTCTTACCTTCCAGTTCGGATATTCCTTCGCCATCGATCCGATCAATCCGTGGATGCTGGCATGCGTTGGATGGACCTTATCCTTTTTGTAGATAGCCTGAGCCTGGACAGTAATGATCGTCCAGCCCAAGTCTCTCGTCTGATACCCCAACGCAAGCAAAGCCTTGATCAAGCGGAAAACGTGAATAACGCCCCGCTCCTGCTCGTTCATCAAGGACTCGTCTTTTACGGAATCCACAGGGCTGTCAGGAGCAACCCAAAGAATATGATTGATCATACCCTGCTCCTCCAGCTTACTGGCGATTACCTCTATCGAATCAATGGGCTGAAGCTGGATAACAGAAGCTTGGGGGTAATGTGGTTGAAGGAGGCTTCTCTCCTTTTCTTCGGCGCAAACGATGACTACTTTTTCACTGGTTGCTGGAATGACTTCACCTTTTTCTACAGACACGGCGTTCCATACTGGAGTGAGCATCGTGGTTCCCATCAATGGTGGAGCGGAAGCCTGCGTTTCTCTCACCGTTGCACGCCGTTTTTCAATCCCAATTGAAAAACCTCTCATCCTCACGCCTATTCTGCCTGCCTCATCACATAGATCGATATCTATTTTCATATTCTCCGCTTGGACATCCTCACTGAATCGAATGAGAGCATACATCACAACAGGATGATTCTCGATGATCTCCAGCTCTTCAAGGGTAAAAGTACCATCTGGCTGGATGGAGCTGATGCTGTCAGAAGATGCAGCCTCCGTGATGAGATATCGAGATGACTGCAACAGAGGCTCCAGCAGGCTAGGATGGAGAATAAATTGTTCTGCTGTCTCCACGGCAATTGAAGGCAAGGAGAGTTTTACCAGAACTTGTTCCCGCGAACTGTATACTTGGTCAATCCCTTGAAAATTCGCATGATCAGCCATTCCACGTTCCTTTAACAGCTGGTAGCATTGTCGGGCTGTAAGCATCCCACTGCTCTCGGCTTGCAAAGCAGGTAGATCCAAAGCTGGTACTTCAGCGAGCGAAGTGAATTCGACCATACCTTGGCTGTGTACCACAGACCTGGTATCATCTTCATTCGATCCGCTGTAGATTTCATAGGCAAGCTCTCCAGTATCCTCTGGATAGATCCCCAGGTGTACCTGAACCAGATCATCGCCCACCAATAGCGGTTGATGTGTGACAATATGAGACATTCGGATTCCAGATAAAATCCCCTCTCTATCTCCTGCTGCCTGTTTCACTGCCGCACGTGCCATTTCCAGATAAGCAGTGAGTGGAAAGAAGCACTGCCCGTTTCGAAGATGGTCAGCCAAGAACGGCTCCTGTCCTGTAAAACTCGAGCTGTATCTTAGCTCATAGAGGTCAGAAGTGTTCTTGTGAAGCAATGGATGGAGGATATCCCCTCTAGCAGATGGAGTGTCGGTCATACCTGTTTCTATTGGCTTTTGAACGTCTATCCAGTATCGCTCTTTGGCAAAAGGATAGGTAGGCAAGCTGACGCGGCGCGGCTTTTCGTCGGTATAAAGCTTGTTCCAGTCAATAGAGACGCCCTTGACCCAAAGATCCATCAGTTTTGCGTATTTCCCCTTGGCAATCCATGTCTCAACTGTTTGCTTCATATCTTCATCAGCAAAAAGAGCTACCGTGTCATGGTTGCGTTTCACTCGCCCACGATACAGCTCGGCAATGTTCTCTGCGCCTTCTGCAAAATGCGTTAGTTTTTCCGCAAGCTCATTCACTGATCTGACGATAACAGCCAGGCGTTCCTCCAGCGCTTCCCGCCCTACCTGAAGCGTAAAGGCGATATCAGCCAAATGGGCATCGGTAAATGCTTCTTCTTTGATCGCCTTCAATAATCGATTCACTTGAGCGAACAGTCTCTCTTCGTTCTTCGCTGAGAGCACGATCACTTTTGGATGCTGTGGCTGCATGCTTCTCTCGGGCAGTTTATCTTTATTGAGATACTCTTCGATGACGATATGGACATTGGCTCCTCCCGCCCCAAATGACGATAGCCCTGCGATTCTCGGATACTCCTTGGTTACTCCGTTGACCTCAATGATTGGTCGTTTCCATTCTGCCAGCTTTTGCTGAACCGCAAATGGTGTATCACTGAAATCAATGTTTGGATTCATTACCTCAGCGTGCAGGGATGGTGCTATTTGACCATACTTCATTTGAAGCAATATTTTGGTCAATCCTGCAATTCCTGCCGCGCTCTCCGTATGTCCAATGTTCGACTTCGCCGAGCCGATGGCGCAGAATTGCTTGTCTTTCGTATATTGTCCAAATGCTCGAGTCAGTCCCGCAATCTCGATTGGATCACCCAAAGCGGTACCTGTACCATGCGCTTCGATGTAGCTGACGGCACGCGCATCCACTCCTGCCCTCTGTAATGCCTCGTGGATGACCTGCGACTGCGCGATGGGGTTTGGAACGGTATATCCATTTGTTTTGCCGCCTGCATTGAGCATACTTCCCTTGATCACGCCGTATATGTGGTCTCCGTCGGCAATGGCCTTTTGCAAAGGCTTCAATACGATAGCTCCCACACCTTCTCCATCTACAAAGCCGTCCGCTTGATCGCCAAACGACTTGCAGCGGTCACCAGCAGAAAGCATCGTCGCTCCAGACAGTCGAATATAGTGGAACGGATCAACAATTAAATTGACCCCGCCAGCGATGGCACATTCACTTGTACCGCTGTACAGGCTTTCCAAGGCTAAATGAATCGCCGTCAAGGAAGAGGAGCACGCCGTATCCACTGCTAGACTTGGTCCTTGGAAATTGAACAAGTAGGAAAGGCGATTCGCAATCGACCAGTAGCTCGTTCCTGCTGGGTAATTTCCATTCATGACACCCACAAACACACCAATTTTTCTGCTTTCTCCTAAAGTGGCAGGGGTGTAGCCCGCGTCTTCCATACTGGCGTATGCCGTTTGTAAAAATAAGCGCTCCTGAGGGTCCATCTGCTCCGCTTCGTTAGGCGAAATTTGAAAAAACAGCGGGTCGAATTTATCCATATCCTCGATGAAACCGCCCCATTTGGTGTACATGTATCCTCTTTTTCCTTTTTCTTCGCTGAAAAATTCTTGCCAATTCCAACGATCCTTTGGCACTTCCGTGATGCAATTCTTCCCTTCTTTCAGGCGAGTCCAAAACTCCCGGACATCCTCCGCTTGCGGATAACGACCTGCAAGACCAATGATCGCCACATCCTGTCTGGACGGCGCTGCTGGTTTTTCCGCTTCCGTATCAAGAGCTTGCAGGAAACGACGAGACTTTGCCTTGCGAACTGCCGAGCCAGCTTGCTCTCTGGTTGTCTTTGTAGAAGCTGCTGCGTTGGTTATTTGCTTTTGAACAGGCTGCTGTTCATCTATTCCTACTAAGGCTAGTAATTCATCCGCTTGTGTTGTCATGAAATGCTCGACTAGCGCATCAATCGTTTGATATTCAAAAAAGAGGGTCGTACTGATCTGATGCAATTTTTTCCGTAAGACATTTGTCATTTGCACAATCATAATCGAATCAATGCCATACTCCTCCAAGGCGGCAGAAGAATCGATCTGGTCAAATGGAATTTTCAGTGTTTCGCCGACCAATTGCTTGAAATAGGCTGTGCTTTTCTCCCGAAGCATATCCTCCGTACTTGTTCCCCGGTCTGCATTTGAAGCAACGGGTAGAGTTGAGGCTGATGTCCCCATTGATTTCTGCCGTTGTTTGGATTTACGGACAGCGCCGTCACTCTCAGCAATCATCATCTGTGGATAGGAGACAACTCGGTAGCCCTCATCTCTCAATGCTTTTTGCCAAGCTTCCAGAGGTAGTGAAAGACCTTCTGCGAGGTCTTGACGTTCATTTTGATCGGCCATCTCTCTTACTAGAAGCAGGCCATTCCTTTTTAAGAGATTCTTGCAGTTACGCAGGGTTTGGCGAATTTGTTGAGCTGTGTGCAGTTTATCAGCTGTGATAATCAGGTCGAATTCACCAGCATTTATTCCTTGTTCACCTAACGCCGCTTCTGGATCAAAAACTTGGAAGCTGATAAAAGATTGATAGCCATGTAATTTTTGTGAAAGTAAGGAACTAGTAGATTCTGTATCTGCTCCGATTTCGAGAATCCGGATTCGTGTTGATGAGTCCTGCTTCAATCTCTCCTTGATAAAGGCAGCCACTACATCAGCAAGCCCTTCATTTTCATGGACAGACAGCTGTAGCATGGATGGGTATATTGCAGAGTGAACATCCACCCATTCCTCTACCTTCATCCCTTCAATGACAATAGGCTTTGTGGTCTTCATGAAAGCAATTTGATCCATGGCTCCTGCGAGAAGTATCTCTATGGCTTGCATTGCTTCTGGAGGCTGAATAAGACCAATGCCGATTTCCTCCAAACGAAGATAGGTTTCTACCATCTCTTGGTGAGACTCTTCCACTTGCCCACTGCTCCAATATCCCCAATTGATCAGTTTCACTGCACATGGCCATGCTTGGGTCAATTGATGGGCATAGGCATCCTTAAAGGTACATCCTGCCGCGTAGTTGCTTTGCTTCGGGGCTTTCGTAACTGCCATGAGCGAAGAAAAGAATAAAACAAAATCCAACGGCTCGTTCTCAAACACCGAAGCGATGTTCACACTCACATCAACCTTAGACGAGAGCACTGCTCGGAAACCTTCCTCTTGCATGTTTTCCAAGCTTTCCTCCACCAGGACCATGGCAGAATGAACAACTCCGTCAATCCGTTGATGCGTTTGCTTTATCTGTTCATAAGCTTGTTGCAAAGCGTTCTGCTGGGTTGCATCTGCTGCTATATAATCTGGTGCTGGTCCATAAGCGGCAAGTCTATCCATCTTCGCTTGAATCTCTTCATTTTTTTGACGGCGACCAATCCATATGATCTGGGCTTGATAGGTACGAATCATATATTCGGTCCACGCTTCGCCGATACCACCAGCACCGCCAATCACCACATAAATGCCACCCTGCTTCATACGTGTCTGATCAATCGGAGGATGGTCGACGGTAAGCAACTGCTGGCGATACCATTCGCCCTGACGATAAACCCACGGACGCCCCTGACGATCTCTTGGCAGCTTCAACATATCGTCCAACGGCCATTCAGATTCGGCCTCCACATCCAAGAGTCGAATCTTCCAGTTTGGATATTCCTTCGCCATCGAACCAATTAACCCGTGAATACTGGCGTGGCAAGGATTCACAACATCTGTATGGGAAATAGGCTGGGATTGAACCGTGATGACACTCCACCCCAACTCCTTCCTTCCATATCCCAAGCGAAGCAAGGCTTTAATCGTTCGGAAGCATAGAATCACTCCCTGATCTTGCCCCGTGATTAATCGATGATCCGCCAAGGAATCTATCACATCAAAAGGAGCGATCCACACCAGATGATCAATGGAACCAAGCTCTTCCAGTCGATCTACGATTTCCTCAATCGTATTCTCAGCCTGAAGGGACAACACTTTTGCTCGTGGGTAGTATTGTTGAATAGCGCTCCTATTCTCTTCATTTCCGCCCACAATCACAACCTGCTCATCAGCAGTAGGGAAAAGCTGACCCTTCTCAACAGGAGTCACATCCCAAACAGCAGACAGCATGAGATTCCCCACAGGAGGCTCCAGAGAGGTTGCGGAAGAAGCGCTGCTCGAAGAAACAAGGCTCGCTTGCTTCCCATCCTCCAGCACTCGCATGGAATATCCTTTTATTCGCACACGAACGGTTCCTTGGTCATCGCATAAATCAATATCCAGCTTCTGCACCTTGTCGTCTCCGCTGCTGTTGGCACTGTAGCGAACGTACGCCCACATCGAGGATGTGCACTTGTCGTGAATTTCCACTTCCTCCATGGCAAAAGGCAAGGAGGGCTTGCGACTGGAATGACCATCCCCTGATGAGGTCTCTTCCCCAACCATCATCAGCCCGATAGATGCCTGTAAAGCCGAATCCATTAAGCTTGGATGAAGGACAAAAGGGTTTTCCATTTCGGAGACAGAGGCTGGCAAGGATAGCTTGGCTAATACTTTGCCCTCCCCTACATACAAGGTGTCAATCCCTTGATGTGCGGAACCATAATCCATTCCTATTGACTGAAAAATGCTGTAGCATTGTTCGGATGAAAACGCTCGTTGACTGCACTCCCCTTGTAAGGATGGAAGGTTCAGGGTATGTTTCTTTGCAACAGAATGAAGCATGACGCTGCCTTGACTGTGTACGGCGGGTTCTGCATCCATAGCCTCTATCTCGCTATAGATTTCAAAGGTAATCTCACCATTCTCTTCGGGAACAAGACCGATATGTATCTGTGCAGGCTGATCACCTACTACAATTGGCCGTGTCCAAACCACGTTTTTGAGTTGAATCAGGGCTGGTTCTTCAGTCAAGGCAGCCGTTGCTTGCTCTGCTGCTGCTCTCACCATTTCCAGATAGGCAACTCCCGGCAAGATTCTCTGCTTCTTCACTACATGATCTGATAAGAAAAACTCCTGACCTGTAAAGGTGGAACTAAACCTCTGTTCAGAAAAATCAGAAGTATTCCGCTGCAACAGTGGATGAATCGCAGTTTCGCTTGGGAATGGAGCTGCTGCCTTGCCGCTCACAGATTTACTATTGCTCTCTGGAATCCAGTAACGATTCTTCGCAAATGGGTACGTGGGCAAGGGAACGCGTCTAGGTTTGCTATTCAGGTAAAGCTGTTCCCAGTCCATTTCATAGCCAGTCACCCAACATTCAGCTATTTTTCTGATGTCGCCTTCTGCAATCCAGCTTTGGATAAGCTGTTGAGAGTCTGGGTCGTTGTTCGGCTTCACGCTCCCTTTCCAACAATGATCGATCGGATTCTCGCCTCTCGAAAAAGCTTCCAATTTTCCGATCAGCTCAGGTATATCCTCGACGACAAAGGCTACTCGTTCTTTCATCGCTTCTCGTCCAACTTGCAAGGTGTACGCCACATTTTCCAGATCAATTTGCGTTTCTAAATCAGCAAAAGACTGAGCTTGTATCTCTATTTCGTCTCGATGGCTATCCATGAGAGAAGCGATGACAGAAGCAATGGAACTGCTTTGATCGAACTCCTTGATTTCAAGCTGAATATTCAGCTCCTTTTGCATTTTTTGCTTGAGCTGTGTGAGTTGAACGAGGTCTACCCCGTATTCATGCCACTCTTGTTCGATCTCAATGCTGCTTTCTCCCACATGAATAATACTGGATAAAATCTTGCGCAGCTTCTTCTCCAGCATTTCTTGAAGCTGATTGTCAGATGATGCCCTTTTCAGAAAATCCGCCATTTTTTGCGCATAGGCTTGCAATCGTTCTTTATTCTTGGCAGATAGCGGAATCATCACTGGTTGATTTTTATGGCCGATGGCTTGCGTTTTCGCCTTTGTTTCAACTGGGATGTATTCTTCCAAAATAATATGGGCATTGGACCCCGAAGCTCCAAACGAGCTTACCCCTGCTCGTCTCGGAACGGTGACTTCTTGACCGTTTTCCATGCTCACCGATTTCCACTCTTCTGTCCGTTGCTGTACATAAAAGGGAGATTGCGCAAAATCAATAAACGGATTTACTTCCTTGGCATGTAAGGAAGCAACAAGCGTTTTATGATAGAGCTGAAGAACAGCTTTTTGCAGACCGCTGATACCTGCGGCAGATTCTGCATGCCCGATATTTGATTTCACCGAGCCTATGGAACAAAACTGTTGATCGTCTGTATATTGACGAAACGCTTTCACCAACCCTTGGATTTCAATCGGATCGCCTAAAGAGGTTCCTGTCCCATGCGCTTCCACATAACTGATCGTTCTGGCGTCCACACCGCTCTTTTCCAGGCATGCTGTAATCACTTCTGCCTGAGCAACAGGGCTTGGCACAGAAGGCCCGCTCACCGATCCGACGTGGTTCACACTGCTTCCTTTTACCACGGCATAAATGTGATCCCCATCCTCAATCGCTTTGCGCAATGGCTTCAACACGACCGTACCGACGCCTTCTCCAGAAACATACCCATCGCCATCCTTGCCAAAGGTATGACAATAGCCATCACTCGAGTGCATATCCATCATGCCGTATGACAAGTATTTGCCAGGATGCAAGGATAAATTGACGCCCCCCGCCAATGCTACCTCACATTCTCCGCGCTTGATGCTCTCCAGCGCCAAATGAACAGCCGTCAGGGAGGATGAGCATACGGTGTCAATCGCCATGCTCGGACCATGAAAATTGCAGAAATAAGAAACGCGATTGGCAATCGGTGCATAGTTCAAGGATAACGGGAACATTTCTCCCCGAGACATCGCTTCCGCTCCGATTAGGGAATAATCCTTGTGCATTACGCCAACAAAGACACCCACCTGCCGCCTGTTACTGCTGCCCCGAGGCGGAACAATCGTCTTCGGCGTATACCCCGCATCTTCCATCGCTTCCCAGCATGTTTCCAAAAACAAACGCTCCTGAGGGTCCATCGTTTCTGCTTCCCGCGGCGATATTCTGAAAAAGGGAGAATCAAAGCAATCAGGGTCTTCAATAAACCCTCCCCATTTGGATATTTGCTTTCCAGAAGGGGATTTGAGTTCTCCAAACTGCTGCCAATCCCAGCGAGATTTCGGGACTTCTTTAATGCAGTCTTTGCCCTCTTTTAAATTCATCCAAAATTCTTGGAGATTTGTTGCCTCTGGATAACGGCCTGCCATTCCGATGATCGCAATTTCTTCATCAGCAATCGATACATGACTCTTAGGGTTTGCTGATGAATCCACAACCCTGGCAGGTTGCGGCAACTCTTGTCTGCCTTCCTGTTTCATCAAGTCAAGCCCGCTGAATACGGAAGCATGATTCTCGGCCAGATAGGCGGCCAACTCAGCGATATTCGTATATTCAAACAATAAAGTAGGAGCCAGCGGCGTTCCTACTTTCGCTTCGACAGCCTTAACCACTTCCAACAAGCCCGGTGAATTCAGCCCCATTTCATAGTAACCAATCTGCGTATCAATCAACGCTGCTGGAACTTGTAATCGATCTGCCAGCAGTTGTTGTAAAAAGGTTTGTGCTTTACTCACTAAAGCAGACTGTGGCTCATCCAATTCATGAATGGGTCCTTCCGACAGTGATACCGTTTGCTTGGATGGTTGAATATCCACTCGAGGCAAAGGTACTTCTTTTTTATTCGGATTGATCAGACCAGGATCACGAACTAACTTGCCCGCAAAATTTTGCAAGTGGGCAATTTTTTTGCCTGAACGATCAAAGAACTCCATCGTCATATACATCAGTTCATTTTTTCGTTGGATGGATGAAGCTTGTACTCTGGCAAAGCAATGCTGCTGCAATAGATCGGAAGCACGAAAGGATTCATAAAAAAGCGGCAAAAATAGCCGTTGTTCTTCTTGGACTACCGAAGTGAACAAGACCATCGAGCCGATCGCAGACCCATCGATCAAGGTCGGGTGAAACATGAACCCTTCCGCACTGGGAAGGGCATGTTTACCGAGTGAAATATCTATTACCGCCGCTGAATCTGTTTCGTAAATCGTTCCTTCTGCCTTCATAAAACCTGTATGCACCAATTCCTGACGGCGGCATTGCTCATACACGTCATGCAGATCGACCTTTTTGTTTACCGCTTGTTCTAGCATGAGAAGATCCAGTGTTTCATCGAACTGCGCAGAGCCACTTTGACGCATTTCAGCAGTGACATAGAGCTTTTTCTCCGCGTCTAAACTGCCGTTGCGCTGTGTCTGGCCCTCCATCCGAATTTGCCACTGCCCTGCTTCGCCTTGCGTGCACTGAATGCTCAGCATGACATCATAATCTTGTCCCACCATGATCGGATGATAGATCGTTAGATTGCGAAGCTCAAGCTCGCGGTAATCATGACCATTTTCTCGAAACATTTGATACAACAGATCAATATGGGCTAATCCGGGCAACAGTTCCTGACCGTGCGCTTTATGATTTTTGAGGATTGGATGGTTGATCGTTATGAGAAGCTGATCATGCACTTTTATCCCTCCACTATTTGCCGCTTCCAAATACTGATCGTACGGTTGGGTTTCTGGCTCAGATATGTCAGTGTTTTTGTTGAACGACCTGTCTCTTCACGGTAGACGTCCATTCGGTTTAACGTCGGAGGTGCAATCGAATGTCGTTTGTTCGGACGTGAAACTGGCTCCTCCCAGGATTGTAAAACGACGTTGGCGTTGGTTCCCCCATCTGCAAAACAATTAATCGCAGCTATTCTGGGCGAATCGTTCCATTCAGAAAGCTGTCGCTGAAAATAAAAAGGCGTTGACTCCATATGGAAATGGGTCATCGGCTCTTGTCCTGAAAGGAACGGAACCAATTGTTGGTGTTTGAGCATCAGCACGACTTTTATCAAACTGGCAATCCCTTCTGCACATAATGGATGACCGATGTTTGGCTTAATCGACCCTAATCCGCAGGCCGCCTTATGAGATGAGCGATAGACAGACTGAATGGCTTTGAGTTCAAGTAAATCTGTAACCTCTGAACCCGAGCCGTTTGCTTCTATATAGCTGATTTGTTCCGGCTTCACGCCAGCTTTTGCCAGTGCCGACAGCATAACCTCTTTTTGGGCTTGCAAATTCGGGGTGGCAGGACCTGCCGTTCGTCCATCATTGTTGACCGCTACTCCCTTGATGACGGCATGTATTTCATCACCATCAGCCAGTGCTTGCTCCACGGTCTTCAATAGAACCATTCCTACGCCTTCTCCCAATACGAGGCCGCCCGCACGCCTGTCAAAAATATGGAAGGCTGGCTCTTCGCTTAAAATTCCTCTTTGATGGAACATCCGATGCGCTTCATCACCGTTTAACACGTTAACTCCGCCGACGATAGCAGCCTCAATCTCTCCACTACGAAGGGAGTGAATCGCCATATTCATCCCGACCAAGGCCGAAGAGCATGCGGTATCAATGACCATACTCGGACCTCTAAGATCGAAGTACTGGGAAATATTTGTGGCCAAATAGTTTTGTCCCACGGTCATAATCGGGTTTTGTGTTTGATGAAGATGCTCTTCACTTGGGCGATGATTACTTCTTGCCCCGATGTAGACGCCTACCGATTTTCCCTTGATGTCCTTCGATGTGTATCCTGCCTGATGCCATAGGTAAAGACTTTCCTCCAATACCAATAAGGCTTGCGGGTCCATGGCCTTGGCATCTTCTTTTGCGATCAGGAAGTAAGAAGGATCAAAAGCAGTAATGTTGTCCAGAAGTCCTGCATGATAGGAATTTTCATAACCCCAGCGTTCCTTGGGTACAGCTCCAATGGCTGAACGACCCTCTGCTAACAAATTCCAGTATTCTTCCACGCTACGAGCACCCGGAAAACGGCAAGAGAGCCCCACTACTGCGATGTCAGACGGATTTGCCTGACTATATGCAGTAGCCTGACTACTCACCATCTGACTTTTCACAGTCTCCTTACGGATGGGCTGACTCTTCGGATCGTCGCTCCTTTCAGGTGAAGCCAGCGTCAGTTCGTCAGCGATGGAATCGCCGTGATTGCTGGTTAGCCATTCTGCAAGTGTTTCGATGGTGGGATATTCATATAAAATCGTCGGGTCCAAGTCCTTGCCCAACCATTTACTGATCTCATTGATGACTTGGGCCAGTAGCACCGAATCGATCCCATAGTCTGGAAACTCTTTGTCTATCTCCAGTCTGGCAGGATCTATTTTCAGCTCTTTCGCAAACAGCTCAATCAGTCTTGTTTGCGCTGTCTTCACAAGATCCACTGAGCTTTGCGTCGGCTTGGCTGCTGGTGGACGATGCGGCGACAGGTTCGCACCAGAAGCTTCTTTCTTTTTGTGTTGCATTAACTGATGGGGTTCCCACAGCTCTTGGTTGATGGCTGCCGGGAACACGACAGGGCCCATCTTTTGCAAAAGAATGTGATCCAGTAATCGCAGTCCTTGCTCGTCAGTGATGTGTGCGAGTCCTGTTTGCTGATAGGCTTTGGTCGTAACTGCACCGATCCCTGTTTCCTTCCAGCTCGGCCACTGAATGCTGACGATCGGGCAAGAATCAGCATGTGCCTCTGCAAAATAATCCATATAGGCATTGGCTAACGCGTAATCACTCTGTCCCGCTGCCAAGGATGGAATGACTGCCGAAGCAGATGAAAAGAGAACGAAGAACTGTAAAGGCTCGTCCTTGCAGAGTTCGTATAGCGTATGCAGCCCAGCCATTTTCGGTTGTAATACCTGCCGAATTCCATCCGTCGATTTGCGAATAAACGCAGGATTTTGATCATCGCTAAAACCAGCGCAATGGATCACCCCGCCAATAGGCCCCATCGTTTGTTTCAACTCGTGCAAATGCTGTTGCCAAGCCTCTTCATCGGATAAGGATACAGATAGGACTTCAACCTGTACGCCTTGCGCTTCCAAAGCTTGTATTGCCCGAATTTTCTTTGCTGCGGAAGTGCTTTGCGTTTCATAGGCTCCCCATTGCTCGCGGGGCGGCAGACTTTCTCGCCCTGTGAGCACCAGTTTTTTGACGCCATAATGCTCTACAAAATGGTTGGCGCATAAATACCCAAGTCCTCGTGTACCGCCCGTGATCAATAGAACATGGTTCTCAGGGAAAACAAGCGCTGGCTCCTGACTGTTTGCCACCAGCTCTTCCTGAAGATAAGCGCTATAACGCTCACCCGATCGATAGCAAACCTCTGTTTCCTGATCATCAATGAGAAACTCTGCTGCAATCCTTTGCGCAAGTTCTTCTCCATCAGCCAATGGCTCCAAATCCACATGACGTGATTGCAGATGCTTGTATTCACTTTGCAGCATGCGGTACAAACCAACGCGTGAGGCACCCGCCAAATTGACAGAGTCATTCTGGAAGGATTCCAAGCCTTTTGTCACACCCAATAGCTTCAAGCCTTCCTTATGACCATTCTCAATGAGCTGTTGCAGCCATGGAATCCAAGCCAGCAAATCAGTCTGCTGATGTCCACAACCGACCAAATCTACGATGCCATCATAGTTTTTCCACTCCGTCTCATCTTGAAGGAATCGTGATTCGAGCTCGTTCAGCTCTAAGATTTCACTCTTAGCGAAATGGTTGGACAGCTGAAGCGCCAAATGCTTCGTTTCATCTGTTGTGAAAATACCTATCGTTCGATGAGTTACTTTAGTTGGCATCGCTAGGCAAGCCTTCCATTGCTTTTTCATAATTCGCATGTCTGGCTCATATGTGGATAGGGACGCTTCACCTGTAAATGATGTATATCCACCAGGCACCCAATAAGCTTCTCTGCTAAACGGATAGGTTGGAAGACTAATCCGGCGAGGCTTTCTCTCACCATACAAGCTGCTCCAGTCAATGTTCAGGCCTTTGACCCAAACGTCCAGCAATTTGCCGTATTTTCCTTTGTTCATCCAGGAATCAATCATTTGCGGCATATCATCATCTGCTGCAAAGATTGCCAAGGTGTCTTTATGACGTTTTACCTGTCCGTAGTACAGGTCTTCAATGTGCTTCTGTTTTCCTATGAATTGCTTCAATTTCTCTTCAAGTTCAATCATCGAGCCCGCAATCACAGCCAACCGTTCTTCCATCGCTTCTCGTCCCACTTGCAGGGTATACGCCATTTCAGCTAAATCCGTATCAGACAATCCCTGTTCCGCAATGGCTCCAAGCAGTCGTTGCACCCGTTGCTGAAGCTGCTCTTCATTCTTGGCCGACAAGAGAATCAACGCAGGATTTTGCGGACTTGCCATTACAATAGGCTGCTCTTGCGTTTTTGGAATGTATTCTTCAATTACTACATGGGCATTCGATCCGCCCGCACCAAAACTGCTCACACCGGCACGTCGTGGAACTTCCCGTCCGTCAATGACAGGGCGTTTCCACTCCGCCAGCTCTTGCTGAACAACAAACGGCGTCATGCTGAAATCAATATTCGGGTTGAGCACTTCTGCATGTAGGGATGGCGCTAATTGTCCATGCTTGAGCTGTAACAGCACCTTCGTCACCCCAGCAATGCCCGCTGCACTTTCACAATGCCCGATGTTGGACTTCGCCGATCCAATGGCACAAAACTGCGTGTCATTTGTATACGCTTGGAAAGCCTTCGTTAAGCCCGTAATTTCAATGGGATCGCCTAAAGAAGTCCCCGTACCGTGTGCCTCCAGATAGCTGATCGTCCGTGGATCGATTCCGGCTTTTTGGAAAGCACGTCCAATAACCCGAGCTTGAGCATTCGGGCTAGGTACATTGTATCCATTCGTTTTTCCTCCATGGTTAACCGCGGTTCCTTTTATCACACCATAAATTTGATCTCCATCGGCAATCGCTTTCGCCAGTGGTTTGAGCAGGACTGCCCCAACACCCTCGCCAGGTACATACCCGTCTCCGCCAATGCCAAAGCTTTCGCATCGTCCTTTGCTGGATGCGAATTTGCCTTGTCCAAGCATCAAGTATTTATTGGGGTGAATGGAAATATTGACACCACCTGCGATAGCAGCCTCGCATTCCCCTTGCTGTAAGCTTTGGCAAGCCAAATGAATGGTTGTCAGGGAAGAGGAACACATCGTATCGACCGCCATGCTAGGTCCATGGAAGTTGCAGAAATAAGAAACCCGATTCGCAATGGAGGCTGGACTTCCTGCCAGCGCCATCGGTCTGCCGAGCATCGTTTCCTGAGCTCCATAGAGCTGGTATTCTTCGTACATGACTCCGACATAAACCCCGACATTACCACCTAGGCCCATGCCAGGTGTCGAGCTTAGAGATTCACGAGTGTACCCAGCATCCTCTAAAGTCTCGTAGACGCACTCCAAGAACAAACGCTCTTGCGGGTCCATGATTTCAGCCTCTCTTGGTGTGATATTGAAAAATAACGGGTCAAATTGATCAACACCGTCCAAGAAGCCTCCCCACTTGCTGTAGGTTTTTCCTTGCTTTTTCTTATCTGCATCAAAGAACTGGCTGTGATCCCAGCGCTCTTCGGGAATTTCTGTGACACAATCCTTGCCATCACGCAGGTTACGCCAGAACTCACTCATATTTCTCGCTTTTGGGTAACGACCGGAGACCCCAATTATCGCAATGTCTAAGGCGTCATTTGCTGGTTTGGTTTCTCTCGTCGTTTCCTTCAACACGTAGCCTCTGCTCCTGCGGTTGTGGATCGCCGGTTCAACGCTCGACTTTTTAACAGGGGATGCCGTCGGTGCTTCTGTCTGATCCATGCCAAGGATACTCATCATTTGCTCTCGATGCGATGCCAGGAAGTATTTCGCAATTTCTTCGATGGTTTGATATTCGAAAAATAATGTTTTCGATAACGAACCAAACGTTTTTTCTAATTCATTTGTCAATTGCATGACCATAATCGAATCAATTCCGTACTTTTCCAACAAGGCGTCTGCTTCGATTCGGTCGATTGGCAGCTTGATCACGGAAGAGACCAGCTTTTTGAAATAATAGATCGCTTTTTCCTTTGGCAAATGATGATTTGTTGGTTGTATGACGGCAGAAGCTTTGACTTCCTGTTCTGTTGTTTTCGGTCTTCCCACCACTGCTGCTTGGAGGCGTTGTAAATCTCCTTCCATTACCATCACCTGATCTTTTCGAGTAGCTACGGCTTCATAAAAAGCGCGAATACCCGTCGCGGTCTGCAAGGCGATCATTCCGACCCTTTGTTTCACCATCTCCTCAACTGCTTCATCTACTTGCATCCCGCCCTCTTTCCAGAGCGGCCAGTTGATAGAGATTGTTTGACCCTGACGTTGCTTTGCCTGCACGCGTTCATTCCGATATTTTGCATAGCCATCCATAAAGGCATTCGCGCAAGCATAGTCTGCCTGACCACTATTTCCTATACTTCCTGCGATCGAAGAAAAGAGGACGAAGAAATCGAGAGGCTGATCTTTACTTGCCTCATCCAAATTCGTAAGACCGGCCACTTTTGACGCAACCACTTGGTTCCATTCTTCTGTCGTTTTCTTAAGGATGAAGTTATCTCGAACGACGCCCGCGCTATGGATGATGCCGTGAAGACCTCCGAAATCCTGTTGAATACTTTGGATGAGCTGGACTACTTCCTGCTTGTCCGTCACATCAACTTGACGGTAGACAACCGTTGCCCCTGACCTTTGCCATTCATGAAGCATCGCTTGTTTATCTTCTGGCAAGGGAGAACGTCCGGTGAGAATTACGGTTGCTTGTTTCGCTTGACTCGCGATTTCCCTTGCGAAAATCAATCCTAAACCGCCTGCTCCGCCCGTAATCAGATAGGTTCCTTGATCTTTCCACGGAATGGTGACCTCATCATGCAATGGCTTGGTTTCGCACCAGCCCAGTACATAGCGTTTGCCCGCTTGATAGCGAATTCGGTCATCCATAGGATGGCAGGCATTCTCTTGCAGCTTGTTTACGATTTCTGCTGCTTGTTCTCCTGTGTTTATTTCAATGAATTGGCCGATTAGATTTGGATTCTCCTGCTGGGCTGTTTTCAACAAGCCAGAAAGTCCGCTTACGTATGATTGCTCCGCTTTGTCAGGAACGACGACCTGCACTAACACTTTGCCAAGTATCTTTTGTTGGAAGAGGCTTTGGATTTCCAAAAATACTTGGGTAGCATAGGCCTCGAACCTGTCGGCAATGCTATCCTGTTGGGTTTGCAAAGGAATCAAGCGCACTTCGTTCATCTGTGCAGATATGCTGGCAAGCGACGTTTCAAAACCTTCCGCCATCAACACGATATGCTGTGCATAGGCAGGAATCTCCGTTGCTTGTACACCTGCTTGTTCCTTCCAGCAAGGATGAACCATCAACATTCCTTGTCCGTCTGTAGCTTCGAAGTCTACCGCTTTACCGTCAAGCCTGCGAGAGGAAAATCGCTTCATTCTGACGCAAATATTTCCGTGCTCGTCACATAAGTCAATATCGAGCTTTTGTACATGATCAGAAGCGTTGCTGCCATCACTGTAGCGAATATACGCCCACATCTGCGGCGTGCATGGACTGAAGATTTCCAGCTCATCCAGCGCAAAAGGCAAGATTGGCTTTAACGAATCAAGCTGGTGAGTGAGACTCCAGTCATCTGCCCCCATAAATAAACCAATCGCTGCCTGCAAAGCCGAATCCATCATACTTGGGTGCAGCACAAACGGTTCTTCTGTCCCCAAAACAGCGAAAGGTAAAGACAGCTTTGCCAAGACCTGCTCCATGCCCTTATGAACTTGCTCGATTCCTTGCAGCGATGGACCATACTGGATTCCCATTGCTTTATAGATCTCATAGCATTGGCTGCCACTCAAAATGCTATGGCTGCACGCGGCTTGTAGCATAGCGAGATCAAGCGTTGGCGTCTCGACAAGCGAATGCAATACGACACTTCCTTGACTATGCACAATCTCCTCTGCTTCATTCCCTTCATGCTCGCTGTAGATTCGATAGCCAATCTCTCCACTGCCTTCCAGCTGAAGACCAATATGGACATCGACTGGTTGATCATCGACAGCAATTGGCTTGGCCCACACAATATTTTTGAGCGTCATGCCATTCTGTCCCGCTTTCAAGGCTCCCGCTGACTGATCGATTGCCTCGCGTGCCATTTCGAGATAGGCGACACCCGGTAAGAGCTGCTGTCCATTCACAACATGATCGACCAAGAAAAATTCCTGTCCACGGAAGGTAGAGCTATACCGCTGTTCCAACAATTCAGAAGTGTTTTTCTGAAGCAATGGGTGAAGGAAAAGCGTCCCTTCTGATGCTGCCGCCACTTCGCGCGCAAATTGCGTATCCATCTGAGGAATCCAATAACGTTCTCTTGCAAAAGGATACGTAGGCAAGCTAATGCGACGAGGTTTCTTCTCACTATAAAGCTTTTGCCAATCAACCACCCCTCCACTTACCCACAGATCAAGGAGCTTGGCGTATTTTCGTTTGCTTATCCAAGCATCGATTGCCTTTTGCAAATCTTCATCCGCTTCAAACACGGCGATTGTCTTTTTATTGCCTTTCACCTGTCCTCGGAAAACATCTGTGATGCTTTCCTGTCCATCTACAAATTGCGTCAGCTTTTCCTGAAGCTCTTGAATGGAGCTTGTCATCACAGCCAGGCGCTCTTCCATGGCTTCTCGCCCAATTTGAAGCGTGTAAGCAATATCTGCTAAATCCAGGTCAGAAATGGACTGATCCTTGATCGCAGCTAATAAACGCTGTGCCTGTTCGTGAAGCTGGCTTTCGTTCCTCGCTGACAATAGAATGATCGCTGGATTCGCCTGACTTACTTGGATCGCAGGACGTTTCTCATATTCTGGAATGTATTCTTCAATAACGACATGGGCATTCGAGCCACCCGCACCAAAGCTGCTCACACCGGAGCGTCTTGGAATTTCCTGACCGTCAATAACAGGACGTTTCCACTCCGCCAGCTCTTGCTGTACGACAAACGGAGTCGTGCTGAAATCAATATTCGGGTTTAGCACCTCGGCATGCAAGGACGGTGCTAGTTGTCCGTGTTTGAGCTGCAACAGGATCTTCGTTATCCCGGCAATTCCCGCTGCACTCTCACAATGCCCGATATTGGACTTCGCTGATCCAATTGAGCAGAATTGCTTGTCTGTTGTGTACGCCTGAAAGGCTTTGGTCAAGCCTGCGATCTCTATGGGATCTCCTAAAGAAGTACCTGTACCGTGAGCTTCCACATAACTAATCGTCCGTGGATCAATTCCTGCCTCCTTCAAGGCACGTCCAATTACACTCGCTTGTGCATTCGGATTTGGTACGGTGTAGCCATTTGTTTTGCCGCCATGGTTAATGGCGCTTCCTTTTATCACACCGTAAATTTGATCTCCATCGGCAATCGCTTTCGCCAGAGGCTTAAGCAGTACTGCTCCGACACCCTCTCCAGGCACATAGCCGTCACCGCCAAGTCCAAAGCTTTCGCATCGTCCCTTGCTGGAAGCAAATTTTCCCTGTCCGAGCATCAAATATTTATTTGGGTGAATGGAAACATTGACACCACCCGCAATCGCAACCTCGCATTCACCGCGCAGCAAGCTTTGGCAGGCAAAATGGATGCCCGTTAGCGAGGAGGAACACATGGTATCAACGGCTACGCTAGGACCATGGAAATTAAAGAAATAAGAAACACGGTTCGCTACAGATGAGAAGCTTCCGCCAAGGGCCATTGGTCTGCCCATCATGGTTTCCTGCGCACCATACAGCTGATACTCTTCATACATGATACCTACGTAAACACCGACATTACCGCCATGTCCGAACCCTTGAGACGATCTGAGAGATTCACGGGTATAGCCCGCATCCTCTAAGGTTTCATATACACACTCCAGGAATAAACGTTCCTGCGGGTCCATGATTTCTGCTTCCAGAGGCGAAATATTGAAGAACAGCGGATCGAATTGATCAACACCATCTATGAATCCGCCCCATTTGCTGTAGGTTTTCCCCCGTTTGTTCTTATCCTCATCAAAATACAGATTGTGGTTCCAGCGCTCTTTGGGGATCTCCGTTATGCAATCCTTTCCATCGCGCAGATTGTTCCAGAACTCTTGCGTATTCCGCGCTTTCGGATAACGTCCAGAAACCCCAATGATCGCAATGTCCAAAGCACCTTTGGCTGGTTGAGTTTCCTTCTGAGCCGAAATGAACCGTGAGCCTTTGCGACTTCTTCCGCGATGGCTGTTCCTTTGCCTTTTCGACGTGTTTTCCTCTTTTGTCACGGATGCTGTTTCTGGGGTAACAACTGCTTCCTGCTGTTCCTTCAGACCCAAGATTTCAATGAATTTGTCTCGATAGGAATCCAAGAAATATCCAATCAATTCTTGAATCGTTTGATACTCAAAAAATAACGTTTTCGGCAGTGAGCCAAAGCTTTTCTCTAATTGGTTGGTTAATTTCATGGATAGAATCGAATCAATTCCGTATGTCTCCATCGAGGCATCTTCTTCGATTCGATTCACAGGCAGTTGCAGCACCTCGGCAAATTCCTTTTTCACAAAATGAGTCGCTTTCTCGAGAAGAACGTTTTGTTCTACACTGGTAGTCGCTTGTTTTTCATTTTGCTCTACCTTGGTTGGTGTGATCGTTTCAACTGGCTGTATCTGTTTTACCAGCATGTCTTCAGACTCTTCCAGTAAATAAGATGCAAGCTGCTGAAGCGTCGGATACTCCACGAATGCAGTCGGACTCAGCCCAATGTGATATTGCTGACTAAGCTTGTTGGCGAATTCAGTTAGTAAAACCTGATTAAATCCGAGTTCAGACAGCTCCACTCTGACATCAATATCCGTGGTAGGAACCTGAAGCAGCTCCGACACGGTTTGCATCAAAGCAAATTCCACTTTTTGTAACAGACTGCTAGTATCCACTGATACCGAATGCTTCGTTTGAGAACTGTTGACTGGTGTTTGCAAAAGCAGTGTTTGCTTGAGCTTTGCCAGATCGCCTTCCATCACCATGACCTGAGCTTTGCCGGAGGCTAAGCCCTGATACATAGCTACTATACCCGTCGAAGTCTGCATAGCGACTACTCCCCTGCTATGCTCCAACATGTCACCTGCCTCTGCATCAGCCTGCATTCCGCCCTCTTTCCACAACGGCCAATTCATGGACAATGTCTGTCCATGACGTTGCTGTAACGCAACCATTCCATTGCGATAGTGGGCAAACCCGTCCATAAAGGCATTGGCGCACGCATAATCAGCCTGTCCGATATTCCCCAAGCTGCCAGCCACCGAGGAAAACAGCACCAGGAAATCCAGTTCTACATCTTTGCTGGCTTCATCCAGATTGATGAGACCCGTAACCTTCGGATGGAGAACCGCTTGGACTTCCTCCCTGTTTTTCTTGAGGATATAACTGTCACGAAGCACGCCAGCACTATGAATAACGCCATGAAGTCGTCCATATTCCTGTTGAATCGTGCGGATCAACTCTGCCATTTCCTGTTTCTGCGTCACATCAACTTGGCGGTATTCAACTCTTGCTCCATATCTTTTCAAGTCATGGAGCTTCCCTTGCTTCTCTTGATCCAATGGGGAACGTCCTGTCAGAATCAGGTTCGCCTGTTGAACCTTCTGTACAATTTCGTTGGCAAAAATATAACCCAGCCCGCCTGCCCCTCCAGTGATGAGATAAACCCCACCGTCTTTCCACGGAATGCTCGTCTCTTGTGGAGCATCCAGCTCTACCCACTCTGCTACATATCTCTTTCCAGATTGATATCGAATCTGAACATCCAATGGGCAGCGTGCATTTTCATTTATTTTTTTCGCAATCTCGAAATCGTCGTCGCCCGATTCTACCTCTATTACCTGTCCAATCAGGTTGGGGTTCTCCAATTTCGCCGTTTTCATGAGTCCAGAAAAAGCGGTGAAAGACGGCTGTTCTGCTTGCACGGGAACGACAATCTGAACCAATACCTTGCCGCGTACTTTTTGCTTGAAAATCCCTTGAATTTCCTCAACTACCTGCGTCGTATAATCAATGAAACGCTCGGCAATGCCTTCTTGCGGGGAGCGCAAAGGAATGCAACGGACTCCATTCAAGTAGGCTTGGAGATTGTTCCAAGAAACACGATCCGGTTCTACCATTATCACGACTCGCTGTGTATAGTCAGGGACTTCGGTGTTGCTCACAACCGCTCGTTCCTTCCACTCGGGATGAACCAGCAGCGTTCCGAGCTTCCCTTTAGAATCCATCGCCTCTACTTCGCCTTCCAGCACTCTTGCCGAGAAGCCCTGCATACGCACACAAACCGTTCCTCGGTCGTCACACAAATCAATATCTACTTTCTGTACCTTTTCTCCCGTCCTATTGCCGCCAGCCTGCCGAATCCATACCCACATCTGGGAAGAGGTTTGGCTAAAAATGCTCAGCTTCTCCAGTGCAAATGGCAGAATTGGCTTCAGACTCGCTGTATCGCCTGTGCCAAGCAATAATCCGATAGAGGATTGTAAGGCCGAATCCAGCATGCTCGGATGCAAGACGAATTCTCCTTGCGTATCGGCAACCTTGGAAGGCATGGCTAATTTGGCCAATACTTGTCCCTCTCCGACGTACACATGCTCGATTCCTTGCTGAGCTGGCCCATAGACAAGTCCCATTGTTTGAAAGGCTTCATAACACTCACTGGCATGAAGCGTGCGATAGCTGCATTGGGCTTTGAGCGCATCGAGATTGTGCGTGGGTGCAGCGGTGATCCCTGCAAACACCACACTCCCTTGACTGTGTACCACAGATTCAGCCTGGTCTACTTGCGGTTCGCTGTATATTTCGTAGTGAAGGTCGCCGTTATCCTCAGGATAAATACCGATGTGTACCTGAACAGGCTTTTCTTCCACCACAATCGGTTGCGCCCATACGACATTTTTCAGCTCCATCGCGTATTGCTCGTCTTCCAACGCTCCCGCTGCTAGATCCGCAGCAGCTCGAGCCATCTCCAGATAAGCAACCCCAGGCAGGATTCTCTTTCCTTTTACAACATGATCCGATAGAAAGAATTCCTGACCATCAAAAGTAGAGCTGAATCTTTGCTCACAAAGATCCGAAGTATTTTGATGCAGCAAAGGATGCAGGGAAGCAGTCATTCCAAGCGTGCCTTGTGTGTGAGTGGACGGCTGTGTCTTCGGTTTGGGCAGCCAGTAATGCTCTCTGGCAAAAGGATAGGCAGGCAAGCTGATCCGACGAGGCTTGTTCTCGCCATAAAGCTTATTCCAGTCAATATTCAAGCCCTTCACCCAGAAATCGAGAAGCTTGGAGAATTTTTTGCGTTGCATCCATTTTTCAATCGCTTCTTGCAATTCTTCATCGCCTGCGAAAATGTCTGCTGTTTCTCTGCTGCGCTTTACCTGACCACGATAAAGGTCGGCAATGTTGTCATCACCTGCAAGAAAGCTTTGCAACTTCTCTACCAACTCTGAAAGCGAGCTCGCCATCAGTGCCAGGCGTTCTTCCATTGCCTCGCGTCCCACTTGCAGCGTATACGCAATATCAGCCAGATCCACATCTGTAAATGATTGCTCCTCAATAGACGCTAACAGTCTCTGCACTTGTTCGACGAGACGCTCCTTATTCTTCGCCGACAGGACGATGATCGCCGGATTTTGCGGACTGACCGTAAACGACGGACTCTCCTTGACCTCAGGAATATATTCCTCAATCACAACGTGTGCATTGGACCCTCCTGCACCAAAAGAAGAAATTCCGGCAATTCGCGGGAATTCTCTTCTTTCGCCATTCACTTCAATAAGCGGTCGCTTCCATTCAGCCAATTCCTGCTGAACGACAAAAGGCGTTTTCGCGAACGGAATATTCGGATTGAGCTCTTTTGCATGCAGGCTTGGGACTAGCTGCTGATGCTTCATTTGCAGCAATATTTTTGCCACTCCTGCTATTCCAGCCGCCGCTTCCAAGTGACCAATATTGGATTTAACGGAGCCAATCGCACAAAATCCCGTATCCTGCGTATCCTTGCGGAAGGCTTGGATGAGACCCGTAATTTCAATCGGATCGCCAAGCTCCGTGCCTGTTCCATGCGCTTCGATATAGCTAACCGTTTTGGCATGAACGCCTGCCTTATCCAATGCTTGGCGAATCAGCTCTCCTTGAGCAGTTGGATTCGGTACCGTATAGCCATTGGTTTTTCCGCCGTGATTCACACTGGTACCACGAATCAATCCATAGATATGGTCGCCATCCGCAACGGCTTTCGACAGTGGTTTGAGCAGTACTGTACCTACGCCTTCACCTGGTACAAAACCGTTTCCGCCTTGCCCAAAGCTTTTGCATTGTCCATCTACCGAAAGCATATGCAGCGCTGACAAGAAGACATAGCTGGAAGGATGCAGATACAGATTTACTCCGCCAGCAATCGCCAGTTCACAATCCCCGTTATACAAATGCTCGCACGCCTCATGAATGGCTGTGAGCGAAGCGGAGCACATCGTATCAATCGGCATACTCGGACCTTGGAGATTGAGGAAATAGGAAACACGATTCGTCAGGGAGCTAAACGAGGTGTGCGGGTAAATCAATTCACCCTGCTTCCATAAATCAGGTCCATACAAACTGAACCCCGTTTTTGTAATCCCTCCAAAAACTCCGACCCGTCGATTGTACTTTTCCGCAAGCTGTTGTCTCGTATAACCAGCATCCTCCAGCACTTCCCAGCAAGACTCCATAAACAAACGTTCCTGTGGATCGAAATGCATCGCTTCCCACGGGGACATATTGAAAAAGAGAGGGTCAAAGTCAGCGAACCCGTCTACAAAGCCGCCCCATTTGCCATAGCTTTTTCCTTCTGCCACAGCTTTGTCCGGATCAGGCTCGAAAAAGCCATCCAGTGACCAGCGCTCTTCCGGAATTTCTGTGATGCAATCCTTTCCAGATTTTAGATTCTCCCAATACTCGTGCAGCGATCGCGCTTTTGGATAACGTCCGCTCATGCCGATTATGGCAATCGGCTCCCGCGCTATCTGCTTTCCTGATTGCACGGCTGCACTGCGAGTCGGTTCATAACCGGATGTTTCGCGGTCGTTACGCACGAGTGATGTTGATGTTCCGCGATTGACCGCACCCTGACGATCAAGCCCCGTCCACTTCATGCATTCCTGCCTATGATCCGCGACGAGATAATCTGCAAGGGTGTCAAGAGTCTGATATTCATACAAGACGGTCTTGGACAATTCGCTAAAGACATCACCTAGCTTTTTATTCAGCTGGATCACCATAATTGAATCGATTCCGTATACTTCGAACGGTTCATCGACAGCGATTTTTCCTGCTCCCAGTCTCGTCTCTTGACCGAACATCACTTTTAGCTGATACAGTGTTTTCTCTTTTAACACGCCAGCATCGACTGACAGCTTCGTATCTTGCATCGGCGCAGAATCGAGCTGTGACACGACAGGAGTACCTAGCAACTGTTCCTTGAGTGTTGGCAGATTGCCTTCGATAACCAGCATCTGTACAGCGCCGGAAGCCACCCCTTGATACAGCGCCTGTATGCCGCTTGCAGTCGGCATCGCGATCATGCCTCTGGCCTCCATGATCTTCTCTGTCGCTTCATCAACACGCATACCGCCATCTTTCCACAGCGGCCAATTGATGGAGAGTGTTTGGCCTTGTCTTTCGCCTGTCTTCACCAAACGACTGCGATACTTGGCGTATTGATCCATAAAGGCATTGGCAGCAGCATAATCGGCTTGCCCCGCATTACCGAAGCACCCCACACCAGAAGAGAAAAGAATAAAGAAATCGAGCGCCATATCCTTGCTTGCTTCATCGAGATGCGCCAGTCCAGAAACTTTTGGCGCCAGCACTTGTTCCAGTTCATCCGCTGTTTTTCTAATGATGAAACTGTCGCGAATGACTCCCGCACTATGAATAATGCCAGTAACGTTGCCAAATTCATGCTTGATGGCTTGGAATAAGTCTTCTGCCGCCTGCTTTTGTGTGATGTCAGCCTGACGATATTGAATATTGGCTCCTAGTGCTATCCATTCATTGCATTTGGCTGTCTTTTCTTCATCCAAGGGAGAACGACCCGTAATAATTACTGTCGCTCCCTTCGTTCGCTGAGCGATTTCCTCGGCAAAAATCATGCCTAATCCGCCTGCACCGCCCGTAATCAGATAGACCCCGTCATCTTTCCAAACATGCTCGGCTTGCCCAGAAGCTTTCATTTCTTTCCAGCCGCTCACCCACCGCTTGCCATCCTGATAACGAATATGCTTACTGTTCTCATCGGTGCTGTTTAGTTGCAGCTTATGGACCAATTCCGCTGGATTGTCCTCTGCTTGCACTTCAATCAACTGTCCAATCAGCTTGGGATTCTCCAAGTGCGCCGTTTTCAGCAAACCAGCGAGGGCGGAGAAGCATTGCTGCTCCTCTTTGGCAGGCACAACAAGCTGAAGCAGAACTTTTCCCTTTGGTTTATTGGCAAGGATTCGCTGAATTTCCGTGAATATCTGGAAGGTGTAGGCATGGAACCGTTCTGCGATACTTTCCTCGTGCGATTGTGTTTGTAAGACCAGGCAGCGCACTCCGTTCATTTCCGATTCGATACGTGTACTGAATTCCTCTGCCCATTCACAAAGAATCACCAGATGCTCTGCAAAAGCAGGTGAACCAGCTTTTTTGCTGATCTCCTGTTCGTTCCAGCACGGTTGGAGAAGAAGCGTTTCTGTCGTTGGAGTAGCTGAATTGATTTGCGAAATCTGTACAGAAGCCACTCCCGATTCCTTGTACACATTACCAGGAACCCCATAGGACTCCTCGGCAAATGGATAGGTAGGCAAGCTGATGCGACGCGGCTTTGCATCGTTGTACAGGACTTCCCACTCAATATCCAGACCCTTGCTCCACAGCTCGGCTGCTTTTTCTCCATCGTCTTCTGCAAACAGCTTGGTAAATAACTCACGATTAGACCCATTCTTTTTCAATAGAGAAACTTCTTGGCTTGCTTGCCTTACGTTCCCTTGAAAGCTACCCGCTGTTTGTTCGGCTCCACTCAAAAAGTCACTCAGCTTTTGAATGAGTTCCTCAGTGCCTTTGACAATAAAAATAGCCCTGCTCTCCATCGCTTCTCTTCCGATTTGGAGAGTATAGGCCAAATCTGCAATATGGACTCGTTCATGATTATCTTTAAGGAAATCAACGAGTTGTTGGGCATACGCCAGAACACGATCATCGTTTTTGGCTGATAACGGCACGAAATAAACCCGACGGTTGTTAGCATCACTCACACTGACACGCTTAGTTTCTGTCCCAACCTTGCATTGTTCAAAAATTGCATGAGCATTCGTCCCGCCAAGACCAAATGAGCTTAACGCCGCTCTGTGGGGAACAGGTGCATCCTCCCATTTTTTGAGCGTATCAACGACATAAAACGGCGACTGCTCCAAATTGATATTCGGATTCGGTTTTTCATAGTTTAGTGAGGGAGGAATCTCATTATGGTATAAGCTCAATGCTACTTTAATGCAGCCCGCTAACCCTGCGGCTGTATCGAGATGGCCAATATTGGTTTTCACCGATCCAAGTCCGCAGTACTGTTTATTGGATGTGTATTTTGTATACACTTCATTGAGCGCCGCAAATTCTATCGGATCTCCTAAATAAGTGCCTGTTCCATGCGCTTCAATATAGCTAATCGTTTCAGGATGAACCTTGGTGTCATCTAATACTTGCTGAATCACCTCAGCCTGCCCTTTTATACTTGGCGCATAAAATCCGACTTTATCTGCCCCATCATTATTGATGCGAATTCCTCTCATGAGGGCATAAATATGATCCCCGTCCTTGATAGCATCGGTAGCTTTTTTGAGGACAACCACACCGACTCCCTCTCCACCGATCATGCCGTCTGCTGACGCGTCGAACGTCTTGCAGTGACCATCACTGGAAAAGTTCAATCCGGCTTGATAGACATACCCTGTATAAGTCGTAGGGAAAATAGTTGCGCCCCCTACCAAAGCCACTTTTGATTCACCCGATTGCAGACTGCGATAAGCCAGATGCAAGCCAACCAGCGAGGAGGAACAATTTGAATGGACGGCAAAGCTCGGCCCCTTCAGCCCCATTTTATGAGAAATCATCGTGGGAATCGTCCCACCCTGCGCCAAAACCCACGAGACATATTCATTGGGGTCTTTCATGACATTCGGTGATTCCTTGGTGAAATGCGGCAAGAGCGCTTGATAATAACTATTGCTCGCCGACATAAATACACCTGTCTGCGGAACCTGTTTCGGTGTATACCCCGCATCCTCTAATGCTTTCCATGAATGGGTCAATAACAGTCGAAACTGCGGGTCCATAAATTCTGCGTCTCTTGCTGAAAGATGAAAGAATCCTGGATCGAAATGATCCTTTCCTTCTATCGTGGACTGCACCGGAATAAAGTTCGGATTCTGCAAGAATTCATCGGGCAGGTGTAATTGATTGATTTCCTCATCAGAGAAGAAACGTACACTTTCTACGCCATTTCGTAAATTCTCCCAAAACTCTCTATGATTTTTCGCTCCCGGGAAGTGGCAGGAGATTCCAATGATCGCGATGCTATCCTCATAGTATTCAGGATATGCCTCCTCCGCTTGTCCTTCGCTAGACGGCATTGCTTGGTTCGGATTGACCAAATCAGCTTGCTCATCCGATTCCTTCTCTTTCCTTACTGCGATATATTCGCTAATCTCTCGAATATTAACGTACTTAAACAGAGTGGTCACGTTTAGATCGCACTGAAACTCTTCCGTCATTTTGGCTACAACCATGGTAGCGAGAATCGAATCTCCGCCTACATCGAAAAAGCCATCTTCTGTACTGATCCCCTCTACATTCAGGATATCCTGCCAAATTTTCAAAGTCCTTTGCTCAATATCGGATTGCGGGAGGCTCTGCTTCTTCGCCTGGGTGACCACCAGTTTTTGACTCAGCAGCTCTGTACGATCCACTTTTCCATTAGCAGTTAACGGAATTTTATCCATGGAAACAAAAAATGCCGGGAGCATATACTCTGGCAAATTCTCTCTCAAATATTCCCGTAATTTTGAGGGCTCAAGCTGTTCATGGTTGGCACCTGCTTTCGGAACAAAATAAGCAACCAACCGTTTATGATCTCCCTCTTCTTTTACCAACACGACAACGCTTTGGATCTGTGGATGAGCCATGAGTTGGCTCTCGATCTCACCCAATTCAATTCGAAAGCCTCGAATTTTCACTTGATGATCGATTCGGCCTAAATACTCAATCGTTCCATCAGGGAGCCAGCGTGTTACATCACCTGTTTTGTACAATTTGGTTCCGGGTGTAAACGGGTTATCTACAAACTTCTCTGCGGTCAGCTCTGGGCGATTCAAATACCCACGAGCCAAGCCTTTTCCTGCAATACAAAGCTCTCCTGGCACACCAACTGGCACGGGATTCATATGCCGATCAACGATGTAAAGTCGCGTATTTGCGACAGGTCTACCAATTGGTGTATTGCTGCTGACCAGTTCATTTTCAGAGCAGGAGAACCATGCCGCATAAATAGAGGCTTCCGTTGGTCCGTAAATATTTTCGATCTTCGCCTTTGGAAAAGTGGCAACCGTCTTTTTCACCAGCTCTTTCGGAAAGGCTTCACCTGCAACCATCACATATTTTAACGGACAATGCTGTAGGAATGGCTGATTCTCTCCAACGCCGTTGACGAAGACATTCAGCATCGCTGGAACAAAATTGACATGAGTCACGCGATGCTTCACGATCGATTCAGCTAACATTTCTGGTGACTTCTCCCCATTTGGCGGAAGAATGACCAGACGTCCTCTACCAATGAACCAACCAAACAGCTCGGACAAAGAAACATCAAACACATAGTTGGTTTTTAGCAGATAAACATCGTTCTCCATAACGGGATAACGAGATTCAAGGAAAAAGAGGGTGTTGATGATACTTTCATGAGTCACCATGACCCCTTTGGGTTTCCCTGTGCTTCCGGAAGTATAAATCACATAAGCTAGATGACTTGGGTTTACTATCCGGTTGAGCGTTTTTTGCCGCTGGGCCGTCTGCTCAACTTCTTCCCAATCCCTGTCTAACACGAAGCATTTCGTATTTTCTCCTGCGGCTGAAGATAACTTGTCCAAAAGGCGAGCTTGGGTAAGCACCAAAGTACTTTTGCTGTCTTCCACCATGTATGCCAAACGCTCTGTGGAATAGGTTGGGTCCAATGGAACATAAGCTGCGCCAGCTTTCAGAATGCCTAAAATACCGATGACCATTTCCAGGGAGCGTTCGACACATATCCCTACTGTAGCTTCAGGACCTGCTCCCTCTGTCTGCAAATAGATCGCCAGCTTAGTAACCCGCTCATCCAGTTCACGGTAGGTCAGTGACTGGTTTTCATAAACAACAGCCACGGCATCTGGTGTTTGTTGGACTCGCTTCTCGAACAAATCATGGATGCATAAAGCCTGTGGGAATGCCGCTTCAGTCGCATTCCACTCAACGAGCAGCATGTTTCGTTCTTCAGCTGAAATAAGTGGTATCTCATCCAAAGCGATGTCAGGATTTTTGATCACTTCGTTTGCGATATTTTGATAATGCCCTGCCATCCGCTGTATCGTCGCTTGATCAAATACATGCGGATTGTATTTCAAATTCAATACAAACTCGGCTTCCTGCTCAAACACCTCTAACTCAAATTCATACTCACCCTCTTGATGAACACCCTCAATCAATTCGATGGCAAGCTTGTTCTGACATTCATCATAAAATCCCTGCAAGTTTTGGGATTGCAGGAAATTTTGGTACGTAAAGATGATATCGAATACGGGTGAATTCCCATGAAGTCGAGGAATATTCGACTCGCGAACCATCGCTGGGAAAGGATAAACAGCGTGATCCATCCCGTCAATCAGCGTAAGCTGCAATTCCCGAATGAACTGGGAGAAAGGCTTTTCCCCCGCTACCTGACTGCGAATAGGGATCATATTGACAAAATAGCCGATCAGAGAATCGAATCTCTCTTCTGGACGTCCCATCGTCGGCATACCGACAATCACATCTGTTTGGCCTGTATAACGATACAATAAGGCTTTACATATCCCTAACAAGAGAACTGATGGGTTCATGCGGTAATGCTTGGAGAACTGCTTCACCTGCTGACTCAATTCTCTTGAAAATACATGCGTAAAAACCTGCCCCTCAAAGCTTGGTGCAGAAGAACGCGGGCGATCGGCAGGGAGCTCCAGTTGCGGAAGTGTCCCTGACAATTGCTCCTGCCAGTAAGAACGATGCTCCCCGCCTTCCGCGCTCGCCATCATGTCCTGTTCCCACTTTACGAAGTCAGCGTAAACGGTTGTATTTGGTGTTACTTTTGGCTGTTTTCCTTCAACCAGCTCGATATAGGCTTGGACCAAATCTTGTAGGAATAGCAAGGAGGAATGTCCGTCAAAGATCATATGATGAATCGTAATCAGGACAAAATGCTCTTCTTCGGAACGCGACAACAGATGAATGCGAAGCAAAGAACCCTTTTCCAATGAAAAGGGCTCTTTTACTTTTTTCCTGAGATACGGCAAAACATCCTGGGACGTTAGGTGTGAGATGTCCTCCTGCTCAATGGCAAGCGAGTGCTCCGGTCGTTGAAGCAGATACGGAACACCATGCTTTTCCATAATCGAACTTTGTAAAATCGGATGCTGTTTAAGCATAAGGTGGCAAGCCTGTTTAAATAAGGCGACGTCCCATTTCTGTCGAATGCAAAAGCACAACGGAACATTATAAGCACTCATTGTAGGAGACATTTTTTGCAACATCCACAATCCTTGCTGCCCGACGGACAGAGGACTTGTAAACGATGGGGTTTCCAGCTCCAGAAGCTTCTCTTGCACTTCCGCAGCAGACAGCTTACCTTCTTTGTAAGCCATGAGGATTTCCCGTCGCATCATATCATCCCTCCTTTGTCGATTAACTGTTCGATCTCTTCTAAGCTTAGCAGGCCATCTTTGAATTTTTGCAGCAGCATATCGACTGCGAGATTCTCCGTCGGTTCACCGCTATCCTGAGACATTGTTTCGAAATCTGTAGTGGATGCGATCTCTTTATGAATCCACTCTTTTATCTTTATCGCAACTAGATGAGCCAAGGATTTCATCGTTGGGTTCTCCAGCACTTCCCGCCCTCTGATCTTGATGTTCCAGCGCTGCTCTAAATGACGAATCAGCTTAGTAACCATGATCGAATCCATGCCATAGTCCAAGAAATATTTGTTTGGCTTGATTTGCCCTTCCGAAAGGTGCAGCTCCCGTGAGAGAAATTGTGCCATATCCCGCTCGATATTTTCTTCTGTTGGGCTGTCCGGGTTGATATCAATCCCTAACGTCGGTTTTTCCATAGGTTGAATGACCGTTTCAGTTCCAAGCTGCTGCTGCTTACCCTCGTAAGTGGAGAGCCAATAGCGTTCTCTGGCAAAAGGATAGGTAGGCAGGGATAGCATGCGACACTCTTGTGGATGCAAGGATTCCCAAGGAATTTTACCTCCCTGCGTCCAATGAAGGGCAAGCTTTTCCAGATTGTTTTCTGCTAAAAGAACCTGCAATACCGTATCTCCTACCTTGCCTGAAAGAAGATCTCTCACTCCTCCATGGTCTTCTTCAAGATCTCCTGTATAGATAGGAATCGCTGCAATTGGCTCATTGCCTTGTTCGACCGCTTCCAAATACGCCTGTAATCCATGAATCAGTTCATCTCGATCTCGAACCACCATAGCCAGCCTGCATTCCATAGCTTCTCGTTTCACTTGGAGCGTATAGGCAAAATCCGCCAAGGAAAACGCTTGCGTCTGAGCAAATGCTAGCATCCGCTCGGCGACGGCACGCAATCGCTCAGCATTTTTTGCCGAGAATACGACGATCTGAGGTGAAGTGGCAGAAGGAATGGATTTCGTTTCTGACTGTGGCGGAATATATTCTTCAAGAATCAAATGAGCATTTGACCCGCCTGCTCCAAACGAACTGATTGTCGCCCTGCGTGGAACCTCTCGTTCTTCTCCATTGATTCTCACCACAGGTCGATCCCACTTTTGTCGAGCTTTTTGCAGATAAAAAGGCGTTTCTGCAAAATTGACATGCGGGTTCAACGGCTCCGCTTTTATAGAGGGAACCAACTCCTGATGCTGTAGCTGTAAAATCACCTTCGTCAGCTGGGAAATACCAGAAGCTGCCTCGGCGTGACCGATATTCGATTTCACCGACCCAATCGCACAAAACTGGACATCGTCCGTCTGCTTCGAAAAAGCATTCGTTAACGCCTTCAACTCAATCGGATCTCCCAGCAGCGAGCCATTAGCGGCGGCTTCCACATAACTGATTGTCCGTGGATCTATGCCCGCTTTAGCAAAATTTTCTTCTATCAATTGCGCTTGTGCGTTGGGATTAGGCACGGAAAACCCATTGGTACGTCCGCCATGATTGGTCGCGGCTGATTTGATGACGGCTAAGATAGAATCTCCATCTTCTATCGCTTTGGCTAAAGGCTTTAATAGTACAGCACCTACGCCTTCTGCTGGTAAATATCCGTCTCCATCTCCAAAGCTTCTGCTGTCGGCGTGGCTTCCGATCATTTGGGCCTGGCTTAAGCCTAGGTATTTCTTAGGATGGATCGAAACATTCACGCCACCCGCGATAGCAAGCGAGCTTTCTCCCTTCATCAAGCTTTCGCAGGCATGATAAATGGCAATGGCAGATGAAGAACACGCTGTATCAATCGCCATGCTTGGACCTTGCAGATTAAAGAAGTAAGAGACTCGGTTGGCAATCGAATGATAGGAAGACAGGGAAATAATTGAGCCCTTTTCCATATCCGTATCGAATGCGTGATACGGCTGATACATCGCCCCTACATAGACGCCGACTCTATTTTCATATTGACGTTGTAATACCTCTCGCGTGTGTCCCGCCTCTTCGAGCAGATTCCACACGGTTTCCAGAAAAAGACGTTCTTGCGGGTCCATCATTTCCGCTTCGCGAGGAGAAATATGGAAGAACAGCGGATCAAATTGATCGACACCGTCTATGAAGCCCCCCCATTTGCTGTATGCTTTTCCTTGTCTGTTCTTATCCTCGTCAAAATACAAGCTATGATCCCAGCGCTCTTGCGGAATTTCTGTAATGCAATCCTTGCCGTCCCGCAAATTGTTCCAGAACTCTTGTATATTGGAAGCCTGCGGATAGCGACCAGAAACACCAATAATGGCAATGTCGAGGTCAGATGTTGTTTGTTTATTTGCTTGCTCACGTGTAACAAACCGTGAGAAACGACGGCGATGCTCGGTAATGGAGCCAGCAGTAGGCAGTACATTGCCAACATTCTCTACTGTACTTGTCTCTTCGGTTTTCCCAGCCCCCATGATTTCGATGATTTTGTCTCGATGATGAGCAAAAAGATAGCCTGTCAAATCCTCTATGTTTTGGTATTCATAGAGCAACGTTTTTGACAGCGAACCGAATGCTTTTTCCAATTGATTGGTCAATTGCATTGCCATAACAGAGTCGATTCCGTATTTCTCCAACGGAGCTTCCACATCAATTTTATAAGCGGGGAGCTTGATAACAGCGGAAATTTCCTTTTTCAGATACTCCCTTACTTTTGCCCGAAGCCCATCTTGTTGCCCAATGGAAACAGGCTGTTCTTTCTCCATTTTTGCGGAGGCGCCTGCACCCTCTGCTGGTTGGAACTTTTGTATGAATCGATCTTGGTATGCATCCAACAAGTGTTGGGAGATAGCAAAAAGCGTCGGGTACTCTACCAATTCAGAGGGAGTCAGTTCAAGCTCATAGGCTTGATTCAGCTTGTTTGTAAATTCGGTCAGCTTAATCTGGTCAAAGCCGTACTCATGGAGCTCAGCGTGGATTTCCATATTCTCTCTCTCAACCTTGAGCAAATCAGCAACCATTTTCAGCAATGACGATTCAACTTCACTTTGCAAGCTGCTCGAATGAGCTGTTGAGATCACGGGGGATTCCGTTGCTCCCATCAGCCTTTGCTTCATTCGTTCAAGATCACCTTCCATGACCATCAACTGATCTTGTCCCGAGGCCAACCCCCGATACAAGCAGTCGATACCCGAAGCCGTCTGCATAGCAACCATGCCCAGGTCGTCCCACAAGCTCTTTTCTGTCTGTTCATCTACCTGCATTCCGCCCTCTTTCCACAGAGGCCAATTGATGGAGATGGTCTGACCCTGCCGTTCGCCTAGCGTGATCTGCTCGTTGCGGTAAGCAGAGTAGTTATCCATAAAGGCGTTGGCCGTCGCATAATCTGCTTGGCCCATGTTGCCCAAGCTTCCAGCCGCTGAAGAAAAGAGCACAAAGAAATCCAGATTCAGCCCCTTAGTCGCTTCGTCTAAATAAATCAGTCCCGCAACCTTTGGCGCAAGAACTGCTTGTACCTCTTCTTTGGTTTTCTTCAGGATAAAACTGTCACGAGTCACGCCCGCCCCGTGAATGATCCCGTGAAGTTCACCAAACTCTGCTTGAATGCTTTGGATCAAATCCTTCACTGCTTGTTTCTCTGTGACATCCACTTGGCGATATTCGACTCTTGCCCCGTTGTCCGCAAGCTTGCGAAGCTTTGCTTGCTTCTCCTCAGTCAGCACAGAGCGTCCCGTCAGAATCAAGGTGATGCCACGGGCTTTCTCCGCCATTTCTTCGGCAAAAATAAGTCCCAAGCCACCTGCTCCGCCCGTAATCAAATAAATCCCGTTGTCTTTCCAAGGCATGCTTGCTTCATGCTGTGCAGCCGTAACTTCACTCCATCCCGCAATAAATCTTTTCCCTACTTGATAGCGAATCTGGCTGTCGGTTGGGCAAAGGCTGTTTGCTCTCAACTTCTCCGCCAATTCCGCTGAATCTTCGATTGAATCGATTTCGATCAGCTGTCCGATTACTTTCGGGTTTTCGATCTGTGCGGTTTTCAACAGTCCAGCTATTCCAGCAAACAGTCGTTGTTCCGTTTTGAAAGGAGCAACAATCTGAATCAGCACCTTTCCCTTTGGCTTTGCTTGAAGAAGGGCTTTTATTTCTTCAAACGCCTGAACGGCATACGCTTGGAATCGTTCCGCTATGCCTTGCTGATCGGATTGCAACACAAGGAATTTCGCACCGTTTATCTGAGAGGACATGCTCTCCCAAGAAATCCTCCCTGGTTCGCAGAGCATCACCACATGCTGTTCATATTCAGGAGCTTTGGCTTCTCTAGGAATGGCTTTTTCGATCCAAACAGGCTGCAGCATCAGCGTACTAGTGTCTTTGCCTGCTTCACCTGTACCTTTGTTTTTTGCAACTCCGGCAGCTTTTTCACCTTTGAGCACCCTTGTTGTGAATCCCTTCATACTTACACAAACCTTGCCTTGCTCATCACACAAATCAATGTCCAGCTTCTGTACTCTTTGCGTAGCTGCATTGCCGTTGCTATATCGAACCCAAGCCCATGCAGCAGCTGTAGAAGCACTGTAAATGTTCAATTCTTCCAAGGCAAAAGGCAAGGACGGCTGAAGATCGGTTGTGCCCATCATGAGACCGAGCGATGCCTGTAATGCGGCGTCCATCATACTTGGATGGAGGACAAATTTTCCTGCTGTATCCGTAACAGAAGAAGGCAAGATCAGCTTTGCCAGCACTTGGTCTGACCCGACAAACAGCTTCTCAATCCCTTGGTGTGATGGGCCGTATTCCAGTCCTATCCCTTGAAACGTTTCGTAGCATTGGCTAAAGCTATAACTACTCTTCGTGCACTGTGCTTGAATGGCAAAAAGGTCGAGCGTTGGCACTTCCATAGCTGATCGTAGTACTGCTCTTCCCTGGCTATGTACTACTAGATTCTCCTCGGCTTCCCTTGGCTGGCTGTAGATTTCAAAAGCGATTTCATCATTCTCTTCCGGGTATAGTCCCGTGTGTACGTGGATCGGTGCCTCTTCGACAATAACTGGTTTCGCCCACACGATATTTTTCAATTGAATCGCCGACTGGTTATCAGGTCGGACACCTGCTGCCATATCCACAGCCACTCGTGCCATCTCCAGATAAGCTACCCCAGGCAAGACCTTTTGCCCCTTCACGACATGATCTTTCAAGAAAAACTCCTGCCCTGTAAACGTCGAGCTGTGCCGTTGTTCCGAAAGTGTAGACGTATTTTGATGCAGCAAGGGATGCAGGTAAGCCAGCGCGCCTCCGGTAAAACCAATGGCTTGTGACTCCACCTTTGGCAGCCAATAGCGCTCTCTTGCAAAAGGATAAGCAGGTAAGCTGATTCGACGAGGCTTCGTATCCCCGTAGAGCTTGTTCCAGTCAAAAATCAGTCCCTGTACCCACATCTGCAAAATCTTTGCGTATTTCCCTTTAGTGATCCATGTATCGATCGCCTGTTGCAAATCTTCATCTGCGGCGAAAACATCCATCGTTTCTTTATTCCGCTTTACCTGACCCGTGAACAGGTCTTGTCTATCATCCTCATCTTCCAAATAATACGTTAGCTTCGTTTCAAGCTCGGAAATCGACTTGACGATTACAGCGAACCGCTCTTCCATCGCCTCACGTCCTACTTGGAGCGTGTAGGCAATCTCTGCTAGATCGTTGTCCGTCAGCTCTTGCTCCCGAATAGTAGACAACAACCGCTGTACCTGCTCTCGGAGACGGTCTTTATTCTTCGCTGACAGCACGATGACAGCTGGATTTTTTGCCGAGAAGCTGATTTGTGGGCGGTGTTCCTCTTCGATATATTCTTCAATAACGAGATGAGCATTTGCCCCTCCCGCACCAAAGGAGGATATCCCCGCAATCCTCGGATATTCTCTCGTTACCCCGTTGATTTCAATCACCGGTCGCTTCCATTCCGCCAGCTCTTGCTGCACCACAAATGGAGTCTTGCTAAAATCAATGTTCGGGTTAAGTGTGCTGGAGTGAAGGGATGGGACCAACTTCTTGTATTTCATTTGCAGCAATATTTTGGTCAACCCTGCTATCCCTGCCGCACTCTCACCATGCCCGATATTTGACTTGGCCGAACCAATCGCGCAGAACTGATTCTCCTTTGTGTACTCCTGAAAGGTTCTCGTCAATCCGGCAATTTCAATAGGGTCCCCCAAGGAAGTCCCTGTACCGTGTGCCTCTATATAGCTGACCGTTCTCGGATGAATTCCCGCTTCTTCAAAAGCTCGACGAATCACTCTTGATTGAGAATGAGGATTGGGAACTGTATAGCCGTTTGTTTTTCCACCATGATTAATGGCGCTTCCTTTAATCACACCATAGATGTGGTCTCCATCAGCGATAGCTCTTGCCAGAGGTTTGAGTAATACCGCTCCGACCCCTTCGCCAGGTACATATCCGTCGCCGCCTTCCCCAAAGCTTTCGCATCGTCCTTTGCTGGAGGCGAACTTGCCCTGCGACAAATACAAATATTTGTTTGGATGAATAGAAACATTCACACCACCTGCGATCGCAACCTCACATTCTCCGCGTCGCAAGCTGTGACACGCCAAATGAATCCCCGTCAACGAAGAAGAACACATCGTATCGACCGCCATGCTCGGACCGTGGAAATTGCAAAAATAGGAGACGCGATTAGCGATGGAAGCTGGACTCCCCGCAATCGTAAGCGCTCTGCCCAACGCCTGTTCAGCGGACGCATAGAGCTGGTATTCCTCGTACATAACGCCTACGTAAACACCTACATTGCCTCCCAAGCCTTCTTGCTTGCCAAGAGCATCGCGCGTATACCCTGCATCCTCTATCGTTTCATAGACACACTGTAAAAATAACCGCTCCTGTGGGTCCATCAGCTCTGCTTCCCGTGGGGAAATGTGGAAGAACAGCGGATCAAATTGATCGACGCCGTCTAGGAAGCCGCCCCATTTGGAATACGCCTTACCGACCTTGTCCTTCCCTTCATCAAAGTACAGACTGTGATCCCAACGGTCTTTTGGGATTTCGGTAATACAATCCTTGCCGTCGCGCAGATTTTTCCAAAAGTCATGTATATTCCAAGCTTGCGGATAACGTCCAGACATACCAATAATGGCAATGTCCAGCGCTCCTTTTTCTCGTTGGGTTTCCATGCGCAGGGAGGCGAATCGTTGAGACTTGCGTTTTTTGCTCCTGCGCTCTGTCTGTGCTGTCCTTTCGTCCGCAATTGTTGCTTCTGGCTCTTGTGCGAGAGGGGCTTCCGCATTTTCCCTCATCCCCAGGATGCGCATCAGGTTTTCACGATAGTTTTCAAGGAAATACCCTGTTAATTCTTTTATCGTTTGGTATTCAAAAAATAGCGTTTTGGGTAACGAACCAAATTGCTTTTCCAACTCCTTGGTCATCTGCATAGCCACAATGGAATCGACACCGTATTTTTCCAACGAGGCGTCTGCTTCCATTTTAGTTGCTGGCAATTTGATGACGGAGGAAAGCAGCTTTTTAAAATAATGGGTTGCCTGTTCCAGCAGTGAGGTCGAATCTACGGCCTTCCCCTCTTCGAAAGAAACGGAAGCTTTTAGCGATTCTCCTTCTGATTTAACAGATTCATTTGCGATCTTGCGCGTAGAAAAGCCCTTCATCCGCACCTGGACATTCCCGTTCTCGTCGCACAAGTCGATATCAAACTTCTCCACTTTATCTCCAGCTTTACTTCCCTCCCTGTAGCGAATGAATGCCCACATGGAAGCGGAGCAAGCACCGACAATCTCCAATTCCTCTAGAGCAAAGGGAAGTATGAGCGAAAACTCACTAGTTGCCATCATCAAGCCAAGCGACGCCTGTAGAGCTGCGTCGAGCAAACTCGGATGCAGCTCAAATTGTCCTTGGGTTTTCGCCACGGAAGAAGGCAGAGACAGCTTCGCCAGCACCTGCCCCTGACCGATCAAAATTTGCTCGATCCCACGATGTGCAGGCCCATAGTCGACTCCCATCTTTTTGAAAACCTCATAGCATTGTTCAGCGCTGAGTGTGTTTAGGTTGCACTGTTCCCGCAATGCGGTGAGATCGATAGGTAGAATATCTGGAATAGAACACAACTCGGCACTTCCCTGACTGTGTACAGTCTCTGCCGTTTGATTTTGATCTTCCTTGCTATCGCTGTAAATTTCAAAAACAATCTCACCATTCGCCTCAGGATAGAGCTCGATATGTGCCTGAACAGGTTCTGACCCAACAGCCAAGGGGTGCGTCCAGACCACATTTTTGAAACGAAGTCCTACCTGTTCTTGCTCCGAACCAAGCCCTCCCGTCGCCAGCTGTATCGCTGCCCGTGCCATCTCCAGATAAGCCGCACTTGGCAAGACCCGTTGACCCTTAATGACATGGTCACTCAGGAAAAACTCCTGTCCCGTAAACACGGAGCTAAACCGTTGCTCCATGAAATCGGATGTGTTTTGGTGCAAGAAAGGATGAATCGAGCCTACCCCTGCGCTGCTGTTAACAGACTTGGCTTCGATCCAATAAGATTCCTTGGCAAATGGATACGTAGGTAAACTGATACGATTTGGTTGCTCTTCCTTATAAAGCTTGTTCCAATCGATTGATAACCCCTTCACCCACAGGTCGAGAAGCTTGCTGTATTTACCGCGTTCCATCCATCTCGCAATCGTTTCTTCTAATTCATCATCGGCCGCCAAAATATCCAGCATTTCCTGATTTCGGTTTACCTGACCACGATATAAATCAGCAATATGCTCTTGCCCTTCTACATAAGCTGTTAGTTTTTGCTGCAACTCCTTCATAGAGCCAGCAAGGACAGCAAGACGCTCTTCCATAGCTACACGTCCTACCTGAAGCGTGTACGCCATGTCGGCTAAGTGTGCATCAGACAAGGAGTGTTCCTGGATAAAAGCTAGCAGCTGCTGTGCTTTCTCATACAACCTCTCCGCATTCTTTGCTGATAAAACAAAAATAGCGGGGTTCTGAGGTGTGATTTTCAAACTATATGGCTTTTGCTCTTCCGGAATATATTCTTCAATAATCACATGGGCATTGCTTCCCCCTGCACCAAACGAGGAAATCCCTGCAATTCGTGGGTATTCATTGGTTGTGCCATTAATCTCAACAATCGGTCGTTTCCACTCTGCCAGCTCTTGCTGAACTATAAACGGAGTCTGGCTGAAATCAATATTGCGATTGAGCGTGCTGGAATGTAAGGATGGCACTAATTGCGCGTGCTTCAGCTGCAATAATATTTTTGTTACGCCAGCAATCCCTGCCGCACTCTCACAATGTCCAATATTCGACTTCGCCGATCCCAATGCGCAGAACTGCTTGTCCTGGGTGTCTTTTTCAAAGGCGCGAGTAAGTCCAGCAACCTCGATCGGGTCCCCCAGCTCCGTTCCTGTTCCGTGTGCTTCCAGATAACTGACCGTTCTTGCATGTACGTTGGCACGTTTCAAGGCATCTGCCACTAACTGCGCCTGCGCCTGCGGATTCGGGACGGTATAGCCATTCGTTTTCCCACCGGCATTCATCATACTTCCTTTGATGACTCCGTAAATATGGTCGCCATCGGCTATCGCCTTATCCAAAGGCTTCAAGACGATTGCGCCCACACCCTCTCCATCCACAAAGCCATCCGCTTGATCGCCGAAGGACTTGCATTGATTGGAAGGAGAGAGCATCGTCAAAGCTGACAGTTTCATATAGTGGACAGGATCGACGATGAGATTGACTCCCCCTGCGATTGCACACTCGCTTGTACCGCTGTACAAGCTCTCCAAGGCTAAATGAATCGCTGTGAGAGAAGCGGAGCAAGCAGTATCCACCGCCACACTCGGACCTTGGAAGTTTAATAGATAGGAGAGACGATTCGCGATCGACCAATAAGTGGCTCCCGTCGGGTAATTGCCATTCATCACACCGATAAAAACGCCTACTTTTCTGCTTTCGCACAGAGTTGCAGGCGTATATCCAGCGTCCTCTATACTCGCATAGGCTTCCTGTAAAAATAACCGTTCTTGCGGGTCCATCTCCTCGGCTTCTTTGGGAGAGATTTGAAAAAATAAGGGATCGAATTTATCCATATCATCGATAAATCCGCCCCATTTTGTATACATTGAATTCTTTTTGCCTTTTTCTTCGTCAAAATAGCTCTTCCAATCCCAGCGATCCTTAGGGATTTCAGAAATGCAGTTTTTCCCCTCTTTTAAACAATTCCAGAATTCATCCACATTTTTCGCCTGCGGATAACGCCCGGAAAGACCGATGATCGCCACATCCCGCACCACAGATGAAGGCGGAATGGATTCCTTGCTCTCTTGTTCCCGAACCGATAAAAAGCGTCTCATTTTTCTCACAGGAAGATCGGTGTACGCCGTTGAAGCAGCGTCAGTCATGATCTCATTCTCTAGCTCGTTCGGGTGTGCTTCGTCCATTGCTTCTTGTGCTTCTACTCCTGTTGCCTTTAGCAACGCTTCCTTTTGCGTTTCTATGAGATACTCGACCAAGGCATCAATCGTTTGATACTCGAAAAATATCGTACTGCTCATATTCGTAAAATCTTTGCGAAGCGAATTGGTTAATTGCACAACCAGAATCGAATCAATCCCATATTGCTCTAATGGCGCAGATGATTTAATCTGATGGGTCGGAATTCTGAGCGTTTCACCAATTAGCGTTTTGATATAAGCCGTACTTTTTTCGCGAAGCAATTCCTCCGTGACTCTGCCCGACTTTTTCGCTGGTGTTGTGCGTACAGGCACCTGTTTTTTGAGTGGCTTCGCCTTCAACGTTGAGGCCTGCTTTTTTGCAGGTGAATACGCAACTGTTACCGCCGATTGCCTCGGTTGGCTGTTGCGACGAATAACCCCATCGCTTTCTGCCACAATAATCTGTTGGCATAAATCCACATGCTCTTCCGCTGGCAAGAAAACAGATCGATATCCTGCCTTTTTCAACACCGTTTGCCAGGCTTCAACCGTTAACAGGGGGCTGCCTGGAATACGCCATTCTGGATCATCATAGCGCCACCAGCCATCCAGCAAGCCAAACGTCAAGTGAGCGAACAAGGTATTGCTCGTTAATTCATTTAGAATCAGCAAGCCATTTTTCTGTAAAGTGGTTTTGGCATGGAGCAAGGTTTCGCTAATATTTTTTGTCGCATGCAAAACGTTTGTGGCAATCACCAGATCATAGGTGTCCGCAGCGATCCCCTGATCCTCAACAGGCTTTTCCACGTTGAAAATCCGATACGTGAGAAATGGATTTTCGGCTCCGTATTCCTTTTCGGCGTGAAGTAAAAAGGCTTGCGAAAGATCGGTATAACAATATTCTTCGATATGCTTCTGAAAGGGTTTTAGCCTTGGCAGTACGATCGCACTTGTTCCACCTGTACCTGCCCCGATTTCCAAAATGCGAATCCGAGCAGAAGGATCTTGCTCCGTACGCTGCTTCAGATAGGTAACAATCGTATTGGCGAGCACTTCGTTAAAGTAGTCCGCAACCTCATTGTGTTTATAAATCCCTTCCACCAATTCCATCGAGGAATTAGGGAACATGATCTCTGTAGCCGGAATCTTTCCTAGTAAAATCGCTGGAAGTACCCGCATGGTTGCGTCTACCAGAATCACCTGGGCTTTACTATTCGGATCGTTGAGCCATGCTGTTTTTTCTTCCTCCCATTTTTTCCATGCTGCATCGAGATCGATAGGGGTGGTATCGTTTGCAATGAGTGCCTCTCCATCGTACGCAAGATATTGGTTTTGCACGAGAACGGCTATACTTTCTTCCAGCCATTTGCCGTATCTGTCATGCAATTTGGCTTTGAGCTCTCCTATTGTCTGGTTTTTTGCTGTGAACAGCCCGATTGACTGTAATTGACCATAGAGCAGTTCACTGAGAAGCTTATCCATTGTATTCATTTATAAGCCTCCATTTCAGATTGTCTGCGTTGGGACGAAAACTCTAGTTTGGGCATATCATTCTTTACACGTTCGATGTGTGATACCAATTTTTCTGGATAGATGTGAATCGATTTATCCGGATTTATCGTAAGCATGGCCTGTGATTTCGTTGTTTTCACCAACGCGACTTGATTCATCGGTCCAGCTAGCAGGTTTTCCAAGGCCGCCATCGCTTCACGAGGTTCAATGGAGCCTAGTCCTGCCTGTGCCATCCTCTCCTGATAATCTTTGGTGGCAACAATGCCTACGTTCGCCCAGTATCCCCAATTCATCACCTTCACTGCACTGAGGCTATGCAACGAAAGCTGGTGCGCGAATATATCTTTAAACGTACAACCTGACGCATAATTGCTTTGTCCAGGCGACTTGGTAAATGAATTGATCGATGAGAAGAACATGACAAAATCCAACGGCTCCCGGTCAAATACTTGCGCAATCCGCACGCTAACATCTACCTTTGCCGAAAGTCCGGCACGGAAGCGCTCTTCGTCCATATTGGCGAGGCTTTTATCTAGCAGAACAATCGCGGAATGAATGACTCCGTTTACTTGTTTGTATCGCTTTTTGATCTCTTCATAGGCAAAATACAAGGACTTGCGATTCGTGGCATCCGCCGCAATATAGACAGGAGCAGGTCCGAGCTTAGCAAGTCGATCCACTTTGGCTTGGATCTCTGCATTCTTTTCTCGACGTCCAATCCAGATGATTTGCGCTTGATACGTGCTGATCATGTATTCGCTCCAGACTTCGCCAATACCGCCAGCGCCCCCAATCACCACATAGACTCCGCCCTGCCTGTAGGAAGCCTTCTCCCATTGCGGCTGACGTAATGGAATCAATTCCTGACGATACCATTTCCCTCCGCGATAAACCGTTGCATTCCCCTCAGCATCTGGCGGAAGTGTGAAAATCTCATCCATTGGCCAAGCACGACCCGCTTCCAGATCAACAAGTCGGATACGCCAGTTCGTGTATTCTTTTGCCATCGAACCGACTAATCCGTAAAGACTGGCATGAATTGGGTTGACCACATCGTTTGGATGAATCGGTTGAGTCTGGAAGGTTACGAGACTCCATCCTAGCTCCTTGGTATCGTAGCCCAGCTTGAGCAGCGCTTTTAGCAAGCGAAACACATGAAACACACCGCGTTCCTGCTCGATGATCAGGGCCTCTTCTGCCAGGTATTCCAAATCAATCCATGGCGCAATCCAGATGATATGATCAATCGAACCAATCCGCTCCAGCTTCACCGCTATTTCATCTATACTTTCTGCGGGCGTAATCTCCATAACAGCTGCCCGAGGATAGCGTTTTTGAACAAGGCTTCGGTTCTCGTCATCTGCACAAACAATCAGAGTACGATCGCTTGCAAGCGGTGTTTCCGAACCACGGCCTATCATAACCTCTTCCCATACAGGGCTAAGCAGCATAGTTCCAATCAGCGATTCGCTTGCGGTTTCAACTGGCGCTTTTACTGCTGTAAGATCAGTTTGGATCTCTCTCTCCAGTACCCGAGATGTGAATCCCTTCATCCGTACACAAATCGTTCCAGTGTCGTCACATAGGTCGATATCGTATTTTTCTACCTTATCCCCTGCTTGGCTGCCGTCGCTGTAGCGCACGTATGCCCACATCTCAGAGGTGCACGGGCGGATGATTTCGATTTCCTCCAGGGCAAAAGGCATCACTGGCTTGCGATTTGCCATACTGTCCGACGACATCACGTGGCGGGAAGAGAGTGTCAACTCCACAGATGCCTGCAAAGCTGAATCCATCAAGCTTGGATGCAAAACAAACTGATCCTCTGACCCAGTGACCGATAACGGTAAAACCAGCTTTGCCAAGACTTGTCCAGGCCCGACATATACCTTGTCAATTCCTTTATGTCCGAGTCCATAATCAATTTGAATCGCTCTGAAAAACTCATAGAATTCCTCGGATGAGATCACCTGCTCGCTGCACTGCTCTCGCAAAACGGGCAAATCAAGCATGTGCAGCTCCGAGCGCGGAGTAAGCATAGCGTTTCCTTGACTGTGCACCACGATCTCGGCATCACTGCCCTCTGCCTCGCTATAGATTTGGTAGGATACCTCACCATCTTCTTCGAGTATGAGTCCCGTATGTACCCGAACAGGCTGATCGCCTACAACGATCGGACGTGCCCATACGACATTGTGTAATGTAATCGACCTTTCCTCGTGAACGTCCTCTCCTACTGCGTGCTCCATCGCGGTTCTTGCCATCTCAAGATAGGCAACTCCCGGCAACACCCGCTGCCCTTTGACTACGTGATCCGCCAAGAAAAACTCTTCTCCCGTGAAGATCGAGCTAAACCGTTGCTCAGAGAAAGTAGAAGTGTTCTGATGCAGCATGGGATGTATCACGGACGCTGTGATGGTATTTGCCGGTCCCCTTGTATTTGCTTTTGTTTCACCCTCCAGTACCCAATGGCGTTCCTTGGCAAAAGGATACGTGGGAAGCGGAATACGAGAATATTGATCGTTCGCAAACAGCTTGTCATAGTCTAATCCATATCCCTGCACAAACAATTCCGCGATCACAGACAGCTGCTCCAAATATTCGCTTGCCTGACTCGTCACATGCAGATTCTCAATGCTTTGATTTCCGTAACGTTTTAATGCGATTTGTTCACGATGATCTTTTTCATGTAACTCGGCTACAAAAGCCTGGGATGCTTTTCCTGTTTCCAGCCACTTTTTCAAAAGCTGGACAAGCTCGGCTGTATTTTGAACAATGCAGGAGAAGCGGTGATGGAAATGCTTTCTGCCTACTAACAGCGTATAGCTGATATTTCCACAATCCGTCTCCGGTGCTTTTTCACAAAACGAAAGTAATTGGGCAACCTGCTGGCGTAGCTGCTCAAAAGTGCGCGCCGACAGTACAAGCAAATAGCCTGGCCTTTTCGCATGAATCCGCTCTACTTGGGGCGCCTCTTCGATTACCATATGCGCATTTGTACCGCTGGCTCCAAAGGAACTGATCGCCGCACAACGTTTGGCTTGCGGCTCCACTGACCATTCCCTCAGGCTTGTATTGACATAAAACGGGCTGCCTTCAAACTTAATGTTTGCGTTCCCTACTTCAAAATGCAGGGATGGCGCTATTTGTTTGTGTTTTAATGACAAAAGAATTTTGATGACCCCTGCAACGCCTGCTGCGATCTGAGTATGACCAATATTCGTCTTGATCGATCCAATTGCACAAAATTCTTTTTTATCCGTATAAGCCCGAAAAGCGCGAGTGAGTGCTTGATACTCAATCGGGTCTCCCAGCTTTGTCCCTGTTCCATGAGCCTCGACCATCGTAATTTGCTCAGGATTGATGTCGAATGTATCGTAGACATTGCGTTCCAAGCGCTCCTGAGATTTCGCACTCGGCGCAGTAATCCCATTCGTCGTCCCATCCTGATTGATTCCCGAGCCTCGAATGACACCGTAAATATGATCACCGCAAGCGATCGCTTCCGAGAGACGTTTCAGTACAACGACACCAGCGCCTTCCCCCGTCGCAAAGCCATCAGCCCGCTCATCAAATGTATGGCAGCGTCCTGTAGGTGACAGCATGCCTGCTCGCTTGGCAGACAAATAGAATCCCGGCGTTGATTGAATGAAGACACCGCCTGCCAATGCCATGTCGACCTCACCTGTCCGCAAGGCTTGACACGCCATATGAATCGCCACCAAGGAACTGGAGCAAGCAGTATCAACCGTGACGGCAGGTCCCTGCAAGTCCAAATGATAAGCAACCCGAGCAGGCACAATGGACTCCATATTTCCCCAGAAGGCTTGGGCGGGAGGATTCTCTCCCACGAGACGATCGTAATCACCTTTGGCGCATCCTGCGTAGACGCCGCATTGGATTCCTTGCACGCCTTGACCCGCATAGCCAGCATCCTCCAACGCCTTCCAGGATTCCTCCAAAAAGAAGCGTTGCTGCGGGTCCATATAGTCAGCTTCCAGACCCGAGATGTTGAAAAAAAGCGGATCAAACAAGTCAATATTTTCTACAAGCCCGCCGTATTGATATCCCTCTGCCTCGTCCAAGCCGTATGCTGATAAATCCCAACGAGTCACTTTCGCGAGCAAATCCGTACCGTTCATCAAGTGATCCCATAAGTCTTCCGTGTTGCCGGAGGAGGCAAACGTACCACTCATTCCAATAATCGCAATGGGTTCAGTGAGGAACGAAGCTTTTTCTGACACGCTCCCTTTATCCTCTAAAAGCATTGGAGCTGCTTGAATAAATGGCTCGGCCACAATAGCAGAGACGGAATCTTCCCTCTGCTCGGATAGACTGATCTTCTGCCCTAACGCTTGAGCAATAACCTCTTTGTACTCAGACAAAATATAGCTTGTAAGTTGATTTACTGTACTGTAATCAAAAAGAATCGTCGTCTCAATTTCAATCATCAACGCTTGATTGATCTCTTGCACCAATCTAACGCCAAGAATGGAATCCAATCCATAATCTCTGAAAGGCTCGTCCACATCGATCGTATCTACATGGACTTCCAAAGCGGTAACCAGCTTTTCAATAATCATATCCTTCACATAATCCGTCACCGTCTGCTCGGTCACCACAGACTGGCTCGGAAGGTTTTGCGGTGCTGGCTGCGATGAGACATTCCCTTCTGCTTTTGCCTGCTGTACATTCTCGCGCGCGATAGGCGAAACAGTCGTACCGACACGAACATCAGGATGAAGAACGCCATCGCTTTTTCCAATGACAATCTGTTGTCCCAGATCATGAGCTTCCCGAGCTGGAAAAGAGATCGAGTGAAATCCTTCCTTTTCCAATACCTTTTGCCAACATGCCGGAGTTAAGGCAGGAGAACCAGGAATACGCACATCCGTATCTTCAGACAGCCACCAGCCCTCCAAAAGACCAAAGGTCAGATGAAGAAACAAGGAATTACTGCTAATCTCATTTAAAAGAACCAAACCGTTTTCTCGTAAAACCGCTTTGGTATGGCGCAAGGTTCTGCGAATATCTTTTGTGGCATGCAGCACATTAGCCGCAATCACCAGATCATAATAACCCTCTCGTACTCCTTGCTCAGCAAAAGGCGCTTCCACATTAAAAATTTGATAGGTCAGATACGGGACATGCGGTCCATATTCCTTTTGCGCGAACATCAAAAACGCTTTGGAGATGTCGGTATAGCAATATTCTTCCATAAACTTATGATAGGGCTTCAGCTTTTCAAAAACAAAAGTGCTCGTTCCGCCCGTCCCCGCACCAATCTCTATGATGCGAATTTTTGCAGAAGGGTCTTTTTTCACCCGTTCTTCCACATAGGCTGCGACTGTTTCCGCGAGCACTTCATTGTAGTGATCTGCCACCGGATTATTTTTGTAAATATGTTGCACCAATTCCATAGAAGAACCTGGAAACATGACATCCGTAGCAAGTCGCTTGCCTGTAACAATCTGCGGCAAGGATTTCATCGTAGCTTCCAACAACCTTATCCGCACTTCCAGATTGGCATCTTCTCGCCATGCCACCTTACGTCGATCCCATTCTTCCCATACCGCTTCTACTTCGATTAAGGTCGGATCGACCACGAGGCATTGCTCTCCATCATAGCCATCGAGGTAGCCGTGACGAGTTAACATCGCCATACTTTCTTCCATCCATTTTTCATAACGCTGAGGGAAGCCTGTTTTTGCCTTGAGGTCGGCGACATTCACACTCTTGTCAGTAAACCAACCGATGGACTGCATTTGTCCCCATAACAGCTTGCAGAGAAGCTCGTCCATCTCCTTCCACAATTCGGGGTGGGTCTTGGGCAAGCGATCCTGTCTCTCTGTTTTGGGCAGCCAATAGCGTTCCCCTCTAAATGGATAGGCTGGCAAAGGTACCCGGATGTATCTGCCGTTTATATATAAGGAACGCCAATCCAGCTTGTATCCTTTTACAAATAAATCGGCAAGCGTGGCCAGCTTTTCTTTCCTTGCGTGGTTGGATAGCGAACGATTCTCTGCTACTTCTGCCATTAATTTTTCTCCGAGCTCTTTCAAGCTCTTTTCCAGCCGCACGGATTCTGTCTCATCATGGGTAAAATAATCTGCAGCTGTACCCGTTTCTTTTACTTCCGCGATTTTTTGCCGTAATTCATCCGCGTCCTTGGCAATAAACATGCAACGGTGCGAAAAATGACTTCTCCCGGTGAACAAGGTATAAGAAATATCTTGTTCGTGAAAACGTCCCGCTTCTTTTGCTAACCATTGGGACATCTCATCCATTTTTTGCGTGAGAGCTGACTCGCTCTTGGCTGAAAACGGGAACAAGTAATAAGCTCCTGCTTGCTGATTGCTTGTTTGCGGTTGTACCGTCGGCGCTTCTTCCAGAATCAGATGACAATTGGTTCCGTTCGAGCCCAAAGCGCTCACACCTGCTCTTCGCGGAGTCGTGTCACTCGTATTCCATTCCATGAGCTCGGTATTGATGAAAAAGGGACTTCCTGTCAATTTAATATGCTTATTGACTTCCTTGACGCTGATCGTCGGAGCGATCTTCTTATATTTCATCGCCATGACCACTTTAAACAGACTCGCCAGGCCGGATGTCATCGTGACATGACCAATGTTGGGCTTATGTGATCCAATCGCGCAAAATTGTGCTTTATCCGTAAACGAACGAAATGCTTCAATTAATGCCTTCACTTCAATAGGGTCACCCAGCTGCGTTCCTGTCCCATGCGTTTCGATATAACTGATCGTCTCCGGATCGACCCCTGCATTTTCATAGGCATCCACAATCAATTCTTTTTGCGCAAGCATGCTCGGTGCTGTAATCCCGTTTGACTTTCCTGTCTGATTCACAGTCGAGCCCTTGATGACGGCATAAATATGGTCGCCATCTTCCATCGCTTTCGCAACTGGCTTCAGTACGACCGCTCCAACGCCTTCTCCAAACACCATGCCATTTGCATCATTGTCAAAGGTGTTGCATGTTCCATCGGGTGAGACTACCCCCATTTTTGCGGACATCACAAAAAATTCAGGGGAGCTGTGAATCGCCACGCCGCCTGCAAGAGCCATTTCGGTTTCTCCCCTGCGAAGACTGTCGCAAGCTAAATGAATAGCTACCAAAGCAGAAGAACAAGCTGTATCTACAGCAAGACTGGGTCCCTTGAGATTTAAAAAATAGGAGAGTCTTGCCCCTAACATCGACATTTCATTGCCTAGCATGGTTTGTGAAGAGACACCTTCGGCCAACACGGATTTCTCCTTGTAGTCTGAATGGCGTCCCCCGACAAACACACCAACTTTTCTCCCTGATAACTGTTCAACCGAGTATCCGCTATCTTCAAAAGCTTTATAGGATTCTTGCAGGAACAACCGTTGTTGAGGGTCCATACTTTTTGCTTCATCAGGGGTAATATTAAAAAAGGATGCATCAAAGTGATCAATGTCCTTGAGAAGACCTCCGTAATATTGATCCGCTTCCCAGCCACTGCGCGTTATTCCCCCGATACAACTGTCGCCAGACGCAAGATGCTCCCAAAACTCTTCCACTGTATCCGAGCCAGCAAATCTGCCTGCTATGCCGATAATCGCGATATCGGAGTGGCGAATTTCATTTCTTGTATGATTCGAATGATTCCGTTCATTTTCTAAACCAGTAGACAGGATTTGGCTGTTGTCTGCTGCTATCTCTGCCGCAAATTGCAGAGAGATGTATTCAGCCAGCTCACCGACATCTGAATAATCAAAAATAGCTTCTACGCCCAGATTAATCCCCAAGTCAGCATTGATTGCTTCTACTAATTCGACCGCTAATACAGAATGGATGCCAAGCTCGATGAAACTTTTATCGAAATTCAAAGTATCCACAGGTGTATCTAGTAGTTGAGCAATGATTGTACCCATCTTGCTTGCAATCGTTGCTGAACCGTTATCGGCCTGAGTATGATCTGTTGTTGGAGCGATTTGCTGATATTTCTCGAAAATGTGTGTGGCTAGTTGCTTGGTATTCTCATGATCAAAAATGACCTCAATCCCCAAGTCAATGCCTAGCTTTCCATTCAACATCTCTACCATTTCGACTGACAATACCGAGCTGATACCTAATTCCACAAAGCTTTTATCGAAATCCAAGGGATTCGTCGTATCTTGTAATAAGTCGGTTATTACTTCTTTCACTACGGTTTCTATATCATGAACTGAATGAAAAAGTACCTTCATACTCGACTCCCCCCTTTCATCTACACCGATTTCTCACCAACAGCCATGTACAGCTGTCTGAGAATGGAATGACCTTCCGTCTTCAGCATGTTTCGCCATGCCACAGATAGCTTGCCCAGCGCCTTACTGGATAAATAGCCGTCACGTACCAACTGCACAGGAATGCCTACACCCTCCGACTTTAGAAACATTTCATACCCGAGAAGCTCACTGTGAGCGCAAATGACTTCAAAATCTATTTTTCCAAGTCCGCCTTGCTTTAGCACCGTTGGCAGTTCACGACCGATTTTCGGGTTGCCGCCTTCCGCATAGCGGGCCGCACAGTAGGCATCATACAGCTCTCGCAATTCGGGTACATGCGGGGTGGTCATGATGTGCATCTCGAAATCATTGTCGATAAATACCGCTTTGCCACCTGGTTTTAACAACCTCGCTACTTCACGAACCGCACCGACTGGGTCGGGTAAATGCTCCAATACGAGTCGAGTAATGGCAAAATCATAGGAATCGCTAGGTAAGCCAGTTTCCATAATCGATCCCTCGACGATCTCAAATCGATCCGATTGCTTTTGTGTCAAATAGTTTTTGGAATAATCAACGAGTAGAGGATCAATCTCTAATCCCGTCACTCTGCCATTTGGAAACGCCTGCATGACCTTTTCCATCACGAATCCAGGCCCCGAGCCCAGCTCTATGACCGACATCCCATCTGTCAGACCAAACTCGATATAATGCTTCAGCTCTTTCTCCCAAAACAACTCCACCTGCGATTTCAAACGTTCTATTTCTACCTCAACATTCGTTGCAATGTTTGCGATTTGATAAGAACCTTCCATGTTATTCCCTACCTCCGCCATTCAGATATAGATTCGTTCAAAAAAGCCAAAATGTGCCCAGCAACAGCTTCCCATTCAGGGTCAAGCATCATATCATGACTGACATTTGGGAACAGAACAGGCTCGATTCCGTATGTTTTGCCAATTCGGCGCGTTGTTTTCTCAGAAATCATCCGATCCTTTTGGGAGCCGAGAACCAGCATCGGAGCTTTCGGACTGATGGTTTTGGGAACAATTTTTCCATTCATCTCGGTTCTTGCTTTCAGTGATTCAGGCTGCAAGAGCTTCACCCACTCGTCCTTTTTTTCCATCGGCAGCTCCTTGGAAAAAAAGACATTGGCAAGCAGTGAGGCATCTCGTTTTTCGTTATATGTAAACAGTTGCATAGCTTCCTTAAAATTCCTGAACATCAATCGGAATAAGTCACGCATCCCGCCATGTGGAGGAATCGAGGCAACGAGAACGGTACCCGAGATTAAATCTGGATGCTGGTGCAATATCTTTTGCACAATTCCTCCGCCCATGGAGTGTCCGATCAGCACTGGTTTGTTTCTTAGACGCGCGATTACTTCCAGAACATCATCCATGTAGTCCTGAAGAGTGTAGGAATGAAGATTTTCAAAGCCGTCACTTTCACCGTGTCCACGAAGGCTCAGCGCGTAAGACGAAAAGCCTTTGTCCGCAAAATAAGGAAGGAAGTTTTTTTCCCAACACCATGCTCCATGACATGCTCCATGTACAAAAAGAAGAGGCGCTTCGCTAGAAACGCCTTGCGGATGGTATTCTATTAGTTCCAAATTCATTTTCGCCGTTCCTTTCTTATTTGAGAGTCATTCCTTCTTTACTTGCTTGAACCTATGAAAGCGTGGATACGCTGATTCAAAAGGTCGGCTGTCTCCTTGAGCAGCATTTCACCAATTTGATCAACATGACGGTCTCTCCAGTTTTCAACGGCCGTTCCCTTCACCCATTGATTAAAAGAACCTAACGCAGGACCGCAGTAAATCTGATAATCCACTTTATAGCTTTCGGCTCCATCCAAAGCCCAGTCAAAACAGCGGTTAAAATACCATTTGAAAAGTAACGCCATCTTGTATTTAGGCGTACGTTCTGCTCTTTTCAGTTCCTGAGGCGGGCAAGTCGTCTTCATCTGCTCATACACTTCTTCAAAGCTGCGTTTAAAGTACTTTTCCTGGAGCTGCTGCTTGGTTTTCTCATCGATTTCATCAAGCGAGTTGTATTGACGATAAAGGTCGTGCAATTTGTTCGCTCTCGCTGGAAAAAATAAACCTTTTTTCAACACCTGAATTTTGGCTCCCATTTCAAACATCTCACCCGCTGGGGCATATTCTGTGTCTTGAACATTGGCCAACTGCAACGAATCCTTCACCGACTCGCTGGTCGCCGCCTCCACTGTGCACTGGTTGATCGAACCTGTGACAATATAATCCGCCCCAAGCATGAAAGCGACCGCAGCAGCCTCAGGAGTTCCAATGCCGCCCGCAGCCCCAATTCTGATCGGCTTACGGTAACCATACTTGTGCATCATGTTATCTCGAAGCCGGATCATTGCAGGCATCAAAGTAGAAGCTACACCGTGATCGGTATTTCCTCCAGAATCAGCCTCTACCGTTAACTCATCCGCCATCGGAACTTCTCGTAACAGACTCGCTTCTTCCCTTGTAAGCTTTTGTTCTTGCACCAATTTTTCTATCAGATACTCAGGCGCGGGACTTAAAAAGGCTTCCGCTACCTCAGGCTGTGATACCTTGGCAAAAATTTTATTTGCCGCCTCCACTTGCCCGTTCGTCCCCCGCTTTAATCCCTTGGCCCGATAGATGATCAACGCAGGGGTAATCGCCATAAACGCAGATGCTTCAATCACCCTCACCTGATAGGCAAGATACAGATCAACGATTCTTTCTTCCATGGATGGATCACTTGGATGATGCAACAAATTCATCCCATACGGCTCGCCATGCTGTAGTTCACGTTGAATCTGTTGGATGGCTCGCTCGATTCTATCCAGCTGTAAGCCACCGCTTCCGAAAAAGCCCATCATCCCGGCTTTTCCCATTTTAATGACCAGCTTTTCTGATGAAATTCCCTTGTACATCGCTCCTGCCAGATAGGGATATTTTAGTCCGTAGTCCTGTTTAAATTGCTGATTCCCCAGCGAAAAAGCGGTAACTCCTTTTGGCTGCTCCGCGGCGCTCGATATCTCTTCGGCCTGTACGTTGATAGAAACCGACTTTGCCTCTTGCTCCATGTTTTCTTTCTCTTCTTCCACATCTATGATCAGCGGCTCTGCTTCATTTCGGATTGTAGTTACTAATTTGGTCAACACAGTACCAGGGCCGACTTCTTCTATTTCGTTTTCCCCCACGGCCAGGAGATATCGAATACTGTCATTCCATTTCACTGGGTGTGTAATTTGTTCAACCAAATTCCGTTTCACTTCGCTCTGTTTATAGGGTCTTGCATGGACATTTGAAATTACAGGAATGGTCATACTGGAAAACGCAAACTGATTCAAATAGTTCTCAAAGCTCTGCTTCGCATCATTCATGTAACGGGAATGGAATGCTCCGCTCACCTTTAGCGGTATGTATACTTTTACGCCCGCTTCCTGAAAAACAGGGTTGGCACGCTCGATATCTTCTTTCCGACCTGCAATCACAAATTGGGAGGGAGAATTGTGATTGGCAATATCGATGCTGGTCAAATGATTTTCATGTAATACCCGTTCCACTTGCTCCAAAGTAAACCCGATCACAGCCGCCATGCCTCCACCCACGGCCTGACTCATCAGCTCACCCCGTTTTTTCACCAAATGCAGCCCTGTCTCAAAATCAAACACCCCTGATGCAAAAAGCGCATTGTACTCACCCAGGCTGTGTCCCGCCACATAGTCAGGTTTTTTCCCGGTTTCCTTTACTTTTTTCAGGTAGCTTAGCGCATTTACCACGTACAGAGCTGGCTGGGTAAATTGCGTTTTACTTAACTGCTTGTCTGGATCATGCAGACATAATTCTTTAATGGAATAACCTAATATCTGATCAGCTTTGGCCGTTATTTCTGGAAACTCATCAAAAAGAGAGCCCCCCATTCCTTTTATTTGGGAGCCCTGCCCTGGGAAAACATATGTGGTCATTTTTCTGCCTTCCTTTCTATTTGTATTCAATTGTTTCTTAGAGAATAGCTGCTTGATGCGCTCAACATTTTCGCTGTCCTTTTTAAAAGGTGTGATCATTGAGTAACATTCTGACTGGGAATCTTGCCGCAGATTTCGCTTTGTAAAATTACTCAAATTCCCTGCTGGTCCCAAATCCAAATAGATGTAGCTCTGCTGTTTCTCCAGCTCTTGGACAGCTTTTGGAAGCTGCATTGGCTTTCGCACGACTTGCCAAAAGTAGTCAACTGGCAGTTCCCTCAAGATTTCACCATGAACACACGATACAAAGGGAATCTGGGGAATTCCAAACGATTTCTGTTTCAATACCTCCCGATAATGTGGTTCAGCCGGATCGATGTAAGAGGAGTGAAAAGCATACGACACGGGTAGGCGTTGACAAATAATCCCCTTGCTTTTGACATAATCCTCCATGCGTTGTAACTGATGACTGCTCCCAGCAATGACAAAATGCGAATGAAAATTCACCGCTACCAACTCGCTATTTCGATGCAAGAGCGGCTCTTGGTCATACAAATCGGGATTGTGGAGAATCGCAAGCATACTCCCTTTCTGACAATACGTTTCGTAAAGGGTGGCTTGTTCCACCACGAGTTGCAGCAATTCTTCCACAGGCATGATCCCAGACACAGCCGCCGCCACAAACTCCCCCAAGCTGCTCCCCAGACAATAGTCTGGCTTTATTCCGCTTTCCATAAGATCCTGAGCCAGAGCGTATTCCACCATAAAAATGGCGGGATGCGTATAAAGGGTGCGATCAAATAGGTCGTCGCGACGCTTCGTGTCATCATATAACTGGGCAAGAACAGACTCCCCGATCAGGGAATGTACCTTTTCATCTAGCCTAAGCATCCATTTGCGAAATACCGGATTCTGGTCAAAAAGATCTTTCCCCATCTGATAGTACTGAGACCCCTGTCCAGAAAACATAAACACAACAGGCTTTTCCATGTATGATGCACCCCTTGTTTTTATAAAAGGTTTTTATAAAGAAAACTCCCCACAGCCTGGTCAATTGACCGCTAATGGGGAATTCATAAGCGCTTTGTCATGCATTGTTCTATCTCATGGAGCACATCCTTTACTACACCAACACTCCACTCTGTCTTTTTCGGGTAGGTGATCGAACATACATAATCACCAAGAATATAGGAAGCAGTACGGTATTGGGGAAAGTTTTCAAAAAGACTAAACACAACCCCATCCCTTAGCTCCACTTGGCTTATTTCATAGATATGAAAAGACGTTGTTAAGCCTGTCTTCAAGATTTTGGATAACGCTTCCTTGACTGTCCAGAAAAGAGTGAGAGTCGCTTCATAGGAATAAGGCAAGCCTGACAACAAGCTACTCTCTTTCGCGGTCATTTGCGTCTCCAGAACTTTATTTCTATCAACACTAATTCTCTCTATATCAATCCCCATCGGTAGTTCTTCCGAAAAAGCAATGGCGGCTGCAAGATCGTCACAGTGGGTGATACTGACTTGGACATTGGTTGTATTCGGCAAGTTCACGACAGGGTGATGAAGAATGCCCTGTGCAATACATATTCGGTCTAAGCTGTCTTCTCCAGTCAGAAACGAAACGGCTTTTTTGGCGACATATCTCCCAGTCAGGTAGCTTTTTACTCTCCGCTCAAACTCTAAATGAAAATAGTACTCAAATTCTTTTGGGTGCAAGAATCTTACCATTTTAAAAAAATCAGCGGGAACAGAAAAGTAGCCAATGCTCAAGCTGGCACGAAACTCTCTATTCGTAGCTTTTATAACGAATTCTTTCGTAAAGATCTGTGGGAACACATGCATCCAATCTCCGCCTTCTCTCGTTTTACGACTATGCCAAAGGGCAGAGCTTCCCCGGTTCGTGGGTAAATAGTTATACACACTACCGTTTCTCGGTATGACCTCCCCAGTTCCTTTAACGTGCCGAAACAGCGATTAAATTCCCTTAGAGATTTTACTTTCGATAAGAAGCTTATGCAACTGAATCTTTCTATTTATACAGAATGTTGCAACAATCGCATTTATTGCATAACACGAAAGAATTGGATATATTTAGTATAATACCACAAATTTTGAGAATTCATCTACTCAATCATTCCTATTTTTTGGAAAGCAGTAAGCACTCCAGTTACTCACGAATCTACTTCATAATGAAAGGATTGCTCATCTTGAAATGGTATGCCATCTTTGTAGAATCCGGTAAAGAAGAAGTCGTTCAAAAGTACCTCAGACTCTATTTTAATGAGCAGTCTTTAAAGTCCGTTGTACCGAAGAGATTGGTTCCTGAGAAAAAGTCAGGCATTGTGTATAATGTCCTAAAGAATATTTTTCCTGGATATGTACTTATTAAGACCGAAATGACTAACGAAATGTTCCATAAAATCAAAAAAATTCCTAGAAGTTTGCGTTTGGTCAATAGCGGTAGTTACTATTCGCAAGATGAGGGCGCTTATTATTCGAGCATTGACGAAAAAGAAATCACCCCGATACTCCAACTCATGGGGAACGGTGAAGTTGTCGATTATTCAAAAGTTTACCTAGAAAATTCAAAGGTGATCGTAGAATCTGGTCCCCTCAAAGGACTGGAAGGCATTATTAAAAAAGTGGATAAACACAAAAACAGGGCAAAAATATTTCTAACCTTTATGGGAGTAGAGAAAACAATTGATGTGGGAATTGAAATCCTCTCAGAACCTTTGTAAATGGGGAGCGTTGCGACGCGCCCCTTTTCCTTTTTCTACCACATCCTTTATAATTCGTCATCGCAATCCCCTCTCCTGTCCGATAAGCAGTCATATATTTTCTTCATACAAGCACGCATTTCATCGTAAAAACATAGGCTCATGGTAAGTGTCATTCGAATAGCCTTGCCCTGCTTTCATTTGGGAAAGACAAATAAAGGCGTTAGATTCGTATTCTTGTTTGGAAAGGAATTTGTCTGCATGGTTTTCTCGGACGAAGACAACATGTTTACTAGTCAGGCTGCCATTTTCCTTGCAGCCATGAGCTATCAGACTTATCTACTATTTTTTCAAGGGAAGCTTATCTTACCCAAAGGTTTTCAGCTTCGATACACGATTCAGGCTTTTGCAGATGCAGAGAATCCAACAGAACATGTTTATGGTTTTGTAGCAGAATCTAAAGATCAAGTTATCATTGCCTTCAGAGGGTACGCGGCATATCCAGCAGACCTTTTGGCAGCCTACGACATTCTGCAAGTTCCCTATCCTTTTGTGAAAGAGGCTGGAAAGACCTCACGTGGATTTACATGCCTGTATCAGTCAACGCGGGATCGCTTCATCAGAAAAATCAATCAGTTTTCCGGATCAAAAAAGCTCTTTATAACTGGACACAACTACGGCGGTGCTCTGGCTGTGCTGGCAGCTTTAGATATTGCGGTAAACACGCAGTTTAGGCACCCAATCGTTTACACCTATGGCAGTCCGCGTATTGGTGACCCCACCTTCGCTTCACGCTTCAATAAAGTCGTTGTAAATAGTCTGCGCATTGTCAATGTTCACGACTCTTTTCCTACCTTCCCCGATCAAAAATATCCGCCTCCTTTTACCCAGGAAGGTATCTATTATCAACATGTAAAAAACAAGTTTCCTCTCTCGTTTCAACTGAATAATACGCCTCGTAACGATAATATCGCCTGCTATTTTCACAACCTCACTCAGTATGACCCTGATTACGCCCAAACGCTCTGTGTAGAAAATCCGGGGCTTTGTCCCGATACGGATACGTGTATTCCGTTTCAAGGTAACTGCTAGCTTTTACAGCCTTGAAACTTAGAAAGGGAGACACATGAATGGTCGATCGTAGTTATAACAGCGAAGATGCGGTTTTGCTTGCAGCCATGATCCATCAGGCCTATCAGCTTTTTGAAACAGATTCACTCATCTTGCCAAAAGGGTATCGTCAGCGCTCGACGATTCGAGCATTGGCTGGTGTAGAGACGCCGGAGCCGGAGGTATTTGGTTTTGTAGCCGAGTCATCAGACAGTATCGTTGTTGCTTTTCGGGGAACACGCACCTTTAACGACAATGAGTCTGATCAAGATTTGTATCAAGTCCCCTATCGTTTTGTCAAAAAGGCAGGAAAGACCCACCGCGGGTTTACTTGCATTTATCAATCCGCGAGAGATGAATTGATTCGGGAGTTGAGCAAGCTCTCTAGATCGAAAAGACTATTGGTTGCTGGACACAGTTTAGGGGGAGGCTTGGCCGCACTTGCTGGTTTGGATATTGCGGTGAATACGAAGTTTACGCGACCTTTTGTGTATACGTATGGGAGCCCTCGTGTCGGAGATCCTGTCTTTGCTTCGCGGTTTAATGAGACTGTAAAAAACAGTGTTCGGATCGTGAATGTTCATGATATTATTCCGACTTTGCCGTCCAAGGTGTATCCGCCTCCGTTTACGAAGAAAGGATTGTACTACCAGCATGTGGATCGGAAGTATTTGTTGGATTTTCAGTTGAATAGTTTAGCTGTACGGAATCATGAAATTGTTTGTTATTTTAAGTTTCTCGCGCGGGAGGAGCCTGGGTTTACGGAAAGGTTGTGTGTGGAGAATGAGGGGTTTTGTCCTGATACGGGGATGTGTGTGCCGTTTTTAGGGGGATGTTGATTCCGTTGAATCACTCTCTTTTTTTATGTCCTGTTTATCACGCGGTGAGATGCAAAAAAATATTTATTGATAATCATTTTCAACGATACTATAATGGTTATAATTTCCAAATATTTACTTTCGCTCATAATGAGCCAAAAAGGAGGCATTACGATTATGAAAAAAGCTATTTTAGCAGGGGCATTAGGAATTGCAGTACTTTCTGGTGGATATTTGCCTGGATTAGAAGTCTCAAAAGCTAGCGCAGCAACAACGACTTTAGACACGCAAGAGGTTACGAAATACTATTCTTTGGGTTCATACGAAGTGACGCAAAAAGAATCTTTTTCACTTAAAAAGGGAGAAGAACTTACGATTTTTGTAAACAATTCAGGATTCCCGATTTCTTATACAGTCTTTGGTGCGGATAATCAAGTGATTGGTACATACCCTGCTAATTCACCATACGGACGCGTCTTCCAAGCAGAAAAAGACGGCAATATTTCTGTCCAATTTCAAGCCGGAGCGAATTCCTCCTATATGAAAAAAATGAATTTCACAGCCAAATTCTCTATTTCTAAGCGTTAGGGTATGTAAAAACAGTAAGGGACTGTCTCAAAAATCGATTTTCCGACTAAGAGACAGCCTGCTTGGATTCATTAACGATTCAAAGACGCCAATGAACCAGCCGCAGTAAAATAAGAAACCCCCTTGTCTAACAAGGGGGTGAGATAATTTGCAATGCTCTGAAAGAAGCAGTCTATAAGTACCATACAATCATACGCGAATGATCTGTTATAAAGTTAAGATTTACAAAAGCGCAATGAGGCAACCAGTTTTCCCCGTTCGAACTGAAGTCGAGTGAGAGATGGTCTGTGTCGTTCATTGCTCCTTACTTCTTTAATTCTTCTGGAATTTCAGGTTTCCCCACGAAACCAAAGGATGCTGTAGATACTGCCATTACTGCAACGAATGAAGCAATTGCTGAAACATGCTTCGCTACGAACATCATCGCTTTATTTTTCATCTTTTCCACCTCCTTTCAGTGGAATTAGCGTCAGTGCTTGCACAAAGAAGGTCTTAACCAGTGTCTCGCTTTCTATGAAAAATAATGAACTGACGATGGTAATCGAAATGAGCTTGAGGAGTAAAGTCTGATTCTGTTTGAATAGTCGTGATTGCATTTCCATATCTTGCGGTGCAAAAAGTGCTACCAAGACTAATGTGATGATAATAATCGGGGTGACAAAATCATTAGGAAGGGTGATAAGAGGGATGAATACAGCTCCCACTATACTTGTCATGGTGCAGTAGACAGACGATGAATAGTGAAATCCTCCTGAAAATTGGCGTAGGACTAAAAATCCGGCCAATGTGAGTAATGTTCCTTGAAAAGTCCCTATCATGAGTGAAATGATGAGGCTAATCGTAATAATGAGCAGCATGTTGATGATAAGGATTAACCCAAACTTCATGGTAGGGACTGACTTCGTTTCATGTGGATTGATCGACTTTAGTTGTATGGCTATTCTTTCAGCAAGAGTTTCAATCATAGTCCCCATCCCTTTTTATAGCCAGCCATGCCAGTATCGTGATTCCGATTGCCATTCCGAAGAAAATCCACACCAAGGAACCAATTCCATATGTACTTGCTAATTTAAACAAGACCGTTATCAATACACCTGTTACAATGATCAGTGACAGAATCACCATGTTGATTCTATGATAAAGAGAGAAAGGCGCTCCGTCTCTGACAAAGGTAAATTGCAGTCCAAATTTCCTAAGTCCATAGCATAATGCAAAGGTAAGTATTGCGGAGATTGTTTGGAATATGAACCCTGTGCTGATGCTTCGATCCTCTAACGATTCAATTGTTTCTAGCGTTCCTATGACGGTCAGGAAAAACACCTCCATCATCTGAATACCCAAGTAGATTCCTGCTGTTATCATGGTCATTAAGGCAGCATGCCCCCAATTCACGTTCCATACCAGGACTAATGCCCCAAAGATTATGACGACTTGAGCTATAGTCGCATAGTCTCCATATGGCGTAAATTGCCGCAGCCCAAACGAGAAAAGCATTAATACCAGACTCACAAAGAGAATCCGGTTGATATGAACAATAAAACCAAACCTAAATAGCGTAGTCATAAGAGCAAATATTGCAAGGTATTCCAATGTTGAAAATAGGACAAACAGCATGGAACTTTTTCACCTCAATTACTTATTGAGGGTTATATTCTACTAGAAACGACAGATTCCTTCTTGTTTTTACCAAATTTGACATTTTGGAGCGTCCGAGTGTCATTGAGCTTAGAAGTATGAGTTTTGAAGTAAAGAAGTGCTTGAGGTAAAAATTATCAAGATGATAACATTGGCGTTTTTACGACCTTAGGGACAGCATTGTCTCCTCGAAATCTGAACAGAACGTATAAACCTGCTCCTAAAGCTCTAACTCCTTCAAACATTAATGAACCCAAAACAAAAACCGCCCGGTTATTTACCCGAGCGGCTTATTCATCGTGTGTAGCCTTCTTATAGAGCGTCAACCTTCAAATCATCATAATTAAGTGCTCTTCATGAAGAACAAAGGTTATGTTAGGGATTGTAAGATGAAGGACTCATTCGGCACTGGGTAGCCCTACCAAGCCAAATACGCACAGTTTACGATTTTTCTTCACACACTCGAATAATCTCTTTAGGTACTGACTCAAACACTAATATCTCTGGTTTTGGATAAGGTCTTTTTAGCAAGTATTCTTGAAGTGTCATCATGCTATCCCAATACAACTTAATCCAATGCTCAATGCTTTCTCCCGTGTCAAAGTTCAAGGCTTCTTCATCAAAATCCTTGAAATCATCGTAGAACGCTTGGTCATAGATAGAAATAGATATCTCACTATCAAATACGAGAATTTTATCCGTAAACACAGGAAAACAAAACGACTTAAAAAAGCGATTAGATATATCAACACCTATAGCTTCTTTAAAATTAACCCAATCTGGGATACTAAAAGGTCTCAAACTTTCAGTCTTTTCATTTTGTACTCTACCACCGTTACTATAACGATTATTAGACTTTGTAAAGTATTGTATTCCTTCTTGCATGACTTGTTCTTCCGAAACAAAATGTGCGTGATTTTCAGGTAAATAAGCATGATACAACAATAATCTCACTTTCTCTCACCCACTCATTCTTTATTTCTTGGCACATAAGGGAAATGTGAACTTCTGGTAGGGTCATCTAGATGTTCAAAAACTCTGTGACTTCCCGTTGGAGTATCAGGTGTACTGATGTTTCCGTCAAATTCTTTATAATACTTGGTGATCCGGTTTGGATTCGGATTATTGGGATTTGGCCAGTTTGAAAATGCCTTATCCGAATTAGTCATTGTTTCTAGCCTTAATTTCTCTACATCAACATCTTTCCCATATTGTGACCTATTAGGGGTAGAGGGTCTACTTGGGTCATACAGGTGCTTTTCAGAATGTGGATTGACAAAATCTTTGGGATTGCTTCCCCCACCGGGTTTTGTAGGAATAGGGGCTTTGTCCGTCCCCTTCTTTCCCTTCTTTAACGCATTCACTATATCCTTAACATTTTTACTTCTCCCCAACGTCAGTGCATGTACGGCAAGCCCGCTGATAGCAAGTGCATCTTCGAGATTGATATCCTCATCCCGCAACGTATCCAAGTCTTCTTGCATTGGCTCGATAAAGCCTTCCTTTACAAACACTTCAATACCCTTTGGTAAATCCTCCGCTGCCTTTTTCAAACCTTTTGGCAAATCATTAGCAGCTTTCTCCAAAGCGCTTGGCAACTCACTTGCCGCTTTTTGCATCGCAGCAGGAACATCTCCCAGCATCGAGATTCCTTTGACGAAACTATCCCACATGCTAGGCTTTTCCTGCGGCTTTTCGCAAGCTGGTCCTTGTCCAAAACCAGCAGCAGACGGCCCGCTATTTATTGACGACTGATTTCCTACCGTCACACCACCCAAATCCTGCCCGTCATCTTCAATCTTTATCTGCCCACAATAGAAACACATATTTGTTGATTTATTAAGCAATGCCGGATGACCACCGACCATTTTGTCCGCTTTTCCATCTACCCATGGCATTGTTGTCAGAGGTGTGCACGGCATTGGTTTAAGTACACCATTGTTGGCTGCTGTGGCAGAAGCGACTGTGGGATTTTGTAAGCTGCTGCACTTTCCAAAGGGCATGATATTTACGTTAGGAACAAAATCCATGATGTTCATTTGCGGCTTTCCTTTTACAAAAACACCATGGCTGAACGGCATTTTCAGCCGACTCTGTTTACTTCCGCTGCTGCATGATAAAATGGCTCCCACAACCACGTAGCTCTTGCGTTCAGCACTTGATTGTTGGATGTTGATACCTTCAATATTGGGCATTCAGTCTCCTCCTCTCTGTAAAGGATTCAATACAGATGGAAGACTCATGGTGATCGATATGCTAGATATCCAATCTATATAAAAAGGAAATAATGCCCATTTTTTGACGTATCGGATGTAGAATGGTCACGAGCAATAGGTATAAAGTTGCAAATACAACTTTGAGTTCGAAAGTCCGCCTTATTCGGTGCGTGATCTGCCCCGCTCGACATTCCTGCAACATCGATTACAATAGACGAATATTGTAATGCGGTGTCAAAAATGCATAAAGAAGCTGCTGACAACTTCGAGAGTAAGATGAAACAAAGTCTCTCAGGATAGCTGTGGTTGAATCAGGGCTATCCAAATGGTATCAAGCGACAACCTCCTGGGGTTATGTAATAAGGATGAATCGACGAGAACATAAGAAGAACCCTTAATTTTTCAAGGGTTCTAACGTTTGTATTATGGTGTTCCGGACTAGTTCAAACTGCGACCCCAACCTTGTCAATTTGAATAGAATTCGTTTCCATCTGTTTCCTGGAGTGAGTGCCCGGTCTCAAAGATCCGAAAGAAAGGGGCTTTATTCCGATAACAATGATTATGTGACTCATTAATTATGTTACTGCTACCGTGCCGCTTTAAAAGTAATGCATTAATAAAATCCATCAAAACTGGTCTTTATTTCATTGGCTCTGGTAAAGATTGTTCTTGATTTTATTACATTAACGTTCTCCTTCGCTTAATCTATATTTAGGGCTACAAATGTAATCCAGTTACTTCTAAAGATAATATCTCTTCTATCTCTTAATTCCTGAAGCTCCTGTTTTACACTTTTTTGAAGTAAAATATCCCAGGCAGTGTATCTCTTCCAAAGGATTGCAATTATTTTATCAGTTGGGAGATTTAGTTCCATTAAACCTTCGCTTAATTATCACTTGTGATACAGATCACCACTCTGTATCTAAAATTTTTAAATTGTAACAAGGTAGTAGACGCTACTAATAATTTAATATCCTAATAGAAAAGCTAAAATAAATAAGTTTTACATAATGTCAATTCTGTCTCTTCACCTTATTGTTCGTCTGCATCTGATTGTTCTTTGAATTTATCGTAGTCAATGGCAAAGTACGTGATTTCTTGTTTTTTTACCCCAATCTCATTGTCGAATAGCAGTTCAATAAGTCGTTCTCCATTAATTAATGTAATTGGGGCAGCTCCATATTCTAAAGACGCATCCTTAGCACCCTTTGCAAAATCTCCAGTGGTAATGATAGTTCCTCGTATAGCCTGAAATCTGTGAAGAGATCCTCTTAATAGGTCTACTACAGGCCTCCCTATATTTCCTTTATGCCTTTTAACCTGGACAACCTCAGATATCGAAGTTATTCCCACCTGTACATTACCAATAACATCTACACCTTTGTCATTTGAAGGCGAGGTAACTACTACATCTTCGTAACCCATTGCTTCAAGTAGATCCCGGATTAATTCTTCAAATTTGTAAGGATTCATAGTTTCAAGATGTGCCCGCAATTCTTCCCTTTTCTTAATTTCTAACTCTTTAAGCAAGAAATTTAACTTCTCATATTCACCGCTTGTTTTTGTGGAACTATCTTCTTGAATCTTTTCTAAGTATTCCAAGCCCTTCTCGCTCAGATAGTATCGACCATTATCACGGTTAAGATATTTTCGATCAGTAAGGTTGTTAAGTCGGCGGGCCAGATATATCTTAATCACATTGTTACCACGAATATTCGAATTTTCCATGCAAAAAGAACTCCATCCTTCTTCCAAATCTTTGGATCTAGCCTTTTTACTGGCTTGGATAAGACGGAGTATTGTAATGAGCCCTTCTTCTCGATCAATTAATTGGACTGACTCCCCTTCGTCGTTATTAAGAAAATCTTTACCGTTTTCCGTTAGTTCATAGTAACCTTGTGAGTTTTCGATAGCTAAAGTGTAACTATTGAGTGGCCAATAGACGCTACGAACGTAACGAGGGTTAACTAATTTGTCGGTCCCATTCCAAATTAAACCAGTAATTTCTGCATCGATGCCATTAAGTCGTTCTTTTATCCACTCATCAGGATTGTCCCATTTTACTGGATTTTGAGGTGTCCCAATCAACTGTTCATAAGTTTTAAACCAACCTTTTAAGTCAGCGACTTTTATCTTATGGATAATCTTTAAAAAAGCTCGGAGCTGAGAATATGGAGGGAAATGAGGCAACCTCATATATTTTGTCTCTCCTATCATGTTATTATGAGAATATTATAGAGTGTCGAAAGTGTTGAATTCTGTACTTTTACAATCTACACACTATCACTCAGATTGTTATCAGCATGAAATTGCTTATAGATATTTGGTTATCTCTGTTTTAACCTCATCAAATCGAAATTTATCTTCCATCAACATTTTGATGGAGTTAACTAAGCTCTCGTTTCTTCCCAATAATATATCCCGAGTACGAATTTTTGTGTACCAACCATCGTCATTCTGAAGGCTTTATCACCAGTTAGTATAAAGACATACCTGATTCGACTTTATAATTTCTAGTTTATAGTATCAATCGATGTATAGTTGCTTACTCCTCCACTGTTAAAACTAATATCTGTGAGTAATAATCTATTAAAAATTAATTGAATTGATTATACTCACCACAAGCAACACCAAACGTTACGATTATTTATTTTGAATGATAACTGAACTGGAGAGTATCTAGGATTTTTCCATGCGTATATAATAGGTAACCACTTTTCAAACAAAACGCGAGCTAAACGAGCATTAAGTGGCTTTCCGTTTATTTTTCACTATTCCAAATTGGTTGTTTTTCCGATTACCATTGGCTATTTGACCGAAAAACAAAGGTAGCTAATCCATATAAAAACTCTTTTTCAAAAAGATAGACTCCGCCTTTCACAGGCAAGAAAATAAACTAATTATATAAGCGATATATTTTTAAAAATATTCTGAGCAACATTTTTCATGACGTTTTCTATCTCTCTTATTAAGAAAATATCCTCAATGGCATCTCTTAAATAAACCTCTCCATGTGCAATACCTAAGCTGAAGAATGAAATTTTTCCAAACCAAGCATCAGATGTAAAATTTACGACAACCTCTTGCGAACATTCAATCTCTTCATTGTCGCTTTCAAAAATATTAACTTTAACGTTCTCAAATGTTAAGACATCGTTATTTGGTATTGACCATTCGTAATACGTTGAGGAAACTGCTAATCTTAGCTCCAATGTGACTGGGTTTTTTCTGATTATCATAAAAGATATTTGTGAGGAGTGACCAAGGAAAATTGCTGCATTATGAAAGTCTGCATCTCCAAGAAGACCATTGTCATAGATATCAATAGCTTCTTTTTTTAATCTTTTCTCTAGATTCTCTGCTTGTTTAAGTAAATAGTCTGCTTGTTTTTCGTGTAATTCGACAAGATTCCTTTTATTTTTATCTTTCTTCCCAATGCTCTTTTTATCGGGTAAATCATCTTGATTGATTTTCGCTCCAGCTTGTATATTTTCTTTATATTCAATATCGTTTTTTCCACTATGTTCCACATTTATATCATTATATACTTTTCTACTTACCAAATTACTCATACTTTTCGATGGATTTCCAGCCCATAATAATATCCAACCACGATTTATCTCTTTAATATTGTTATTTTCCAAATTTCCTTTCATATCGCTTTCTCCCTAACTTTCTATTTAGTAAATAAATAATACCTTATTGTAATATTTGAAGAAGCAATGTTTACACGGGCAATTATTCCATAACCGTCCCTCTGGGGGTCAATACTTTTGCACTCAGACCAATACCTTTTCAATTGATCAACTGCTGTATGCGGATAACCGTTATCCCGTGTTAATCTTGACTTGACCTCCAGCGGCATATCAGGTGGGAATTTTGAACTAGAACCCGGTGTCATATTCCATAATTTATCAAATTCAGGCATTGTTTCTACAAGAAAATCTGGGCATTTAAAACGAGATTTTAATCGTTGAAATCCAAACGTATTTGAATTTATACCCATGCTTGCTGTAAGCGCCGGGATAACAACAGCTTCTCCTATTGTTCCAGAAACAGCAGGTGATTTTACTTTGTTTAATAGAAAACCATAATCTCCAATTGTTACATTCATTGTGCTCTTAAGTTTCCATAGCCTTCCCTTTTGTGGCTTTGTGTAAATATTATAATGTTCGTCTGTATGTAAAATTAGGCTTTCCGAGAATAAATTTCCGTATAATCCAATTTGAGCAGTTGAAATATTTACTGTATTCTCGGAACACTTGTTGTTTATTGCACTAGCTAAATAAAACTCACATTTAATCATCGGCATAGGTAATCAGTCCCATTTTATAATAGATGTTTAAAAGTTCTACATAATAAAATGATTACCTCCATAATTCACCAAAATAAGACTAGATTTATTTGTACTTCGTTGTAACCGTATGGGAAAAACGTTATCAAAAAGAAACCATTTGGCTACTCTATTCATTCTGAAATGCCTGTTACGCTATAATTGAAAACCAATTTTAATAAAACAATTTAATAGTTTGGACTACCATAGAACATGGCGTTCAAAAGAATTACTAATTTCGGGCCACTTTCCTTATCAGTATTCTATTGAGAGATGGGGGCTTATCTCCAAAAATGTTGCAAACCTCGTGCCTCGTGGATGCCCCAAAGGTCTACAAAAAGGAAGTAAAGGCTTGTGATGCAGCCCAGATGCGAACATTTTTGGTTGTGACCAAGAACAGCCCATATTGCATGATTTCTTTGCTTACGAACGACATGCGATAGATGAGTTATTAGGAGTTGCCTGGCGCTACCTCAACATCAAGGAAGGATATCTAAGCGTTACCCAAGCACTTAATAAAAAGGCCAAGCTGGTTCTATGCCCCAAAACCAAAGCTGACTTCCGTTCCATCGACCTTCCCGATGAAGTCATTGATGCCCTCATTCATCGCGGAACAAAAACGACTGGCAGAAGATGTGTATCATGATTTGGATCTAATTTACTGCACGTCACTTGGGAATTTCATTGATCATGATATCCGCTTCCACGATTTGCGGTATACTCATGCAACTCTGCACTTGAAACAAACGTTCATCCGAAGATTTTCACGGAGCACCTTGGCCATGCCGATACACGAATGACGCTGGATACCTATCCCCAGCATGCAAAAGGAAACAGCAAAAACCCTCGGAAAAATGTTATTCGGCCCCACATAAAAGGGCGGGGTGAAACCCTTGTAACCACGAGTTTTCACTCCCGTTATTATTAGAATCAAAAGACTAGAAAAACAAAAAACCCTTGCGTATGGTCATAACCCTGTCAAGTAGACTGCCTAAAAACCCATAGTTACGCGGCGATCGCTTTCCGATACTCAATCGGGGAACGGTCGCCTAGTTTTTTCTGAAAACGACTCTGATTATAAAATGCAATGTATGTTTCAACAGATTGATTTAATTCCTCAAATGATTTTGCCGAGCATCGATACATCATTTCTGTCTTCAGATGAGAAAAGAATGACTCGATACAGGCATTATCCAGGCAATTTCCCCGTCTCGAATGACTTCCTAGTACTCCGTACTCATCCAAACGTTTATTATAGTGTCTGGAAGTGTATTGAAAACCTTGGTCCGAATGTAGGACGGAACCGTTCACCTCTCTTCCCTTACAAAGACTATCTACGGTACTCATCACGAGTGACAAATCGTTTTGGGAAGAGACATGCCAAGCAACGATTTCGTTATTTAACAGATCCTGCACAGCAGATAGATAAAAAAATCGTTCTCCGACTCGTAGATAGGTGATGTCGGTTACCAGCTTCTTTAGAGGTGCTCCTGCTTTAAACTGTCTTTCCAGACGATCCGGGTTTACAACTGATGCCTGTCTGCCGAAGAATCGCCTTTTTTTACGAATTACTGAGCGGATGCCTAATTCCTTCATCAATCGATAGACACATTTGTGATTGATTTGTAATCCTTCTTTGCGAAGAGCAACTGTCATTCGTAAGTAACCATAATAAGGATGCAAGCGATGGATACTTTGGATATGTTCTTTTAGGTTGACTTCCTTTTCGCTACGTCGAACAGATGCCTCTCTGGACTTTCCCAATTTGTAATATCCCGCACGGGATACTTTTGCAAAACTGAGCAGCCATGATAATCGATATTTGGTTGCATTTGTTCAATAATTGAGAACCTTGATTTCTTCGAAGTCACTCCCCGTTTAGATTTGGATATCGCTTTTTTAGATATTCATTCTCCGCTTTTATGTATGCTAACTCTTCCTCAACGCTTGTGAATTTGGTTTTTGGACGCCCTTTTCGCCATGCCTGATTTGATCGAGAAGCTGTTAGTGCCTCCCCACTACGAGCCTTATTAACCCAGTCCAACACCTGTCTTTTTTCTGGAATGCCTAATCTTCTGGCGACTTCTCTAGAAGATACTCCGGACTCATAAAGACGTACGGCTTCCATTTTTTCCTCTTTCGTATAAACTCTAAATGTTTGTCCTTTTTTAGCCATAAAAAAATCCCCTCTGGTCAATTGTGTCTTACCCAAATTGTAAAAGTGGGGTTTTAAACACAGTCAACCATGAGGGGATATTACCAGTATCAAGGGTTTTGAACGTCATATATGATCCGGACTAGGTTCGAACCAGCGACCCCCACCCTGTCAAGATCAAATGGGCAATTTCCGTCAATTTCCTTGAATAGCCGAAAACCCACTCATATCAAGGGTTATCGGCTATTTTTCTCTATCCTTGTGAACTGTAATTTCCGGTGCTTATTTTGAGTTCTTGACCAAATTATTGACCAGTAACAGGCATTAGGTAGTTCGATATCCGTTTTCCAAAATAAATTAATAATTGTAAGACCAATCATACACATGTCACGATTACGGTGTATTTAAACCTCTATTTTTACTATCAATGTCCTCTCAGTTAGCTCGATTATAGTCAATGCTCTTCTTATCTGTAGCCTATGTTCTATTGTTCTTTTAGTGACAAAAGTTGATGTTGAATCAATCAAGAAATAAGAATAATAGTTTACAGCCAATTTTCCCGAATAATATTAAAACTATTGATTAATTTTAATCCTTCCATTGTATTTAATAGTGTTATCTTCAAATTTCAAAGAAAAGGCAAGTAAGTTCATGCCTAAGCTAATACATTCTTTCAGTAGAGAAGTGTACTCCGAATATTTATCATCCAATTTAATTTTGTTTACGACAGGACTAAGTGACACAATTAAATAAAATATTTTATAGCCTTTTAGAAGCATATCTTTGATCAGGATAAGTTGAGATATTGCTCTTTCTGAAAAAACGCTCGGAAAATTCGCTTCTTTTTTTGAAGAAATTATCCCTTTAACCTCAACAATGATTTTTTCATTGTACCGATTAGTAAGGAGTAAATCAGTTTTATAACTATCAACAACCTGCTCTCTTTGAATAGAGAACCCATTCAATTGTTTGAGCATATTATGACTAATCAAAGACTCTACTATCCTATTCACTAAGTTTAGATTTAATAGAATGTAGCCATTATAATATTGAACTGCAAAAAGAGAATACTTGGTTCGTTTTCCTGCCTTGTTAATAGTTAAGAGTACCACTTTATTCTTTAATTTTAAGTAGTTTTCAATTCGCGAAGAGCTAGGTACGTAGCATTCACATGGCACACCATTTATTTTGACCGTACATAAGAATCGGTTTTTACTTTCTTCAATAAAAATACCTTCAACTAATTCTTCATCGTAATTCAAAGCGTTTCTCCTTGATTTTTATTAAAAACGCCGTCAAGGATAAATTACATCCTGACGGCATTACAAGCTACATGTATTTTTTCAGGAAGCCTTCAAGATCCTCTTCACTGATAAAAAGCCCTTGCAGCCTTGTCATTTCACCGTTTAATGAGAAGAGCATATCGCCTCTTCCTAACAAATCTTCCGCTCCCGGCGAATCTAAAATTGTCATGGAATCTTGATGAGCAGGTAATCTAAATGAAATTCGACATGGGATATTAGTTTTTAAATTCGAGGTAACAATATCAGCACTTGGTCTTTGGGTCGCAACCACTAGATGTATTCCAACATTTCGTGAGCGTTGTGCCAATCGGATCATTTGTCTCTCGAAATCCTTTTTTCTCCCCTCCAAATCCGCAACCTGAACAAGATCAGCATATTCATCAATTATAACTACAATTGGCTTTAGTGGAGCATGAGGATTCTTTTGATTATAGCTAAATAGATCCCTACTTCTTGATTGTCTTAGCAATTCTGTTCTTTTTTCCAATTCATTTTCGGTTAAATCAGTAAGTACCTCAACAGCTTTTTCGGCCTCTAATATAACTTCTCCATTACGAAGGTGAGGGAGACCCTCGAAATAAATGAAATCGGTCTGCTTAGGATCAATTATAACAAACTCTAATTGCTCATGAGAATATTGGGATACTAAGCTAACAATCAGGCTATACAAGAAAATAGTCTTCCCAGAACCTGTTGATCCAGCAGTTAAAAGATGAGGAGCTTGGGCAATATTCAACATCTTAAATTCCCCACTTGGATCCTGTCCAATAACGACGTTTAGATTTCCTACTGGGTGATTATCTGAAATCTTACCTATATACTCTAGAAGCTTAATTGAATCACTACTCTTCCGAGGAACATCTACAAAGACAAACTGTGTACCACGTTCATTCCCTACCAAAATGTCGGAATCAGCTTCAATTTCTCTACTTATATCAGAACGATATCTCAAGAGCTTCTGCAGAGTCTCTCCTGGACGCAATCTCACCCTAAATCTTATAAACCTTGATGCGACAAGGGCTAACTCGGGATCTACTGCTGAAACATCAATGGAATAGTCTCTCAGAGCTCGAAAGAGTGCCCCTGCTGTCATTTCTACAACTTCCGTTATTTTTGCTGTTGCATTTTTCTCAGTCACATTTTGATCAAAATCGCTACTAGTGGATAAATTGTCATCAATATTTATACCTTTGGTTGACTTTGCTTGTTCCTTAATTCTATTAAAATTATTATTTCCAATTTCTTCAACAGCATCAGTTAACGTTACATCGACTGATCGGCTTTTTTCTTCTTCATTATCTTCATTCAATCCGCACGATTTACAATCACTTTGCTGCTCTGAACCAGTACTCTTAAAGCTTATAGATTCAAAGGTACTTTCAAATTGTATTTCCGAGCAATTTACAAGAACTCGATCAATAAAATCATCACGAATTTCTACGAGATTCACCTTATAATCGGAGTCAAATTGACTATTTGTAGTCATGCCTTGCTCACTAAATCTAACATGATGAATATATGAGTTTAATACTACTGGAACTTCTCCGGCGAACAGTCGGTTGAGCTGATATGTCCATTCTTTTTTATCGGCTTTAGAGAGTGGAAGCTGATAAAAGGCTCTAAAGACCTGGTATCTTAACAATTCTCTGCGTGATGTACTTGTTATTTTATCCCTCTCAGAAAATATCTCCTGAATTACTTGCCTTACAGAAATTAATTGCTCGACAGCCTTACCACTAATCTCATTTTGATTAATATGATATGCTCCATCATAGGTTTTCACTTCAATTATATCAATCGTGACTTGATGCTCGTCAAAGCTGATACCTACCAAATCTGAGAAAGCTCCATTTTCACGTTCATCGAGCCAGTTTTGGGATAAATCAGTATCCAAACTCACAAGAATATGATTTTTTATGGTTTGCTTTGCCCATATTGCCGAGATTGCTGTTCCAAGTGCTCCTTTTGTATGATTTAAGTTGAATGTTTTCTCAATTGATGAAGAAGCAAGTTGTAAGACACCTTTTTCATTCAAGCCCTGTATAGTTCTCAATACATTAGCAACACATTTTTCCTTAGGATCATAGTTACCTATCGAGCGAATTGAATTTTCCATTCCTTTTGTTAGTTTCGTCCAATCATTTGAGTATATCCCAACATCACGGAAGGCTTTCGATTGATAATATATGCACTTTTCAGAGCCTATTACACTTAACTCGAGGTTCTTAAGACTTTCATCTGCAATTATCAGCCAATGAGTTGCATTCAGAAGTTTATCAAACTCCTGTTTATTAGTTTCTAATTCTAAAACTACTGTATGGTGCCATCCTTGAGGCTTATCATTTAACCTTGCAATTAAGTCATGGTGATCTGAAAAAATATTGCCGTCAGAAGCTGGTAATATTTCAACTCGATCAGCAATAGGATCATACTCAAATACTTTTGGAATGCATAACGGATGAATTTTTAATAAAGGATTCCTTCTCATATTTGATACTGATTTGCCGCAAGGATCAAAAATAACCACCGCATGAAAATGAGTACTTTTAATGGAATCCACCAAGTTCTTAAAGCTTACGACAGAGATATCAATTTTTACAGAGAAATTGGGATCATTAGATAGGGCAAATTTTTTATGTATTATATCATCGACTTCATCAAAGCTAGCCCAATTTTCTGGCGTCTCTTTAGTTTTGTAAATATGGATGTGAGCACCCTGAAGATTAATATCCTTATTTTGAAGCATTTTTTTGTACATATCTAATACATGCTTTACACTTGGCGGATTTACAAATGCAACCCTAACTCCAAAAGAACTATGCGGATATACCTTCATGAACTTTGTTAGTGAGTTTTCTATTACTTGAAGTCCATCCGTTGCCTGATTAACCTGTTGCTCACTAGAATAAAGAGGCAATTTCCCTAGCAAACTGACTTCCGGAATAACAGTGTCTCCTTTATTTGAAATGAAATTACTGACAAAAATTGTTGGTAACGGATTAGGTATTTCCTCTGATTTACGTACAAGAAAATCTTTATCAATCTCATTTAAGCTTGAAGAGGATTCTCTTAATCTAGCAGTTAACTCAACATACTTCCATAGATAGAGTGGATACAAGGGAGTCATTGTAGCGTGTACAGTATCTTCTCCAATAATGTAGATCATATCAATGGAGTTTAATCTGGCAACTAACTGCTTGGAGCCTCTTGGACTAAAAGATGCAAATATCCCATAATGCTCTTTAACTTTTTTAAGAATCCTTGCATAATTGTCCATATATGAAATACAGTCAATTAATGTAGCTTCAGTTTCAACTATCTTAAGCATTGGGCAATCGGCAAGTCGATGAGCGGCTGATAAAAGCGAGGCTCTTATATTCAAAAAAGTATTAAAGTAATCTAATAAGCCTTTAGCCTCATTGAATTCTAATTCAAAGTGCTGTAAAATTTCTTTGATCTCATCTATATAGTCATTAGTAAAAACTTGAACCTTGAATTGCTCAAGGGAACGTAAGGCGTCAGTAGGATTTTTCACATTGGCCTTTATAATCCCACCATAAGCATTTTCACCAACAAAGGTTTCAACTAAACTATATATTTCAGGTATGAATTCAATCTTCGTGCTCTCTTCTTCATTTTCTACATTTACCTTACTCCGCTTTCCTTTTTCCCACTCACTATATTTCTGTTCTATTTCCTTTAATAACCCCTTAATTTTTTCAGTCTCGTGCTCAAGAATTAGATCAACTGCTTTTGCTTCGGGAGAACCGACATTACTCTTATTAGTATTGGGATCAAAATCGATATCATCAATAATCGACTTATCTTTGGGAATTTTTTTCTTTGCTTGATCCTTTTTCACCTTTGACAATAACTCAAGTACCTCGTGATACTTCATTTGACCAAGAACAGAAATATCCCTTGTGCTATAAAATCTCAAGATGCTAGCTCGAGTTAAATGATATTTATCGGAATCGGGATTAGATTGTAGTGCCTTCATATCTTCTTTATTATTATTAAGATTACTTATTCGTGAAACTAATCTCGAATTATCAATCAATCTCTTCCTTATATTTTCAACTTGACTTTTTACAAACAAACTATCATCAACTAGTATTCCTAATCTATACAGTTGTTCTACAGAATCCTTTGGAATATTTTCATCATTTAAAGTGAGTTGCTGATAGTAATCAATAAGCCTTTCTAATGAGATTATTTCCATTATCTTTTTAGAATTAAGTGCCTTCCACATGCTTTTTAATGATTCATTTATACCACCAAGATGCTTCTCAGCAGTTACACATAGTTCTTTATAAATTGCTTCTGCTGTAATTATTTCGTACCAATGAAGGGAGGATAATTTCGGTACCGATCTTTTGACAATAACGATACGCGTTCCAGCAATGTCACCATTATTTCTAAAGTCCTCAGCTTCCTCAACAGAGTAATGAAGTGGAATTGTGCAAAATTGATTAGCTATTTCTTGGCGAAGTTTATTAAGCTCTTCATTCGAAAAGCCAACAAAAAAAACATTTGGCTGCGTTAAACCATACTCACGAACCCTCAATTCAAGAAAATGTAAGAAATGAGTGTACGAATATCTGGGTAAATCCTTGAGAAGGATACCATAACTATCATTTAATACTTTTTTTGAAATTATTGAAGCGAGTATATCTGAAAGTACAATTTGAGAAGACATAGAATTACCTCCGTAAGGAAATTACAGTAACACCGTCTGCAAACCGTTTTCCATAACCCATTGAAATTAAAATATCTGCAATTTTTTCTGCATTTTTAGCGAGTTCCCCCGCAAGATCTCCAGGCGTAATAGGACTTACCTTCCACTGCGTAAGAATATCAAAATCCGTCTCTGGGTTTGCCCCAATTATTATCCCATATCTATCCCAAAGCTCATTGCCAAATTGACTTAAAGTTAGCTTTTTATCCGAATCTAGGATTGTATGAAGAATAATCTCGAGCATTAATGGATCTGGAGAATATCTTTTTCTACCACGTCCTTGTGCTCTAGGGGCTAATAATGCTATCCTCCCACCAAGACTTGTTATAAAACCACTTGGGTCAGTTGCATATTCTTCAGCAAACAATTTAAACCTAGTTGCTTTTATAATCGCTTTAAAGGGGTTCTTATATTGCTCGTAATAACCAAGATACAATGCTTTATAGCTCTTTCGCTTTTCATCCTCTTCTAGCCTGCTGGTAGTTTTATTTGAACTATCTTCCATACGAAGTTGATCAATTCTGGTTATCATTTGCTCATGAGAGAACCTATCATAGTGCTCTTTCTTAAGAACCTCTTCAAGCCCCTTCTCAAAAAACTCTTCTATCATAAGTTTGGCAATCAACAAGGTCTCTTCACTCGCGAACCTCACAGCATCCAAAGAACCATCTGCATCAAAAACCATTGGGACACGGTCATTTGAGGTGTACTCGTTTGATAAATCAAGTATCCTTGAGGAGAGGTGATTTATTATCGCAAAGCAACCAAATAGAATAAATCTTTCTAGTGTCAATAACTTGTTACCCGATATCTTAGAGTTTTCAGCCAATTTATCAAAAGATCTTCTAATTCTAGCTTCTACTCCTACCAGTTTATAGACATTCAATGTTTTCTGTATCTCAACGCTTTTCTTTTTTGCAAAGCTGGTTAGCGGTGAAGCAATTCTACTTAAGTCATCGTTCTCATTATCCAAAGCATCTTTGATTAGCTTGATACACGGAGAAGACTGTCCATCTACTTCCGCTAAAAGAATCGTAAATAAAAAATTATTTATGCTAGCTTCCCCTGGAACTGAACCACGCACCTGTGTTTTAGAGCTAATAGTAAGAACAGTATTATTTGCACTTGGATACGCCGCGTTATCTGCATTAAAAATGATATTCAAAAAATGTCTTAGCTTATTTATTTCATCATCATCGAAACTGCTTTCATCGAACGCTTCACTGTATTTCTCTCTAATCTCGCTTGCAGAGCAAACTTCTTTCCCTTCCTTCCATCTTATAACCCAATCATTTAAAGCTTCAACAGTATAGCTTTCTCCAGAAATTAATCTGAATAAGCCGTTTGCAACATGAACTGGTTTAACTGATGAAGAGGTTGGCTTGTATTTTATATATTCATTACAAACCTGGTTTCCATACTCTTTAAGTCTATTTTTCATGAATTCTAACCCCGTTTTGATATGAATTGTGCATCATTAACCTTTACTTTATAAGAGGATCGATTATCCATGTCTCTGATAATAAAATCATTGGATCTTACGTTAGCATCTAAGGATGACAGTTCTTTCATAAAGCGAAGTAATTTGAATTGATGTTGCTCAGGAACAAGCTGAGAGGGGTATCCACTTTGAACAAGAGTAAGAACACGATACAAGCTTAAGTCAATTCTTAATTCAACATATCTAGAATTATCCTTATTTTTAAAAATGCGGAGCAAAAAATGATCAGGGACATATTCCATATCTTTTAAATAAGAAGGTAGCTTTGGAACAAGCAGCTCGATTTGATTAGAGTAAGCATATTTGCTTGACACAGCAACCTTAGGGTAAGTACGCAGTTCGTATTTATGTGTAGTCCAAATTTTAAGTTTATCATCTTCATGGTCATCAGGATTAAAAAATTTGTTTATACCTGATATTATTCGTCTGATCATTTCATAATCCCTATCATATCCATCCTTTAGAACCTCATAATAGGCTTTATATTCAACAGGTAATAAGTCTAGAAGTTCGCCCCCTCTTTCGTTCTCAAAGTAAAACTTTCTTTTTAATGCCTTAAATGCCTCTATCGGATCATCTGTATTTTCTGGGGCTTCATATTGATTTTCAAATAACCATCCTTCTCTTAGTGTGCCATTCCAGAGGCTCTCATCGATCTCAGGATGTGTATAATGATACGGATCGAATACCGATAATGATGAAAATAATTGATTAAAACCACTAAATACTAAATTAAAATATTGGTTGTCATTGTACTCCTCCTTCTCTTTAACTATACATTTTTTCCCCCCGGTAATAACATAAGCAAAAAATCCGAGGAGATCTCGCATAACGACGTGCATACCGATGCTCCCTATCTTTTCTATTAAGGCTAGTAGCCTTTCCTGAACGATAGGATGTTTCAATTTAACTAAGTTCTGTTTAGAAGGACAAGAACAGTTTCCACACGCTCTGCTTATTTCTAATAACTTCTCCAATGTTCTTTGAGCCATATTTATTGATAACAAGTTTCGATTATTTAAATCAATAACCACAACTTCTCTGATTGGATACTCAGCACTTTTGTTATAAATGATACCCTTTTCGCGCTGAGCGGATATTTGGTGGAAGCCCGGCAATCTTTCACCTAAGGACTCTAGTATGGACAGCAATGGAAACTCATTAATAGCAATGATGCAGGGCTTACCAGCTTTGATAGCTGATTCTAGTTTACCTAAAAATTCTTCTTCATCCTTTATACTGTTTGCATCCGGTTCAATAAACGCCTCATGATGTTCAAGTATATCTCTTAAGGATTTAATTAAATGTGTCTTCCCATCACCAGGATTACCCGTCAAGAAGATTTGCTTCTTTTGTTCTATATACTTCCTAAGTAGAGGCTCAATACCCGATTCAACATGAAGTGCTTCTAGCTCATCATTTGAAAACACATCAGCGTAGCTATTTCTGTTATTATATAGCTTCGCAATAAAGTCCAAATCAAATTTCATGTTTAGCACCAGCCCTAAAGGTAATTACTTAATAAGATAGAGTTTCTGTCGAAATGTTGAAATCTTTGTATTAAATCTACATTATCAATTCTATTCAAGAACCAACGTCTTCTCCAATAATCAATAAGGTCATCCGTATTTTTTTCTACATCATTTTCTATAGGAAAATAGTAGTTTAATTTATCAGTTTCGCCATTGAGAAATTGACGTGCATTCGAGGCAAGTTCTATGCCATAAACAATTCTTTTAGTGTGATGCTTCAAGAAGGTATCAGAGGAAATCCCTAAAGCAGATAGTCCTGATCTAATTAGTCGTAACCTCGGGCTTGTACCTTCTCCAAATACATTATTAATTTTTCTACCACCATCAATAATCTGCACCATTTGACTAATATATCTGGTTGATTCTTGTGAGAAAAAAACCGAACCAAATCCTTCAGTCTCTCCCAACTTTTTATATTCCAAGAAGCAATCGTCTTTGACAGGAACCTTAATTCGGTTATATTGGCTACTTCCCATATGGTACAAACTAGTTGTACCTAAAAATGCAAGTCTTGAATCTCGAATTACTTTTTCTCCTTTCATTCTAGAGGCAATTTCACTGATCTGAGATGTATACCTCTCATTGTAATCCTTGATAACAGTTGGACTACAAATTAGTAAACTAACCAATTTACCAGATAGTATTTCATTGTATGGGGGTACTGCTCCACAAACAATAACCTCCATAAGATTCGAACCGATTTTCCTTTTTCTATTTGCTTGTAGCGCAACGTTAATTGCTTTCGCTTTATCAGTAGTTAGAAGCTTTTTTAGTGAACTTAAATCGTCAATTTCTTCTTCAATAACTTTGTTAAAGGTAAGCTTGGCTTCTATTAATTTTGCTAATTCAGTTGCTCTCTTCTTTTTAAACAGCGGCGAGGAAGATTCTTCCTTCCAATCTATTTTACCAGAAGATCTTTTATTATTTAATTGTTGATCCTTAAGAGCCTCAGCTATATTTATTAATCTTTGGATAACTTCTATACTTGGAGCATTAATTTCATCAGTCGTTAAAAGATCGTCATGACGAATATCATTTATTGCCTCTTCTAAAAAAAATCTTAACAAGCGAAGTATCTTACTACTGTCATTTTGAATTCTAGCAATATATTCTTCTTCAGATTCCAATTCAGTGCTTTTTTCAACTGCCCTTTTTAATCCTTTATGCCCCTTTAGCTGTTCTTCGTATTTTTCAGTTTTAACCTTCTTTTTTAAGGAAAATTTTATTGATTCTGTTGTCCAACCAATGTAGTTGTCACGATGGGTCAACTGCAATACGCAGTTACCTAATGCTGCAATACCCATAACTGGATGGGATGGTTGAGCTGCATCTCTTATTAAGTAAAATAAGTTTCTTCCCGGAGTTGATTTATAAGGTATAGACCATGTGTATCGAAAATATCTCCATATATCCATCAACTTATATCCTGTATAGGGACAAGCCGAGCTATCAACAAGCTGAATATAAGGCTTGACTGCTTCACGAGCTAACTCAAATCGCTGGCTTTCATTTGTGGCACCTTGAATTTCCTCAGTCTTCCTTACCAATAATTGGGTATCTCCAACTAGATTTAAAATACTCAACTCATTTCCCTGATATTTTTTAACTTTCTCCATTCTCAATATAAATTGTTTAACACTTGCTACAGAGAACTGAGAATTTCTTTCATGGCGTAGTTGCTGTCTTAGATATTCTTTACTTTCTCCCCTTAATGACTTTGGCGGGGCAAGTAGAAGTTCTTCATTTTTATATGACATTCTCCACCCTTGAGAAATCAGGTCTCTTAGTATACTCAATGCTGACAATAGCTTAATGCCCTCAATATCATTTGAATTTGTTACAGATTTATATTGATTAATCTTTTCATCAATAAAACTAACCCTTTGATCTCCGAATTTTTCTATCGTTTCTTTTGCTATACAAATAAAAATACTTTTAGAATAAATATCCAGAAAAGGATTGAAAGGTATGAATTCAGAGTCTAGCCCTGAATCTCTCTTAGATGCTTTTTTTTCGCTTTGCACTAGTACATTGTTAATCATAATATCCCGCTTTCATATAATCATTAAGCACTTCGTTCTGTTGTTTTATTTTACTACATAAAGCCGAGCAGCTCACTGATTAAAATATGTTATGAAGTCACAATGCTAAAAAGTATTAATTACTACAAAAATAATGAAGATGCTTGAGATTCAAATATTTCATTAATTAATATCAACTAGTGAAAATAGTTTTGAAAGCTTTAATGAGAGCCGAAAAATATTCTTATTAAAGCAATGAAAATACATCCTATAGTAATCAACGTTTTTCATTATAGTGGCATAATATGTAGTCAATCAGCCTGCTAAGTTTGATGTCGCTATGTACAAGCATAACTTTTGTAAAATTATATATCTCACCTCACTAAGGCCTTTTAATACACACCTCATCTATATGTAGCAAGTGATACTTGAAACCACTACATTATTTAATTGTTATTAACACAAAATATCGTAGAACTAAGCAATATACAAAAACAGAAATATTCCAACTGTATTGCAAAGTCAAATCGATCCTTTTATGTTAAACAACTGTTATGGGCTAATTTAGAATGGCATTTAAATTTTTTCAACTGGCTCCGCGTCTTATTCACTTCGGTATGCATTTTATAGACTGATTTTACGTTAATTATTTTGTTTCGCATTAATGACTCTGTATATACCGAGAATTTACTTATTTTGTAACACTGGGCTTCTCAAACTAAAAGGCATGGCCCTATTAGAACCATACCTCGTAACTCAATCAGTTGCTCCCGCATCACGTAATAGCTTCACAATCTGCTGGTTGTTATTCAGTTCTGCAACGAAAAGTGGTGTTGCCTGCTGTGTTCCGTAGGTATAATCTGCACCTGCATCAAGTAACAGCTTTACGATGTCTGGCTGATTACTCTCTACTGCAATAAACAAAATGGTGCTATTATCATAAACATAATTTGGGTCTGCACCCATATCAAGGGCCCTCCTCACCCCTTCTGCGTCCCCCTTTTTAGTTGCGCTAAGTAGATCAGAATTCAGTTCGTCTTTACTTTTAATCTCCTGGTTTGTTCCAGGATTCAATGCTTTCCCGCCTGTACTTAACAATTTAAACACTTCAATGTTCTGTTTTTCCCGCGCAATATCAATCGGCTTTCTACCGTTTACATCCGCAAGATTTCCATTTGCTCCAGCGTCTAGCAACAGTTGAACAATTTCCACATTGCCTATGTATGCTCCGTACCAGAGTGGTGTCTGTTTGTTTTCGTTTAGTACATCTGGCTTAGCCCCGGCATTTAAAAGCGTTGCAACAACTCCTGAATTACTGTTGACAGTGGCATCCAATAAAGGAGTGGTCAAAGTTGCTTCTGGGCCTCCTGAAACGTTATTTACATCTGCACCTGCTTTTATCAAGTCATTTACCAGTTCTGTAATTTGCTTTTCGTTCTTTTTCAAAGTTGGTTCATTATGAATTGCCGCATCCAGAGCGGTGCCATTATACTCGTCTTTCTGGTTTGGATTTGCTCCATGCTGTAATAGATACTTCACTACATCAACATGGCCAAAGAGCGCGGCTTGGGTAAGAGGTGTAATCCCACTATTTTTGTCCTGTGAGTTGGGATCATATCCTTCTTTAATCAGTTGCATTACCTTTTTCAGATCCCCTGTTTCTGCCGCCGTGATCAACTGTGCCGAGTATTTTAGTTCCTTCTCTGCTGGTTGAGACTGGTTTACTACTTGTGTTTGATTTGATGGAGCTACGGGATTTACGTGTCCATTACATAAAGCTACGATTTGCGGTTTTCTATAGAATTCGGCAAACTGAATGATTTGAGCTTTATCTGCACCTGCATTCAAAAGAAGCTTAATCGCTTCTACATTTTCATTTTCAACCGCATGATCAAGGGTAAAATAATCATTAGGATTTGCCCCCGCCTGTAAGAGAAGCTCAAGCATTTCCATGTTTTGGGGTTGATAGTTAATAACATCCTCAAGTGGAGTAAAAAATGCTCGGCTCGTAACATCACCAATGCTCCCCTTGAGATTGGGATTTGCTCCTGCTTGCAATAATCGTTTTACAACATCAACATGCCCCTGTCTGACTGCATAATTCAAAGGGGTAAGATTCCCACTATTGGTGTTTGGTTTTGCACCTAGAGTGAGCATGAGATTTACAGTCCCTAGGTTACCTTCCTGTGCCGCCGATGCAAGTATCGTATTCTTCGGTAAAATCCAGACTCCCATGCCAAGAATAATCAATATAATAACAAGCATTAGAATAGTTCTCTTTATGGCCATATCGTTTCCCCATTTGTATTAAGATTTCGAATCTAATCACAATCGTTTAAGCTCATCTTGAATCCATGTAGCTAACACGCTGACCAGGAAACTAATTATCAGCATAAGGAGTGCTCGCTTTCTTAGGGTTTTCTTGAATAACATGATGATTGATACGATAAAAATAATCCCGGCTATTCCACCAACTACTTTAGCAGCGTTAAATATATTGGCTGCTGATTCGAAATCAATTATGCCACTCCCTCATTTCATAATTTTCATATCCTTAGTCCGCAAGCTAGTAATTGCAAAAACGACAAATCTTTGCTTTCACTTTCACAGCCTCTGCGCACATTGGACATTCCTTAGTGTCAAAGTCTAATTGTGTCCCTTGATGAAGAGAAAGCTAGCTTATTGCCTTTATCTCCAAGTCCAGTAATTCGTGCTGATTCAGCATGTGATCTTGCAATAACACCAAAAAACTTTATCAGCCCGCCTCCAGCGGATGTAAAGACACCAACATCTTCTAGCTTTCGTAATTCTGATTTCTTTTCGCCAGTTCGTCCTGCAGAAGTTTTATTTTTATTTTGAAAGCTTCTGCCGTATCTATTGTTCTAATAATGTTTTGCATCGAATCCCTCCTCTCAATGTTTACAACCTAAAAACCTACGTATTTTATAAGAAAGAACAAAGCGAATAACGCTAGTCCTATTATCGAAACAGCCTTTGACAATTTTCTTTCAAGAGCACGCTTCTTTGATATCACTCCAAATATCGTAATAAATACAAACAACACTATGCATACCAGAAAACTAGTAGCAATGAGTAATTTCACACCATTAATTGCTTCAAAGCCCATAAAATAAGCCTCCCAATGTTTAACATGGATTAGATTGGTACTTCAAAGCAATTATACTACCCTTATAAGGTTAAATGTAACAATTACATCTACTATGATGGTATAAGAATACTTACTTGCCTTCTCTACTCTTGTAGGTAGAGGTGAGGGGAATGTCCGATTTCTTAAAGTTGGTTGGGGAACAAATCAGGTATATTCGAAAGGCAAGAGGTTTAACCCAAGAGTCTTTAGCAGAACGCTCGGATCTGAGTTTTAGTTATATCAGTGATGTAGAACGTGGGGAAAGAAATATTTCCTTGGCCTCCTTAGAGAAGATCATTATCGCACTAGATGTGATGCCAGGTGAGTTGTTCAACTTTCAGAATCTTGATATCAATCCAGGGATAGATGACAAACGTATGATTATTGAAGTCATTAGATCATTGCTGATGGAGAGACAAACTCAAGAAGTAAAGTTTATTCACCAAGTTACCAAAGAGTTTATCAGGACTGTCGATACCGCAAAAAATTAAACGTAAATTCCTTATTCAGCCCAAAAAAGTGTATATTTTTTCTCTCAGATCCCCCTTTCAATTACTAAAGGGGGGCCTGCCGTTTCATGCCCTACCCGGTTTCATATGGACTGTGATCTACTGCTCTTCAGTAGGTTGCAGTCCTTTTTTGGTTGTCGCGTTACGCTAGTGAAAATGGAGGTGAGAGGATTCCATCACTCAAAGGAGGTGATTCAGATAATGGAGATATTTTTATTTAGAAAGATTGCCCTGATTACACAGTCCTGATTGTCATGTCTTATCACATTAAAAAATCTTGCACGGTGGAGGGAACATGGATGTAAAGCGCTATGTAGCCAATTTGGCAAAGTACAACGAAGGGAAACTGGTTGGTGAGTGGCTGACACTGTCGAAGAGTCGTGAGGAACTGGAGGAACGGTTACAGGTGATAATGGGGTAGGATGAAAAATACACGATTCACGATACGAAGCACCATTTCATACTGGCGAGTATGACGATATACATGCGATCAACGAAGCAACCACTGTCCTCGCCCGCTCTGATAGCAGGGGTGTTATTGCCCTCTCTGAATACGTGGACAACGCGGAGGAGGTTGTGCGGCTGTTGGAGCGTTGTGAGTACAGTGTGTATTTCGACGTGGATAATTTGTCCGAAGTCGCGGAGGAAATGGTAACTGAAGGTTACTTTGGCCCGATTCCCTCATCACTCAGTTGTTATATCGATTAGTAAAAGATTGCCAGAGATTTGAAGATGGATGGTACATGCATTATGAGCTACGGGCTGCCGTTCGTCCTCAATCGTGAATCTCGGAAGAGGAAGTGCTTCCCTACTCATCCATGAATCAAAAATATCGTTATGATCGTCGCCTGCTTTCTTTAAAGCGGGTTTATTTGTGTGGCCATTGTCACTGAACAACGCCAGCTATGGGAGTACATGACGACGAAAGGAGGTGATGTACCCATGAGAGAGTTGGTAATAACTTTGAACCTGAAGCTTGCCGATTTACTCATTCGCGAAAAAATGCTTCGAAATAGCCACACCGGCCACCCAATCAACTCACGCAATCTAGAACAGGTTCGTAGTCAAATCAAGTCTCTGCAAATCCAGATCGATATGATCGATGTTCTGCGATCAGTGGAGACAGCATTCAACAAGGAAAGGGTTGATCCACATGCAACAGAATAAATTGATGCTGACAGACGATCTCGTGGTGTTGTTGAATCGCTTGGTACGCAACGATGATATTCGTATGGCTGGACATGTCCTGCATTCCTATATCATCCGCTTCTGGAAGATAGATGGTGATATCGCACGCCAATACGTGATCAGGTATTTCGAGAAGTACTACCCCAAGCAGTTTAAGCGGCAAATGAAAAGGCGAAAACACAGATAATGACTCTTCTGCAACTACATGCAGAGGAGTCATTTTTATTTTCAGCTATGAAAGGAGGTGAAGATCAATGTGTAGGAAAGTGGAATTGCACCAGCAACGAACCTGGCTGTTGGCGGCCTTACGCCATTTGAGAGGAATCAAGCGGATGAGCCCTGATTGGGGACGGCTATACGCACATACTCTGGCCCGACTCGTTCTCGTTGAAATGGAGCTTAACCAGGTGGAACAACAAAAAAGAGGCGTGACCCTAGAGGATCACACCCAAGATACAAACCTTTGATTGTAGTTTATCGCGTTCTTTTCACTAACACAAGGAGGGTCTACTGCCCTCCTTATTCATTTTTCTGGAGGTAATGTATGACGGATAAATACTTGGCCCAATCAACTCTATCGGAAGTTCTAGCCCAGATCATTCGCACGAAGCCAAAGAGCAAAGTCATCAGTGAATTAATCTCCCGCTTCCCCACACTGCATGATCTCCTGGATGCCACTGAAGAAGAACTGAAGTCTATATCAGGCATAGGCACAGTTAAAGCACAACAAATCATATTAGCCCTAGAGTTGGCTCGTACCATCTTCACAAGAATGTCTCGTCCATCTGTTGTCCGATCTGCAGTTGATGTTTTTCATCATCTCAAGATAGAGCTACAGTATCTTCCCAAGGAACATTTTGTCGTAATCGGCTTGAGTAACAAGATGCATATTCTCTTCTCGGAAGTGGTTGCAATTGGATCTCTGGATGCGGCAATCATCCATCCACGCGAGGTATTTCGTCCGGTATTAAAGAAGAATGCAGATTCAGTAATCTTTGTTCACAACCATCCATCTGGAGACTGCACTCCTTCCAGAGAGGATATCGAAATAACTAGAAGACTACAACAGTCTGGAGAGATTTTGGGTATTCGGGTCGTTGACCACATAGTGATTGGCTTTGAGAGATATTTCTCCTTGGACGAACAAGGCTATCTATAAGGTACTGGAGGTACTTACCATGAGAAAGCAAAATTTAACGATCAAACCGCCACATCAACACATCCTGAAAGAAGCCCAGCTTGTTGATACCTTGGAAGCACTGATGATGCAGGTTACGCATCCTCAACAGCTTACTACCCTTTCCGATGATGACATTATGCGTATCACATGCATTTCCTCTTCTACAATGAAACAATTACGGGCGACCTTAAATCTAGCTGACCTACTTGCCGTACCGCAGAGACGACAGCAATATACTGTTCGTCTCCCGAGAGATATCGTTCAATATTGCATGGACAACATTGACTTAAACAAAGACCAAGGAACCTATTTGTTCGGACTTAACACAAAGAATATAATCACGACAACCGAGCTAATAACCAAAGAAACGATGCAGTGTTTCACCGCCTATCGGCGTACTGTTTTCCGTCATCTAATCATCCATACGTGTGCATCAGGTATTTTGGTTCACATCCACAGTCCGGGTGATAACAATCCATCTCAAGAGCAGATTAACTTGGCGAGGCAGATTTCGGATGCGGGTGATATTATGGGCATTTCTATTTTAGATGTAATCGTAATGACAGGTACAGACTACCTAAGCTTTAAAGAAAGAGATTGGCTATAAGTATATTGAGTAATAAGGGAGCCGTTTCTAGCTCCCTTATTCTTTACCACTATTATATTCCGTTGTTTCAATACTTTTTCGAGTGGTATACTTAAATCAGGAGATTATTTTGTCGACTGTCCCATCCTTCTCAATCGAGGCTGGTGACAGTCTTTTTTCTTTCTTTCCCTAATTACGAGCTTCAACGCAGGCAAATCAATGTCGCTGAATACGACCTTGTCGATACTAAATAACGACTTTAGTTTGTTGTAATTGCTATTGTAAGCACTTCGGGAATACATTTCCTTGCAATACCCTTCTCCTTCATATTGAAGCTGTGTAAGAAATGCAATTAAGGAGCTTTTCGTACGAGTATCCCCGACATGTTGATTGATGTGATTTATCATACTATCAAATGCAGACGCTTTAACCGGCTTGTCAACACCAATGAGGGATAGTTTCTGTTTTATGACATTAGTGATGAATTTTGAATTTAACAGTTCTCCTGCCATGCGTTGTGGACTCTGCTTTTTCATTTCATGTGGGGCCAGCTCAACCTCAAATCTGAGAACTCCATCTGCTTGTTTGAGAAGCTGTTCTTTATGATGATAGCTTTTATTTTGCATGATCTCGGCTTTCTTATCGTAGTACTTGATCACGCTTTTACCTCTCTTCCAGACAACACTTTCGTTGTGGCGACAACCGGCGGCGTGATAAGGCGACAGTTTATATCCAGTAAGTTGAATGCTAGACAGTACTCGTAGATAGTCATGTAGCTTACTGCCTACCTTGAAGTTCTTGCAAAGATGTAGTTTCTCCACCTCACATTGATCCATCAGAGGGATTTGAGATAACGGCAGCCCTAATGTGTTGACCAAGAAACGGCGGAGTTTCTTGAAAAACAGCTTGATGTCAGCGGGCGTTACCTCATATACATTACTGCCATAGAGAAAGCGCGGAACTGAAACCTCAACCTTTAGCCATCCTTCACCTGTGTCTCCTTTCTCAACGTATGTAATACGTGGGATAGAAGCGTCGTTCTTGTTGAACAGTTTGTAGTAAGTGATGCTGTTCTGTGCTCGAATTTCTCTGGATGTCCAAGAAACACTTTGGATTTTGAGCTTTTTAAAATTTAACGGAACATCGAACTTTACAGTATCTATCAAGGTTTTCACATCCTCCTGTCCTGTTAAACGTACACTTTTACACCTATTAGTGTGAAATCAACGATTAACTCATTTGAAGTACTAAAGCACTAACATACACCCACCCCTTTCATTTCTCTTTGGTGAAAGAATACCATTGTTTAAAACTTAATATCAAGTTTAAAATTTTATTTTTATTATTGAATTCAAGTTTATCAAAGGGTACAATAAGCGTACAAAAACATACAGGAGGAAACAATAATGCTTACGCCTTTTGTCTTAACCGAGCAACAGTTTCAATTACTGGCTAGCAATGATCTAGGCCCACGAATACGTATAATAAGAGAATTACTGTATTCACATTTCGGAGAACGTTTTACATCAAAAAATGTCGCTCTTAGAATTGGTATAATTTCTCCACCAGCATTATCAGCAATAGAACGAGGCGAAACCAAAGATTGTCCATCAAAAGTACTTCGTGCTTTATCATTAGACTTTTCTGTGAGTATGGACATTTTTTTCGATGACTTTTATTTGGATGGCTATAGAACGATATTAGTTGGAACGACAATTAACTTGGAGCCTGAACCGTTGGAGGATTTCACTTTTAATGCGGAAGGGTCAAACCCATTTCGTGAAACGGATTTTACATGTATCGTCAGCGTTGATATTCAAGCAAGTAACGCTGATAGGCGATCAATGTACGAACGACGTACCCGTGTTAAGTTAACAACAGAGCAGTACACGGTATTAACTACCGATATCGAAAACAGTATTACTAACTTGGAAATGCTTTTGTCGCCGGAGCTCATCCCTTCATCAACAATTATGTCTCCGTTTGAAAAGGTAAAGACGCAAATTGAGCTTCGCCATAACAACCCTCTTTATATTGGTTGGGTTCCAAAAGCCGTTTACGATAGCCAGATGAGCAAGATTTATCAATTTGCTGAGAGATACACCGACCGTTTGTTATCAAGTGAGAGCTTGAACGAGGAAAATACTAAGTCTTTATTCTCTCAACAAGAATCGACTATACAAGAGTCTATTCCTATAACAAAAAAGCGTAGAAAGCCCGCCAAAATGCCAAATACAAAACAGAAGGGAGAATAAACAATGATTTCACAGAAGAAGAAAATAAAAGACTTTCCCTCAGTACTAAGCGTAGCAGACATTCAGGAGATATTGGGAATTGGACGCCGTCAAGCATATGAACTTGTTAATTCCGGCCAATTTCATGTCGCCAGGGCAGGGCGAAGAATTATGGTATCAAAGAGTATATTCATGGCTTGGCTGAAAGGGTCAACAAGCTAGCCTTTATGAATGTTTTGGCATTGAAAGGGGGTGGTCGTTTTTGAGTGATTGACCAATGGTGAGCTCTTGAAGCCCACCATTTTTTCATGAATGACATCGAATTTTTAAGGAGGTTTCCGGAAATGGCAGGAAGAACAGTAAAAAAGGATGGATCTAGCTGGTACTTTGTATTGACCGTCGGAAAAAAAGACAACGGAAAACCTAAGCAGATCAAAAAGCGCGGATTTAAAACGAAACAAGAGGCACAAAAAGCTATGAATGAATTAGAACATTCTATCAATCAAGGGACATATGTTGAGCCATCAAAGATTCTCTTCAAAGAATACATGGAACGCTGGCTGGATGATAGCCAAACCAGAGTAAAAAGACAAACTCTTGAAACTTACACTTGGATCGTTAGCAAGCACATTACCCCATATTTAGGTAGCATTGAATTGTCAAAGCTAGATGCCATGGTAATACAAAAGCTGTTGACTCAGTTAACTAAAGAAAAAAGCTTATCTGATGAAAATATTCAAAAAGTCTATACGCTAATTAAAGCATCATTGAAGCAAGCGGAACGCTGGGGGTTAATCGCTAAAAATCCTGCATCTTTAGTTGACAGGCCAAAAGCAACTAAGAAAGAAATAATGGTTTGGGATGTCCCAGAGGTACTAACCTTCCTTGAACATGCGAAAGGAAGCAGGTACTACATTGCTTTTCTTCTCGCTATTACAACAGGAATGAGGCAAGGCGAAATTCTTGCACTGCGATGGAAGGATGTCGATTTTGAAAATGGCTTGTTACGGGTAACACAAATACTCAGTCACGATGGAAAAGAAATGTTACCCTACACCAAAACAAAAGCCGGAACAAGAACCATTAACCTGCCTTACGAAACAATTGCTGAACTAAAAAAGCACAAGGTCAAGATATCTAAAGAAAAGCTGGCGATGGGCCCTGTAATATATACTGATCTGGATTTAGTCGTATGTAGTGAACAAGGTACGCCTACTAATGCAGGTAACATACGCCGCGCATATAATTCAGCTATCTCGAAAGCAAATGTGCCCAAAATCCGATTCCATGATCTCCGTCACACCCACGCAACACTTTTGTTGAAACAAGGAGCAAACCCGAAAATCGTTGCAGAGAGGTTGGGGCATGCGGATACTCGCATTACGCTGGACACATACAGTCACCTGCTCCCAAGCATGCAGGAGGAAACAGCAAAGCAATTTGGGAAGATGCTATTCGGCGAAGCAGATAGTAATTTAAACAAGATGGACAACGCAAAATAGACCGTATCTTCTTCAATAGAAGAACGGTCTATTTTTACGCTCAAAAACAGCTTCAGCAACGTTGATTGACCACCATTGACCACAAAATGATTCTTGACCAAATCTTGACCAGGAGGGCTTTTTCGCTGTTTTACCCAATCCATCTATCCATCAACAAAAAGAAAAAACCTTGATATACCAAGGTTTCTAGCTTGTTATGTATGGTGATCCGGACTGGGTTCGAACCAGCGACCCCCACCCTGTCAAGATGGTGCTCTCCCAACTGAGCTACCGGATCATGGGATATGTGTGTGATCGTTTAAATGGTGGGCCCTGTAGGACTCGAACCTACGACCAATCGGTTATGAGCCGACCGCTCTGACCAACTGAGCTAAGGGCCCGAATCGTATCGGACGTCGATCACATTTATTACTATACAGCATCGTAAAATGGATTTCAAGAGGAAATGAATAATTTCTTGTAAAAATTTTCACTCGTACCAAAAGAACACTAAGAAACCCAGTGAAATCGGGCTTGTTTTCACCTTGTAAAAAGCCATTCCCCACCGCTGCTGCCCACATCGCCCTACAAAGCAAGAGATTACCTGCATGATGGCATCACTTCATACATGACTGCATCAAGCATATGAGCTGCACCGGTGAAGAATTGGCTCCTGCCAGACGTAAGGTGATCCAATAAAGGTTACAACAACAAACAAGATAATTAGGTAACGATCGAAGCAAACTCCCTCATCGCAAACCGAACCTACCCCGCCTGCTCCGTCCCTTTCCCTTTCTCCTCGACACGCAGCTCCGCTTCCTGTAGCTTCAACGCCTCACTTCGTGCCAACTCCGCCTCCTGCTCATCTCTCATCCGATGCGCCATGCGGCTAGAGGCATTGGCTGCCACACTCGCCACGAGGTCGTCCAAAAACGTGTGAACACGTCCCTCTGCCGATTTAGTATCCAGCCTTTTAATCACGCCAACCTTGTGTTTATCCAAATGTCCAAAGGTGGTAACCGCGATACTTCCATATCCAAATACGGAGCCTAGCGCCAATGTTTCGTCGCATCCGAACAGTCCTTCATCTGACGCGATAATGGATTGAAGCGGCTCAGACAAGAGGCCCTTCTCTGCTAACGTATCCAACTCAACGCCAACCAGGATGGCGTGCTGCATTTCCCTTTTTTCCAAGACTGCTTTTACGCTCTCGATGCACTGCGCCATCGTGAGATCTGGATGGTAAGGCGACTGCATGAGATAGACGATCTCTGCGATATCCTCCACCGTCACTCCGCGTTCTGCCAAACGTGCGAGAGCAGCATTTCTGACTTCGATGCTGTGTACTTGCTTCTTCATATAAGAGACAACCCCTTCCACAAATCGAGTGAAGTCGTTTCCTACCATAGTATCACACGCTGACCAAATTGCGACAATCTTTCGCCCAAAGCCTGACTCTGCACCCAAACTCTTGGGCATGCCCGCTCGCTCCTGTATAATAATGAACAGAATATCCCATTAAGGAGGACAACGCAGTGGCCCTTGAGGAAATCATCTTGGAAAGCCGGCATTTGGGGACGCCGGAAAAGCTGATTGTCTACACACCCCAACGCTACTCGCCACTCTATTCGTATCCAGTCCTCTACGTGCAGGATGGAGAAGACTACTTGGCAATGGGCAGGATGGCTTCTTTGCTGGATCAATTAAATCGGGACAAAGAATTGCCTGATATCATCGCTGTCTTTCTCCCTGTCGAGAAAAGCAGACGAAACGACCGTTATCATCCGGATGGCAAGGAGCACATGGCCTACCGACGCTTCCTCGCCGAAGAAGTCGTGAGCTATGTCGATACGCATTACTCTACACATCCTTTGGGAAACGCACGAACACTGCTTGGCGAATCTTTGGGCGGGGTTGTCTCTCTGTTCACTGCTCTTAACTATCCGCATACGTTTGGACAAGTTGCCTGCCAGTCGATTGCCATGGACGCAAAGTTAAATCGTCTGGTAGCTGACACTGACTTTTCCGTACCGCAAACCATTTATTTAGAAATCGGGACAGAGGAGACTGCGGTAAGCACAGGCCGAGGCACATTGAATCTTCTAGCAGCCAATGAGGAACTGCGCGAGATTTTGGGCACGAAAAAAGCCACCCTCGTTTATGAGACGTTTGAGGGTGACCATACGTGGGGCCATTGGCAGCGCAATTTACCGCGTATGCTAAAGACGCTTTACGGGTAAACTTACCGTGGCTGTTCTTCTTGTGGACCTTCATCCTTGATAGTCGATACGAGTGCCTCTTCGAATTCTCCTTTTCGTATCGCGGTCAAGATCGTGAAGGTCAGCACAGACAGTAGAAGCAGAACGAGAAAAATGAATGTGATCATCATAGCCGTATGCATGCAGTGCGGCACCTCCTTGCACTACACAGTCTTTCCTTTGGCGCAAGGAATATACGGACCCACGCTTAACATTACACAAATGAAGAATTTTCTGTTAAAATAAGTTCTTGTAGAGCATGATAGATAGTAAGGAGGAGTGGTTCTGATGATGTACAGTATCGTAATATTCCCATCTAGCAAGGTGCAAGAAGTAGCCAACTCTTACCGGAAACGTTATGACCCAGGCTATGCTTTGGTTCCTCCATATATCCGTTTGAAGGAAGCCTTTGAGCTGGACGAAGCCAAGCTGCCTGAGCTGGTGAGCCATCTGGAGCAAGTTGCCTCCTCTACCGACAGCTTTTCAGCTCAATTCCATCGGGTATCTTCTTTCCACCCTACCAACAACGTGATCTATTTGGCTGTGCAAAACAAAGAACCATTTAACGAGCTGCATCAAAAAATTGCCAATCAGTGTGTGAATGAAAAAGAAACCTACGCATACGTACCGCATCTGACCATCGGGCGCGACCTATCCGACGATGAGCTGCGTGATGTAACCGGCCAACTGAGCATGGCAAAAATTGACCTGACCAGCGAGATTGATCGCTTCCACTTGATTTATCAGCTTGAGGATGGCATCTGGAGCGTTTACCAGACTTTCCTTCTCAAAAAATAAACACCCTTTCCTCAAACACCAACCCTCCCCGCGAATAATCGTAGGGAGGGATATTTTCTAAAAAAGGACGAATACCGATGAACCTGCAAACCTACCAGATCCAAAGAGTCACCACTGAACAAGAATTGGCGGATGCCTTGTCCGTACGCCGAGTTGTTTTCATCGAGGAACAGGAAGTACCGGAAGAGTTGGAAATCGATGAGCATGACACACTGGATGGCGGGACGATTCATTTTGTGACCTACCGCGATGGAAAACCTGTGGGCGCAAGCCGTATCCGTACCTACGCACCTGGCGTGGGAAAAATTGAACGGGTGGCGGTTGCCAAAACAGAACGCGGTACCGGGCTGGGCCGCCAAATCATGCTCGCGATGGAAGAGCTGGCCAAAAAACACGGGTATGACAGCCTGAAGCTAAACGCACAGACACAAGCCCAACGGTTTTACGAAAAACTCGGCTATGAACCTTTTGGCGACTTATTTGACGATGCGGGTATCGAGCATATTGCGATGGTCAAATCCATTCGCGAATAACAGAGGCTGCGCGCAGCTTCATACCCTCATTCGGAAAAACAACCTCGTTTTCGCTATAATCATCATGCGAAGCGAGGTTGTTTTTCATTGGCACCAGAAAAAGAATTATTTCACCAGCGGTTTCCGGATTGCCTCAATCACGCGATCCAAAGAGTCAGCACCGTAGCCCTCTGCTACTTTCTGTGTGGCCAATGCTAACAGTGGCTTCAACCAATCAACGGGGATTCCCTGTTCCTCGCTTGCTTGGATGATGTGTTCAAGTCCGAGCTTGTTCGTATTCAAATTGGACACATCCGTTGTGAAGTTTCCTTCATCACGGGCACGTGCGGCGACCGGATCTGATAAGAGCGGAGCAATCACGTGATTTACCCAGTTGGTTGCGTATGGGAGAAACTCTGTTCCTGTTATGTTTGCCGTACTTAACAAGGCGTGAGCATGCATGGACCCATACCAAGCCCCATACATCATGGTGAGCAGCGACAAATCATAGATCAACGGAACACTATAGTCTTCACCGAGATAGGCAGCGTTCCCTCCCAACAGTTTCAATGTCGGTTCATATGCTTCAAATAGAGCCTTCGACCCACCGTAGAAAATGAGTGTTTCGGGCAGTCCAATCATTTGAGGGATAGCCATGATCGCTCCATCCAGATACTGCCCATCGCGCTCACTCATCCATTTGGCAGTCTTGCGTGCATCCTCCGGTGTTCCGGTAGTGAGGTTGACGACGACACGCCCTGACAGTTCACTTCCCAAGGGCTCCAGCAGCTCTTGCATGACTTTGTAGGTCGATAAGCAGACAACCACCAAGCTGCTTGCCGCGATCGCCTCTCTCACACTGCCCGCCAGCACTGCCCCCTTCTCGACTAGCCCTTTCGCTTTATCTGCTGAGCGGTTCCAGACAGTCGTTGGATGACCGCCTTTTAGAAAAGCATCTGCGAGTGCTACTCCCATATGGCCAAGGCCAATAACAGTTACAGACGCAGGAACAGATGTTGATTTCACAAGTCGACACTCCATTCGCTTTATTTTTTTGCGAGCGAAATGATCCGGCGCTTCATGCCATGTCTATCGCTCTTGATTGCGATTCTAAAGCTTGACACTAGTGTGAATGTCAATACAAAAATCAATGCTTCTTGACACTTCACACTTGGTGGAATAACATGGAGACAAAAACATACGATGCCGTATCTTTTGGGGTGAACCATGCAATACGTACGTGAAGATTGGATTCGGGCGGGGCTCGATATGTTAGCTGAAGCAGGTATTGACGCTGTCCGTGTGGAGCCTCTCGCCAGAAAACTAAAGATCAGCAAGGGGAGCTTTTATCATCACTTTCCAGATCGTCAAGCGCTACTGGACTCCATGATCGACTATTGGGAGGAGCATGCGACCGAGCGGATCATTCGAGCGCCACACTCGGACAACATGTCGTTGGAACAGCTGTTGTCGAGCGTTTTTAGCAGCGAGCGAAAAATCGAAGCCGCTATCTACAACTGGGCGAAACAGCATCCTGCCCTTTCCAAACGTCTCGTGGAAATCGAGCAGCGCAGGATCGGCTTCGTTGCCTCCTTGTATGAGAAAAAAGGGCTGCCTCCCGCTGATGCAAAGGCACGCGCTCAGCTCGCGTACCTCCTCTATGTTGGTTGGCTCGTGCGCAGAGAGCTGGAAGCGCCTTTTGATATATCCGCATCCTTGGATCATTTTATGACTTGGATTTGATTACCCTTTTCCTGCCTGAAAGACTGTCTATTGCGCAGGGACCTTTTTACCCAAAACATACGGATGCGTATTTTTCACAAAATCCTTACGAATCGATAGGAGGTATTCCTATGACGCATGTTTTCTCAATCTCATCTGCTTTCTTCTTAGTCATCGTGTCCTTGCTACATTTTTATTGGGCCTTCGGAGGAAAATGGGGGACCGATTCCGTCATTCCCACAACCGCCGATCATTCACGCCGGACTTTTTCCCCTGGGAAAGGCGGAACGATCATAGTGGCCTGCTTGCTGACTTGCGCCGCTTACCTTTTGCTTGCCCAGAGCGGTTATCTCCCGCTCGTAATAGCCCCTTCTTTGATTCAATGGGGATGCATTGCCTGTGCCGCTGTATTTCTCCTGCGCGCTGTGGGAGACTTCAACTACATTGGCGCTTTTAAAAAAGTAAAAAATACAAAGTTTGCCCGTCAAGATACGGCATTGTATACCCCTCTATGCTTGTGGTTAGGGATATCCTTTCTGCTCGCATTGTTTTAATTTACCAAAAACTCTCTTCCCATTGTTCTGAGTAATTAAAGTTGTGGACTGAAAAATAAAGTGTTAGACAGGCGACGCTGTTAAGCTAACGGGCAGTTTAGTGTAATTTGTTGGTTTTTGATATGCTTATTTCAAAAGCAATATATGAGGATGGAATGAAATGAACAATCAAAATGTAAACAACAAAATTGTAATTTGTGATTTTGTAGGGACATATGTAAATGCTTTGACACGAGGCAAGAATTATGAAGTATTAGTTGAAGATGAAGAAAAAAAACAGATAAAAATCGTAGGCGATAATCATCGAGCAAGGTGGTTTAGAAAAAGTCATTTCTTACCTGCTGGAAGTAATGTAACCATAATGCTTTCATGGAAATTTGATGACGAAATAATCGACCCCAGTGAAGAATCATTAGAACATATTGAGGTTACAGTAACATTTAGCAATGGCGAAAAGAGATGGTGTTCAATATGTACGAAAAATGGACTGCGGGACTACATCGAGCGAAACATGTTTGGTAATGTTTTTTTGATTGAGAATGAAATAATAGTAAGAAATTTCTCAAATGAAGTAGTAGATGATGCCTTAAGAGGTTTAGACCAACAGAATCAGTTATTCAGTTCAACTAGGCCGTTAAGCTAACGGGTTCGATAGTGGAACAAACACAAATAGGGCTGCTGATGTTAAACCGGCAGTCTTTGCTCAACTAACAGGCGGGTTAACAAAACCCAAGAACGATAGTTCGTGGTATTAATTCTTGATAGAACGTACAACTCTCGAGTGTAGTTGACCACTGAAAATAGGTCTTGTTTTCAAGGAGGTAAAACATGGATTACATTTCACCGAAAGAAGCGATGTTAAAGGTGAAACGGTGGTCTACAGATACCAAAGCGGTGGGTTCTGCCCATACCGTAGGCCTCAAATCGGACGGCACGGTGGTTGCTGTGGGTAATAATGAATATGGCCAATGCAATGTAAGCGGCTGGCGTGGCATCCGACTGCCCGAAAATTAGTTTTCAATATTATTGCATCGCAACTCAGGGGATGAGAGCTCAATAAAAAACGCCATAAAGCCGCAGACTAAAACTTTATTTTTCAAGTCATAGTCTACGGCTTTTTATTTTTACACCTTCCGCTTCGCTGCAATCGCACGTAGCTGTTCTACAGCATCCATCTCTGCGGTATATGAGCCGAGCATCGCATGAAACGGCTCCTCTCCACGCCAGCCATGGAAATCAGAACCGCCCGTTACAACAAGTCCGTATTGCGCTGCCCACTTGCTGTAGCGCATTTTTTGTACCTCATCGTTGTCTGGGTGGTTGACTTCAATCCCGTCCAATCCGAATACAATCAACTCTTCGACCAGCTCATCATCGTCATACAGACCTGGATGAGCCAGCACCGCCACTCCGCCAGCCTCTTTGATCAGCGTGATCGCTTCCTGCGGGGTAATGCGTGGAGGATTGACATAAGCCGCTCCTCCTTTGCCCAAGTACTTATCGAACGCCTCTGCGATCGTTGAAACGACGCCCAGCTCCATCAGTTCTTCTGCAATATGAGGTCGCCCGATGTTTTTGTCCGTGCCCTGCTTACGGCGGTATACCTTTTCCAATGAGATGTCGATACCGAGCTCTTGTAGCCGTGCGATCAGCAGTTGGTTACGCTCATGCCTTGTCTCTCGCAAACGGAAGAGTCGCTCTTCAAAAGCCGGATCTTCATAAGGGACAAAATAACCGAGAACGTGAATATCCTGCCCCTTCCCTACGGAGCTCACCTCGACTCCCGGAATGATTTCCACGCCGAGTGCGCTGGCAGCCTCGATTGCTTCTGGAATCCCTGCTACCGTGTCGTGATCCGTGATCGCCAGTGCAGCAAGTCCTGCCTCCTTCGCCAACCGTACGTTTTCCGCAGGCTCGCAGGTACCGTCCGACGCTTTTGTATGGGTATGCAAATCTGCCATAAGTTCCATCCTCGTCCACTCCTTCTTTTCTTTATTCTTCAAGTCTGAATCGGTATTGCCGTACATAGTATGAGACTAAGCTCGATTTCTCAATGGTTGAACCGAGGAGGATGTCCATGCGGTTAAAAAACAAGACCCTTACCGGTGTCGTTCAGCCACTCTCTTATGTTGACAAAATGCTGCGGCAACAAGGCTTTCATCGATCAGGCGGGGACAGTATGCCCACGTACGATGTCGTCATGTACGATTCTGCCAGCAGCAGCGCGTATTTTTTGCGCATTCCTACGAACTACACCAGCACAACAACCGGAAAAGGGGAACTGAATGTCAAACTGGGTCATCCGTATTTGGAAGCAAAGTTCTATATGAACACCTCATCCGAAGAAGTTTTTTTCATTCCCAAGGCAGTCCGCGAAGCTGCAGAGCATAAGCTAGCAGAAATCGCCGATTACCTTTCTGCTCCCTCGGCTCCATCCTGAACAGTTCTCCACAGCCACCGATTTTGTTCAAACCGATATGCCACTCTCTTTGTTTTCTGCAACCCGACCAAGTACCCCATAAACGCTGTCCGAAACAGGACATAACTCGAAGCATTCTCTATGGAAATGTGTAACCGCTCACACAGGAGAGTTAACGCTTCGTCTGGTGTTCTCTCCTCTACTAAAATGTCGCAGATCACCGAGAAAATCCGCTCATGCCAAGCAATATTTTTGTTCACGGCATCTTGAGAGGTGGTGGTATATGCTCCGTGCCCAGGCAAGTATCCCCTGTAGTTGGTTGCAAGCAGTTTATGAAGACTGAGCAGGGTCTCATTGGCATCCACAAGAAACGGCAGCTTGTGCTTTTCCAAAACCTCTTCGCCTAAATAACTGTCGGCAGCGAAGCAAATCTCGTCACAGACGACGCCAACCTGTTGCCAGCTATGCCCCGGCAGAGAAAGGATAAAGAAAGGTACGCCAGCAATTTCGATCCCTTCATCCAGTGGAAGGAGGTGGTCTACCCGAGAAGGCTGCGCCAGCAAAAACTTGTTTTTGAGATCCTCAAGCGGAGCTGCACCCATGTTCAAGTAAATGGGCTCAAGTATGGGATTCCGAATGATCGCCTCTTCCAGCGGTGGCGCATAGACCCTTGCTTCGGGCCAGCATCCGAGCAAGTAAGCATTGCCGCCGAAGTGGTCGGCATGAGAATGTGTCTGAATAATTGCACACAAGGGCTGGGCGATAGCGTCCAGTCCTTTCTTGATTTTTTTGGCGTTTTGGGTATCCAGACCAGAATCAATCAGGATCGCTCCATGCTCACCAATGACAAGTCCTATGTTAACATGACCGGGAAAATAGCCGACACGCTCCGTTATCATTTGAAATGCTTGTCCAGACAAAACAGTCCCTCATTTCATCCTTTTCCTATTTATTTTCTCCAAAATATCGCCTTCCCCTTCCCTGTTCCTAAATGTCGTACTCGTGATTACATAGAACGTGGGGAGTTATCATCCACTTTTCGCGAAATAAGCGGGCCTATTATCGTATACGGTGGCAAAGGTCTCCCGAGTCCACTGAACATATGCGTGGTTGCCGCAACTGCGACGATTGTCAGCAACGAGAAAATCATTCTCTCCATCCCGATCGTTTGCGTAGAGCAAAGTACGATCAGCCCATCGATTAAAAAAATCAGCAAAGCAACGCGCAGCTTGTATCGTCTGGCAAGAAATTGCGCGAGCAGGTCTGTCCCGCCCGTATTCGTCTCGTAGGCAAGCATCAAGCCGACACCCATTCCGATTAATACACCGCCAGTAACTGCGGAAAAAGAAGTTGACCATAGATTCCAACCACGCATATCCGAGAGAATGTCTATAAAGAAAGCAGAAATCAGCATGCCGTGAAAGCTGTGAAAAAACAATCTGCGATCATAAAAAAAGACGATGATATACACAGGGATGCTTATCAAAATCATTACCAACCCCGTCGGCATCTGCATGTAATACGTCGCCAACAAACCGATCCCGATCATGCCACCTTCCATTAGGCGATGCGGAACCAAAAACAGATTAACCCCAATGCCTAAAAGCACGCTTCCTGTGAGAATCGCTACACTTTTTTGCAGCCAGTACATGTCGCTCCCCTCCTTGGATCGTGCTCGTTTATGTTTATGATCGGAAAGAAGCAGGTATGTCCAAGCAGCCTCAGAATGCGCTCGTTCAAATCGGAACGTTTTGACTGTTCGGTTGACCTATTGGTATACTTACGAGTAACAAGAAAACCTGTAGCGTGGCTCATGAAAAGCATTTCCATTGCAGGTTTTAGATCGAATATTTATCTGTTTTTGGTCGTACACGTAAAATACCATTATCGTATCGGAGGTGAATGCTCCACCTTTCGCACTGCGGGAGGCGGAGGTGTGCTTGGAGAGTCCGATCGGGGAGATTACGCTGAATCTGCTGCTTGTGGTATTTTTGGTTCTTCTAAACGGCTTCTTCGTCGCAGCAGAATTCTCGTTGGTAAAAGTTCGCCAAACTCGTCTGACCCAGCTCGTCAGCGAAGGCAATAACAAAAGTGCCCGCTACGCGCAAAAAGTCACACGAGAGCTCGATGCCTATCTGTCCGCGTGCCAGCTCGGAATTACGCTAGCTTCGCTGGGGTTAGGCTGGGTCGGTGAGCCTGCCGTCGCCCATTACGTCGCGCCCGTCATGGCATTTTTTCATTTCCCATCTTATTTGGTCGGTCCGACCTCACTTGCGATCGCTTTTGCAATCATCACATTTTTACATATCGTATTCGGAGAGCTTGCGCCTAAGTCTTTGGCGATTCAAAAAGCGGAGGCCACTTCCCTATGGACTGCCGCACCGCTCATGTTCTTCTACAAGCTGAGCTACCCGCTCATCTGGTTTTTAAATGGAGCAGCCAATTTACTGATCAGACGCCTTGGAGTCGAGCCTGCCACCGAAAACGAATCTGCTCATACTGAAGAAGAAATCCGCCTTCTCATGAATCAGAGTCATAAAAGTGGTCACATTGACCAGACAGAGATGGCTCTCGTCGACAATGTCTTCGTGTTTTCCGAACGTCTTGCCCGGGAAATTATGATCCCACGGATTGAAATGATTTGCCTATACGACGACAACACGTTTGACGAAAACCTCGAAATCATGAGAGAATCTCGCCATTCGCGCTTTCCCGTCGCCCATGAGGATAAGGACAGGCTGATTGGCTTTGTGCACATCTCAGATTTTTACCTTTCTGCGCTGACGACAGGGAAGGCAGAGTTAACTGATTTTCTCCGCCCATTATTAACGGTGCCGGAGTCCATGGAAATTAGCCACGTCTTGCGCTTAATGCAAAAACGCCGTTCCCAGCTCGCCATCGTGATTGACGAATACGGAGGTACAGCAGGGTTGTTAACGATGGAAGACATTTTGGAGGAAATCGTCGGTGATATTCAGGATGAGTTCGATGAAAATGAGCGCCCTGAAATTGAAGAAAGCTCTAGCAATACGCTCTCGGTTTCCGGCAAAACTCTCTTGACAGAACTGAATGATTACATATCGATTGAAGTCGTTTCCGACGAAGTCGACACCATTGCCGGATGGCTCTACAGCCAGTTAAATGAAGAGGTCGCGAAAGGCAAAACCGTCACATTCCAAGGCTATCTTTTTGCGATCAGCGAACTGGAAAACCATCGCATTACACGGGTGAGCATCACGTATTTGGGAGCAGAAGATTCGTCTGCTCTTCCTGAGGACATCGTGTCGCTGCACTCCTAATCGAAAAGAACGACCATAATGGCAAGTGTCCCCTGCCGACAGGGGGCACTTCTTGTTTCCGAGGTGTCATGATGAACTACGCTTTACTAGACAACAAACCCATCCTGTTGCTACCACAGAACTACAACCGCATATCGTTTTGGCGCATGGCTGCCCGGCAGGACAAGGTACGCTGTCCAGCCTGTGCATCGGCGCTTCGTCTTCATGCTGGCATCAGCTTTGAGCCTCATTTCTTCCATCCGGAAGGAGCAGAATGCCCGCTTCTGACGGAAAATGGTCCTGCTCCGCTCGATTCGCTGCAAGCGATAAATGAGACGGCTGCCACTGCTTTTCAGGCTGTCTTGGCTATGGCTGAAAAGGAGCACAGCGACGATAACGCGAAAGAACCACTTGCTTTCTCAACTAAGGAGCAGAGCGAGGCATCCATAGACGCAGACGAAACAAATACAGCGACCATCGGCTCCTTTCGCCTTCCAAAAAAGCGAACGATCGGTACAAGCACGACGCCTTCCCCGCCAGCTCCAAAGCCACCGGTTTTCCGCAAACGCTTGATGCCAAAAAAGACCATCTCTCACATGGCTGAGCAAATGCGCGATCAATCCCTGCACCCGGGACAACAGCAAGCGGTGCACGCTACCGAGGGACCTTTTCTCATCCTCGCGGGAGCGGGAAGTGGCAAGACGCGCGTCATGACTGCACGCACGACTCACTTGATCTCAGAGTTGGGTGTAAAGCCGAATCAAATCATGGTTGTGACCTTTACGACCAAAGCCGCCGATGAAATCCGTCAGCGTATTGCCCGGCAGCTACCCGCTGGACAAGCCCGGGAGCTGATTGCCGGTACGTTCCACAGCATCTTTTACCGAATGCTCTTGCATCACCAGCCAGAACGCTGGGATCAACAGCGCCTTTTGAAAAAGGATTGGCAAAAATGGCGATTGATGCGGGAGACCGGTGCACTGCTCGGTCATGACGACCTTGCCACGCTAAAAGAAACAGAGATCACCGAAGCACTCGGCATCGTTAGCCGTTGGAAAAACGAATACATCCTCCCCCATGAGGTCGCGTATCGGGAAGCAACGAGCGATGCAGAAAAACGGGCGATCCAGCTTTATCCTCTATACGAGGCCACAAAGAAAAAGCATCAATGGTTTGACTTTGACGACATGCTCATTGGCTGCTACGAAATGCTGCGCGATGACCCAGGGCTTCTGCGCCGTTATCAGGAACGCATCACCTATGTGATGGTCGATGAGTTTCAGGATATCAATCGCATTCAGTATGAGACGGTCAAGCTATTAGCCGCTCCACAAAACAATTTGTGTGTCATCGGGGATGACGACCAGTCCATTTACGGCTTTCGCGGCAGTGATCCGCAGTACATCTTGGGCTTCACCAAAGACTTTCCGCAGGCGTCGACATTTACACTCGAGGTCAACTACCGTTCCCATTCCTCGATCGTCAGTCTTGGCTATTCGCTGATCGGTCACAACCGGGAGCGTTGGGCAAAGGAATGTCAGTCCTTTCATCGCGAGGAAGGCGACACGTATTTATTCGAGCCGGAAGATGAAGAAGAACAAGCTTCCCGGATCGTCGATGAAATTATCCATCGTCGTGAGCAGGGCGCCATTTTGGGTGAATGCGCGATCTTGTACCGCACCAATGAATCTGCACGCCCCATTTTGGAGCGCCTGAGCGAAGCAGGGATTCCTTTTCATTACACGCAAGAGGAAGATTCCTTTTACCAACGCCAGACGGTTCGCTGGACGCTGAATTATTTGCGGCTTGCGTTAAACCCGGATGACACCGATGCGCTTAAAGAAATACTGTCGACCCTCTACATCTCAGCCGAAATGTGGAATGTCTTGCGCAGCCAAGCCATCATCGAGGACAAGCCGATTCTGCATGTTCTTCCGCATCTGACACAGCTAAAACCGTATCAGCGCAAGCACATGCAGCAAATCAATGAGATTCTCACCGCGTGCAAGGATGTTCCACCTGCTCAGGCGCTGGAGCTCATCTATGAGGATGGCAAACTGCGCGACTATCTAAAAAAACGCGCGAAAGACCGGGAAGATGGCCGGGAACGTTGGAGCGATGAGTTGCAGCAAATCCTGGCAGCTTCCAAGCGCCATGCGACGATTAGCGATTTTTTGGCTTATATCGATCAAATGGCTCGCCAAGAAAAAGAGTGGCGCACGATGCGGCCACTCCCTGACGAAGCTGTTCATGTTTTAAGCATCCATCGGGCAAAAGGTCTCGAATACGACCACGTCTTCTTGCCTGATCTGGTAGAAGGTGCCCTTCCTCATGAGTACACATTGGATGAGCTGCGAAAAGGCGGCTCCGGTGCGCTTGAAGAAGAACGTCGTCTCTTATACGTCGCGATTACCCGGGCCCGTCACAGCTTGTGTATCGGTATCCCCCGGGAGCGATTCGGACGAAAGACCCGCACCTCCCGCTTCATCGCCGAGATGGGCAGGTAAGTACTGAAAGCCGCCGCCCATATAGATCAAAAACTCTTCCATGTTTGTAATTAATGGAAACATAAAAAACAGGCCCCCTTTCACGCATCATTTTTTGGGTATAGTATGCGAGAAAGCGGGGCCTGTTATTCTTTTTCGGGAAATTGACTTCTGGTTAGCCGCCCATAATGCTGTAGCCAGCATCGACGTGCAGAATTTCACCCGTGATTCCTCGGGAGAGATTACTGAACAAGAAGAGAGCGGTGTCGCCTACTTCCGATTGATCAATCGTGCGGCGCAATGGCGCTTTTTCCTCAATTTCTTTCAGTACGGCGTTGAAATTGCGGATTCCTTTTGCAGCAAGCGTACGGATTGGACCAGCGGAGATGGCATTGATACGAATGTTCTCTTTGCCCAGATCGTTTGCCAAATAACGAACAGATGCATCAAGCGCAGCTTTGGCTACACCCATCACGTTGTAGTTTTGAATTACGCGCTCACCGCCAAGGTAAGTCAAAGTCACGATGCTTCCGCCCTCCGTCATCAACGGACGAGCAGCACGAGCAACTGCGACCAGAGAGAATGCGCTAATGTCTTGTGCCAATGCATATCCTTCGCGGGAAGTGTTAACATACTCGCCTTCGAGCTCTTCCGTTTTCGCAAACGCGATGCAGTGCGCTAGACCATGAATAACGCCCACTTTTTCTTTGATTACAGCAAATGCCGCTTCGACATCTTCATCCTTCGTGACATCACAATTTACCAACAGCGACTCTACTCCCAATTTTTCCGTGAGTGCCGCCACGTTTTCACGCAGACGCTCCCCTTGGTACGTAAAAATCAAATTCGCTCCAGCATTATGTAAGGATTGCGCAATTCCCCAGGCAATGCTGCGGTGGTTTGCTACGCCCATGATGACAATGTTCTTTCCTTGCAACAATGTATTCATTATGTATCTGCCCCTTTCCCAACTTATTCCCCTGCATTATAACCGATCTTGTCCAAGGATACGAGTGGGTAAACGGGAGGGGCAGTGTAAAAACCTTTAATCGGTACTTCCAGGCTGATCAGTTAGCGTAGATAGAGCTTCAGAGGAAGCCCACGATTCCTGCAATGGATTCAACGATGTCCCCATGACCGGGAATTCAGTCAATGACTGCAAGAGATCGTCTGTTTTCATTTGCTCTTGATGGTTCATACTGTCAGTCCACACTCCTTCCTCCAGACTAGACTGGCTAGGAATGGGACCTTTTATGCATGCAAGTGGCTCGCGTGTAAAAAAGCAGACAAAATCAGATACACGGCCATCGCGCCAACAAAATAAACCCCGTACTGTGCCTTTTTCGTTTGTCCGATATAAGGGACGAGATGGCTGGCGGATACATACAAAAAAATACCAGTCGTCATGGCCAGCATAATGCCAGACCAATTCGGCGGAAACATTCGCTCTGCAAAACCAAAGCTGAGAGCTCCTGCAATCGTCGCGATCCCAAGGGATGTCGCCCCCAAAAATGCTTTCTTTCTCGAGTTGGTCGCTGCCAGCAAAAGAGAGGCTATGGTTACACCATCGGGAATTTTGTGCAGCAGCATCGCCACCAACACGGAAACCCCAACTTCTGAATCCATCCGCAAGCTCGCCACTAATGAGACGCCTTCGACAAATGCATGCAATAAAAAACCAGTCATGACCCCAATCATTCCCGTGGAGCCAAACTCTCCGCTCGACTTGCTGATTAACTCCAGAGCAAAAAGCGTAACAAAGCCAACGAGCACAAAAGGCATCAACCACAAGCTCTTGTCAGAAAACACATGCGGCATCAAATCCAGCAGCGTAATCGCCAGCAGCAGCCCAGCCCCTGCACTGATCATCGCAAACAATGCCTCGGATGACCAGGCACGCAAACATAACAGCAGTCCCCCGATACTGCTCGCCAAGGCAGCAGTCAAAAGGACAATCCAGAAAACAGATTGCATCATCCGGTCCTCTCCTCACCCAACGAGCAAAAACATGCTTACTCCTTCCATATGTACGCGCCTGTCCCGGTCATTATGAGCAGACAGCCAATTTAGACAAAATACGACGAGCTGTCCGAATCGGACGAAAGATCACTAGTTTTTAGAACCTTTGTCGATTCTCTCTTACCCGGAAAATTTTGGTGCTATAATGAGTCCACCGGGAATACCGAGAGGAAAAAAAGGAGTGATTCGGGATGGATGTACAGGTTTGGATGGCTTCAAAAGAGGTAGCTGATCGCCTTGATGTGCATGTTCGTACACTGCGTAACTGGCTGGACTTGTTCGTACCTGCTCAGGAACGTCTAAAAAATCCGCAGGGTCACTATTTGATCAGCGAAGCAGGCTTTGAACTACTCAAGGAAGTGAAGGAAAGAAAAGACAACGGCAACAGCTCGTTAAAAGATATTCAGCGCCAACTGATAGAAGAAGGTCGCCTGTTCGAAGAAATGCTCATGGAAGAAGAACTCGCAGGTGCGGAAGAAACCGCCGTTACACTCAGCGCCACAAACAAGCTGGGAACGGGCATGCGAGAAGTGGAAATGACAGTCCACGAGACACTCGTCCAATTTCAGCAGGAGCTCACTCAGCTCTCCTCTATGAATCATATGCAATCAACCATTCTGGAAAAGATTGCGGACATTGAAGAAATGCAAGAGTCCCTCCGCTTAGAAATGCGCCGTGTTACTTTTGAACTGGATCTTATGCAACAACGCTTGACTCGTCGCAAGGAGCGCTATGCCCGCTACGAGCCTCGCTGGTCACTCAATCCATTCCGCTGGTTTACCCGTTCAGATCGCGCAGCAGAACAGTAAAGAATATGGGCAAGGAAGAAAATGACAATTAAAAGAAGTCCTTCAACAGCGGTAGTCTCCCTCTGTTCAATTGTGATAAAATGGAACTATATGAACTGACTGAAAATCAGGACTATTTACATTCTATCAAAAAAGGACTGGGGCTTTCGTTGTGAGAAAATTGCATGTTACTTCGGTAAAGCCAGGCGATATCATCGCAAAGAGCATATTTCAGGAAAATGGGAACGTTCTGTTGGGGATCGGGGTACAACTAACTCCCCGTTACATTGAACGACTTGTTCAATTGGGGATTGATACCCTTTACATCCAAGACAAGCACACAGAAGATATCATGCCGGAAGATGTAATCCGCGATGAGACACGTAAAGAAGCCGTGGATGCCGTGTACAAAACAATGACCACCCTCATGGATCAGCCGCAGATCAAGCGCCGTACGTCCGTACCTGATTTCGGGAGCAGTTTTCAAAAGGTTTTTCGGGAAATCTTTCAAGACTTGAGTAGTCGCAAAGACATCTTGGTCAACCTGTCCAGTCTTCATGTATTGGACGGTTACCTTTTTCATCACGCTGTCAATGTCGCCGTTCTATCTGGTGTGGTAGGGATGGCCAAAGGCTACAACCAGCAGCAGATGATGGAATTGGGCATTGGTGCGCTTTTGTTCGACATCGGTATGACACAGGTTCCTAAGGAGCTCTGGACCATGCGTACTGAATTAAGCGCAGAAGAACGGCAACGTGTCCAATACCATACCGAAGAAGGCTTCAATATTTTGCGGAATCAACATAATATCTCGGTCGTCTCCGCACACTGTGCGCTGCAGCACCACGAGAGATACAACGGAACAGGATACCCCCGTCAGCTCTGTGAGAAAAACATTCACGAGTATGCACGCATCGTGGCAATCGCGGATGTTTACGATGCCTTAGTTTCCCCGCGTCCATTTCGGAAAAGCTACTCGCCGAGTGATGCTACCGAGTATCTGTTCGCTACAGGAAACACCTATTTCGACCTCGACCTGCTCAAGCTATTCTTGCAGCACGTCGCCATTTATCCAATTGCTTCTACTGTATTGCTGAGTACAGGACATACTGGGGTCGTTTCCAAAGTGAATCCATTGGCAGTGAATCGGCCCACGATCCGTATTTTAACCAATGAAGATGGATCTGACGTAGCCAGCCCCTATGAAATCGATCTGTACGATAAAGAATGGATGAGCGTGACGATCGTCAAAACCTTATAGCCCAAAGACAAAGCTGAGATTCATTATACATCTCAGTTTTTTCATGCGTGGGTACGTGTTGTTTTCGTACGTTGCAAATACCCCGCAACTAACACGAGAGCGACCAACCCGATTTTGATCGCATATTCGAGCCAACTCCTCCCTGCGATCCACTCACGCACCGTATTTTCCATGAGAATCATATTCGCCGCTGTCACTGCCAGCACACCTGAACCAACATAAACAAGCCATACAAAGCGCTCCATGGCCTTTAAAATAAGCTGGCTACCAAAAACCATGAGAGGCACACTGATTAAGAGGCCCAGCACGATAAGGACGATATCTCCTTGCGCTGCCCCCGCAATAGCGAGCACATTATCCAGTCCCATCATTACATCTGCCACGACAATCGTCTTGACCGCTTGAACCAAGTCTTCACTCGAGTTGATTGCTTCCTCTCGCTCGTCCTCGCGCAACAGGTTGTAACTGATCCATAGCAGAATGATTCCGCCAATCAGGTACAAATACGGGATTTTCAGCAAATAAACAGCAAGAATTGTAGCGATCACGCGTACGATGATAGCAAGAAACGTCCCCCACAAAATGGCTTGTTTTCGTTGTTCGACAGGGAGCTTCCGACAAGCGATGGCAATGACCACCGCATTATCTCCACTTAATACGAGGTTGATGGTTATGATGAGTAGCAGCGACGAAAAAAAAGCAGATTCAAACAAAGGATGCACCCTCCCTGAACTTTTTGAGCCCTACTCGCCACCCTTGTACGGTGCCCCTGATTTTTTGTATGATGGTAACGAGGAGGGTTGTCGAAATGTCGAAACAATTCGTTATAGAAGCGATCATGTTGGCTATCTACGGGGAGTTGATGGTCCCATCGCAACCAGTAGAATATCTGATACCCGCGTCGACAATCTATGAATTGGACGAATTTATCCAGAGTCCTGAACCTATCATGCCCTACTCTGCTGATGATCAGTATGTCCGACGGATTATGAAAGAAATGAGCCAGTTTTTTGCCGATCCATTCAATCGCAAGCGAATGGAAAAAGGACTGATAGCCCCATGGTCCAAGGTTCCCTTTTCTTTTCCGAACGGCGTTACCCTGACGGTGGTAAAAGTAGAGGACAACGCCATGTGGGGGGAGATATTTGATCCCGTAGAGACACAGCTATTGTTGACGGCCATGAAATTTGAGGCCCCACTTCTCACAGACCAGCCTGATTATCAGGATCGGATATTGGAATATATCGTGCCTGTTCAATTTTACGATGTGGATGATTTTGATTTCGCGCTCGAGCAAGGAATTTCATTGAACGACCTTCGTGAACCATAATAGTGCTTGTCTTTCAATCAATCCTCTTGAATCGTTCATAAGTCTTTGCCTAAGACAAAAAAACGTCCTGAGTAGGTTTGTCCATGGTACAATATGGGTAAAGACATGGAAAGCGGTTCGGGGAGGAATCATGCATATGGAAATGACAAAAAGAAGCAACGGTTCGGATTGGGAAGCAGAAGCAGCTGTTGACCAACAGATTTTGTTTAAAATGGGGAATGAATATTACGGACTGTCGATTTCGCTCGTACGTGAGATTATCAAGCCGCTGCCCATTACACGATTTCCTAAATCTCCACCTTATGTCGAAGGAGTCATTGATCTGCGTGGGCGGATTTTACCGATAATCAACTTGCGGAAAATGTTTGATTTGGAACCTATGGAAGAAACGGATGACACTCGCTTTGTCGACTTGCAGATGGATGGGTTGAACATCGGGATTATCGTGGATGCGGTCTCTGAGGTCATGAATATTCCGGAGAGCTTGATCGAGCCTGCACCACCCATTATCGCTGGTGTAGAGGGCAAGTATTTGCACGGTATTGCCCGTTTGAACGACAAGCTGATCATGCTGCTTGATGTGGATGAAATTTTTGGACAGTGGAAAAAGAAGTAAGCGGCAGTGTAAAGCCCAGTGCGAAGATGCACTGGGCTACTCTCTTCCTCCGCTTGCTAAATACGCAAAGTTGACCCACACCATCTCTTCGATTCCCAAAATTTCTTTGAACAGGTCAACCGAGTCGTACAGCAGTGAAGCCCCTGTGTCGTCATCGACGTTCGTCAACAACTGCAAATCAAAAAGGGAACGTAACTGCTGAATCTGCTTCGGACCCACGATCCGACTAAACGACTGCGGCTTGATACGTGTGATCCCCTTACCTACCTCGCGCCGATACAACTCCGAACGCACTACCCTCTCCAGTATGTCTTCATACTTTTGCCGAACGTCCTCGCTGTCTACAATTCCTTCCTGCAGGTCAATCTCTGGGTAAAGCCTGCCAAACTCGGCTTCCGCCATTTCCACATCGAGCGAGTAGCTGATTGTCGCTGACGCAACCTCGAAGCCTGCATCGAACAAGCGAAAGCCCCAGCCGTTGTCCTCAGCGTCATGAAACCAGAGGAGGGGAACGAATTGCTTGGACAGTCTCAGCAAAAAATCAATCGTCATGGAGGTTTCCAGCCACTCATCCTGCAGGAAAAATGCATTCCAGTCGCTGTTGACGTTTCTGTGGAAGTATGGCTGCTCTGTCTTGGATAAGGCAATCAGTACTTTCGGTTCGTATTTGCGTGGATAAAGAATGCCGGTCGTGAACTCACCCATCCGTTTTCCACCGCTTTCTGGAAGGCTTCCCTGATCCTTTCTTCTTAGTCTATTCAGGCAACGCTTGTTTTTTGCTGTGATCTTTATCAAACGTGCTCGTGTGGATAATCGTATGTACCGCGCCCTTCGGCAAGAGCTCGGAACGATACAAATGGACATGCCGTGCCTTCCATTGTGGCGGCTCCTGAGCTAAATAACGTTCATTCCAATCCAAGAGGGCTAGCTCATCCTCACTGCGATGCGGACCACGTGCAAGCGTAATATGCGGCCGATACCGCTTCCGATCGTAGGACAAGCCTTCGTGCAATTCGAACCTTCTGCCCAACAATAAATGCAGCTGCTTGAGAGAAGAAAGCTGACCGCGCAATCCCAGCCAGAGCACACGTGGATGCAGGGCATTCGGAAAAACCCCAAAGCCGCCAACACACAGGGTAATTGGCTGGATGATCGCGCTGACAATATCCATGTCCTCACAGATAGCGGGTACGAGCGATTCATCCACTTCTCCAAGGAAATGCAGAGTCAAATGCAAATTAGCGAGAGACTGCCACCTGTCCACCGTCACATCTTGCTTCAACCGTTTTTGAACATCGGCAATATAAGCGGCAGCTTCAGCTGGAATATCCAGTGCTATGAATAAGCGCATTTCTGTCCTCCTTCGAAAAAAATAGCCCTCCTGTGACGGAGAGCCATTCTCTTTCATGCCGCGTTAGGCAGCCATCATCTTTCCGGTTACGATTCCCAAAACACTCCTGACATATTCCGCAAGACGATTCGTTCCAGGCTGATAGGTAAAGCGCAGGGTCAGCTCACTGTGACCCACATGGCCAGCGGGAGGGATATTCCAGAAGTACTCTCCTTCCCCGTATAAAAACTCTTCAATGCGTTGCTTCTTTCCTTCGATATCGATACTCGGATCATGCGTCAAAGAAAACTTCATCATAACAGAAAACGAATCTGTCCAAACGTGATCGCGCTTATGTAATTTCCCATGGATAACAACTAAACCGGCTTCTCCCCACAGATTGTACTCGAGCAAAGCCTGAAACTGCGGATGTACTTGCAACTCCAAGGCAGGAAGCCCTCCTTCGATTGTAAGTGCATGACGTTGTGCCAGTTGCTCAACCTCCCCTTGAAAACGGTGGGCGCATTCAGAAACAGCCTGGAACAAATTGGGTTCAACAGCGTACATCGTCGTCACCTCTCCCCAATGGAATGTCTGTCTTACCTAATTCGAATTCCCGCTTGTCATATCCTTTGTTGAAAAATGACTTATTTACCCATATTTCATCGAAGACGAAAAAATTCCGGGGAGAGTCTTTTTTCACAATCTCTCAACAATTACAGGTAAGGGACAGGCATTCCCGGAAACGCTTTCGCAAACACCTGCGCGAGTCGGTTCTGTACCTCTTCATCCAGCTCCAAATGATAGAGGCGACCGTTCTCATAACGCAATAGTGGATAGGCTCCCAACTGCAAGGGAGAAGCGTCCTGCGTCTGCACGTACTCCGGCAAGGTCATCAAAAAGCGCGAGAACGGATTCGCTTCATCCTCTGACATATGAACGACCTCGAATAAATGCGAGAGACTTGGTGTCAGCACGAGCATCGCGTAATCGCCCGCTTCCGCAGCCCATACAGTAAACGACGTATTCCGGACCTCGCTGCGGGCGTGCCTGCGCATGACCCATACTGCTTGCTGCACAGTGCTCATCAATAAATGCTGCGCTCCTTCTTCCCCATGGACATCTCTCATGTGCTTGTAACGCAATACGAAGGCCATCCCGGATTCTGTAAAAACAGATGCAGGCAAGCTCATCGCTGAGATGCTTTCGATCTCTTCCTCACGCACCTGCACCTCTTCTGGGAGTGTATCGGGTGTTCCCTCATAAAGCGCCTGAATCATCTCATGCGTACGGGCCACTTCCGCTGGCGAAAAAGAAATCGACTCGGAATAGATGTGGGTAAGCTCACAATCCGCGTAAGCCAAGTAGTGTAAAGAAGTATACGGCTGCTCGATCAATCTCAATGCCATGCTTCGCTCATCCGCACGCGCTATGTCGAACGTCAAGGGAAACCCAAGTGGATTCAACGGGTCCGACAGTGTCCAAATGACCGCGAGCAGTTTATTTTGATACGTCTTGAATTCGAGCGAAACGGCATCTCTCGTCTGCTCGCTGAAAGCATCCACCGATTCGAACACCAAATACAGCTCCACTTCCCCAGTGCCACTAAGACGGACAAAGTAAGGAAGCCCCTCTTCCTCTGCCAGCTTGTACAAATCGTGATAAACCACTGGATCGAGCACCTCTCCCTGTGTTGACTCATCTGGAGAACACAGGGTGTCATCGGGGGTTAGCGGAGGAAAAAAATCGTCGTTCATACGTTATTCCTCCTGTTTTCCCCAAGCTTTTAGCAATGCCCAATTGTCCATTTGTTGCAAGAGAGTCCGATCTGTCGCGTCAATGTGGACAGGGGTAATCGCAATATAGCCATGCTTGAGCAAATCATAGTCCAGCGGCTCCGCAAGTGGCATGACTTGAGGATACTCACGGGCCAAATAATAGCCTTCCGCTTCTTCGCTATATTTGTCTTCATAGTGGTTCATGGACAGGGTGGCCGGAACCATTCCTTTTACCTCAGCCAGCGGTACATGCGGGATATTGATATTCCAGAATACCTCTGACGCCAGTTCTCCTTTGACCGCGCGATCGCTGAACTCTTTTACAAGCGGACGAATCATCTCCACTACATCGCCATAGTTGTCTTGGTCGAACCAGTTATCATAGGAAAGGGCAACACCAGGAACCCCCAAGATTACTGCTTCTCTGGCACCACTGCACGTACCGGAGTAATAAATATCACGACCGAGATTCGTCCCGACGTTAATCCCCGAGAATACAATATCCGGCTTTTTCCCATGTTCAAACAGGAGATGGTAAGCAGCTTTTACACAGTCTGCAGGGTTGCCATTGACCGCCCACGCTTTCACCGGCATTCCGTAAAAATCACGCTGTTCGGGCGAGAGGGCACTCCGATAAGTGATTCCGTGTCCGACCCCGCTTTTCTCTTCGACCGGTGCTACGATATAGACTTCCGCTCCCTCCAAAGTGAGCAAAGCTTCTACCAACCGCTTGATACCAAGAGCATCGATGCCATCATCATTCGTAACCAAGATCCGCAAAATAGGGTCTCCTCCTTCATCCATAGCGTTGCCACTTGCTGAGACGTTATTTTTCTTATTGTACTGTAGAAAACGAGGCTGCGCCAAGCTTCCTCCTCAAACGAAAGGACCCCAATCATATTGGGGCCCCGGCTATTCTTCTACAATATCTTTCCATCGTTCGCGCCAAACAATCCCTTCGCGAATCCACTCTTCTACTTGACGCTGCTTTTCCTCCGAGATTCCGATCAGGCAAGCGATGCGGGCAATCTCTTTTGTCTCCGACGCGGATAGCTTCCGATCGATCAATGCCATGTGGTAGAGCTTGCGCATCATAACGAGCTTTTCAGCCTGGGTCATGGCTACCAGGTCTTCCACGATCACTTCCGGACGCTTTGGATAGTCCATATCATCCATTAAAATTTGTCGTTCTTTCAATGTAAAATGCTCCGAATTCACGATTTCATGAATACGGTCCATTTCTTTATTTCCTATATAACCGTCAGCGTGCCCGACGCAGATCATCAAGCGAATGGACGCAAACAAAATGTGTTTGTCCTTTTCGATTTTGGTATACACCGGCATAGTTCCTCCTCAAAAAACTTTATGAGCATAATAAATATCTACATACGATAATACGATGAAAAACGAAAGCGGTTTCACATGATTATGTGACAAATTTATGCTATTCCCTAACAAAAATGCGCCTGAAATCAATCCAGCCATAGGCATCCAGGCTCACACCAGATAACCGTGGATGTGCAAGCATTTCTACCCGATTCGAATACAGTGGGATAAACGTACTGCAAGCCACAAGCGTATGCATGATGCTGTCCACGCAAGCTTGTCGGTCTTGTGCTGTTTGGACGCACGACATGCGGTTCATCCAATACGCAATCTCTTCCTTTCCATGCGGATCTAAATGATGAGAAATACTCAACGCACCAGCGTGTAGAAATTCTCGTAAAGAGAGCTCCTCCCTTTCATCTACATTCGCACTATCCACAACTAAATCGGCCTCTTGTAATAACAAAGGCGAGGCAAGCTCCTCCGGGGATGCATACCTGATCTCTATGGCAATTCCGTATTCCTTGCACGTTTTCTGAATCCACTGGGCATCTTCTATATGATCGGAGTCTGGATACGTATAGAGCGACAGCGCCTCTCCCTGATAGCCGCTCTCTTTGAAAATACGAACGAACTCCTGTGAATCCGGCACCTCTCTTTGTTCTTGGAACGAATCAGTTTTACCCCAGATGACTGCATGCTCCCTCGTTCCCTGTAGCTCTTGTCTCAAGGCTTGTCCACAAATGATAGCCACCATGAGACTCCGAAATTCGCGATGTGACAGCGGGCCATTTTTTGCTCCATTCAAGCTGACGTATTGAAAACAATCTTCCAATCGTCCAATGTCACTCCATGTCAGAAAGCTCGTATCCCGATGATCCTCCAGAGCCGTTACGGATAACAAGCTCTCATCTGCCTGTGCTTCTGCTGCCATTCCAGGTACGCACCAGATTTCGATTCGGTCCAAGAAGGGCCTTCCACCAAAATAAGGCGTGAACGCTTCCAGCACGAGCATGGAATCGTCGTTGCGGACAACTCGAAACGGCCCCGTTCCTACTGGCATTTGCGCAAATTGCTCCCCCATCTCCAGCACGTAATCACAAGGGACTATCGCCATGTATTCCTTGCTCAGTGCCTGTAAAAACAATTCATCGGGCATATGCAAAGAGATCGTCAATTCGTAGTCATCTTTGACGGTGATCGATTCGATTGAAGCGGCTAGCCAGCGATGTTTATAGGAATGCTCCATCAAACGAAGCAAGGAAAAGCGCACATCATCGGCAACAAGTGGACGGCCATGATGGAATAAAACACCTTTCCGCAAGAAAAAAGTCCACTGCTTTCCTTCCTCACTAGCCTCCCAATAAAAAGCGATAGCGGGTTCAATCCGTCTCGTGAGTGGATCAAAATGGACCAGAGAATCAAATAGCTGCTTGACCATATGGGACTCGGAGCGCAGGAGAATATGAATCGGATCAAGCCCTGCGAATGGTCGACTGTAAAACAAACGCAAGGTATCGACTCTGCCCTTACCTCCCTTTTCCCGCTTTACACGATGTCCAAACTGACTATTCATCCATCGTGAAAATTTTTCACCCAAAACCGGGAAATTCACCCTATATTCGTCGATCATATCCCGTGCAGCACGAATCTCCCCTTTTTGCACGAGTTCTTTGGCTACGCTCATGATCAGATCTTCGGGCACTAGCAAGCATGTTAATACAGATCGATTTCCTCGCCCTCTCCCCGGCTGCCAGACTACCCATCCCTGATTTTGCATTTTTTTCAAAGTCAAGGTCGCATTCCGCAAAGTACAAAACAAAATCGAAGCAACCTCAGCTAATGATATGTCAAGCGGATGCCCTATCGTTTCATTAGGCCGTCCCGCACATAAACGCATGTATTGTTCAACGAGTTGCATCCTGCCACCACCAATTCGCCCATAAAACATGAAAAAGCTATTCGCCTAATCGTACGCTTTTTCTCCGGTCTTTGCCACCTTACAATTTTAAAAACACCAACTAACCGGAAAAAGCCGAAAGAAAGGATTTTCTTATGTCACACATTCCTCATGCACTCCGTCGTTTCTTTGCTGCGTATCCGACACTGCTCTGGGTCCGTTTGTTCGGCGAAACGCTCACCTCGCTATCCAGCGCCATGATCGCCCCGTTTCTCGTATTGTACCTGAGCGAGAATATTGGCGGCTCTGTCACCATGACCATGCTCGTCATTGGTTTGCAGCCCTTCTCCGAGATTTTGCTGACACTATTTGCTGGTGGAATCACGGACCGCTATCGCCGAAAAACAATCATGCTACTCGCCCTTTTCTTGCAAGGCTTCGCCATGTTGGGAATGGCTTGGGCAGACTCCATGCTGGGCTTTGCGATCCTGTACATCATCAACGGAGCTGGCCGCTCCCTGTTTATCCCTGTCAGCCGCGCACATCTCGCTGATACGATTTCCTCTGCACAAATGGCCGGTGCCTTTGCCCTTCTCAGTACTTCTAGCAGTATTGGTGCCGCATTGGGACCTTTAGTCGGAGTCATTATTTATAAGTACGATCCTGCTATGGCATTTTTGTTTACTGCGATCTCGCTTTTGATCTACGCTCTTGCCGTCTGGTGGAAAATCCCGCAAACTCCGCTGCCAGAAGCTCCTGTCGAAGAAGCAGAAGGCGTACGTTCACGCGGTTTCTGGCATGCTTATCGACCAGCCTTTGCCATTATGCTGCTATCTTTGCCGATCAGTTTGTTTTACTCGCAAACCGAGACGAATCTTCAGCTTCATCTGAAGTATACGCTGCCGGACTATTTGCAAACACTCGCCTTGCTCATTGCAGTAAAAGGGGGCCTGCTGCTTCTGTTCGAGTATTTGCTTGTCAAATGGACCCAGCACTTGTCGGCTCGCCTGTTGATTAGCGGCTCGTACATCTGTTTTCTCATCGTATCCTTGGGCTACGCCTTCATCGACAACGTACCTGTCCTTCTCGCCTTGCAAGTGTTGCTCGTCATCGGAGAAAGTATTGGACTGACTCAATTGATGGCCTTCGTCACCCGGATATCGCCTGTCACAATGCGCGGGCGGTACTTCGCGATTACAGGAACCCACTGGGATATTTCCCGCATGTGCGGACCTTACTTGGGCAGCCTTGTCTTGCTAAATTATGGCGGCATGATGCTTTTCACCATTGTCGCAGGCATCCTACTAATCGGTGCCGGGTTCATGTACGTGTATCTTTCTACCAACGAAAAAGCCTCCCCGCTTGAACAGGAAGGCTGATTCGATCCGATTAGGTTAACAAGAAGCGATCTTCACTGAAGCTTTCTCCACCGCGAGCTGTTTCGAATGCTCGAAGCAGATCCTGCGGTTTCATCGTCCGTTTTTTCTCATCCGGAATGTCGAGGATGATTCCCCCGTCGTGGAGCATCAACAGACGATTCCCCATGTTCAACGCTTGTTCCATATTATGCGTGACCATGATTGTCGTCAGTTTATAGCGCTCCACGATTTTTTCCGTTAATTCTACAATGAGCTGCGCCCGTTTTGGGTCAAGCGCTGCTGTATGCTCATCGAGAAGCAAAATCTTGGGCTCCGTGAAGGTAGCCATCAACAGGCTCAGCGCTTGACGCTGTCCCCCTGAGAGAAAACCAACTTTGGTCTTCAAACGGTTCTCCAGCCCTTGATCCAGCTGCTTGAGCTGCTCACGGAACAGCTCTCGCTTCTGGTTATTCACCCCAAATCCAAGTGTACGACGTCTTCCCCGCCCCAATGCGATTGCCAGATTTTCCTCAATCGTCATGTTCGGCGCTGTACCTGCCATTGGGTCCTGAAACACTCGGCCGATCAGACCTGCACGTTGGTGCTCCGCCAAGCGCGTGACATCTTTGCCATCAATCGTAATGCTCCCGTTATCTGGCGTAAGTCCGCCGGAGATCATGTTCATCATCGTCGATTTACCGGCACCATTGCTACCAATAACGGTGATGAACTCCCCTTTCTTAACATGCAGATTTACGTTTCGAAGCGCGATCTTTTCATTCACTGTTCCTGCGTTGAATACTTTATTGACGTTTGTAATTTTAAGCATCGCTGCTTCCTCCCCTTGCCGAACGTACCGCTTGCTTTTTCCAGATGCCTTTTGCCACAGTTGGGACGGTCAGGGCAATGATAACAATCAGCGCAGTAATCAGCTTCATGTCAGAAGGATTGAGTCCTGCATCCAGAGCGAGTGCAATGACCAAGCGGTATACGATCGAGCCGAGAATGACAGCAAGCGTCACTCGGAAAATCGAAGAGCTGCCAAACAAAACTTCCCCGACAATAACGGAAGCGAGACCGATGACGATCATCCCGATCCCCATTCCTACATCCGCAAAGCCTTGGTATTGGGCTACCCACGCACCCGCTAAAGCTACCAAGCCATTGGAGAGAGCCAACCCGATAATCGTTGTCGAATCCGTATTTACCCCAAAGCTGCGGATCATCTTCGAGTTGTCACCTGTCGCACGCAAATCCAGACCCATATCCGTATGCAGGAACCAGTCGATGATGAGCTTCAACACCAGAACACCTACGATAAAGATGATTGCTACACCAGACAGCAAGGTAACTCCACCTACGGCCAGGTTCGGAATGCCCATATCCTTCACATAAGTGAACAAAGTATCTTCCCGCAAAAGAGGCAAATTCGCTTTTCCCATGACACGCAAATTGATCGAGTACAAGGCGATCATGGTCAAGATCCCCGCCAAGAGTGCGTTAATCTTTCCTTTGGTATGCAAGACGCCCGTAAAAGCTCCTGCCAAACCACCTACGATGAAAGCCAGCAGAGTTGCCAGAAACGGATTGGTGCCATCGATAATGAATTTGGCTGCGATTGCGCCTCCCAAGGCAAAACTACCATCTACGGTCAAGTCAGGAACGTTTAGGACTCGGAAGGTCAGATATACACCGAGAGCCAAGATACCAAATAGTAAACCTTGCTCAATGGCTCCCATTATTGCCAGTTGATTCATAGAAGAAATCCTCCAATTACTGCATTTATTACTCGATCACTTGCCCAGCACGGTCGAGCATGGCCTGCGGAATCGTCACACCCATTTTTTCCGCTGCTTTTTTATTCAATACGAGCTTCATGTCTGCTTGCACTTCAACAGCCATATCAGCTGGCTTCGCTTCACCCTTCAGGATTTTCGTTGCCATATCAGCTGTTTGCTCGCCAAGCTTCGTGTAGTCGATCCCGTAAGTGGCAATCGCTCCGCTCTTCACAGAGTTTTCTTCACCAGCGATGACCGGAATTTTTTGTGCTTCAGCCACACCGATCACAGCTGCAATCGAAGATACGACCATGTTGTCAGTCGGTACGTAGAAAGCATCGACTTTGCCCACCATGGACTCAGCTGCTTGCTTCACTTCTGTCGCACTCGTAATCGCCGCTTCTTTAATTTCTAAACCAAGCTTGCCGGCTACAGCTTTTGCCGCATCCACCTGTACTTTCGAGTTGACTTCACCAGAACTATAAATGATTCCAACAGATTTCGCATCAGCTTTCATTTCTTTGATCAGCTTCAATTGCTCTTCGACAGGGTTCATATCCGATGTACCGGTTACGTTCGCTCCCGGCTTGTCCATCGCAGCTACCAGACCAGCTTCTACCGGGTCTGTTACCGCAGTAAACAGGATCGGAATTTCTTTACTGGTTTGTGCGGCAGCCTGTGCCGTTGGAGTCGCAATGGCCAATACCAAATCTACTTTGTCAGCCTCGAATTTTTGGGCAATCTGAATGGCTGTATCCATGCTAGCCTGCGCGGATTGCACGTCGATTTTTACTTGCTTGTCCTTTTCGTAACCGTTTTTAGCCAGTTGGCTGATAAAGCCCTCTCTAGCCGCATCCAAAGCAGGGTGTTCAACGAATTGGGAGATTCCAATTGTCAGCTGCTTAGTCTCAGACGGAGCAGGTGCCGTCATGGTCGAAGGAGCTGGTGTAGAATTGTTTGCAGGGGTAGCACTTTGCTGTCCACAAGCGGTAACAGACAAAAGCAATAAAGGAAATAAAAAACTCTGAAAAATTTTAATACTCTTCTTTTGTTTGAACATTTAGTGAATTCCCCCTCGTGAATTTTTTTCTACAGTTTAACATGGATAAAACGGTTTTAAAAGAATAAAAAGAGAGCATGACGCTCTCTTTTTACTTGATGATTTCTTTCGCCTGTTGTTTGAGTGCCTCAGTAATAGTGAGCCCAAACTTTGCAGCAGCTGTTTCATTGATATACAAATCAGCTTGTTTCGAAATCTCTACAGGAGTATCAGCAACACTTTGCCCTTTTAAGATACGGGCAGCCATATCGCCAGTTTGTTTACCGATTTGGTAGTAATCAATCCCATACGTAGCAACCGCTCCACGTTTCACTGTATCGGTATCAGAAGCAAATACAGGGATTTTGTTTTCCTCTGCTGCTCCGAGTACCGCTTCAAACGAAGATACAACGGTGTTGTCAATTGGGATAATAATGGCATCTGCTTTACTAGCAAGCCCTTGAGCTGCCAGCTGCACTTCAGATAGCTGCGAAATGCCTGCCTTGATGATTTCTACGCCTTCTTTTTGCGCTGCGTCTTCCAATTCCTTGACCTGTACCTCTGAGTTGATTTCGGAGGTCGTATAGATCACACCCAGCTTTTTCAGCTCAGGCAGGAAGGTTTTTACCAGCTTCAATTGTTGTTCCATCGATACTTTATCGGACGTCCCGGTCACATTTTTGTCTGGCTTCTCCAGACTGCCAACCAGTTGAGCCGAGATCGGGTCTGTTACAGAACTGAAAATAACAGGTTTGTCAGCAATCGCCTTGGCTGCAGCCTGAGCGGATGGCGTCGCAATCGCTACGACAATATCCTTTTTATCTCCGGCATACTTCTGTGCGATCGAGACTGTATTGTTCATATCACCATGGGCGTTCTGGGAGTCTACCTCCAAGTTCTTGCCCTCTTCATAGCCAGCATCCTTCAGACCATCCAAAATTCCCTTATGAATAGCATCCAGCGCAGGGTGCTCCACGAATTGCGTCAGCCCCAGCTTCACTGTTTGCCCTTGGCCTGTCGTTGCTGCTGTCTCTGTTTTTCCACCTGTTTCGTTGCCACATGCTGCCAAAGAAAACGCCAGCAATGCGGTCAGTACCATACTGACTGCTCGTCTCATCTGTACTTCCTCCTCTAGTCTCTACTCTCAGCTGCTCTAATCACCCTAAGCAATTAGGCTCATTGCCATCTATGCAACTTGTGTCCCATTATAGCAATTATATTACGCATTGAGAAGCCCCCTTTCCTCCCTTACGTGGAATTGATTTCTTCCTCTGCTTTGCCGACTTTCTTCACATATACCCTGGTGATTCTGTAATGGTCGACCTCTCCCACGACAAATTCGTACTTTCCTTCTTTTACCCGATCCCCCACGCGCGGCGGATGGTCGATCTGCATGTAGATCCAGCCCGCTAGCGTATCTACATCGCTCGACTCCAATTCGATGTCCAGATAATCGCCCACTTCTTCCAATAACATACGCCCGTCCAATGACAGCATGCCGTCACTGCGTTCTACCTCTGGGCGTTCATCGTCAAACTCGTCCTGAATGTCACCAACAATTTCTTCCATTATATCTTCGAGGGTCACGAGCCCGGCAGTCCCTCCATACTCATCAATGATAATCGCCATCTGACCTCGTTGTTTTTGCAGCATGGTCAACAACCGGCTGATCGAGATCGTCTCCGGTACCGTCAAAATCGGGCGCATGAAGGTCTGAAGGTCATGGCTCTCTCCTTCTAACAGCCCTGTCAGCATATCCTTGATGTGCAAACTACCGACAACATGGTCCTTGTCACCATCCACTACTGGATAACGGGTAAACCGTCCGTTTTGGACATGCTTGACGTTTTCGTCGAAGGGATCACGCAGGTTCAAGACAACCATATCCGTACGGGGAACCATGATTTCTCTTGCCATCGTCTCCGAGAAATCAAAAATATTATCGACCAGCATCAGTTCGGTTTGATCAATCAAGCCGCTTTTATGACTTTCATTGACAAGAATGCGAATCTCTTCTTCTGTATGTGCTTCCTGATGTGGCTCCAACGATATATGAAAGAGCGCGAGAAAACGACTCGCGGCCCAGTTCAACATTTGAATGAAGGGATACATGGTTTTGTAAAACAGTTGGATCGGCTTCGCTACCGCCAGTACCACCTTTTCGGAGTATTGAATAGCCAATGTCTTTGGAGCCAGCTCCCCCAGCACGATATGCAAAAACGTAATCACCGAAAAAGCGATAATAAAGGAAATACTGGTAACAACCGTTTCATTTAAATGGAAGTAACGAAAAACTGGATGCAGAAGATGCGCGACGGCAGGCTCTCCCAGCCAACCGAGCCCTAATGAAGCCAGCGTAATCCCAAGTTGGCATGCAGAGAGGTAGGCATCCAAATTGCGCAGGACCCTCTCGACGTCAACAGCGCGCTTGTTTCCTTCCGCTGCGAGCTGCGCAATGCGCGATTCTCTTACTTTTACGATCGCGAATTCGGTCGCAACAAAGAACCCGTTCAGGAGAACGAGGATCATGACCAAGATCAAATTAAACACGCTTCCCCAAATTGCCATGCTCCCCGCCATCCTTTCCGTCCATGCTTTGGGATATTGTTTCCCATCGTAGCCAAAATGTTACCTGTTCGTTTTTCTTTCTTTTTGAGATTGTGATACCATAGTGCTGATTCCTATGCCTTTTGTTACGAGGTGAGTCTATTGTCCTACCGTCCAGACCTGCCCTTGATCGTTCAAAGCGATCGGACGATATTGTTGGAAACACAGCATCCTTTATTTCCCGAGGCCAGACAAGCTATCAGTGGTTTTACTGAGCTAATCAAGAACCCAGAATACATCCATACGTATCGGATTACCCCTCTATCGCTTTGGAATGCGGCTGCATCCGGTCTCACATCACAAGAGGTAACAGACGTGCTTGGCAGCTACAGCAAATACGGTGTCCCTCCCACCATCGTCAAAGAAATTGAAGATACGATGCGAAAATACGGCTTGTTTCGTTTGGAACGCATTGGCGATCAACTCGTATTAATGAGTGAAGACCCGCTTCTTTTAGCAGAGGTGACCAGTTATAAATCAATCGCTGCTCTTTTTGAGAATGAGTTCGTCATCAAGAGCTATGCGCGCGGACTGATCAAGCAAGAGCTGATCAAGCTCGGATTTCCTGTTCAAGATTTGGCGGGCTATACAGAAGGCGAATCCTGTGCAGTCAGCTTGCGGGAAACGACATCCCGTGGCAGAGCTTTTTCTTTGCGTCCTTATCAAAAAGAAGCTGTCGATGCCTTCTATTCCGGAGGCGCTGTGACCGGGGGAAGCGGCGTTCTCGTCCTACCCTGTGGTGCTGGAAAGACAGTCATTGGGCTTGGTGCCATTTGCCAATTGCAAACAGCTACGCTTATTTTGACCACGAATACGACATCGGTTCGCCAGTGGATCGCAGAGCTCTTGGATAAAACAGGACTTGATCCAAATATGGTCGGGGAATACACTGGTGACAACAAAGAAGTCAAGCCAATAACTGTGGCGACTTATCAAATTCTTACATACCGCCCCACCGCCGAAGATGATTTTCCTCATCTGAAACTCTTTTCAGAGCGCGACTGGGGGCTTATTATTTACGATGAGGTGCATTTGTTGCCCGCACCCATCTTTCGTGTAACTTCTGGGATTCAAGCCACTCGCAGACTTGGGCTGACTGCTACTCTTGTTCGGGAAGACGGGCGAGAGGAAGATGTTTTCACACTGATTGGCCCCAAAAAGTATGAGGTTCCGTGGAAAGTCATGGAAGAGCAAGGCTGGATCGCAGAGGCGCATTGCCGAGAAATTCGACTCCCCTTTGAGCCGAAGTGGCGGGAGGCTTATGCACATGCAACCGCCCGTCAAAAGTTTCGCATTGCAGCGGAAAATCCAAAAAAACTGGAGGTCGTCCGCGAGCTATTGGAGAGGCACGCCCACGATCGCGTTTTGATCATCGGGCAATATATCGATCAGCTTGAGCAGATGGCAACGGCCCTCCAACTGCCACTCATTACAGGAAAAGTACCGGACAAAGAACGTGAGCTTTTGTACACGCAGTTTAAAAAAGGGGAAATTACACGCCTGATCGTATCCAAGGTAGCCAACTTTGCGGTTGATTTGCCGGATGCCAACGTCGCGATCCAAATCTCCGGGACGTATGGTTCCAGACAAGAAGAGGCACAGCGCCTGGGACGTATCTTAAGGCCCAAAACAGACGACAACACCGCCCATTTCTATACATTGGTAACACGAGATACGAGAGAGCAGGAGTTTTCGCTCCATCGCCAGCTTTTTCTGGTCGAACAAGGCTATCCATACGATATTATAGAAAGCGAAACGCTGGTCTGAAACGTTTACGAATAACCAGCGTCTCATAGAGGGAAGGGAGGCCAAAGATTCAATGCAATCCGACGCCGAAATCATTCAGCGGATTCTTCAAGGCGACATCGAAGCGTATCGCGACCTCATCCAGCGATATCAGCATATGATCTACGTTTTCATTTACAAAATGGTAAACAATCGCTCTGATGCAGAGGATCTCACTCAGGAAGTATTTGTTAAAGCGTATGAAAAATTGTCCACATTCCGCGGGGACAGCCAATTTTCTTCTTGGTTACATACGCTTGCCAGAAATAAGAGCATCGACTTCTTGCGTCGCCGAAAGTATCATGACTCGGATGAACAATTGGCCTATGTGCCATCCAATACACGGGACGAATCCCCTCAGGAATCGCTCATGACAAAAGAGCAACGTCGAGAAATTCAGGAGGCCTTTGCCTTACTGTCCGATTCTTATCGAGAAGTGATCGTCCTTCGCTGTACGCACGAATATCCGTTTGAAAAAATAGCTACACTCCTCGGCATCGCCGAATCTACAGCTCGTGTCCGTTACTTGCGTGCTCGTCAGGAACTCGCAAAATTGTTATCCCGCAAGGAAGGGGGGCTCGTACATGAACTGCCAGGCATTTAGAAAAGCATGGCTAGATGAAACAGATAGCGATTCACACTCACATATTGAAACCTGTGACGAATGCATCGCTTGGATAGAAACGCAAATGACAACAGAAGAGGAGGTGCAGTTCTTGAAGGAGGTTCCACTGCCTCAAGCGAACCTGGAAGACAGAATCATGCAAGCAATCTACCAGACCGCCGGAAAAGGTGTACCCCCTCACGCCGCTACTGCATCTTCAGAGCAACAAACAAGCACAGTGATTTCAGAGCCAAACAAGCGTTGGACCAAAGGCTTCCCTTCATACGCCTGGGTTAGCGCAGCGGCAGTCTTGCTTGCAGTTGGTTTCGTCGGCTACCAACAGCTGACACCGAGTAATATTCAAATGGCTGCCATACAAGAAAGCGGGATGAAAGACACCAGGAATACTCTTGCATTCGACGAAGCGGAATCAAAATCGGCACCGCAAGCTCCAGCACCTGCTATCGCTTCCCTACCAGCAGCCGCCGATAGTCCGACGATGAAAAAAGCAGAGAGCAGTCCAGAGTCCGCTGCTTCACAATCGCAGGTCGCTCCGACTGCACCTGCAAAAGATGCACCTCCTGCATCACCTACCCAATCGAACAATGCGATTGCGATGGTGAAACCAGAGGAAAAAACAGCCTCACCAGAGCTACGTACGGGAAATAAAGACGGGCAGAACAGCGTGGCATCTCGGGGATTACAGGGGAACTCGGCTGATCAAGCGGCAAAAGCGAAATCAGAAGTTCCAGCGGAGACAGCAAATACTGGTAACCATATAGCCGCTAAGGAAGCCAATGGTACTGCTGCTGAGAATCCTACGACCTTTGGGATCGCTTCCCACGCGGAACCAGAGACTGCTGATGGCGGTATGACCGAGAACGCATTAGTGGGTCCAGCGTTGCCAGCGGCAGCGAAGCAACCCATTACACTATCCTCCTTCTCGGATCTCAACACCGCTGTACAAGCATCAGATATGCCCGTACCTGCCCTCTCGCAAGCACCGAATGGGTTCGCGATGAGTACGGTATCGGTTCAATACGAATCAGAAACCAGTCAAAAGGTAACTCGCTTAACTGCAGATTACAAGCGGAACAACGACTGGATTCGTCTTGATGTTGTGCGAAATACAGAAGGCAAGCGCAGTCTCTCGATCCCAGGTACGTTCTCCGCTACTCAGTTGTTCGCGGTCAACGGAGAGCAAGCTATCGCCGTTTCTTTTGATCAAACGGATTCAAAAGGATCAACAGCCCAGCACGCGGTTCATTTTAACGCTCAATCCGACAACCAATCGTTGTATGTGGTAGTGACAGCAACCGGAATCACCCTCAATGAATTAATGGAAGCTACCAAACATATCACGTGGAATCCGTAAAAAACTCCCTACAATTGGAAAAGACACGACCTGCTTTTCAGGATCGTGTCTTTTTTTTACTTTAATGCTTTTGATTTTTCTCCTGATTCCACTGCTTGATTTGCTCAATGATTTCCCGAATTTGATTCCGTGCTTCCATATGCTCAGGCTCACTTCCCCAATGCTGAATCAGCGGCGGCATCGCTTTTGCCATTGTCGTGTACAAGCACCATATTTTCACCATTTCTACGCGCTCAGGAGTCGCTTCTCCTGTCAACAGCTCTGTAAATTTATGAACTAGATCCTCCAGTTCAGGGACCAACGCTTCTTTTTTCTCGTCCATGTCAGTTACCTCACTTTCGGGAACTTTTCTATTTGAATCCTTGTTTATTTTACGAAAAAACACCCACGCGGAAAAGGAAGATTTTTCAGACGGGATCGGTTACGCTTAAGCTATCAACTTGGTTGAGGTGAAGACTTATCAAAGACATTCGTATTCGATTGGTTCCAACAACCAGAGATAACTGGCAAGATGCATTAAGCTTGCAGGTGCAAGATGAGCAGCAGCGCTTTGTCCCATCTGTCGCCGTTTCATTGGCAAAGGTTCATATCCGCCCTGATGGTGACAACTGCGCATACGAACCATTCTGTTTGTATGACGCTGATGAAATGGTTGGGTTTGTCATGATTACCTATGACTCCTCAACAGATTGGTGTTACTGGTTCAACGGTTTTTTGATCGATCACCAGTACCAAGGTAAAGGATATGGCAGAGCGGCTCTCGCAGCGATCGTGGATATGGTACGGAACCGTTTTCCGCAAAGCCGTTTTGTCAACCTGACCGTATGCCCGGATAATGCAGGTGCAAGACATTTATACAGTCAAACCGGTTTTGAAGAAACGGGAGACGTATATGATGGAGAGATTGTCTACAAACTCACATTATGAAGAGCATGAACAAAAACCGCCAGAAATGGGCGGTTTTCATGCATATAGCTATTTTGTTTCTGGTACCATGAATTGCAAAAGGCCAAAAGCCACTCCTGCCGTCAATAGCGCACTCCAGATAATAATGCCCACAGACATCCACAACATAAGCTTTTTCGTAGGGGCTCCCAGTGAGATACCAATAGCAGCTCCCAGCGGCGCTCCCGTTAACAGCGGCGAAGCGAGACCAAGGCCGACCACTCCGTATTTATCCCATATCTGCCACATACGCCCCTGCCGCTTGCTCCGTTTCTCTACACGCTTTAAAAGCCAATTGCGCAAGGAACCTCCCACAAAAATAACAGCACCTGCGCTGATGATCGCACCCACCGCACTAAAGATACCGATCAGAACCGGTGGTAGCTGCAACATAAAACCTACAGGGATCGCTGCCCACAGCTCAAACATGCCAGATAGTGTAACCGAGCCTGCTTTCCATAATACATCCATTCCGTTTCGCCTTTCTCCTCTCGCTGTCTTTTTCATTCGTCATGGTAAAGACGAGCAGACTTGCAATAAAGTAACGGAATTTGGCAAATTAGGATGTGACATCCCTACGGATAAAGGTCGCGTACGCAATGATCAGCGCTGCTATCGCCCATACACTCAACACGGTCAACGAGAACGGCAACGTCATCCCTTTAATCGGAGGCAGTGTTCCATTGAGATAATCCGTAAGCTGCAAATTGACCACGAACAAGTATTTAGACGATTCCCAGGAGGATGCCATCTGCGTCAGGATCGTTCCGCTAATTAACGCTGCCATCATTATTCCCATCCCCGCAGCCGCACTCCGAACCAAAACAGAGACCATCAGTGTTACCGTTGCAACCACGACGCAGACGAACCAGCCGAGTCCGTACTGCATCAGCAAAAATTGCCATTGCGGCAGCATGAAAGCCCCAGAAGTCTCCAGTTCTCCTCCCGATACTTCAAATCCAGTCAAAATAGGAAGGTCCCAACCCGAATAACCAAACACAACCCCAGAGAGCAAATAGGCAAGAATCAGTGTCGTAAGAACCGTAAGAGAGGTAAACAGCAACAGCGTGATGTATTTGCTGGTCAGCACCTTCCAGCGCCGCACGGGACGCGTCAATAGCAGCTTGACGGTCCCCTCGCTAAACTCGGAAGATACGAGGTCAACCGCGAGTACGACGATTATCATCGGCAAAAACATCGAAATGGCCTGATCCATAAAGCCACGGGCAAATGTCGGTCCACCGGGCGCCATCGGGTTTATGTCGTGATCCAAATAATATTGCTGCTGTGCGATCCTGACTTTGATAAAATCCCGCCACTCTTCAGGAAGACGGCTTGATGCCAGCCTGTTTTGCATATCGACGATTTGTTGGGTTAATAGCGGGCGCCAGTCGGTCGTCCCCATTCGTTCTTGTGCAGTGACAACCGAGCGGTACTGCGCGTATGTAAAAATCGGAATCAGAATCGCCAAGATCAGCACAACGACGAGAAACCGGCGCCGACGTAGCAATTTTATGGTTTCATTTTGTACGAGCCCCACTATGCTCTGCTCCATGACTTCCCCCTCCTCCCGTCAATGTAAGGAACAGGTCTTCCAGTGTAACCGTCTTCGTTGCAATTCCCATCACCGGTATGCCGCCATTGACCAACGCTTGATTAGCCTCGCTCACTTTTTCTATATCCATGCGTGATTTCAGGCGCTCTTCACTGACCACCCACACATCTGTAACTGCTGGTAAAGTTCGCAGAATTTCCTCGGCCTTTTGTATATGGGAAGACGGGATTGTCCAATCGACCTGATCAGCAAACTGCTCCATCAGTTCTTTGACTAAACCAACGGAAATGACCTTCCCTTGGCTGATAATCGCCACCCGGTCACACATCATCTCAATTTCACTGAGAAGATGACTCGAAATGAAGACAGCGAGCCCTTCCTCCTCGGCAAGCTTGCGAATAAACTGACGCAACTCGCGAATCCCCGCCGGGTCCAACCCGTTCGTCGGTTCATCCAGGATCAATATTTTTGGACGGTGCAAAAGTGCCTGCGCAATCCCCAGACGCTGTCTCATTCCGAGCGAATACGTTTTTACCTTATCATCAATCGCCCGCTCCAAATCAACAAAGCGGACGATTTCCTCAATACGCTCAGGCGTAATACCGCCGCTCATTCTCGCAAACTGCTCCAGATTTTCCCTGCCCGTCAAAAACTTGTACAGCTCCGGGTTTTCGACGATACAACCAACCTGCGCAATCGCTTGCGGAAACTTTTCCTGAAGGGAAATGCCTCCGATACGAATGTCTCCCCCATCCGCCTTTGCCAATCCAACGAGCATGCGGATCGTGGTGGTTTTGCCTGCGCCATTCGGCCCGAGAAATCCAAATACCTCTCCGGCGAAAACGTCAAACGTAATATCATGAATGATCGGCTTTTTGCCAATCGCTTTTTGCAATCCCTTTACTGAGAGGACCGTTTCGGCCAATGTGCGCCCTCCTATCTGAGTCTCCCCTCGTCAACTGACGATGGGTTCTGTTTATGGTACACTGTCATAAGATGTCCATCCACATTATACCATGACCATAGACTTTATAACGAATAGGAGGATACCCGATGCGCACATCCGGCCAATTTCTTTGGCGCACGGCAGGTCTCTTGTCTTTACTCTCTTTTCTTTTATTTGCGACAGGGTTTGTACTCGCGATGAATCCGCAGCAGCTGGCACCATCCACAGCAAGCCCACCTGCGCAAAAAGAGCAGCCACCCTCACCTTTACCAGAAAAGGGTGTCCACAAAGTCGTCGCGCTAGGGGATTCCCTCACGCGCGGTGCCGGAGACGCAAACGGCCAAGGCTATGTCGGACTCGTTCGCCAAGCATTGGAGAAAAAATCGGGGCAATCGATTACGTTCACAAACCTCGCGATAAATGGACAGGAATCATCTGATCTGCGCAAGCAAATGTCCCAGGAGCAAGTGAAGAAGCTGCTCGCCGAAGCCGATCTGATTCTTTTTACTATAGGCGGCAATGACTTGTTCAGGCAGACAGGCGGGCTGTATACCATTGAAAAAGAAAAAGTGACCACAGCTGTTAAGCAGCTTGCGGTCAACTATGAAGAGATTCTCAAACAGATTCGCAGCGTCAACAAGACGGCTACGATCGTTTACACTTCCCTGTACAATCCTTTTGGCAATACCGAAGCATCCATCGACACCATCGGGCCCGTGCTCGATTGGAACAATCAGGCGTCCCAAATCGCCTCACGGTACCCGCAAGTATTCGTGGTGCCGACCTACGACTTATTCTTGGGCAAGGAACAAAACTACCTATATACAGATCACTTCCACCCGAATGCCGAAGGCTATAAACGGATGGCGGATCGTATCTTGCAAGCGTTAGAGTGATTCAACCCTCGCTTTATTCAAGGATTTGCCTCGGGTTGCCTCAAAGGCGCGAGCACCCGCCCATTGGAAGGCACTGCTCATCATCGAAGTCGCTGCTACCACCAGGAACAAGGTCGTACCTCCGTAATGTGCCAACAGCAATCCGCCCATCCACGGACCGATGAACTGGCCGAGGTTGCTGGAGCTTTTCGCACCGTAATAGCTGCCCCGCATGCTCTCTGGGGCCATTCGGTCGATCAGGACGTCCCCTGCGGTAAACGTAAGGATTTCACCAATCGTGAAAAATACCATCGCCACAATGAATATCAGCCACGAATTGGCAAAGGCATAACCCACGTCACCAACCGCATACATGGCGTTTCCCACCAAAATGGCGGTGAGAGGCGTCTTTTTTTCTGCCCAAGTCGTCAACGGAAGCTGCATCACAACGACAACAATCGCGTTGACTGTCATCAGGATGGCAAACAGCTCTGTTCCATTCACGACCGTCATTTCTGCGAATTTGGCTAGCGTAGAAGACATCTGCGAGTAGCCAATTGCTCCTAAAACTCCGGCGAGCATGTACAAGCGAAACGCTTTGTCGTTCACGACTACGCTAAATGCGCGGCTAAAAGTAACAACTTCTTTCTTTTGACCTTCGATTTGCTTAATGCCGAACTTGTTCAATAATCCTTGCAAGCTAATCACATAAATGAGATAAATCAATGCAGTGACCAGGAAAGGCAGGGCTACAGAGCTTTTCGCCAGTACTACCCCTGCGATAGGCCCTACCGCTACCCCAACATTAATCGCCATGTAGCGAATACCGAATACACGAAGCCGCTTCTCTTGTGGCGTTACATCTGCCATCAACGCCTGTGAGACCGGTTCGTAGAAGGATCGACAGAGTCCCCCTGCTATATTGAGGAAAAGCAGAATCCACGGGTCTTTACTAAGCGCAAACCCGACGAACACGAGCGTCCACACGTACAACGCGCCTAGCATGACTCGCCTGCGCCCGATTCTGTCCGACCATGCTCCCGCAATAAAGCCTCCAATTGTACCCGCGAGCGGTCCTGCTCCAATCGTCAACCCGATCATTGCCAAGCTCATATCTGTTTGATTGGACAAGTATAAGAACAAAAACGGCATGCTCATCGAGCTGGCGGCCCGGACGAACACGGTCCCGACGACCAACGACCAGACAATCGGGTGAAATTCCTGTAAACGCATCTTGATCCAGCTCATTTTCTCTCTCTCCCCACTACTGTTATGCTTTCCCAACTCTGCCAGAACAGATGCTCTGTGATGTTCCCATTGTAGAGAGGCAATGGTCGTTCGTCAATGAGCATTCAAAATTTTTTGATTATGAAACATTTCTATGAGAGTAATCAAAAATTCGATAAGGTTGGACACGGTAACCCTAGATAACACAAAAGACCGCCAGAAAACGCTGACGGTCTTTGCCTATCCTTTTTACAAAACAACTTCTATACGATCAATCATTTCTCCCTGTTCGTTCCATTTCACCGCACGGTAAACGCTATCGTGGTAAAAGGTGAACCAAGCGCCTTGCTTGATCCCGTTGTTGATCCATTCTTCTTTTGCATAGATGGATGTCATCGGGTAGTCGTCGTAAGCCATCACCCACAATGGATTTTGATGAGCGTGTGTAGGCATGATGTCTGCCAGATGCAGAAGCAGCTGCCCCTCTGTCTCCATCCGGACGATGGCATGTCCCTGGCTGTGACCGCCTGTATGATGAAGCGTGATTCCCGGCACAACTTCGTGCGAAGCTCCGTACGTCTTTACCTGATTCTCAATTGGACGCCAGTTTTCTTCCCAATATGTATTTTTCGAGCGAACATTCGGCTCTCTCATCTCCGCCCATTCCTGCTCCTGCACGTAGATGACAGCTTGTGGAAAGGTAGAGACAAGTTGTCCATCGCGTATAGAAACAAGTCCGTTGGCATGATCGTAGTGCATATGTGTCATGATGACGATATCAATATCGGCAGGAGTCAATCCTTTCGCAGCGAGGGATTCCACCACTTGAGACTCTTCCTCCAAGCCAAAATTGCGCTTCTGTTTTTCCGTTAGCCGATCATTTCCCATACCCGACTCAATCAAAATATGCTTGCCATGGGCCTGTACCAGGATTGGGTCAGCACGCAAAGGGATTTGATTTAGATCATTCGATGGGTATCTTTTGCTCCAAAGTGGCTTGGGCACCACTCCAAACATTGCGCCCCCGTCCAGCTTCGTGAGTCCACCTCTCAGCCAAGACAATTGAAACTGACCTACCTGCCATTCGTTCCCTACCATGATCCTGCCGCCTCCTCGATTGCTTGGAATGATGATTGATTGAAGTTCGAAAGCGAAAAGCACCCCGTTCAGGGTGCCCTACAGCTTTTCTGCTACACTTACAGTTCTAGTCGCCGGGGCGATTTCTAACAGGAGATCACTCGATACAGCCTGCACAGTGACATCTGAATCACTTCGTCTATGATGAAGCACGAGTTGCGCTACCTTTTCATTCTCTCGGTAAACGCTGATTAATGTCTGTAATGGATTGGCACTCCCGCCTGCGATCATCTTAAACCCCGGGGCTATCGTAAACGTCCATCCCTCCACCTCTACGAGCGGTGCTAACGAGTACAGGAAGTAACGTTTCCCTAAGAGAATGCCATTATGGTTCATCAAGGCGAGAGCCCCCAATCAAATGAATTTGAACAGTATAACTTCATTTTGCAAAAATTAGCGGAGGTTGAAAAGCGATTCGACAAAACTTCTAAAAAGACGACATTCTTTTCTTAATCATATCCGATTCCCCTTGTTTTCGAAATAGAAAATCTTTTCAGCACCTTAAATCGTTCTTCCGACGGTCGCTCCCTCCAAAATGGCTCGCTTGGCATCGAGCTCTCCCGCTTCTTTCGCCCCGCCTATAAGGTGCACAGGCAGCCGATCACGCAATGCGTGGTATAGCGAATTGTTGGAGGTCGCTCCAGCCGCTACAATGACCGTATCAGCAGGTATCATGCGCTCCTCCCCGTTCTGAATGAAATACACCCCTTCTTCTGCAATCCGGCTGTATTCAATTTGCGTCAGCATCTCTACGCCACGTCGCTTCAGGTTGGCGAGAACTGCCCAGCGCGTTGTTTTGCCCAAGCCCGCTCCGACATGCTTCCCACGCCGCAGCATGAAGATTTTTCGTTTTCTTTGTTGCAGTTGCTGTACTGCTCTTCCATCCAAAATCCGATACTCCAACAAGTATTCCGCTGCCTTCGGTGAGATCGTTTCGTCGTGCATCAGCAAATGGGACAAATCACATGCGATTCCCCCCGCTCCGACGATGACCACTTGTCTACCGACCTTGGCGCGTTTTTCAAATACCGCATCATATCCCTTCACATGTCCAAGCTCCACACCTGGAATCTCTGGACGTCGAGGAATGACTCCCGTTGCTACCACAACTTCTGCAAAGCCTTCTTCGATCAAGGCATCTGCCTCTGCCAGTGTTCCCAGCCTGATTTCGACACCAAGACGCGCAAGTTCTGTCTGATAATAGCGAAGCGTTTCATTAAATTCTTCTTTACCTGGCACCTGTCTCGCGTAGTTTAATTGTCCACCGATCTGTTTTTTGGCCTCCATGATAACCACCTGATGCCCTCGTTCAGCTAGCACACGGGCTGCCTCCAATCCGGCTGGCCCCGCACCAATTACAGCTACCTTCTTGCGGTTTTCCGCCGGAACCAACTGCCACTCTGCTTCTCTGCCTACGAGGGGATTGACCAGACAGGAGGCTACCTTCCCATCAAAAATATGGTCGAGACAGGCTTGGTTGCAAGCAATACATGTGTTTACTTCATCAAAGCGCCCTTCTTTACTTTTTTGAACGATATACGGGTCTGCTAAAAATGGTCGGGCCATCGAAACCATATCACTGCATTCCTCATACAAAATCTTTTCAGCCTGGCGCACGTCGTTGATTCGATTGCTGGCGATAACTGGGATGTTCACGACCTGCTTGACCTGCTGCGCCACCCATACATATGCTCCACGCGGCACCATCATGCCAATCGTCGGTACTTGTGATTCATGCCAGCCAATTCCGACATTGAGAGCATCAGCACCTGCCTCCTCCAGCATTTTGGCAAATTGCAATGTCTCTTCCATCGTCGTACTATCTGGCATCAAGTCCAATCCCGACATACGGTAGATGATCGGATAATCCGGTCCCACTGCTTGGCGGACACGCTTAGCCACCTCAATGCCAAAGCGGGCTCTGCGTAAAAAGTCTCCACCCCACTCGTCTGCTCGCTTGTTGGTTACAGGGGATAAAAATTGATTGATCAAGTATCCTTCCGAACCCATAATTTCTACGGCATCAAAGCCAGCTTTTTTGGCGCGGACGGCTCCCTCAGCAAAGCATTGGATCGTCGCTTCGATCTCCTCTGCGCTTAACTCCCTCGGCTTCCAACGGTTAATCGGCGCCTGCAATGGCGATGGTGCTACCGGGTCTAATCCTGTTGCTTCCTTGTACGCATAACGTCCGGCATGAAACAGCTGCAAAGCAATTCTCCCGTTGGCTTGATGAACCTCCTTCGTGATCAGGCGTAATTTCTCGATATCCTCGTCTTGGTATACATTGCAATACTCTTCGCCCATGCCTCCTTCTGGATGTACGGCCGCCCCTCCTGTCACGATCAGACCCGCCTCTCCAATAGCACGCTCTGCGTAAAAGGTAGCAAGCCGCGCTACACCATTCTGAAGCTTCTCAAATCCAACGTGCATGGACCCCATCATTATCCGATTTGGCAACGTCATCGAACCAATTTGAATCGGTTCCCACACTTTTGAAAGTTCCACGTTAAATGCCCCCTAACGAGTGAATGCTCATTCATTTTTATTATCTATACGATTCTCTCTCTCCTCTTCATATTCCTCCTTCCTCACCTTTCATGCAAAAAAAGCTCTGGACATGACTCCAGAGCTTTCCTTATGTATAGCCTATGGTTTTATATGCCGATTTTGACGAGCATCCCTAAATCCGCGGAAAATCTTGCAATGGTTTCTGTAAATGCCATTTCCTCCGCTTCTGTTCGCGGCATCTGCACGACAAAGTGATAATCCAGCACAACCTTCGCTTCTGCCTGCTTGCCAGGCTCCACAAAGCGGCGCTTTTCTGTCAACGAGCACTCAGCTACCAAGCTTTTTGCTTGCGTCCACAATCCTTGAATCTCCTCATCCTGCAAGCTATAAGGATAGTCAATTTCCACCTCAATTTCACAGCTGTCCTCTTCCGCAATCGAAAAAAGATGGATGGTTGCCGTTGGTTGCTTCTCGTCCTCCGCCTCGGAAAACGTGATCAGAACCTCTTGCCCTTCCGATTCTTCCAGCAACGAATGATCGGAGCGCAAGACGATATCCGAAATCATTCCATGCGCATGTAACTGTTGATTTAGTTTTTCCACCATAAATTGTAGCACGTACTTCTTTCCTCCTGTTTCACGATATCCTCTCGTAGCAGTATAGCACGAGTTCTATAGAAGCGAAAAACCCCTTCACGAGGAAGGGGTCGGTGTATTGTTCATATTTTTTTGATTCATGAATTCTGACAGCCACGCACGACGTACTTCTTTGTTTGGGCAATAGCCTAATACGTAGCTTTCTCCGCGCATATATTTTTCCTTAATCCACTCTTTATGCTTGCGGAAAAAGGCGTGCTGGAAATCAATCGGCATCTGCTGATATTCTTCCAAAGCTGAAGGGTTCTGGAGGAAAAAATCTTCATCGTACACAAACTCTTCATTTTGTTGGCGGCTGATCAGGTACACAAAAGCAATCACCAAGAACAGGTTCACCAAGAAAATCGTCATAGAAATCCCTCCAGTCAGTAATAATTATCTGATTAATCTGTCTTATCAGCATATTATTATTGTACCACGAAATTGGTGTTTTCTAAACCTTTTCCATAAACGAATTTTTAAAAATTTATGATGAATCGACAAATAAAAAACACCCGCTCGTGATGAACGGGTGTTTTTCGTACTCGTTAAGAGTTCGTGCTCTGACCATCTGTAGTTGAAGGACCAGCATCCTGACTGGTCGGCGGGATGATATCCGGCGGTGGAGTAGAGTTGTTGCCGCTATTACCTGGTACAGTTTGTGTTGCATCAGTCGCAGGCTTCTCTGCTCCATGGCCTTGATCTGTCGACTGACCTTGCCCTTCTGTGTTTACGACATCAGGTGGCGGCATTGCGCCTTCATTTGCTGTACCGTCTTGGTTGTCTGTTGGATTCGTCGGCTCTTGTTCTTTCGGAGCCTCTGTTTTTGGCTTCGTTGACGTTGCAGCCGCTGATTCTGTCGTTTTCTTCTTGACGCTCTTCTTGCTGCTAGTCGCAACCGCTTCACCAGTGCCGAGTATCGGGGAATTGTTGAGCGACGCTACGACGCTCCCAGTCAATCCCATCTCTGATTGCAAGGAATTGCGAACTGACTCGAGCTTTTCTTTTTCGAGATACGTATATCCTCCCTGCCAATATGCCCCATTATCCAATGCGGTGACCGTAGAGGAATTAAATCCTTTGAAATCGTAGGCCAAGCCTTTGATCTGATCCTTGGAAAGATCGGTATGTATGTTCTTGGCGCCTACATCCATGACGTTAAATATCTTCGTTAAGCCTTCAAGAGAAGCCGCTTTGTCCACAACTGCCTTAATGACTTCTTGTTGGCGACGGTTACGGTCGAAGTCACTGGAATAGTACTTCGTTCCACGGTTGTCATGACGATGTCGCACATAACCAAGTGCTTGCTCGCCATTCAATTTTTGAAGTCCTGGCTGGAGATTGATGTGTGTATCGTCAGTTGGATCATCGTATACCAGTCTGCGATCCACATTGACTTCTACACCACCCAATTCGTCAATGACGGCTTTGAAACCATCGAAATCAATGGCTACAAAATGCTCAATCGGAATACCCAGTATTTCATTCAACGTTTTCTTGGTTAAAGAAATACCATCTTCGGTAACCGTCTGCTTATTGCGCTCTGCTTGTCTGCGTTCTGCTTCGCCATTGGCATAGACAGAATTGATTTTATGGTAGTCGCGATAGCCTGGGATCTTGACGCGTGTGTCCCGCGGAATCGATACCAGGGTAACTTTCTTCGTCTTCGGGTTAGCAACTGCCACGATCATAACGTCTGTATTCATGGAACCTGTTTCAGGACGAGTATCAGAACCAAGCAACACGAACGACATTGGCTTATCCGAGTAGTAAACCGGATCGACATTTTGGGATACTGGCGAAGTAAATCCACTGTTTGTAGGGTTCGTTACTTCCGTCAGAGTGTCTTCAATTTTCCAATAAATTGCTCCAGCCACACCGCCTACCAGCAGCAAGGTAATCAATGTGAAGGATACCACGAATTTACGTATTTTTCGATTACGGCTCGGCTGTTTCTTTCGAGAAGCTGAAGCGCGTGTTTTCACAACAGTATCTGGCATATGAATCAGTCTCCTTGTTCGCGCACGCTTTTTGACAAAGTAAAGGGAGGCACGATTTTGAATTGTGCCACTCGACAATATACACCACTATTTTCTTCAGTTGGCAATACTCTGATTCAGGTATTGTACCATATCGTTGTCTGCATTTGTAGAAAAATGTTCCTTTAAACGAAAAGTCCCCCATCATTTTGTCGATAAGGGGACTTTAGTTGCACATATAATTTTGCGCTTATTGCAAGCCGCGTGGCGCCTGACTAAATCCTTGTACAGGACCTTCAGGACGCTTGTTTTTGGAGCGGTGTGAATCTCCGCCCTGCCGAACATGGCTCTCTTGTTTACCGTTCACATCATTTGATTTCTTTTCCATGACATACACTCCTCCTCTGTAACTAACGGGTAGTGTACGTCAAGCTATGTATTTTCATTCTCTGTCGAGGAACTGTCTTTCTTTTGCGGCGTAGTAATCTTTTCGTGCCAAAAGGACATCGATATCGTATTTTCCGTTTCCCTTTGTTCTCATCTCGGCCAGAGCAACTCCGAAAGCTGCTTGTTCAACAAGGGACAACGCTTTGTTTTGCGCATAAATGATTCCCGCAGCAAACGCATCTCCCGCGGACTCTCGAATCGGCATAATCGGGGCAGCAAGCCATTTTTCCTCCTGTGCTGTGCACAGCCACAGCCCTGCTTCCCCACAAATGACCATGACCTGATGAATACCTTCTGCCACCAATTTTTTCGCGCATATTTCCACATCATTATAGGAATGAAGGGTTTGGCCAACTAACACTTCCAGCTCATCAATGCTCGCGACAAGTATATGAACACCTTCAAGCAACCCTTTCCATTTTTCTGCTTTTTTCACAGAAACAGGGTCGATGATGATTTTTTTGTCGAGTCTTCTGGCTTCTGCCAAAAATGCCCGCATAACCTCGACAGGAAGATTGGCATCCAGAAACAAGCCTGCGGCCTGCGGCAAACGCTTGAGGCCTTGCTGGACAATCTCCGCTGGCCACTCTTCATTTAGTTCCATATCTGCAACAGCCGTGTACAATTCACCGTCACGATCACGAATAGCCAAGTAGCGACCAGTCGATTTCCCTGGGATTCGCAACATGCCATGGGTAGCTACTCCACTATTTGCTGTAACCTGTCTTAGCCACTCGCCATCTGCATCTTCTCCTACCTGAGCAAACAGCTGCACTTCTTCTCCTAGCCATCCCAGATTTTCCGCCACGTTTCGAGCTACACCGCCTGCCGCTTGATGCACTTCACCTGGATTACTTGTTCCAGGCAACAGTCTAGCAGAAGTGACTCCCTGTACGTCAACATTGGCTCCTCCCACGCATAGCCAGTATTCTGTTATACCTTCCAGCATTCCAGCATTCCTCCTAGCCTTCTGCTCATGGTCTAGTCCATTGTGCTTCTCTCTTTTTTCGACAGCGTCTCCCTATTTACCTACCTTTTTAAAAACTTCCTGACGGATCAAATCCTTTATCTTCGACCATTATATTCCCATTATTCATGGATGACGTCCTGTAGAATCCGTGCTACATTGAAAAAATGAAAAAGTAAGTTACGAAAGAAAGGTTGGGGATGAACTGACATGAGTGCCTCATCGACACCCATTCACTCTACAACCGCAGGGACTTCGGCACCAACTGTCTATCGCATGCTATTTGCCATTAGCATTGCGCATCTGTTAAACGACAGCTTGCAAGCGGTCATCCCTGCATTGCTTCCAATTGTAGAGAAGAATCTGGCATTAACGTTTACACAAGTCGGAATGATTTTGCTCGTCATGAATCTTACTTCATCTGTTTTGCAACCATTTGTCGGTTACTTCTCCGATCGCAAATCAATCCCCTTATTGCCACCACTGGCTTTGATCGTTTCGGGATTGGGAATGCTGGCACTCGCTTTCTCTGGCAATTACTATTTCGTTCTTATAGCAGTTGCCTGTGTTGGAATTGGCTCAGCCATCTTCCACCCAGAAGCCTCACGCTTCGCCCACTTGGCATCTGGTCCTCGCAGAGGGCTGGGGCAATCCATTTTTCAAGTAGGTGGAAATGCTGGGCAAGCACTCGCTCCCTTAATGACCATCCTGGTCTTTGCGAATCTGGGACAGACAGGGGCTGCCTGGTTTCTGCTGCCCGCACTATTAGCTAGCGGCATCTTGCTCTATGTTGCTCTCTGGTATCGTGGACAACAGCGCTTGAAAAAGACTACTGCCGCAGCTGTCACGTATACGAATCGGAACAAACGGCTGATTGCCCTCGGCCTCCTGATTGTCATCGTCAGTGTGCGTTCGTGGATGAATGCTGGCTACCAAAGCTTTTACCAGTTTTATTTGATGTATGTGAAAGATATGGATTACGCTAATGCACAGCTGGTCATTTTTGGCTTTCTTTTCGCAGGAGCGATTGGGACGTTTTTTGGCGGACCGCTGTCGGACCGATTCGGAAAAAGGAACTTGCTCATCATCTCCACACTCGGTTCACTTCCCCTTACATTGCTGACGCCTTACGTCTCAGGCTATTGGGCCTTTCCATTGCTGGTGATCAGCGGCTTTATCATGCTCTCCAGCTTCTCCGTCACGGTCGTATACGCGCAGGAGCTATTGCCTGGCAAAATCGGGACCGTATCCGGACTGATTATCGGGCTTGCCTTCGGAATGGGAGGCATGGGCGCTCTCGTATTCGGCTATCTCGCCGATCTCTACAGTCTGAGCTTTGTCATTCTGTTATGTTCGTTCCTCCCGTTGATTGGATTTATGGGCTTTTTGCTCCCGAAAGACAAAACACTCCGCGAATGGGCTCACTAATCTATACCAATGATAAGTCAAAACAAAAAACCCGAGGACACGCATCCTCGGGTTTTCTTCATGTTAGGGGTTCTAGACCAATACACCTGTTGGTGCGCCCAGCACCTGAGCAATGACTGGCGGATACACCTCAGGCGTACCATACAGTCTCCACGTACCGTCCTCACCTTGACCGAACAAGCCATGGATCATCCAATCTGCTGCCAGCATAGCACCCAATTCAGTACCAATAGTCAGCTTGATTGTCTCACCATTTGCCCGTTTTGCCGTACAACCAGAGGAAGTGATCTCTTGCACGAGCATGGATTCTTCCGTGATATCCTTGATCGCCATCGGGCTGCTGTAAAGATTTTGAGTCGCTTCTTTTTCCAGTACACCACGCAAGCGATAAGATTCCGGCAATGTTTCCTTAAACTCGGCGAACAATGGCTGCATGACAGGATAAAGCGCGTATGGTCCTTGCTTATCCAGCCACTTGAAGAACGCCGTCAATACAGACATCAGATTGGTTGCCAACGTTTTGGTCGTTGCGTCCGTGCGCGTGAAAATGTCGTGGACGAGGAAGTATACCAGGTCCTCTCTGCGCAACTGCTCCCATGTAAAAGATGGGCCAAACGCTCCTCTGACGAATGAACGGAAGTTATTCATGACCTCATCGTATTTTTTGACGGTGGCTTCCGACTTGCCATCGGTCATCTCTTGCACAAAGCGATTGATGTCCGCAAGTCTGTCAGGATGTACGGTGTACACACTTTCCGGCAACCCTTCGATCAACGGACGGCGCAGCAGGTTATGCACGTCCAGGCTGTCATTTGACAACGAGAGGCGCGGACGAAGCATGTCCATACGGATAAAGCGAGCCAAACCTTGTCCCACTTTATGATCCTGTTCCATTTGCTCCATCAGCTTGTGGAGTTTTTCATGCAGCGCCTCGTTTTCTGTAGCCGCGACCAGGAGCGGAGCCAAATCATCGAGCTGTTCATGGGAGGTAACCAGCCATTTTTCAGCAAAATAGGTTTGGACTGCCCACTGCAGCACTTTTGGTGGCAAAGTAGGCTGACTTGTAATAAACAGGGTACCTTTGGACAAACGAGAGCCAGTTGAAGTAAGAACGCGAATCTCCTCTTCGTTCTCAAATGCAAGCAGCAGCAAAAGCTCTGCGACTTCGTCCAACTGCGGTGCATACCCTTCCAGAACCAGGCTGTCATCCTGCAAAATCACTTCTGCCTGTACTTCGTATAGCTCCAGCAAGGCATCCTTTAAATTCGGGAACAAATGCTCTTCCTTGCGTGACGCATATACCCATGTCTCACGAGCACCATCCCGTTTTTTCAGCTCAAATGCAGGATTCGACTCAATTACTTTCAGCAGCTGTTTACGATCTTGCATAGCATAGGTACGACGCAGAAGCGATTCTGGCTTCGGCGCTTCCGACTCGCTTGCCGCTTCACCAAATTGAACGATGAAGTGATACAGCTCTGTCGTATAGCTTCTCTTGCTCGTATCTGCCTTCGCAGCTTCTACTTCTGGATGCTGGCGTAACCACTCGAGCATGCTTTCCTTAACATGCGGCTGCAAGATGATGCTGCCAGAGAAGAGCATATCACGGAGACCTAGATTCAGCAGGCGCCCTACGATCAATTGTCCAGGGAAAACATTCAACGTATTGGCACGAAGAAGATAGTGTTTTTCCTCCGAAATCGGTTGTTGAACCGTGATGACATCACGATCCACTTCCATGATTTCATAAACATTCAGGTGCAATCCAGCAAACGCACGACGAAGATCAGGCTCCATCCGACGTCCATGCTGTTTGATATAGTTCTCAAGCAGCGTGCTTCCGCCTGTTTTGACGTCCAATACACACCAGTTGAAGAAATGGGCTGCCCATTCAGGTCGTGCAACACTCTCTTGGGTCAAGCCTACTTCTTCGGCAAAACGATTCCGCGCTTCTTGAATCGTCTCGCTGGTTGCATTTGCGCCGACAAAATGGTTTAGTCTTTCGACCCAGCCAGCGTATTCCTTTTGCAGCTTTTGCTCGTGGCGGCTACGCAGCTCCGTAATAGGAGTGACAACCCCACAGCATTTTTTGTATTTTTTTCCGCTCCCACAAGGGCACAGTTCGTTTCTTCCTACCGACATAGAGGGTTTGGATCTCCTTTCCATCCCACGCGGCATGCGCGGGGAATCATGCACAATCCCCCTATTTTACCGCATTATTCGTCATGTGTTCAAGTGTTCTCGCTTTGGTTCATGTGCGATACCCACATCCGTGTTGTTGCTTTCCCATTGAACAATAAATTGTTCCAGTCGATTCATCAACCTGACGATGCGCTGCTTCTCGCCCATGCATGCTGAAATAGCAGAGAGTTGGTTCGTGGCAAAAAGCTCCACCACTTCCTTCTCCATTTCTTGAAGGCGAATCCGATAGCCCGCGATAACCTCGCGCAGGATGGCAAATCTCTGCTCTAACCGGATCGTAGCCTCAAGTTTACTCATTGTTGTTCACTGGTCGCAAGCACCTGCTGAATGCCAAGTACGATCTGCTCATGCTTATGTTTCTCTTTCATCAGCACTTCTATAGCTTGCATATTGCTTTGTTGAAAATGAGCAACAACTTCTTGGGACATTTCTTGGTTTCTTGTCTCCAAGCGGTTGATCGCTTCTTGCATCAGTTTTTGTACTTCCTCGAGAACTTGCTGGTTGGTAATGGTAGACATAGTGGCTTCCTCCTTGTTAAATAATGGCTCTTGTTGTTCTTCCACCTGGTGTAAGGGATTCGCTGGTTCTTCCGATGCAATTTCTTCTGAGACGGACTCGCTGTTTCCTATTGATACAGAAGGGGCAGCAACAGCAACCTCGAGGGCCGCCTGCTCTTCCTTGGAATCTTCGCTACGAGCAATGATGTACATGGTATCACCGTCAATGCGGAAGCGGTCATCTTGCGCAGGGAGAAAAGCAGCATCTGCAGCAATTCCTACTTCCTGCTCCAGAAAATGGACTAATGTGCGAGCAGCTACCTGTGTAATGCCATTGTCGCGGCAAAACGCATACACTTGGTCATTGCCCAAAGTCCACTCTGCCAAAAACCATCTGCTGTCGCCTTGATATTGCACAAAGCGAGGATCGCGTTCCAATTGCAGCATACGAAGAATCTGATTCCAGCCAAACTGCGTTTGACGACGCAGCTCTGCGACAATTTGCTCAAGCTTTTTTGGTGTTTGGCTATCGCGCAAATAGCGATGAGCCAAGTCGTACACTTGATGCGGCTGGTGAGTGACCTCTACGATCGCCTCTGAGCTTCCAACTCGCACTGGAGACTGCTCCATGTTCAACACTTTATCCAGTATTGTCTTACAGTCCAGATCCAAAAAAGCATTCAGCTCATTCGCTTCCATCCGGGAGCAGATCTCCGTACGTGGAAGGGAGCGCTCACCGGGCCGGAATACCTTTTTTACAATACTTGGTAGGGTATAAGTTGGCCGTTTCATTGCACTTTCTCCTTCTCGTGATCAGCATTGTTTGCCAAATCAAATGGGAATCAAGAAGTTATTCTACAAAAAGAAAAAAAATCCTACCTGCCTTGAAGTGTTTATGAATTCCGATAATGATGAAAAGGAAAACCCGACATGGCTTCTTCACCATATCGGGTATGGGTTATTGGGTAGCTTTCCATTCCAGCCAGGTTTCCTCCACTGCCCCCGTTGCAGCATCGATCTGTAGAGACTTGGCACCTGCTGTCGGTAAATAGACCAGCTGCGGCAGTTTCGCAGAATGCGTCCCTACCTTTGGATACCAGTATGCCAAGCGCAGATTTGCTTCTTTGACATACGCATCCTTTGCTTTCTCATCCTTGACAATACCATCTTTATTGATGGTAGCAGGCATGGAGGGCAGTTCATTTACTTGAGCAAGGACTACATTGCCTTTCTTTGCGTCCACTTCGAGGTAGAACAGTGGCCTCTTAGTAGGGATACCATTGATCTCAGGATGAAAAGCAAAGCTACTGATCGGCCGCACCAGATTTTGATCCGCCCAACCAGGCAGATTTTCCACAAGACTCGTCTCCTTCACGGAGAAAGCTTGTTCTTTGGACAATAAGTATTTCTCCACAAATTGTACGGCGATGTCTTTTGCCTCATCATGCGTGAGCGGTTTCTCAAGCTCCTTTTCTACAGGACCGTCCAGCTTGAATTCAATGGGTGATTTTGTTTTACGGTCGAGCGTAATCCACGCACTTTGATACGAGCTCGCATTCCATTCATGGCGATCGATATCACTGTTTCTATACTTTTTGTCTTCTTTTACATTTTTGTACGTGCGTTGATTTAGCTTCAGGCCAAAATCCTTCTCGAGCACCTGCTCCATTTTTTTCGTATCTCGCCAGACACCCAAGTCTGCTGTTCCTTTGATTTTCATCGTCTTATTCGCTGTTTTATTCACAGATGGAACCATTTCACCAGACAGAGCATCTATCGTTGGCCATTGGTCCGGCACGTAAACGAGCTTGCTCGCTGACTCATCGTAGACCAATTCCAAGGATACCTTGTCTTGCCACTCCTTCATTGCCTTTTCAAGCGGTACAGCCTTGCTTGGGTCCGCTACTTCTTCTGCGGCAGGAAGCTTGAGCTTTTCTTGCTGAAAATGGACAACCTGACCCTTTGCGTCAACCATGACCCGCGCTGTCTCTTTATCCACCCATGTATTGTTCAACTGTGGGTAGACACTGACAACCGCCAGATGATCCAGCTCAGATGCGCGATCGAAAGAAAGCATCGCTTGCGGGGAAATAACATGGTCAACTGCTATGTAATTCCGAATAAAGTCAACAGCCTTTTGATAGGCTTCCTTTTGATTGATTTTGGTTTTTTTGTCCCGATTCACATCATGCAGGACAAAACTGGTCATATCTCCCTTTGCATTTGTGGAGATCATGAGCGTCGTATTCGTGGTAATCACACTCTTTCGGTCCGAAAGATTAATGACATACCCCGACTTGCTTGTCCCCCCGTATGAGTCCACATGAAGGTCTTTCATGAGAGGCACATAGTCCTCTTTCAATTCTGTTAACAGGTGGACGATGTCTTCTGGCAACTGGATAGGTTCCAGACTCGATTTGCCATCATACGCATAGGAAGACAACGGATGCAGAAGTGCCACTGGTGTCGTGACCATGCTGACTGCCAACACAAACATGGCAGCTCTGTTTCGCTTTTTCACATGAATACCTCCTCATTAAGACATTACTGTTAAGACGAGCATCCTGCAAAAACGTTTCTGATTTATCTAAAAAAGGCCAACTGCTTCGTTTTCCTTAGCAGTTGGCCTTTTGTTCCATAAATTAATACCCGCGCCAGACTTTTCGTCTAAGCACGCCAGCGTACGCCCATTCCTCTTCTTCCGTCATGTCCGCTAGTGTTTGGCTCAAAGCGTTCATTTTGCTGTCGATCTGGTCCAGGTAATGGAACATGACAGCCGTAGGCGTTTTTCCAGATACAGCACTGCCCCAGCCGTTCTCTACCTCTCCATGATGACTCAAAATGCAATGCTTCAAGTGCAGAACCTCCGCGTCCCCTAAAGCAATATCCAGCTTGCGGCAAATGCCGCTCACCATCTCGACTCCCATGACCAGGTGACCAATTAACTGACCTGGCGTGGTGTAATCCGGGGCGATGGGATCAGATAGCTCGTACAGTTTTCCGATATCGTGCAAGATACAAGTCGCAATCAGTACATCTCTGTCTACTTGTGGATACAGTGGCAAGAGGCTCTGTGCCGCCGTCAACAAAGAGACAATATGCTCGAGCAAACCGTGATAATAGTTGTGGTGCATGCGAACGCCAGCTGGATAATGGCGAAGGCGATCCTGAATCTCCTCCGTTGCCAGCGCCTCTTGAATAATGGCCTTGAGCGTAGCACTCTTCAGACTGTCGACAGCATGGGTAAGCTTTGTCCACAGTTCATCTACTGGAACTGGCGAGATCGGAATGAGGGACTCCATCTGAACTTCGTCTGAAGCGGCAGCGGGTCTGATTCGTTGAATCACCAGTTGCTTTTTCCCACGGTACATCTGGACGGCAGCGTCGATCTTCACGACAGACTTGACGTTAATCCATTCCTTCATTTCTGCATTGACATCCCACAGCTTTGCCATGATCGTACCGGAGCGGTCTCCCAGCTCCAGATTCAAGTATTCACTCTGATTACTCGCTACGCCCGCTTCCTTGTTTTTAATCAGGCAAAAAGCGACAACACGCTCTCCCTCTTGATAATCCAATAAATATTTCATCTATTTGTCCCATCCTAGCTTATTTTTTTCGGAACAGGGTTTCTTCCAGCTTTTTCACTATTTTCTTGCCAACTAAATCATCCGCTGATCGAATCACCTTCGTAATGACAGCCAAGAGATCTTCTTCGCCATTCCAATGCTCACGTACAATCGATTCGTCGATATCCACCAAAATCTTGCGCAAAGCATAAACAGCCAAAATGACGTCGTCCACAAGCCCGAATCCGCCGACTAATACCTCAGGAATAAAATCAACCGGGGTAATGAAGTAGGCAACGGCTACACCCGCTAACGCTTTTGATTGAACACCTACGCGTTTGTCCAGCATAAGACGGGCCAAGAGAACAAATAAATCTGGCGCAAGCAATATAAAGCTGGCTACAGAATCATTGATTCCCTTGTCTTTAATGAACGTTTCGATTTTGTCACGCAATTTATCATAAAATCGCTGATGTTTTTCCGGTAATACGACAGGAACCAGTTCGGTTGGCTTGTGAACGACAGGCAGTAGATTTTCGTTGCGGTTTTCTTCACTCATTCTGATCCCTCCGTAATTGCTTTTTTACATTCGCCTTGTGCCTGAAATACGACCAGGCTGCGATCAATGCCAGCAAAGCGATAAAGAAGATCGCAAGGTTACGGGCAATCAAGTCAAACAGCTCATCCCAGCGCTCTCCTAATTGCCAGCCAAGCGTCACGAAAAGCAAGCTCCAAAACAGCCCACCCAAATAGGTAAAGAGCATGAAAGTCGGAAATGGCAATCGTGTGATCCCGGCAAAATAGGCCGTAAACTGACGGACACCAGGGATGAAATAGCCTAGGGGGAGCGCCCATTTTCCGACACGATTAAACCACTCTTCCGTTTTTTTGTAAACAGTGTAGCCCATCCCTAATCGTTTCCCATATCGTTCGAGAAAAGCGTAGCCTAGCGTTCTGCCGATCCAGTATGCTGCCGTCATCGCTGTAACGGAACCGAGAAAGCAGACGAAAAAAGTAGGCCAAAACTCCAATTTTCCCGTGGAGACAAGAAATCCAGAAAAAACGAGCAGCGTTTCTTCAGGCAAGGGCATTCCCAAAATTCCTAGAAAGAACAATCCAAACAAGGCGCCATACCCATATTGCGAAATATAGTCACCAACGGTTCCCATAACACCTTCCACGAATGTCACCACTTTTCCAGCAAGCTGCCCTCTTCCATTATGCCAAAAGAAAGGCGCATTCACAAATCAGAGCTCGTATGGCAACTATTAATTTTTGCCAATTTGGAGATACTCTACAACATCAACCGAAAAACGAATCCAGCTTCACCATTCGCTATATCCTTAAGGGATTTTACGGACAAATGACTTGGGACAAACGAGGGATAGCACGGATGTGGAAAAAAACATATCGAAAGCTAAAATACGAATACTACAAGGTATTGAGAATGAAAGGGGCTCCAGCTTTTGTCGCCCGCGGATTTTCGCTCGGAATCTTCATCGAGTTCATTACCCTGCCTACTTTTGGTATCGCGTTTCTGTTGCTTTTCCCACTCTGCAAGCTGTTTCGCGCCAGTTTGCCTGCTGGTTTGGTTGCGTTTGTCATCGGAAAGCTCATCTTACCGCTTTTCATTCTCATCAATTACAATATTGGATACGTGTTGATCGGCAAACCGTTACAAGAGCATTTGATCCATCAGGAGCCTGGAATGCCATGGCTTCACTGGATGAAAGAAAAAGGACTTGTCTATTTTACCGGGAGTGCCATCATGGGGCTGATTGTCGCGCTCGCGAGCTACTTTCTCGTTTTAACTGGCCTGCTATTGTATCGCCGCAAGAAATTACGGCGCTCATTACCCGAGGAAAGCCCTACCCCTTAATCTCGAACGAAAAAGACCGGTCCGACAATCAATGTCAGTCCGGTCTTTTTTGCTCGCAAAGTTATGCAAAGTAGCCTTTATCGCGCAGGTGCTCCATGATTTCGGCAACAGTTTTGTCTTCTTTCAAGAGCTCCACAGTTACTTCCACTTGCTCTGGGGACAAACCGTTCGCTCCGAGGCTTTCCTTGATCAACACGTCGTTAGGGCGACGGAAGTACGTTTGCAACGTACGCTTCACACGTCCTTCCAGACTTGTTCTCAGCATCAATTCAGTCGTAGACATCTGTTCCACCTCTTTCCTAGAAAGATTTGCGTAACCCTTATTATCTTATAAAACCGTGGAATAATCAACCTTTCTGCGAAATAGCTTCCTTGCATAGTTGATCCCGGTTTTGGTCATGGGAAGAACGAAGATGTTCATCGATCGATACACCATCGTACGTCAGTTGGGAAAACTTCTCTTCCAGTACAGCTTCCTCTACGTTATTGGCGATACCCTCGAAAACAACTGCACGTGCATCCAACAAGTACTGGCGATCCCGTTCAATTCGATGCAGGATTTCCTCGCGTCCTTTTGCAGGCACCCCGTGTCCAGGGATGACTTCTTCCACTTCCCCTTGAAGAACTAACCGTTCGATCTTTCCCAGACTCTCCAAATAGGCACCGCTGTCATCGATAAACGGGAACTCCAAATTGGATAGCATATCACCGACAACAAGCAGCTTCTGCTCCCGGAACAAGGTCGCCATCTGATCGGGTGTATGTCCTGGTACAGGCAGGAAAAAGACTTCCTGCCAATCTTGTGCATCCTCCACAAGCTTCGTGAACTTCGGCATTCCTACTTCATACGATCTGACCACATAATACGACCCATCAAACTTTTTCGCCTTGTTCAGCATACCCTCGATCCGTCCATCGGTCAGGATTTCCTTTTGTGCAATGACTGTGGCATTTGGAAATTTGCCGACACCGACAACATGATCCCAATCTCCGTGAGTCAGGACGAGAACGAGCTCTCTTCCATTCCTCTCACTCTGCACATAGTCAGCTATCGACTCTACCTCATGGGGAAAATAGGCCGGATCAAACAAGTAGAGCCGTTTTTCTGTTGATACGACTGCACTGGTCGTTTGCCACAGACAACTGGTAAACAGCTTGTAGGATTGTGCCATGCCTATATGCCTGGCATGATGTTGCGCTTATGCTCAGAGATTCGATGCAGATAATCAATGCGTTCTTTTGCCTCCGGTCGAGTCTCCCCTGTAATCAGCAAACGATCCAAGTCCTCATAGGTGAAGCCCATCTCCTGTTCGTCTGTCTGCCCTTCCCATAAATCGGCAGAAGGCGGCTTCGTGATGATTTCTTTAGGCACCCCGAGCTCAGCAGCAAGAATTCGCATCTCATGCTTCGTCAAGCTAGCTACTGGATTAAAATCGGCAAGACCGTCTCCGCCTTTTGTCATATAGCCAACATGAATCTCGCTGCGGTTGCACGTATCCGCCACCAAGTATCCCTTTTGGTTAGCGATGGCGTACAGCACTGTCATGCGCAAGCGAGCCTTTGTATTTCCCTTTGTTTTGTCATCAAGCCCAAGTACACCCTCGATAGCAGGTACCAAAGCATCGTAGGCTGGCCCTACATCTACCGAGTGCAATTGAAATCCAATGGCTTCAGCAAGTCGCTTGGAATCTGTTTCATGAACAGTTTGCGAGTAAGCAGGCAACCATACGCCAATGACGCGTTCAGAGCCTAATGCACGAACACACAGCGCTGCCGTAACGGCACTGTCAATCCCGCCAGAAATACCGACGACCGCACCGCCGAGGCCATTTCCGTCAATTTGCTCACGAATAAAGGCAATACGTTTTTCCACGTCTTTTTTTACATGAATCTGGTAGTTCGCCAGATGTTCTTGAAACTTGTCCACGCTACCTACCCCCAGGGTTGATTATTTCTTCCTCATCCTACCATGCCGTTTTCGGTGTGGCAATTGGCGCAGAACGGGACTACACTATATACTATAAAGAGTTCTTGACTAACGAGGAGAAGGAGAGAGTCGATGATTATCCTCAAGACACCTGAAGAAATTGAACTCATGCATGCAGCAGGCAAGATTTTGGCTGCTTGTCATCGTGAGATTGCCAAGATGATTCGTCCAGGCATTTCTACCTGGGAGATTGATCAATTCGTAGAAGAATTTTTGGCTGAAAATGGCGCGACCCCTGAGCAAAAAGGGTTTCATGGATATCCCTATGCCACATGCGGTTCAGTAAATGATGTCATCTGCCACGGCTTCCCGAAAAAAGAGCCACTGCGCGATGGCGATATCGTTACCATCGACATGGTTGTTCGCAAAAACGGTTGGCTGGCTGACTCCGCTTGGTCTTATGAAGTGGGAACAGTGTCCCCGGAAGCGAAAAGACTGCTGGAAGTCACTGAAAAATCGCTGTACCTCGGTATTGAGCAAGCTGTCGTAGGCAATCGAATTGGCGACATTTCCCACGCCATCCAAACGTATGCGCAAGAACAGGGCTACTCCGTCGTGCGCGATTTTACCGGACATGGTATCGGTCAGGAAATGCATGAGGAGCCGTTCGTTCCTCACTTTGGCCCTCCTGGCAGAGGACAACGCCTCAAAGAAGGCATGGTCATTACCATTGAGCCCATGCTGAACATCGGAACGTATCACGCGACTGTCGATGAAGATGGTTGGACAGCACGTACACGCGATGGGAAGCTGTCCGCTCAATACGAGCACACCCTCGCTATTACCGCGAATGGACCTGTTATTTTAACAAAACAATAAGGATGAACGAAGAGCCCTTGCATTGTCAGGGCTTTTTCTTTTTCTCCCAATGTGCTCGGTCGCACATCCAAGCGTTGACATCCCATCTGCCGCTCCGTATGATGCAAGTACGTTTTGTTACTACTCAGTAACAAACTGATCCGACCAGCAACCGCTAAGCACAAGGAGGGTTTCATCCCATGTCCGATACAATCTCATCCAAGCAATTGCGAGACATTCCACTGTCCGTTCTTGATTTAGCCCCCATTACGGAGGGTAGCAACGCTGCTGAATCGTATAAAAACAGTCTCAACCTCGCGCAACAGGTGGAAAAATGGGGCTTTACACGTTATTGGCTCGCCGAACACCACGCAATGCCCAGCGTAGCCAGCTCTGCCACCTCTGTTCTCATTGGTTACATTGCCGGTGGCACCAGCAAGATCCGTGTAGGTTCAGGCGGTATTATGCTGCCCAACCATGCTCCACTCGTGATCGCCGAGCAATTCGGGACATTGGAGTCCCTCTATCCAGGCCGGATCGACTTAGGGCTAGGACGGGCACCTGGAGCAGACCAACGAACAGCACGTGCGCTACGCCTCGATTTGCGGGTTGGTGGAGAGGATTTCCCGGAGTTATTGGAGGAGTTGCGTGAATATCTTCGTCCACGAACAAGCGAGTCGGCATCAGCCATCCGCGCTATCCCTGGCGAAGGTCTGAACATCCCGATCTGGCTGCTCGGTTCCAGCGATTTCTCAGCGCGCCTGGCGGGGATGCTCGGATTGCCGTTTGCTTTTGCTGGACATTTTTCACCGAATTTCACCTTGCCTGCCTTGCAGACGTATCGCCATTGTTTCCGTCCATCGGAAGTTCTGGATCAGCCATATGCCATGGTTGGCGTCAACGTGATGGCAGCCGATACGGATGAGCTCGCGAATCGACTGGCCACCTCCCATTACCAGGCATTCTTAAATCTCGTCCGCGGCGATCTCAAGCCAATCCAACCACCTGTGGACAATATGGATGAGCTATGGAGCGAATTCGAAAAACTGTCTGTCCAAGCACAGCTGCGTTCTTCCATCATCGGCAGCCCTGTTACCGTGAAAAGCAAACTACAAGAGCTGCTCGATGCTACAGGAGCAGATGAGCTCATGATTACGACGCAAATGTACCACCATGCCGATCGTGTGCGCTCTTTTGAAATTGTCGCCGACGTTTGGAAGTCCTAAATGGGGGATGGTATATGACGGAAGCAAAACGGCCTCGCGTGCCTCGTGAAAAAGCACAAGAGATCATATTGAAAGCTGCTGAAGAATTGTTTTATCAAGAAGGGATTCATGCCGTCAGTGTAGACGCCATCGTTGAGCGTGCTGGAATGAATAAAATGAGCGTCTATCGACAGTTTTCCTCGAAAACGGACCTGATTCTAGCCTACATGACCCGAAAGCAAGACGTTTTTTGGCAAGAGTGGGAAGAGAGCATCGCCAAACATCCCAATCGGCCACGAGAGCAGCTCATTCAGTTTTTTGCTGATCTGGCTGAGCGAGCGACCAACGAGCAATTTCGCGGCTGCTGTTTTATCAATGTAGCTGCCGAGTTTCCTGATCCGGTTCATCCTGTTCGCGAGTTGGTTTGCTCCCACCAGAAACGAATCCGCGACGCTTTTTTGGACCGTACGACTGCCCTTGGCGCTGCGCATCCATGCGAGTTGGCCTATACGTTGATTTTGTTGATGGAAGGTACTTATGCGGATAGCCAGACGTACGGAACCGATAGTGCAGCGATCCGCATGGTTCCTGCCATCGTGGAAAAGGTTTTGGACCAAGCGCTTCACAATTAAAAAAGTGGCTCCCTGCCTTCTTCCGGCAGTTGCCACTTCCTCTTTTCGTCGCTCATAGAGCTGTTTTAGCGCTGGGCACTGGTCGCATATTTTTCTTGTTTCGCCGTCATCGCTTCTAATTCTTTGACGTCTTGTTCCAAGTCATGGATGTCTTCTTCAATCAGTTTTTTCAGATGTTGCTTTTCCCGCAGGATTTTGCGGGTTTGCTCCAAACGCTGATTCAAATCGAACACGCCGAGATACACTGCTTTTCCCTCCCTATGTAGGTTTTCCACCTTATATGTTATGCAGCGATTTCCAGAAGTTGCCGACCATTTTTTTATGGGATCAAAATAGGTAAAAGTGAAAAGAGACTTCCGTGAGCGTATAGCCCTGGAAGTCTCTTCTTTACTTTAGAGTCCTTTGTATTTGCCCAATTCTTCGCGCAGACGATACACTTCCTGTACCAAAGCACGCTTCTCCAGACGGTCAATTTCCTGATCCAAATCGTTCATGCGTGCATGTCCACTATATGGAACATCATGCATCGGGAAACCGTCAGAAGCGTATGACCAATGCGGTTCTTTTGGCATGATCATCGCCATCAGCAAATAAAGCAAAATCGGTACGCCTGTAAAAACAGTAAGAACGACAACTCCTACTCGTACCAGCGTAGAGTCAATGCGCAAAAATTGCGCTATCCCACCACAAACCCCAAATAGCCGTTTATCATGAGAACGGTATAGTCGTCTTTCCATCATTGCTTTCCACCCTCTCTACAGTATCCGCTTGCCTTGTATCTACAGGATACCCGATAGGCGATTCCGGTAAAATGGTCCGTAGAGGGATTTGTCCTCCGTCGCTGGACGGAGATCAATCATTTGGCAGGCGGCTCATAAACGGGGCGGGGACGATCAAACTGTTCGCCCAGCGTCGCATACGTATGACCCGCTAATCTGCTAACGGGTGCAAACGCTGTAGCATCAATGCGTCCTGCATGATATAGCTCATCCGCTACATGTACATGCACTACTTCCCCGATAATTAAATCCGAAGTCGTCGGACTACCTAATTCCACAATCTGATGCAGCTTGCACTCAAAATGGATGCGAGATGCACGCAGTCTCGGCACCTTGACGCGAACAGATGGGGCGACTTCCAGCCCTAATGCCTCTACTTCACTGATCTGTGGCGGATAATCAGCAGAAGTCTGATTGACCGCATCCACATTGTGTACGTCGACCATATTGACCACGAATTCTCCCGTTTGCATGATGTTTCGTGCCGTATCCTTTGGGACACTACCCGGCTTGCGCATGACGGCAACCGAAACCATCATCGGTTCAATGCTGGCGACATTAAAATAGCTGAAAGGAGCGGCATTGACGATTCCTCCCTCCCCTAACGAGGTGACCCAAGCGATCGGCCGTGGGACGATACATCCGATCAAGAGCTTGTATTTTTCCTGCCGTTCAATCTCGTGAATGGCGATTTCCATTGTGTTTTTACACCTCTTCCTATTCCTGCGGTGGCAACCAGCTTGACATGTAGGCCTCATCCTCAATTTCCAACGCTTGCTTTGTGACGTGAAGCGGGTGGAATGTGTCCAGCATGACAGCAAGCTCTTGCGTTTCTTTTTTCCCAATACTCGCCTCTACCTTACCTGGATGCGGCCCGTGAGGAATCCCCATTGGATGCAGGGTGATAGACCCCTCGTAAATGCCTTTTCTGCTCATAAAATTGCCATCTACGTAGTATAACACCTCGTCACTTTCAACATTACTGTGGTAGTAAGGGGCAGGGATCGCTTGCGGATGATAGTCGTACATCCGCGGAACGAATGAGCAGATGACAAAGTTTTGACCGGCAAAGGTTTGATGGACAGGTGGCGGTTGATGAATGCGTCCAGTAATCGGTTCAAAATCATGAACACTCAATGCATACGGATACAGATAACCGTCCCAGCCAACGACATCGAACGGATGGAAATCAAAAAAGTAGCTATAGACCACGGACTGACGTTTTACCCGCACCTCGAAGTCTCCGCTTTCCACATGCGTCACCAATTTTTCCGGCACACGAATATCGCGTTCGCAAAACGGCGAATGTTCCAATAATTGACCGTACTCGTTACGATAACGCTTTGGAGGCACGATCTCATTCTGGGACTCAATGACGAGGAAACGACTCTGCACAGAAGGTACAATCCGGTAGGTCGTGCCGATCGGAATGACGAGGTAGTCTCCCGGCTTGTAAGTGAGTGTACCGAATATCGTTTGCAGCTCTCCCTCACCTTGATGGACAAAGACGACTTCATCCCCGTCTGCATTACGATAAAAGTAATCCATCGGCTCTGTTGGTGCGCATACGGCCATGACGACATCGTTATTCCCCAGCATGTAGCGACGTCCGAAAATCGGGTCTCCGCCCGGCTGAACATCAAATGTTTTAAAATGCTGATGCTTTAAATCAACCTGCTCCACATATTCCAAGCGGACGTCTGCGTATTTACGCGTCTCCCTCACTTGTGTAGGCGGATTGTGGTGATACAAAATTGATTGAATCCCGGAAAACCCTTTGGTTCCCATCACTTGCTCGCGGTACAGTCCCCCATCCGGCTTGTAAAACGTCGTATGCCGCTTTTTTGGAACTTCCCCCATTCGTTGATAAAAAGCCATATGTTCCTTCCTCCTTTTTTCATCCCTATTCACAAATCGTATTGCGAAGCACACCGAGGCGTTCCACCTCTAGCTCCACTACATCACCTGGCGCAAGCCAAGCATATTGCTCTGTCCCCAGCTCCAAAATGCAGCCAGTCCCTACTGTTCCCGATCCGATAACATCTCCGGGATACAAGGAGCAATCCTCCGAGGCACGGGCAATCATTTCAGCGAATGTATAGTGAATGTCTTTGAAGTTTCCTTTGGAATACTCTGTACCATTAATGCGTGCCACCATCTTCAGATCGTAGCGGCTGCCCTTCTCGCCTGTGATGCGTACATCCGCCAGCTCCTCCGGCGTAACCATCCAGGGCCCCATGGATGTTGCGAAGTCTTTGCCCTTGGCTGGCCCTAAGCCGACCTTGACCTCCTCCCGTTGTATATCCCGGGCGCTCCAGTCGTTTAAAATACAAAATCCAGCGATATGTTCTTCCGCTCGTTCCACTGGAATGTTTACTCCGGCTTTTCCAATCACGCAGGCAATTTCCAGCTCATAGTCCAGCCACTCGGTTGCTTTTGGTCTGCGAATATTCGCTTGCGTCCCTGTAAAAGCTGCTGCATTCGAAAAATAAAAGACGGGGAAGTGATACCATTCGGGCACCATAGGAAGCCCTCGTTTGGCTCGCGCTGTCTTCACATGAGCCTCAAAGGCGTAAAAGTCACGAAAGCTGGCGGGACGCGGAAGTGGCGAGCCTAGCTCAACTTGCTCCAAATCCCAGCCTTCCTCTGCCTCATATGCGGTTTGGAGAACGGGTAGCCAGTTCGCCCACTCCTCAAGCAAACCTAGCACTGTACTCGGCGCCCCCGGGCAAGCATGCGCAATAGCTTTGACTTTTCCTTCGCGCACGAGCCCTGCTCGCCAAGTATCCCTTTCCCTTTCTCGATAGGAAACCAGCTTCATGAAACCCTCTCCTTCTCTTGGACAAATAAGAAAACCTATATCGAGGCTTGCTCAAGGATGAGCGACCGCGTATTAGCGGAATGTTTTTCCGTAATATCGGGAAGAAACCCGAAGAGGTGTATGCTTTCCGATATGATAAGAAAACCCAGCTCACCCCCAAAGCAATTCCGGTGCATGACAAATAAAAAGGGAAGCCCTCTTTGTCAAAACGATCCGAAACAGGCATCAGGCGCAAGCTGGGTCTAGTCTGCTACTGAAAAAAATCTTTGCGGGATTTTCCCCCGCAGACAGCCAGCTATTCTCTGTTGTGATTCTCATGTTTGTAACGTATTTCTTCTATCATATCGAAAACGCTTACAGCTTTCCAGAGGGAAATGACGAAATTTTTCGCCTATGTCATTTCCTTACCCGGATAATCAGGAAAAAATTGTTGGACTAGCTGCTCCATATCATTTGGCAGCGGCTCCTCCCAGCTCATCGCAAGACCACTGCGCGGATGGACAAAGGATAGCCCCCATGCATGCAAAGCTTGTCTGCCGATATGCTCCCGTTCTCCCCCGTACAGATCATCTCCGGCAAGCGGGTGTCCTTCACTGCTCATATGTACGCGAATCTGATGCGTGCGCCCCGTCTCCAGCTTCACCTCGACAAAACTCATGCCTTCCCCTCGGGCAAGCACACGATAATGGGTAACCGCTGTCTGCCCATCCGGCCTTACCTGTCTGGTAATAAACGAATTTTCCGCAAGGCCTATCGGCGCATCAATCGTACCTTCTTCTGACTCCACGATTCCTTGAACGATAGCTCGATAAGTCCGCTGCAACGTCCTGATCTGCTGCATGCGGCTGAATTGTTCATGCGCCCATTGATTTTTCGCCACGATCATCAAGCCTGATGTATCTTTATCCAAACGGTTCACTGCTCGGAACTTTCTGTGCTCGCCACGCTTTTTCCAATAAGCGATCATCCCGTTTGCCAACGTTCCACTGGGATGATTTCCTGTCGGATGAACGACCAATCCCGCTGGCTTTGCGATGACCATCAGATCTTCATCCTCGTAACGGATGGAGAGCGGCATGTCCTCTGGGGCAACGGTCTCTTCCGCTTCTTCTTCAACCATGACTGCTATTTTATCGCCGGCTTGCAATTTTTCGTTTACAAATACGAGGACACCATTCCGTGTAATGGAGCCTTTAAACTTGGCACGAATGAGCAAGCGACGCGATACACCATACCGCTTTTGCAGCACTTCTCGCACGGTTTGCCCTGCGTCTGCCTCATCAACCGTGAAGCTAATTAATTCTTCTAGCATATTGTCTCTCCTTTAAGTCTTCCCTCCTCCTCAGTATAGCAAAAAACGATCATGGCTATTTGGCCATAACCGTCTGGGCTGTCTATCAGATGTTGTCTTTCACTTCGATGACAAATGCATGACCTGCATCGCCTTGCGTCCACTGACCGCGAACATCGAACAAATACCAGCCCGGCTGTTCGGGTGCCTTCCACTGATTGCCGTTTTCCACTGCTTGCTCAACTTCTTTCGTACCGTTCCATTGGGTTACCTTGAGCGTATTTGCGGTTGGCTGCTGGGCAAAAGTAACCGTCAGCGTTGCCCCTGGCTTTACTTGCAGGGGTGCAGGCTTATGCTCTGCAACGAGTTCCGGTGGTGCCGCCGTATCCTTGCAGATGGACTCGCTATTATAGCTCCAGCAGGAAGATGCAGGCACTGTCGCAGCTGTTTTTCCACTCCATTCAATGACTGGCTGCGGTGGTTCCGTAAGCTGCGCAGTCCCTTGCGCGGACGATCCGTTCCCACACCCCGTCAGTAACAGAGTCGCTATCAGAAATAGTTGACCAAGCCATCCTACCTTTTTCATCCAATCACCTCAAACCTATGACGCGAGAAAAAGGAGATTCGTTTCATACAATTTGGCTCAGTTAAGAATTGCCCTATGATTGCCAAACACTCGTTGGAATCGAAAAAGTAGTAGAGACCTCATTCAAATAATCATCGAGCTGTTCTGCCGGATTTTGGATCGATTTACCATGGCATACTTCCAAATGGCGTGGTCGCAATTGGCGGACGATCAAACTGCTTTTGAGTGCTTGAGCCATATCCGCCGTAAACATCGGCATGGGACGATGCAATCTGCCGCGTTTGGAAGTAAACAAGTCTCCTGCCAAAAGCACTCCATCCTTTTCGTGATAATACACCACATGCCCCGGAGAATGACCGGGTGTCAGATAAGGTTGTAGTCCACCAATGGGAGCTACATTCCCTTCGGCATCCTCTGGCAAAGGCTGAGCCAAGCCAGGCTGAACGTTTACTTCCAGCTTTTTACGACGAGGATACAGCTCTTTTCCTTCCATATACGGAATCTCGATTCGATGGGCAAAGACTGATACGGATTCTGCCGCCGCTATTTTTTTAACGGCTCCCACGTGATCCGAATGACCATGCGTCAGCAATATTCGCTTGAGTGGCCCTGCATTCAGTTGCTTGATAAAGGCCATAATCCGTTTCGTCATAAATGGCATCCCCGCATCGACAAGCGTGACGCCATCCTCCTCCCTGACAATCCAGACCCGCAAAGGTATCAACAGCCACGCTTTGATACACCAAATGTTCGCCGAGATTTGTTCCACTCTTATCACTCTCTCGTCACTCCCCGTTCATTATTTTTTGACTTCCTGCAAGAAAAACGTCTACGGCTAAAGCAAATGTAGGGGCTAGCCTTTCCATCAAGCTGTCCAATGGTTCTTCGGAATGTGTGTACGTACCGACGATGCCATGCAGCGTGTAAAAGTAAATCCGTGCATGGGCCAGCGCTTTTTCTTCCTCCATGTCACTTGGCAAGCAACGTCTTACCGCTTGCCTCAACAAACCAAACAATTGATTGCGCAGCGTTTGCAATTCTTTTTCCGGTTCCTCTACATCGATCCGAGAGGCTTTGATCATGAAGAATAAGGTATACATCGTTCGATTGCGCAAGCAAAAGTGGATGAACTTACTGCTGATTTCACGCAGGTGCTCTTCTGGCGTTCTTCCTTGTTTGGACAGTGTTTCTTCCATTTGTAGAGCCAAGCTTTGCAAAGGTTCCTTGGAAAGATGATGAAGCAGTGCTTCTTTGTCCTTGAAATAAATATAGAGGGTTGTATGGGAACAGCCAGCTGCTTTGGCGATTTCCCTGATGGATACCGTTTCAAAGCCTCGGGTAGCGAAAAGGTCTGCTGCCGCCGTCAAAATGGCTCGTTTCGTTTCTTCTGAGCGTATTTCTTGTTTGCTTGCCATTGCGTGATATTCAGCTCCTTACTCATTGAAAAAACTTTATAACCAGTGGTTAATAACCGTTGGTTATAATATAACCACTGGTTATGAACTCCGTCAAGACTATTTTTCCACTTGCTGCAAATAAAAAAACTCCCTTCTCGTCACTTGGACAAAAAGGGAGCTTACTTATGAAAAAATGCTTACTTCGCAGCTTGTGCAGCAGCAATCGCAGCCTCGTAGTTTGGATGCTCACCAGCAGCAGCCACATACTCAGCGTGTACAACCTTGTCGTTTGCATCGATTACGAATACAGCGCGAGACAAGAGACGGAATTCTTTGATCGCTACGCCGTAAGCTGTACCGAAGCTCAGGTCTTTGTGGTCAGATACAGTTTTCACCTTGTCGATGCCAGCAGCACCGCACCAGCGGTTTTGCGCGAATGGCAGGTCAACGGAAACTGTCAGCACAGTAACGCCTTCCAATTTCGCAGCCTCTTCGTTGAAACGGCGAGTTTGTGCATCGCACACGCCTGTGTCAATAGAAGGGATTACGGAGATGATGCGAACAGTGCCTTTGGAATCTTCCAAAGTTACAGGGGACAGATCGCCACCTACTACAGTAAAGTTAGGAGCAGTATCTCCTACTTTGATTTCAGGACCGAGCAGTGTTACAGGACCACCTTTGAATACAAATGCGCCTTGACGCTCAACAGCAGTTGTCATGATTTCTTCCTCCTCACCAAATCTTTCATATGTACTCAATTATCATACCCTATCATTCACTTTTTTTCACTATGCCAATAGTAGAAATTACAGATTCACTTGCACTTTTCCGCTCCGCTTGGCTTGTACCTCGGCGATTCGCTTCACTTCATGCTCATACTCCCAATCTGTTTTCGCATTCAGCTCATGACAGCGCATCAGCGCATGATAGAGGGCAAAAGCGAAGGTAACCTGCTTCATTTCGTACCGCGTTCCATGTGATTTCGGCAATGCCGTGTTGATAATCTCAATTTGATACGTGGCTTTTTCCCGCTTGTCCCTGACTGGCACGATATACCCCATGCGCTTTAAGACATGGCCGTAATCGAATTCTCCTTCATCGTCAAAATCAATGGTGTCATCCGATGTTGCCAAGTACTCCAGCAAGGTCCCCATATCCAGCATTTCGAAGCAAGCAGGCTGTGGCATGGACAAAACTGAGCCGTCATTGTTTACAAAATAAATATGGTCGCGATAATGAAAGATCAGTTCATCTTCTGGAACTTCGTCGGGAAACATCCAGTGATTTTGCGGAATCAGGTAACGCCAGATTTGTGCAGGTTCACAATGGAGTAATTCCATGGCAGGGCTCCCTCCTCTTCCCTACCAGTTTTGGCAAAACTAGCACTCGCTATTCAGACAGCTCCTGCATGTAGCCTCGCCAATTCCCATGTGGAATGTGCACCCCTGTTTGCTTGACCAGGTCTCGATCCAAATAACGATAAACGTAGACGTTCACGACCTGACCCGTTCCTTCCATGGTCGCTGGCACGATGATCCGTTCATATTCATTGCGCGGATCACCCTCACCATAGTACGTCTCCAGCTCGTCCAGTCCAGCTAGTGCTTGCTCGTACACATCAGGGGCAAACGTGACGATCTCCCCCACGACCTCCTGCACTCCCTTCAGCAATCCCGGATAGCCTGCCGGCAAATGATAGATCTCACCTTGAATCGTCGCAGGTGTTGACACATGCTTATACGGTTTCACGTAATTCCTATGATTTCCAAAGCCCGCCAAAAGTGTGCCGTACACAAATACAGGCAGCTTGTCGTTCTGATTATTCATGCTCATCTATCCTCCTGTGCTCCAAAAAAGTGGTGTCTTGTGTCGCGAAAATTTTGTATATTTGTTCTATATATAATTTTAATACGTCTTTTTTCCGAGACGTAAGGGGGAGAGAATCATGAAAAAGAGAAAAATCAATCGCCTACTGGTAGCAAACCGCGGTGAGATCGCCATTCGGATCTTCCGTGCCGCAACGGAACTCGGCATACGTACGGTAGCTGTATACTCCGAGCAGGACAACGTTTCTATCCATCGCTTCAAGGCTGACGAGTCATACTTGGTCGGAGCGGGAAAAGGGCCTATTGAGGCTTACCTCGATATTGAAAGCATTATCGAAATTGCCAAGCGCAACGATATCGATGCCATTCACCCAGGCTACGGATTTCTTGCTGAGAATGCAGATTTTGCAAAGCGTTGCCAAGAGGAAGGCATCATTTTCATTGGACCATCCCCTGAGCTGATCGACAAATTCGGGGACAAGGTAGAAGCCCGCCGTCTTGCGATTGAAGCGGGAATCCCGGTGATTCCAGGCACTCCCGAGCCAATCGAAACACTCCAAGAAGCGCTTCTCTTTGCCAAAGAATACGGCTACCCCATCATTATTAAAGGCGTATCTGGCGGTGGAGGCCGTGGCATGCGTATCGTCCGCAGTCAGGAGGAATTGCAGGATTCGTTAGATCGTGCCCGTTCCGAAGCCCGCTCTTCCTTCGGCAATGCCAAGGTGTATTTGGAGCGATACTTGGAACAACCCAAACATATCGAGGTCCAAATTCTCGGTGACAACCACGGAAACATCGTTCATCTGTATGAGCGCGATTGCTCTGTTCAACGCCGCCATCAAAAAGTGGTCGAAGTAGCACCGAGCCTATCGCTGGATGACAAACTGCGTGAAGATATTTGCCAGGCTGCTCTCACACTCATGAAAAAAGCCGGTTATTCGAACGCTGGTACTGTCGAATTTTTGTTAACGCCGGACAAGCGTTTTTATTTTATAGAAGTCAACCCACGCATTCAGGTAGAGCATACCATCACGGAGCTCATCACTGGAATCGACATTGTTCAGTCGCAGATTCGCGTTGCCGAAGGTCATGCACTCTCCGATGAGGAAATTGGCATCCGAGCGCAGAACGATATCCAGATGAGTGGTTTTGCCATCCAGTGCCGTGTCACAACAGAAGACGCTGAAAACAACTTCCTGCCAGATGCCGGACGCTTGTCCGCCTGGCGTTCCGGTGGAGGTTTCGGCGTAAGGCTGGATGGAGGCAATGGTTATCCAGGTGCGATCATTACACCGTTTTATGACTCGCTACTGGTCAAAATCTCCACGTATGGCACGAGCTTCGATCAAACGGCTCGCAAAATGCTGCGAACTTTGCGTGAGTTCCGTATTCGTGGCGTGAAAACGAACCTGCCGTTTTTGGAAAATGTCGTGACACATCCTGATTTTTTAAGTGGCAACTACGATACGTCGTTTATTGACACCAAACCAGAGCTGTTCATCTTCCCTGGTCGTCAAGACCGGGGTACCAAATTACTATCTTATATCGGAGACACGATTGTCAACGGATATCCCGGTCTCCCTAAATCCGAGAAAAAGCCGCACTTCGACTCGCCTCGTATCCCGCGGACACCATTTACCCAGCCATATCCGGACGGTACGAAGCAAATTCTGGACAAAGAAGGTGCCGAAGGTCTGGTACGCTGGATTCAAGCGCAGAAGCAGGTGCTTGTCACAGACACGACATTCCGCGATGCACACCAGTCTTTGTTTGCTACGCGTGTTCGCACCTACGATCTTGCCTCCATTGCAGAAGCGACAGGCAAGCTCGGTTCTGGTCTCTTCTCGCTGGAGATGTGGGGCGGCGCTACTTTTGACACGACGATGCGCTTTTTGCAGGAATCTCCTTGGGAGCGACTGCAAATTCTCCGCCAGCGCATACCGAATGTCCTGTTCCAAATGCTCTTGCGCGGAGCAAATGGCGTAGGCTACACCAATTACCCGGATAATGTGATTCACGCCTTCGTCAAAGCATCTGCTGAAAATGGTATTGATATCTTCCGGATCTTTGACAGCTTGAACTGGCTTCCTGGGATGCAAACAGCCATTGAAGCTGTACGTGAATCTGGCAAGGTAGCTGAAGCAGCGATTTGCTACACCGGAGATATTCTGGACCCAACCAAGACCAAATACAGCTTGGACTACTATGTCAATCTGGCTAAGGAATTGGAAAAAGCAGGTGCCCATATTCTCGCGATCAAGGATATGGCAGGTCTTCTGAAGCCTTATGCTGCTTATTCGCTCGTCTCTGCTTTAAAACAAGAAATCAGCATTCCGATCCATCTTCACACTCACGATACGTCAGGAAACGCTGGCGCCATGCTTCTGAAAGCGATCGAAGCCGGCGTGGATATCGTCGATGCTTGCGTCAGCTCCATGTCTGGACTCACTTCCCAGCCAAGCTTGAACGGGTTAATCGCGAGCCTTGCCCATACGGAGCGTGAGACTGGTTTATCGCTTGAATCGTTCAACAAGCTGTCTGATTACTGGGAGGATGTACGTCCGTACTACCAAGGCTTTGAAAGCGGCATGAAAGCGAGCAACACGGAGGTGTACGTTCACGAAATGCCAGGCGGACAATACACCAATCTGGAACAGCAAGCCAAAGCGGTTGGTCTGGAAGGTCGTTGGGACGAAGTAAAGCACATGTATGCTGTCGTGAATCAAATGTGTGGCGACATCGTAAAAGTGACGCCGTCTTCCAAGGTCGTCGGTGATATGGCACTGTTCATGGTCCAAAACAATTTGAATGAGGAAAACATTTGGGAGAAAGGCACACGCCTCGATTTTCCAGATTCCGTTATTCAATTTTTCCAAGGGTATCTTGGCCAACCGCCGGGAGGATTCCCGAAGAAGTTGCAGGAGCTCGTACTCAAAGGTCGCGATGCCTTTACCGCACGTCCTGGCGAATTGCTCGCACCCATTGACTTTACGCAAGTTGCTGCTGAGCTGGAAGCCAAAATCGGACGTGAGCCCAGTCATTTAGACGTCCTGTCCTATATCATGTATCCGCAAGTCTATTTGCAATTTGAACAACGCCTGAAGGAATACGGAGACCTGTCGGTATTGAATACGGGAACGTTTTTCTACGGATTGCGTCCGGGTGAGGAAACTGCCATTACGATCGAGCGCGGTAAAACGCTGATTATCAAGCTGGTTGCAGTTGGTGAGCTTCATCCAGATGGCCGTCGCATCATCTATTTTGAACTGAACGGACAGCCACGAGAAATTTTCATCCGTGACCAGTCTGCGAAAGTATCTGAACTGATCCGCCGAAAAGCAGAGGCGCAAAACCCTGCCCACCTCGGTGCCTCCATGCCAGGAAAAGTGCTCAAGGTGCTTGTAGCAGAAGGTGACAAGGTGCGTAAAGGCGAGCATCTTTTGGTGAGTGAAGCGATGAAAATGGAGACGACGATTCAGGCCCCGCTCGACGGAAAAATTAAAGCCGTCTATGTGAAAGCAGGCGAAGCCATTCAAACTGGCGATCTGCTCATTGAAATGGAGTAGGCATCGTCTATAATAGGAGATAGTAAATTGTTCCTGGGGATTCATTCCATTTGCTTGTGAGGAGGTGACCGACATGAAAACGAATCGAGTCAGCCACGTTCCATTTACGCAGCGGGTAGGCCGCTATCATTCCCATATGCTTCAGGCAAAATTAAGCACACCAGTCAATCCGATCTTTCGTTATAATTTGCAGCCGTTCTACACTCGTCAGCAGCAATGGACAACGGAGCTTTCCGATTCCTTATCGCGTCTCTACCGCTTTTCCTCAGATTTGGAGAAGAGTGCTCGGGAATTTATTGATGCAGGGAAAGATGACGAGACTGGACCTGACATGGAACGATTATATGAACGCACATACTCGTTAGTAAGTAAATACAATCGCCTACAGGTATTTCTTGCAAAAAAAGCAGATACCTTGACGACGCAAAAGCTGGATGCATTCGCTCAGGTAGCTAAAGACGCAGAGGAAAAACTCCAAACGTTTGGACTCAAGCTGTTACCAGATGGACAACTGGAAATGGACGATGAGAAATGGTTGGAGGCCGTGCAGACCAACTATGTGGACTTTACAAATGCAATGGAGAGTGTAGCCCAAGCATTCAGAGCTGGCACATTGGGATTGCAAAGCAAGCCCCTTGGCTCCTTTTCTCGTTACTATGAGGAAGCGATGGCTCTCCATCCTTATATCGCCTCCTCCAGCTCGAGTCTTCATTATCAGCATGTTGCGAAAACAGGTTTGTATGTAAACGAACTCTGGTAATGCGATATACCTTCTACAAAAAAACAGGTATGCCTCCATACAAGGGGCATACCTGTTTTGTGCTTTCCTTATTTTTGATCCATAAGGTCTTCCAAATCTTGTTCTTCTGCTCTGGCAATAATCGTATTGGTATAAACAGGAGGTTCATCCGATTTGGTAAACATCCCCTGAACTTTATCCACGATTTGCGGAACAGAATCCAAAATCCGGTCATAGAGATGGGTCGTATTTTCAAGCGGAATCGAACGAATTCCTTGTTTGCCAACGACCAAAAAAGCTACAGGTGTGATGGAGACACCGCCACCACTACCCCCGCCAAACGGGTAACCAGTATGTTCATGCTGCTGATGGTGTTGGTGCCCATTATGATGGTGATCGTATTGGAACTCACTACCCCCGGCCGCGAAACCAAATCCTACCTTGGAGATTGGAAGAATGACACTACCGTCAGGTGTCTCAACAGGATCACCAATGATTGTATTCACGTCCACCATTTGTTTGAGATTTTCCATCGCTGTTCTCATGAGGCCTTGAATCGGGTGGTCTGCCATATTTGTCGCTCCTCCTTCCTGTCTGTGTCATGTTTTATCATTCCCCCAACAAATCCGGAGCATGTACCTTGCATAAGGGAATAAATATTCATGCTGTCACTTAAGTATTTAGGCACGCGTAGGTGCTGCTTGCCATTTTCGCTGCTTGCTTTTTCGAACCCGCAGAAATACTTTTAGCCCAGAGAAAAGAAAATGACCCAAATAAAAATGCAGCACAAAATGTACTTTGGTATGTAAAAGTGGCTGATTCCAAACAGGCTGTACACTCATCGCTGGCATAGCACGCAATGAAATGGCGTTTGATATTACGCCGACAATCATGCTTTTTACTCCCCAAATTAAGCCTGTCAAAGCACCTGTTTCTGCTGCCTGCCCTGTGCCAAGCAATGTATGCCATTCGAAATGCGTACAGCGAATTCGTCTAAACAGCTCCTTTAACAACGGCATCAAATCGCGCACTTTTTCCAGTAACTCACGATAATTTTGATACCATTTCTTTACTTGCCTCCGCGTAAAATCTTTGACCCTCTCCCGAACCTTTCTTCCTTGCTGTATCGTTTCCTCTTTCGCTACCAGCTCGGGTCCTGCTTCTGACAATTTCAAGAGGAGAACGGGAATATCGTATTTCCTTCGAATAACGCCCCAAGCTGTAATCGTTATCTCCAAATGATCATTATTGCCCTCGCGACTGTAAAAGCACGTCACCTGTATTGGTGTTATGATTACCAAAATAAATAGAACAAGCAATCCAACGAACACCCAAACCATAAAAAAAATCCCACCCCTTCCACGTTAGTATGAGTGGAAAGAGCAGGAAATATGTTCATCATTTTTATTAATCAAGTACGTATACTTTGACGTCTTTTTGCAAACCGTGATTTTCAGCTTCATTCACGGTCGGAAGATACAAATCCACATGGCGTTGCTTTACCGCACCACCGATATCAGCTGCCACTGCGTAGCCGTAGCCATCGATGTACAAGTGTGTACCAAGCGGAATGACATTTGGATCAACCGCTACAACCCCTTCGCGCAGTGGATACTCCAGATACGACAGAATCTTGTCGTTCGTGTAGCTGTAAGCAGTCGTCTGTACCGTTATTTCCTGGCGAAAAGGTGTACCGTTTGCGAGGGCTTTTGATGTTCTAGGCTTGCTCTGAAGCAAGTGAAGGGCCGCGTATGTAGCTGCTTCGGCTCTCGTCATATACTTGTTCGGCTTTAATGTACCATCCTCATAGGCACCCATTAACCCGTGTTGCACAGCGTAAACGAGTGGGCGTTGCTCTTTCTCTTTCACGCTGTTCCCATCCGAGTATTGGTTTAATGTCTGGATCGTCGTAGACCACTTCAAATTATTGACTGCTCCGCTGTCCCCCATCGTTCTTACCAGAATAGAGGCGAGCTCTGCTCTTTTTACTGGGGCATTCGGATGTAAGTACAGGTGATTCCCCTGCTTTTGCCCATGGACAATTCCCAGTCGATAGGCTGTCTCGGCATAGGACGACAGCCAGCTGTTTGCCGGTACGTCCGCAAAGGATGATTGCTTGTTGCGAAGGGGTTCAATTCCTTTGGCATTCACAAACATCGTGACCAGTTCACCCAATGTCACGTTGTCATCAGGTCGAAAATATTTGTTTTGACCAATTACGTCGGCTATGTATAGTTGATTGATTTCTTGTTCTGCCCAATGGCCGCTAATATCTACATAAGGTGTTTCGTTCATATGAGTTGTTTCTGCCTCGACAACTGGTGTACCTATGAGTAAAAAGGCTGCCAGCGAGGCAAGGATCATCCGTTTCTTCATCATCAACCTCCATGGGGAAATATGCGCGAATCCTTTCGTATCATTTTATCGAACTATTTTGCAAAAACAATGAACAATAGTTTCCAGTCAAAAGGAAAGCCCTCGAACAGCATCATAACGAAGGCTGTTTTAAGGGCTGCATGTACTACAATGATTACTTGGCAAAAATGTGTTTGCCGATCTTTTTCACTTGTGGTCGAGACCAAATCCACTTGGAGGTTGCCGTAACAGGGTTAAAGTAGTATAGAGAATTGTTTGTCGGGTCCCATCCTCGTACGGCATCCCAAGCTGCCTGATAAGCAGTCTTGTTAGGAGTCATCCAGAATTGTCCATCATCTACAGCGGTAAACGCTAATGGCTCAAAGATGACACCCGCAAGTGTATTGGGAAATTTTTTGGACTGGATACGGTTCAACGCGACCGCAGCCACAGCTACTTGGCCCTCATAAGGCTCTCCGCGCGCTTCAGAATAGACTAGCTGCGCCAGCATCTGCATTTCCGCTTTATTTACCGACACTTTCTTTAGAACGCGCCATGTATTTGGACCAGTGATACCGTCAATGCGAAGTCCGTATGCTTTTTGAAACTGTCTGACGGCCTTTGTTGTATTTGCTCCGTAAATGCCATCCATGTTGCCGTTGTAGTAACCCAGCATCTGCAAACGATACTGCAAATCCCATACATCCCCGTTCACACTACCACGCTGAATCTGTGTAGCTGCCAGGGAGTCGGCTGGGAAAATAAACGCTACAGCCATAAAGGCAGCAAGCAAGGTTGTTACTGCTTTCTTGCTCCACCACATATATTGTACCCTCCTTTACCCAACCCATTCTACAAGTTGGCGAAAGTAGGTTCAATTCAAGTATTTTGGCACAAGTGGCAACATGTACCTGCCATTATCCTTTTGGCCGGAACAAGACTGCCGTGATAAATCCGAAGACGATGGCAGCCGAAATCCCTGCACTTGTCACTTCAAAAATGCCGGTTATTATGCCAATGACTCCATGCTGCTCGGCCTCCGCCATTGCCCCGTGCACCAGTGCATTTCCAAAGCTCGTTATCGGTACTGTCGCTCCTGCTCCGGCAAAATTAACCAGTGGCTCGTATAGACCGAGTCCATCTAGCACTGCTCCAGTGACAACAAGAGAGGACATCGTATGGGCAGGTGTGAGCTTGACTACATCCATGAGAAATTGACCAATTAAACAAATCGTTCCTCCTACGAGAAACGCCCACAAAAACATCATTTTATCACTCTCCAAATTACTCCGACTCAACAGCCACGGCATGGGCGATGCAAGGAATGCTTTCTCCCTGCTGGAAGGTCAACGGAGATAAAAGGGCTCCCGTGGCAACCAGCAAGATTCGCTTCCATTCTCCTTGCTTCATCCGCCGAAGCAGATGCCCGTATGTCACTGTAGCGATACAGCCACATCCGCTACCACCCGACCACACATTCGGATTTTCTCCATAAATGAGCTTCCCGCAATCGATGTAACGCTCCAATGGGATGTGCATGTGATGCTTGGGCAGCAGATCAGATAAAATGGCATGGCCCGTTCGTCCTAAATCGCCTGTCACGATCAAATCGTAATGGTCGTGAGGGAGCTGAAAGTCACGGAAATGCGACTCAATCGTGGATAATGCGGCTGGCGCCATCGCTGCTCCCATATTGAATGGGTCTGTCAATCCCATATCGACGACATGCCCGATGGTGGCACCCGTAATCCGCAATCCGTTACCCTGACTAGCTACAACAGCAGCCCCTGCTCCTGTTACGGTCCATTGTGCCGTTGGGGGCTTCTGTGAGCCGTACTCGGTTGGATACCGATATTGCTTTTCCGCAGCCCCATTGTGACTGGAGGTACCAGCCAAAACGTATTCAGCAGCTTGACTATTCACCATGAGAGCAGCCAAGGCCAGGCCTTCCATCGCTGTTGAGCACGCTCCAAAAATCCCTAGAAATGGAATCGAAAGCGTCCGGGCCGAAAAGCTGGCAGATATGATCTGATTCATTAAATCCCCGGCAAGCATAAAGTTGATTTGCTCTTTCGTGAGCCCCGCTTTCTCCACCGCTTTCGAGCACGCTTCTTCCAGCAGGACTTTCTCCGCCTTTTCCCAACTGTCTTGTCCGAGATTCAAGTCTCCGTGCAAGATATCAAAGTCTTCGGCTAACGGTCCCTTAGCCTCAAAAGGCCCACCAATGGCAGCATGCCCGAGAATGACAGGTTTTAAAGGAAAGACCCAAGACTGATGACCTTGGCGCATCCGTCAGCCTCCCATCGTAAACAATGTTTTGATCAAGCCAACGACGAATGCCGCCGCTACTCCAAACACAATCACTGACCCCGCGAGCTTGAACATGTTACCGCCGACCCCCAACACAAATCCTTCGCTGCGATGCTCGATGGCCGCAGATGCAATCGAGTTGGCAAAACCCGTAACCGGTACACTCGTACCTGCTCCAGCCCACTGGGCAATCCGGTCATATAGTCCTAGACCGGTCAAGAGAGCAGAAAGAATGATCAAGACAGCTGCTGTAGGATTCCCAGCGGTTTTCTCCGTAAAATCGAAGTAGTTAATGAACATTTCTTGTATCCCTTGTCCGATCATACAAATGCCGCCACCCACTAAAAATGCCCGGGTAAAATTACGCAAAAGCGGTCGCGGAGGCTCGTGCGTCTTTGCCAATTGCTGATACTCTTGCTGGACGGGAGTCAGCTTTTTCTTTTTTTGATTTGCCATGTCACCCACTCCTTTTTACCGCATCATGAACGGTTTCACTTGATCAATAATCTGTTGTAGCTGTTCCGAATCGGTTTGGTAGGTATGTTTCATTTGTTCATTTTTTGTACTAAGTGCGTACAGCTCCAGATCCGCCTGACATTTTTTCAATGTAGCAAAAGCCAGCTTCATGGCTTGGGCCCCAGGAACCATCAGTTTATCGTCATAGAGGTCGAGATAGAGCTCTCCACCTTTGTCTACTTGCCCGAGGAAAACATTTTCCAGAGCCACTCCCGCTTTTTGCAGCTCCGTGCGAACCCATCTGCGATTCAGACCTGCTGTTGCCAGGGGCTCGTCCATGATCACCCCATCCATAATGACCACTTGATTTTCTTCCGAAGGAGCCACTGTCAATTCAAGGTGTTTGGGTGTTACCGGCTGACTCTCTGATTTTAATAGGACACTGATTTCCCCGCTTGTTTCCATTAACGCAAACTCTACATCGGCTACTCGGAACACATTTTTGACTCGTAATTGTTCCATTAAGTCTTCCGCGGTCAATCGTTCCTTTTTCAGATTGTCTTCCAAAATTTTGCCTTCCTTGATGAGAACCGTTGATTTGCTTTCAAAAAAGTCACGGAGAAACTTGCTTTTGAGTGAAAGCCACTCCATTACTACAGGGAAGAGCGCAAAAACACCCATGGCGATCAAACTATGATAGATCGGTCCATCCATTTCGGTTGCCATGAAGGCCGCAATCGAGCCGATGCTGATGCCGACGATATATTCGATGTATGTAAGTTGCTTGATTTGCCTTTTCCCAATGATCTTCGTCAGTAAAAATAAGTACGCAACTGCACCAACAGCACGCAACGTGATATTTAACCAATCAGGCATAAGCCACCTCCATCACCTGAGGTGATTTTTATAGATAGTAAAACCAAGAGAAAGGGAGTCCCTCTCCCTTTCCCAACACTTCCTAGAATCCCTTAAACTGTGGTTCTTCCTTTTCCAGCTCCGTTACACGCTGCTGGAGGTTATCTACAATGGATTGCGTTTGCTCTGCTGCTTGCGAATACAATTGCTTTGCTTTCTTGTTTTGCGTGCTAAGAGCAAACGTTTCAAAATCTGCTTGTGCGCCTTTCAAGCTGGCAAGCGTTTGTTTTACTTGTGCTCCTACTGTCATATCCACTCACCTCCTAACACATATAGAATCCGCCTCCACCCATTATTTAATGCGGTAATCTACCCCATTTTCATCTGCCAATAATTTCCCTTTCCTGGAAAAGTAAAAAGAGAGACACCATAGGTGCCTCCCCTTCATCCAGCTTATTAGATTAGCCACGTCCAGCCAATTGTTGCTCAGCAAAGGAGACAAGACGTTTTGTAATCTCTCCTCCAACTGAACCGTTTTGACGGGAAGTGGTGTCTGCTCCGAGCTGAACGCCGAATTCGGATGCGATTTCGTATTTCAGTTGATCCAGAGCTTGGTTTGCTTGAGGAACCAGCAAGTTGTTACGAGATCCGCTGTTGTTGTTAGCCATCTATATCACCTCCTCGTCGTTGGTAAGTTTAATATGTGTGAAGTTTTGCTTGTTCATGCGTCCTTTTTTCCTTCCAATTTTAGTCTGTTAATTGGAGAAGAGTCTGAGCAATTCGATGAGCTGCTTCCGGTCGCCCCAGCTTGTCCAAACCTCCTGCAAAAGCATCCCTTTTCTCAGGCTGACGCCATGACCTGATGATCTCTTTGATTTCTACCGGCGTTTCAGCCAAAATCGCCGCTTGTTGCTCGAGTAAAAAGGAACAATTATGCTTTTCTTGTCCGGGCAATGGGTGGAATAAAATGAGCGGTGTCTTAAGGGCAAGTGACTCCGCGCACGAAATACCACCTGGCTTTGTTATATAGGCGTCTGCTGCTCCAATCCACTGCCACATTTGCGGTTCAAACCCTTTCAATATAAAACGATGACAGGTGGCCTCCGTACCTAGCAAGTCCGCCAGTCGTCTGTACAGGCTTGCATTCTTCCCTGTTACGACTACGATCTGCAATGGTTGCTCTTCCAACAGCAACTCTCGTACGACCTGCTCCACTCCACCATAACCGCCTTCTCCCCCACCAATCAGCACGGTGAATTGATCTGGCACGAGTCCAAGCTGTTTTTTCAAAGCCGCTTTGTCGGTATGCAGCGCTGTAGTAAAAGCAGGACGAACTGGAATGCCATAAACATGGATTTTTTCCGGTGCAATCCCATAGCGCTTGATTAGAGTTTGCGCAATTTGCTCATGTGCTACCATGTACGCATCAATTGCTGGATGAACCCAAAACCGATTAATATGGAAGTCTGTGGGCACACAAACGAGCTGGAAAGGCTTGGATACCTTTCTTTTCGCTTCTGCCAATGCGGACAAGCAGTATGCATGCGTAGCGATGACGACATCTGGTTTCTCTTCTTGCAACAGTTGGTTGGTTAATCTTGGGGATAGCCACCATCCCAGTGCTTTGGTCAATACTCTGCCCAGCAATTCTTCCTGTTCATAGATGCGTTGCCATACTGGTTGACCGTAGCGCAGCATATTGCGATAAAAAAAATGAGAGAGCACACGTAAGCTTGGACTGGCGGTTTTCAGCCCTCCCACCACTCGCGCCGATCGTGCCCCCTCCTTTTCCATTAAAGCTTCTTGCAAAGCTTCGGCAGCCATCCGATGGCCACTCCCTGCCCATTCCTCTGTTACTAACAGAAACCGCTTTGCCATTAGTAGGACTCTCCTAGAGGCTGCTTGCCCTCAGCATATCGATTGAGTAATAATTCCTTGGACATATAGACGCGCTTTAAGGGCATTTCATGATTCCATGATTGCAATCGTTGCTTTCCATTGGGATGCACGAATCTGAGCATGAGACGCAAGTACCATCGCTTGTATCGAAAAAACCAGGACATGGGTACATCAGAAATCGAGAAGCCCAAAGGTTTTACCCCTTTATGTAGCATAGTAGTTCCCACTATCCCTTTTATTTGATCTTTATTTTCCATGGAATTCAGGAACGTGGCTAGCTGCGGCAGTGACTCGAGGATATGTCTACGCAAGAGAAGTGCCACGCGCAGTTCATCCTTTACTTCTTTGCACAGGGTAGCAAAGTAATAATTGTGTATATGTAGCTTTAAGATCAAATCCCCTTCATGAATAATACAATTATCAGTAGTAACGAGTGGCTCTCCCCGATAGCGTAAAACAACAACCCGAAATATATTTTTTCCTTTTTCAATATAGGTAAGTCTGGTGCAGCGTTGGTAGATTTCATCCCAGTATCCCCATAGCATCAAGAGGCTTGTATTCATTTCGAAAAAGTTCCTTTCCCGCTATGTTTTCATTGAGCATAGTATGCCCAAGAATGTACAATCCTCATCACCTTTTCACGTCCTTTTCATCCGCCCCCAAAACATGACTACTACAGCAGCAAATACAGGCAACCACATATGGTTGAGAAGCAAAGGATTCACCCACTTCCAGACATACGGATCCTGAAGACACATATCAACTGCTGTAAAAGTAAGAATTCCGCCACCAATGATCACCATACTGGGAAAACGATTCATCATGTGGGCAATCCACACACTTCCCCACATTAATAATGGAATGCTCATCGCTAACCCCAGCAAAACTAACCATAAATCGCCATGTGCTGCTCCACCAACTGCCAAAACATTGTCCAAACTCATGACAAAATCTGCTACTATGATAGTCCTGACTGCCTGACCAATTGTCTGATTATGCGATACGTCTGCGAGCTCTTCATTCTCGCCCAGCATCAGCTTACACGCGATCCATAGCAATAATAATCCCCCGATCGCCTTCACGAGAGGAATATCCAACATCCAGGTAGTCATTCCCGTTAAAACAATTCGCAAGACGATTGCACCCAACGTCCCATATAAAATCGCCCGTTTTCTCTCCTGTTGAGGGAGTCCGCGGCAGGCCATACCTATGACCACAGCATTGTCACTGCTTAATACCAGATCGATCATGAAGATGTGTACAAGACCTAGCCAAAAATACTCGCCCATCCCTGCCTCCCTGGTCCAATAAAGTTCGTCCATTCTACTTTATGCGACTGGAATCGGACTCATGATTGAATATTCTTCCGAAAAAAGGCGGTTTTCAGCGGATTTTGTAGATAAAAACTTCCGAAAAAAATACATTTTATTGCGAAATCAGGCTAATTATACCTTGTCTAAATTAGGCATTTTCCCTTACGATTTTAATGGGGTGGATAAGAGATGGTGGAGACCGTGACGCTAAACCTTTATGACGTTTCTAGAAAGATTTTAGACTTAACACCAAGTATCACCACAATATGGCTGCAAGAAATTGTTCGCAGCATGGAAATTCCCGTAACCATTCCTCGCGATTTTGCGGAAAAACGAACAGTGCTCTTGGCTCGCTATCTAGTTGAGGATGTAGATCATGACATGCAGACTTGGGCATTAGATATGGGAGAATGGCTTCGTTCGCAGGAATTCCCTTTCTCCTCCATTTTGCGCACATATCAATTGTACCGGAATGTATTCTGGCGGGTTCTCCAACCAGAATTACAGAGATGGTCCCTCTCCTCGCAAGAAATGCACTATTTGGAAAGCCAACTGGGCAAGGCCATGGATGAAAGTGTCTTCTGGGCTGTTTATCACTTTGAACAAATGATGAATAAAGAGCTGGTCCAAAAGGAAGAAACGATCTCCTATTTGCATAACGACAAACTGACCATGCTCGGAAAAATTGCCGCCAATATGGCTCATGAGCTACGCAATCCTTTGTGCGCCATTGAAGGTTTCCTGAAGCTGATCGGCGAGTCTACGCAGGAACAGGCCCAGCTTCAGACGTATATCCAAGTCGTCATGCATGAGTTTGAGAATTTACATCGGCAACTGACCGGATTCCTCAGCTTTTCAAAAAAACCAATTCTCGATGAAATTTTTAAAACCGTTCAAGTAGAAGAACTGCTTGAAGAAGTAGAGATGCTGATTACGCCTCGCCTAGTGGGAGAAAACATACGTTTTGAAAAACAAATCCACCCCTGCTCACTCGCATGTTATGAAGAAGGCTTGAAGCAAGTTGTCGTCAATCTATTAAACAATGCCATCGACGCCGTGCAAAATCGTACAGACAAGTATATTCATGTCATTTCCACTTCTTCAGATGGATGGCTCTATTTGAGTGTGGAAAACAACGGCGAAAGGATTTCACCCGAGATCGTGGAAAATCTTTTTCAACCATTCTTTACGACTAAACAAAATGGGACGGGTATTGGCTTGTCCATCTGCAAAAATATTATCGAAAAGCATCAAGGCACGATCCATTGTGATTCCAATGAAAAACGCACACGCTTTATCGTTTCTCTGCCGATTGCAAATGCCCAGGAAGTCGGACCGAGAATGGAGGCTCTCTAGGTCTCTCTTTTTTGAATCACGTAAAAAAGCCCCCTGACAATGCAGGAGGCAAGGCAAGAGATCCGTTACCAATTTCATCGGTAAGCGATCTTAGTTTTACTGTACACGAAAACATATGTTGCTACCATAGAAAACGTCAGACAGCTTTCGACAAACTTTTATACCTGTATTGAACAAAGGCTTATCTATTCAACTGTTGGATAAGCCTTCATACTTTTGCCTCAAGTAAAAATAGGCCAGCTTTCCTAGACACAAAAAAAACAGAGAACCTATTGGCTCTCTGCTTTATGTATGGAGCGGGTGATGGGAATCGAACCCACGCGACCAGCTTGGAAGGCTGGAGTTCTACCATTGAACTACACCCGCATCAAAATAGATGCTGGTGCCGAGGACCGGACTTGAACCGGTACGGGAGAAACTCCCGACAGATTTTAAGTCTGTTGCGTCTGCCCATTCCGCCACCCCGGCAAACCTGTAAAACGTGGGCAAATCATGGTCGGGAAGACAGGATTCGAACCTGCGACCCCTTGGTCCCAAGCCAAGTACTCTACCAAGCTGAGCTACTTCCCGATTAATTATCATCTTCATTTTTTAAGATGAAGATGCGTGCCCTGAGAGATTCGAACTCCCGACCTTTTGATTCGTAGTCAAACGCTCTATCCAGCTGAGCTAAGGGCACATGTTATGGAGCGGACGAAGGGTCTCGAACCCTCGACCTTCGCCTTGGCAAGGCGACGCTCTACCAATTGAGCTACGTCCGCATTGTAAGAAGAAGTTGATTGGTGCGGTCGAGAGGACTTGAACCTCCACGGTGTTGCCACCACTAGAACCTGAATCTAGCGCGTCTGCCAATTCCGCCACGACCGCATTTTCCCATCCAAGTAGCCAGAGCTGTTAACAAGCTGACTTTCACTTTTTGGGGTTATATAAACTGGTGAGCCATGAAGGACTCGAACCTTCGACCCTCTGATTAAAAGTCAGATGCTCTACCAACTGAGCTAATGGCTCATGAAAAATGGTGGGGAGAGACGGATTCGAACCGCCGAACCCGGAGGGAGCAGATTTACAGTCTGCCGTGTTTAGCCACTTCACTATCTCCCCAATTTCATGGTGCCGGCAATAGGACTTGAACCCACAACCCCCTGATTACAAGTCAGGTGCTCTACCAATTGAGCTATACCGGCATATCTTTAATTATGGCATATCTTTAATGAAAAATCAACGTTTTTTTATTCCGTTAAACCTTTTTCATTTTTATGAACTATGCCATCTCGTTAAGAAAGATGGCGGAGCTGACGGGACTCGAACCCGCGACCTCCGGTGTGACAGACCGGCGTGAACTCCAACTTCACCACAGCTCCATATTTGGTTGCACCCACTGGGTACTCGATCCTACTTGATCAAGAAGATTACTCGATGTAGAGCAAGTAGAAAATTTGGTTGCGGGAGCAGGATTTGAACCTGCGACCTTCGGGTTATGAGCCCGACGAGCTACCGAGCTGCTCCATCCCGCGATAGTCAGGACGACTGAGTGTCAGTGTTGCCACAGGACGTGGCGCTTTTAGCTGACCTTCCTTGCCCTTTGATATTAGTGGTGGAGGCTGACGGGATCGAACCGCCGACCCTCTGCTTGTAAGGCAGATGCTCTCCCAGCTGAGCTAAGCCTCCAAATCACCTACTAGATGTAGGGATTTTTCTAGGTGACCCGTAGGGGATTCGAACCCCTGTATGACAGCGTGAAAGGCTGCTGTGTTAAACCGCTTCACCAACGGGCCATTTTCAATAGGTTACTTCTGGTGCTCCCGACAGGAATCGAACCTGCGACCTCTTCCTTACCATGGAAACGCTCTACCGACTGAGCTACAGGAGCATATTATGGCTCCTCGGGACGGACTCGAACCGCCGACCGATCGGTTAACAGCCGATTGCTCTACCAACTGAGCTACCGAGGAACGTTGAAGGATTTATTCCTTCAAAACTGAATACGCATGATTGCTAAGAGTGTG
>NZ_PXZN01000159.1:0-3384 GCF_003013445.1 Brevibacillus sp. NRRL NRS-603 | reverse complement strand
TTTGACCCTGTATTTTTCATTTTTGCCAAGACGATTTCTTCTTTTTCGCTCAACATGTATTTGCTCTTGTCTGACATTTCTGTCAACATAAAGCGATGTGTCTCTAACAGCTCCGATTGGCTAATCAAATCGTTCAGGTTGCTCAACGATCCTAACCATTTTTGGAATTGTACGCCTGGTTCTACCAATTCAACAGCCTGATTCTGTACTTTTTCAATTGCGAGCAGTGCTGCTTCATTCTTGGCATCGACGCTGGCAGTCAGCTCACCGTAGGCGTACAAGCGGAATTGCGTTTGCAGGACGGAGGTCATCATCGTGATGTATTTCTCCATCTTCGCTACTGCATCCTCTGAAGATTGCAAGTTTTGCGCTGCCCAGCTTTTGATCTCTTCTGTTTCACGTACTAGCTTCTCCCAATCTTGTTTCCATTCCGGTGCATCAAACGAGGAATACAAGACTCCCAAATTCCAGCGCATATTCATGGGCACGCGCCTCCTTTTCGCTTATGTAACAAGCTTATTGTAAAAAAAATTAGATGGATTCTGCAAGTTTTTACTAAGAAAACTTCTTTTGCAGGCGATCAAGCTCGCACTGGCTACGCCAAAAACGTCAATGCCGACAAAGCAAAAAGTTGGGTAGATTCCACCAATTGGTCAATGTCTACATACTCATCTGCATGATGAGGAATATGGCGATCGCCTGCCCCTGTCGTCAAAATGGGAATGCCGGCCTTGTGCAGGAAGGTTCCATCTGTCGCACCTGGAACGCCATTATATACGGGTTCTTTTTTCGTGATTTCCCGATAGGCACTCGCGACAGCGGTCACGACTTCTTCCTTCATGCCAGTCAGCGTCCAAGGACGCTCTTCGATGACTTCCAGAGTAGCTTTGAACTTGTCATCTTCTTTGCTTAATTCTTCTAATATGGCACTAATTTCTTTGAACAGCTCTTGGTGGTCCTGCCCGGGTACCGTGCGAATATCAAGTGTCGTCATGCATTGATCGGGTACGACGTTGATTTGGGCGTCTCCTTTGACCGGGGCCTGCAAAATCGTCGGAGTGATACTCGGCCACCCCAACATCGGGTGCTCGCCCAGACGAGCCATTTCCTTGCGCTCCAGCTCCTCTAACGCCACTATGGCGCGTGCCATCCTTGTGTTCGGATTGATTCCCGTCAGTGGCATGGCACCATGCGCCATCTTGCCAAACGTACGAAGGATCGCTCGCATGGCTCCTTTTTGCGTGATGCAGAGCTGATTTTCTTCCGGTTCGCAGATGATAGCAGCATCAACGTTGTTAGCCCAGCCGCGACGGATGAAATCTTTGATCCCGATCATCATGCTCTCCTCATCGCAAGGGATGCACAGGAGGATTTTGCCTGTAAAAGACTGTTTGGATCGTTGGATAGCTTTGACGGCACATATCGCGGCAGCCAGATTTCCTTTTGTGTCACAGGAGCCACGCCCGTAGATACGCCCACCAGATATTGTCCCGCCAAAAGGGTCGTAGCTCCAAGCATCCCGATCCCCTTCTGTTACGACATCTGTATGGGCTTCGAACAAAAGCGTTTTACCAGGTCTGCCCGAATCGTAAAAAGCGATGACATTCGGTCTGCCCGGAACAACCTCCTCATAGAAGACCTGCAAACCCATATTGCGAAGATAATCGGCGACAAATAACGCGACCCGCTCTTCATTCGCTCCTGCCTGATCAGGGCGAAACACACTCGGAATTCTAACGAGCTCCTGCGTTAGACGCACAACCTCTTGCTCGTCAACAAAGGATATCACCTGATTCATCCGCCAACCCTCTCCTCTGCATCCAATTATGTTATACCTATGCCTGGAAGTAACTGCGATAAGATGGCAGTCCCCCCGCTTCCTCTGCGTGCTTAACTGCTTGGATGACGGCTTCTGCCAGCACATCTGCGGACAACGCGCCCACCAAGTCTACACTCGCCTCAATTTCGTCTGTTGCAACAGCAAAGACCGTATCGCCATCGTACATGGTGTGAATCGGACGGATCGCACGGGCAAGCCCGTCGTGAGCCATTTGCGCTACTTTGCTTGCTTCTCCCTTGGACAAACGGGCATTGCTCGCGACTACGGCAATCGTCGTGTTCGTGCCTGGAGGGATCGGGGCAAAAGCTTGCTGGCGCATCATCTCCAAGCTATCCCGAATGGTTCCCTGTTCATCTCTCGGCCCGGCTAAGATCGTCCCTGACTGCGGATCTACGACATGACCGACCGCATTCACAGCGACGATGGCGCCTACCACGAGCCCATTGGGTAAAATCACGGAAGCTGTGCCCAATCCGCTCTTCATCGCATTCCCAAATCCATTCAGCTTGCCTACTGACGCACCTGTACCAGCACCGACATTTCCTTGTGTCACTGTCTCACGGCTTGCTGCCTGTGCTGCCTCATAGCCCATTTGACGATCAGGGCGAACACGATAGTCGCCTACAGCCAGGTCGAACAAGACTGCCGCAGGGACGATAGGAACGACGCCATAGCTAACATCCAGTCCAATGCCTCGTTCCTCCAAATACTGCATGACACCGGTAGCAGCATCCAAACCGTATGCACTGCCACCCGAAAGGCAAATCGCATGGACCACACTAACTAGATTGACAGGGTCCAAAAGGTCTGTCTCGCGGGTGCCCGGGGCTGAACCCCGGACATCCACGCCGCAGACAGACGGCTTTTCCAGCATAATCACACTGCATCCCGTTAATGTTTCTTCGTTTTGTGCATGCCCGACGAGAACGCCGGGTACGTCAACTATCGTTCCGGTCATTATAAGTCTCCTGAAATTTTCGATTTTTGCCTGCCTGCTGAGCCCAATTTCTTCCAAGCCGCCACGACAGCCAATGTAACAATGACAGAAACAATTGCTTCTGGCAAGCCGCTCGTGATTGCGACTGTGGTCGCTACACCGAGGGTCATATATCCTCGAATGACGGCCATGCCCAGTACCAGGATCGTGTTTGTCATCGCCCCGATAAAACCAGCGGCACCAATCGCCAAGTACTGATTGATGTTTTTCAAACCGACATAGGTCAAGTAAGCAGTCACACCGATAAACAGACGTGGCAGGATGGCTACCAGCGGGTCTTTAAAAAGCGGAACGGTGGCATTTAAGAAAGAAGAGACTCCAAATATAAGGCCAATGATCATACCAACGCCCCAGCCCTCCATTATGCCCCCGATGACAGCCGGGATGTGCATAATAGTGGCGTTGCCCGCTGCTGTCGGAACCGGAATGTAGCCGAGACGAGTCACCCCGAGCAAAATCGCGATCGCACCCAAAACGCCTGCAATGACAATCTTGCGTACGGTCAAGCCTTTCTCCATGCATACTCCTCCTTTTACGAGTTTTATGT
>NZ_PXZN01000158.1:0-3005 GCF_003013445.1 Brevibacillus sp. NRRL NRS-603 | reverse complement strand
TTCCCGAGCAGCCAATCGATTACATTTGGCCCAACCGTCGTTGAGTCAACAAATTGCGAAGCTGGAGAAAATACTCGGTGTAAGCTTGTTCCATCGCTTGCCGCAGCACGTAGAACTGACTGATGCGGGCCAACGCTTCATACAAGTAGCGCAAACGCTCGTGGACATGTCAGAGGGACTAGAGAGGGAAATGCGCGCTTATGCAGTAGGAGAAAGCGGCAAATTGCTAGTCGGAAGTCTCCCGATTACAGGGGCGTACGTGCTGCCAAGGGTGTTGCCTACGTTTACACAGCAATTTCCCGGTGTCGAGCTGCAATTGATGGAGGAAACATCTAGTCATTTGGAGCAGCTACTCGTGCGGGGGAAAATTGATGTCAGCCTACTAACCATGCCCATCAGTGACCCGTCTCTGGAAATCATCCCCGCGATCAACGAAGAAATCTTCTTGGCGGTACCGGCCAATCATCCGCTCGCGAAACGAAAAGAAGTCGATCTCGCAGAGGTAGCCGATCAGCCTTTTATCCTGTTAAAAGAAGGACAAGGTTTCCGTACGATTTCGCTTCGGCTCTGTGAGCAGGCAGGATTCCGACCGCGAATCGTGTTTGAGAGCTCGAATATCCAGACGGCTCAGTCACTTGTTGCAGCAGGCATGGGGTTGTCGTTTGCTCCGAAAATGATTACGCTCGCACCTGGCACGATCGAGCCGCCAACTTATGTGCGGATCAAAACAAAACCTTCTCGCACACTCGTCGTGGCGTATCGAAAAGACAAACCGTTGTCACGTCCGGCTGAAGCGTTTGTGCAATGTCTCATCGAGCAGGGGGGAAAAATATAGAGTGATTTCCCGCACCTGTGGTACACTATTTCCAAATCATTCTGGGAGGAAGATAACATGAGAGAAATTAAGACAGAAGCTGAATTCGAGCAAGTAATCGCCGCAACCAAGCCAGTCATCGTCAAATTCTTCACGGATTGGTGCCCAGATTGTCATCGCATTGATCCATTCATGCCTGCCGTGGAGGAAAAATACAAAGAACAGCTGGACATGGTAGAAGTCAATCGTGATACTCTCCCAGACCTGTCTGAAAAGTACGATGTCTTTGGCATTCCAAGCTTTATTGCGTTCCAAAACGGTAAAGAGCTAGTTCGCTTCGTGAGCAAACTCGGAAAAAGTCGCGAGGAGATCGAGCATTTCTTAGACCGTGCCATTCAAGTGGGTAAAGGACTCGAGCAAGCGTAATCGCATGAACATAGAACAGGGAGATAGACAGAAATGTTAAACATGAAAAAAGAAGGGGAATGGCTCGTTGCTCATTTACGAGACAAAGACGATGCTATCCCGATCGGGAACCTGCTGCGCGAAGAGTGGAAGCTGCCTCGCAAGCAGGTCCATCTTTTATTCCAACACAAAGAAGTATTGCTGGACGGTGCACCTGTTGCTCAGCATGTTGTGGGAAAAGCAGGGCAGGAAATTCGCCTGCGGATGTGCAAGCCTGAGCCATTGGGGCTTGATCCGGCCAGTGAAGCACCGGAGATCTTGTATGAGGATGATCATTTGCTCATTGTAAATAAGCCAGTTGGCCTTCTGTTACATCCGACCGAACGCTATCATCATGTGACGTTAGATCATCTTGTGTCGGGGCACTTTTTCCGTACGGGTTTGGAAGCAAAAGTCCGCCATGTCCATCGGCTGGATCAGGATACGTCAGGCGTCGTTCTGTACGCGAAGCATGCGTGGGCCTCTGCGCTTTTAGATGAAATGCTGCGTGAGCGTGCAATCAAGCGTACCTATGTCGCGTATGTTTCGGGACAAATGCCCAAAGAGCGCGGGAAAATCAATGAACCCATCGGAAAAGATCGGAATCATGGGACGCGCAGAAGGGTCACACCTAACGGCGATCCAGCGATTACCCACTACCAGGTAAAAGAACGTTTTCAAACAGCTACGAAAGTAGAATGTCAATTGGAGACGGGGAGAACGCATCAAATTCGCGTTCACTTCAGTCATATTGGGCACCCGCTTTTAGGGGATGAACTGTATGGTGGCAAGCCCGAACTCATTAAACGACAAGCGCTGCACGCATCAGTGCTCAAATTTGAGCATCCATTCGGGGGAGAAATCATCGAAGTCACGGCTCCGTTGCCACTCGATCTGTTTCACTTGGAAAAGAAGCTGAGATAATCGCCATTTGGCGACAGACTGAATAAACTGCCAAGGAGGAAACGAGAGAGGGTGGTCTTTTGAAACGACCCATAATCGGCATCTTGACTTGGCGGGAAGGCAAACGCTTTGCAGAGCCAACCTATTTTCGGCGACTGCTCAAGGCTGGACAAGAACTGGGCTGTACCGTTTTCTTGTTCTCCCCAAACGATGTGCTTGGGGGCGGCAAGCAGGTGAGAGGCTATGTCCCGGGGAAGAGTGGCGGCTGGCAAGCAAGGATATTTGACCGTCCAGACGCTGTTTTCGACCGATACCGTTATACACCGACACAGGCGTTTAAGAACTATGTTGCCTTTCGGCGGACGAGTAATTTTTTGTACGCAAACAACCGCTTGGCAAACAAATGGCGGGTACATGAGGTGCTTCATCGGGACTCCAGAATGCATCGGTGGCTTCCGGAGACCCACCTCTACAACCGACAAAGCTTGGTCAACATGCTAGGCAAGCATCCATTGCTCTACGTAAAGCCACTCAATGGAACAGGGGGACGAAACATCTTGTCCATTGAAAAGCGTGGAGACGAACTACGACTGCTCGGTCGGAACAAGCAAAGGGCGAAAGTATCCACAGTAGTAAGAGACAAAGCCGCCGCCCAGAGATGGGTAGACCGTTGGACGAGACAAGAGAAATACATCGTTCAGCAAGGGCTTCAATTGCAGCTGGTTCCTTCGCGGGCAGTAGACATGCGCCTCTTGATTCAAAAGAATGGGCAGGGTGAATGGAGCATTACCGGTCATGGGATTCGCGTGGGTCAAGAACGCAGTGCCACCTCTAATCTGCATGG
>NZ_PXZN01000157.1:0-4655 GCF_003013445.1 Brevibacillus sp. NRRL NRS-603 | reverse complement strand
TACCATTCAAGGTAAAGAGGCTGATTTTTTTGATGGCCTAGCATAATCTGTACAGACAGCAACAGCACCTAGTTGGTTGACTAGGTGCTGTTTTATATTCCCAGACATTTCTTTTTCAATTACGTGAAATGCCTGCATATTTCTTTTACAGCATCGTCGGCAACGATCACTTTCCCGTATTCTTCCAACACATAAATCGTTATCGGCGTCGCTTCTCCGTACTCAGAGAGGATCGCAATTAGCTTGTGATAACGCTCTTGATCCAAGTCGACTTCCTCCAGTACCAGATGATATTTCCCCTGGTAGAAGTAGGCAGCTCCGCCATTGGTCAAAAGGGCGTTAATTCGATGGGCGGCTTCAACCATATGCTCAAAGTCCCGGAAGGCATACATGATCAAATCGCTTTCTTCCAATGTAACCTCTAGCTCGTATACATCCTCGTCTTCGAATTCTTCCTCTTTTCCGTCCTTTGAGCCCGTCTTGCCACGTGTTACGATTACGACCATTCCCTGAGCTGGCAAGGCGAACACTTCAACTGCAACAGGCCCTGATACCTCAAACCCTAATTCGTGATAAGCCTGTTCCATCATGTCGTTGAACAGTTCATGAACTTTAGGAATGTCACGCCACATGTCTTCTTTTTCTATCCCGCGCTCTGAGAGGTCGTCAAAAGTTAAAAAGATTCGTATTTTATCTTGACCAAGGCGTTCAACACGCATGACTGTCCCTCCTCGCCATCCAGTCGTACTACAAAATATGATGGTAAGCCTGTAAGAGTTCTCCACATTCTCCGGCGAATACCCGTTAGTATTCATCCATTTTTTTATGGACTGGAAAATACGGGGTAGTCCTATCATATCACATTTAGTTACTGGAACAAAGCTACCATGACACCTACGCAGCATTCGCCTATCGATGTCGAATCAACTCATGAAAAAAGAAACTTTGTTGTTGCCTGTCATTTCCTGCGCTTTCCCAGGAAAAGTTCCCCCTCATTGTTCTTCATTCTGTATTTATATTTAGCTCTGCTAGTTCGGGTTCCTTCTCGTTCATAAAGGTTTGTACATGAAAAAACGCCCAGAATCAGGCGTTTTCTACGTCTCATATTCACGCAGCCGCTTTTGAATCCAAATGGCCGCCTGTGTTCCATCTCCCATGGCAATCGACACTTGTTGAGAATGCTCATTGATNNTCCGTTTCTTTTGTTCGCGGATTCGTATGGATGTGGCCCTTTTCATGAATTTGCACGGAAAAACCACGCAAAAGCTCTGTCAATGCATGAGCACCAGGAAAAGCGAGAAATGCTCTTTCTACAGACAACCGTTCACCTGAAGAGAGCTCGATCTCATTCAATTGCCCTGCAGTATGATGCAGGGCACATACTTTGTCCTCCCGATACATAATCCCTCGCTGGCTCAGCCCAGAGACTGCCTGCGTATCCACCTGCACTTTTGCATGGTTAATGACTGTTAACCTGCTTGTATAATAAATAAGTTCGTCTGCCATCGAAACAGCGTGCTGGCCCGCTCCAATGATTGCCGTGTCTTTATCAACTGTTTCATAGCCGTCACAGTCGGGACACAAGAAAATCGATATTCCTACACAATCGGAGAAGCCAGCGATCGTTGGGAACGGATCACGAATGCCCGTTGCCAAAACCAGTGTTCGTGAAGTGAGCGTATGTCTGCCATTTTTCGTTCCTATCGTAAATAAGCCGCTTGAGTCAGTAGCAAGCTTTGTTACCTCATCAGTTATGAAAATTGCGCCGTATTTTTGAGCTTGCTCCTTGCCCGCTTGACGCAAAAAATCGCCACTAACCCCCTCCGAAAATCCGAGAATGTTTCGGTAGGCTTTGGCGATTGTTGATCGACCACCTGGCATGTCAATAACTGCAACGCGTCGAAGGCATCTTGCAAGTTGAATGGCAGTTTGAAGTCCTGCAATCCCGCCGCCGACAATGACCGTATCATACTCCACTTGCATCCACCTGCTTATCCTTTTCCCGATAGCATTGCCAGTGGAGCACGATCTCATTACTGTACGAGTGGAACCAAAACAATTTTTCCTTCGACGAGCCCTGCTTCTGAATGGAGCCCATTGTATTTTGCGATTCGCCTTACGTTCGAATTATTTCCGTAGTACTTTCGTGACAGCATAAACAACGTTTCCCCCTTCTTCACCACATGCTTGACGATCTTCGATTTCGTTGCAGTCGGTGCTGAAGCTGTTTTTCCTGGTGTAGCAACTTTACTAGTAGAAGGACTCGCAATCTGTTTTGCCTTGTTTAGTGGTGTACTAGTCGAAGCTTGGGTTTGGACGGGGCTCACAGCAGATGTCTGTACGCTTGTGGTCGCCTTCACTGCAGGCTCAACCGGTTTTGAATCGGTCGTTTTCGTTTTGTCAGGTGGTTTGGTCACGGTTGCATTCAGATCAGGCGTAAGAACGACCGATACAGGCTCCTTTTCTCCTGCCTTACTTCCTTGCGAAGTGGTATTCGCTTTGCTAACATCTTTCACTTCAACACTACCAGAAGCCGCTGACTCGTGTGCGACATTAGCCTTGTACAACTCAAGACCAATCAACCCGAAAAAAACGAGTCCAAACAAGTACAATCCCGGTTGAATCCACTTTTTAAACGAGAACGACGCTTTAGGGCGAGTATGACGGGAGCGTCGGGGTGGCAATGGATTATGCTCAAGATTCACTCTTCCTCCCCCTTTTCTTGATCGTTTTTTGTAAATAAAACGCTAACATGACGTCAATAAGGATATGAGCCACAATCGAGGGCCAAAGGGATTGATAGTGGGAAAACAAGAGTCCCAAGATCAAGCTTGTACCAAATACACTTATGATCATGAGCGGTTTTTTTAAATAACGTATGTGGATCAGTGTAAAAATAAGACTGCTCCAAAAATTCCCGGTAAGCGATTGAATGACTCCACGGAATAGCCATTCCTCCCCCACCCCTACTACCATACAGACGAGAATCGTGGTGGATGGTAACATGGTACCAAAAACTTTTTCATTGATACTGCCATCATCCTGCCATCGTTTAAGCAAGTAACGATCCATCGCAATACTCGCGATGATAATACCTGCGGCTACAAACACGGCCCACAGGACGGCATCCCAGTCTGGCAAAATAAACAAGGACAGAGTAGCCTCCCAGCCCAGCACTAATAAGCTACCGGCTACAGCCACTCCCATCACGATTCCTTGTGTCAACCATAGATTCAGCCGAAGAGTGGCTTCATCCACCTCTAGCCGATCTTCCCTCACTTGATGTTTCTCTCCTTCTATTTGTTCGGCAAAAGAGTGTCTAACGCCTGCCGCAAATTCCATTTGATTTGTTCATTCTTTACGATTGCATGGTCATTCGTTTGGAAATACGCTTCCGTATTTAGACCGCATTTCTTACAGCAGTACAGATCAAATTGATGATCATTTTCTTTAAAATACGAATTGATGCTCGCGCGCAAACAGTTTTCTCCTCTTACGTATGATACCATTTCTGCCAGCTTTTTTTGCTTAAAGCTTTTTCTCTTTTCTGTTTCCTGCCAAATGATTTGAGCCTTTGGATACGACTCTCCCGCAGCGGCAGCTTCGTTTGAGGCCAGCACTCTTTCTGCATAAAAGGCAAGGAGTGCGCCCATTTCTTCGGATATGTCCATCATCGCCAAGGCCTCGTTCGTCAAGGGCACTCCGGTTTTGCACAACTGTTCGTATTTTTGAACTTGTACTTGTGTCGGGTACTCCTTTTCCAGCATGTGCTGATGAATCTGCCAATCGTCCCACGAAAACAAGAGAAGCGCATACCCAGGCTTGCCGTCACGGCCGATCCGGCCGATTTCTTGAGCGTATGCCTCCAAACTGGCTGGCATTTGATAATGGATGACGTAGCGAATATCTGGCTTGTCGATCCCCATGCCAAATGCATTGGTTGCAATAATCACATCCAGCTCGCCCGCGAGAAACTGGGATTGGATCAGCATTCGCTCCATGCTGTTCATCCCCCCGTGGTAACCGTGAACGCGTTTTTTCCCATCGAGTTGATAAGAGGCTGCCAACACCTCTACTGCTTGCCGCGTGCTGCAGTAAACGATTCCAGGTCCCTGCAAACGATCGATCTGATCAAATACATAGGAGCGCCTGTCTGTTTCCTCTGCAACTTCAACCAGATCATAGGCGATATTCGCCCGATTAAGAGACTGCAACACAACATCTTCCTTTTCAATGGAAAACAAGTTGCAAATTTCTTCGCGAACAGTCGCCGTCGCGGTTGCCGTCACAGCAAGAACAGGAGGTGCTCCCAATTGTTTCACGACTTCAGGCAATCGCAAGTAATCTGTGCGAAAGTCATGCCCCCATTGCGAGATGCAATGCGCTTCGTCAATGGCGATCAGAGACACCCTCGCCCGCTTTAATGCCTGTTGAACATAGGCCTGTTGGAGCTTTTCCGGAGAAATATACAACAGCTTGTACGCACCTTCCGAGAGACCTTTTACAATTTCGCGGGACTCTGTCGGATCCTGCATACTGTTTAAATAGGTGGCAGGGATTTTTTTCCTCGCCCGGAGCTGCTGCACCTGATCGACCATCAAGGAGATCAACGGGGAGACCACGACGGTCAGACCCGGCAAAAGCATTGCTGGCAG
>NZ_PXZN01000156.1:0-578 GCF_003013445.1 Brevibacillus sp. NRRL NRS-603 | reverse complement strand
GCGTTTGAGCAATCTCAAGGGTGGCTGTACGAATTGTATGCGGCAGAGTGTTTTGTGGAAGGAAGGGTGTCGCGATCAAGGGTTATCCCCTACCTGGCAGGTGAATAGCTTGGATAATTTAGTAATATAGGTACTTGATTAGGGAAAAGAACTTTAAAATCTGCTTTTTCTTGTATCTCTTCGATCTTAATTGAATTGTGTGGACCATATTGAATGTCGTTTACGTGAATCGAAGGAGCTGGATGCATTAGTAACATCTTCGAAAAAGCTAATGAAGCAATATATTTCATCTGGGAACCTCCAGTTTATCTGTGATAAATTAATTTTTTCTTTATTATAAGTGTTTTCATGCACGAAAAGGTAATGCTTTGGGGGTGAGAGCTCAATCTCATTTCCAGAAATTTCATTTGATGAAACCAATCGTTCCTGTTATATTAATAGTCCGCCTCTTAAAAAGAGCGAAACAAATGGAACCAACTGAAATACTCCAAAAATTACCTGTTGATTTAAAGTAACTATACGTGGTATATTGTGAGTCTGGCGCTTTTGAAGTGCTAGTAAAAATGCTCTTTGAAAAC
>NZ_PXZN01000155.1:0-871 GCF_003013445.1 Brevibacillus sp. NRRL NRS-603 | reverse complement strand
ACTCGTTTGAAAATATGTGGGATCAAGCGAGCGGAAACACTTGCGCTGTTAAAAGTACTGGAAGTCGATTATGTAGGCCTTGTTTTTGCCCCAAGTAAGCGACAAGTCGATGCCAAGACTGCTGGACAATTGCTTGCCGCCGTTCCGGGCCATCCTCCTGCTGTTGGTGTATTCGTTAATCCGACGATGGAAGAGCTGGAGGAGGTGCTAAGTGAAGCGCCGTTATCTGTAATCCAATTACATGGACAGGAGACGCCACAATTTTGCCAGCAAGTTCGGGAGCGGTTCGCTATTCCGGTGTGGAAGGCGTTGGCCGTGGGCGGAGAAGCCGATGCTGTGCAAGCAATTCAATCCTATCGAGGCATTGTCAGTGGCTTTTTATTTGATACGTATGACCCTAGTCAAGCAGGTGGCACAGGGAAAAAGTTTTCGTGGGAGCAAATTCCTGCATTGCAAGCAGCATGCGAGGAAGCAGACTGCATCATCGCTGGCGGGATTCATGCGGAGAATGTCGGAGAATTAATCGGACAGTATCAAGCAGAGATTGTCGATGTGTCCAGTGGCGTAGAGACGGATGGCGAAAAAGACGCTGAGAAAATAAAAACATTGGTGGAGAGGGTGAAGGCGCATGAACAACATTCAAACAACTACGCGAATCGTGCCTGACGAAAACGGGCGATTTGGTGCCTTCGGAGGCAAATTTATTCCAGAAACCTTGATGAATGCGGTGACGGAGCTCGAGATCGCTTTTGAAGAAGCACGGCGTGACCCGGCATTTGTTCAGGAATTGAATGGACTGCTCAGCGAGTATGCTGGACGCCCAACCCCGCTCACCTATGCAGAGCGCTTGACGAATGCGGTCGGCGGTGCC
>NZ_PXZN01000154.1:0-6295 GCF_003013445.1 Brevibacillus sp. NRRL NRS-603 | reverse complement strand
AGCGGATTGCGAATTTCATGAGCTGCTCCCGCTGCTAGCTGACCGACCATGGCCAGCTTCTCGGATTGATTCAAGTACTCTTGAATTTGCTCCTGCTCCGTAATGTCCAAGAAGGCGACCATCCACCCGGTTTCCTGATCGTGATGATGATTGTGCAAAGGGATGTAGGAGACCAGGGCAATGAATGGTGTGTCGTCTTTTTTGTACAAGGTCATTTTGCGATTGACGAACCAGGGAGTCGGCTCATTGGTAGGTGTTTCAAAGGAATCCTTGGATACGGGGTAGCCGTGATCGTCGAGCTTGACCAAAAGCTGCGCCAACTGGTTTACATGAAGATCGACTGTCGCATGGGAGCGGGTAATAATTCCAACAGGCAGAGAGTTTAAGATTTGCTCCCGGATGTTTTTTTCTTCAGTCAAAATTTGCCGTTGTCTTTCATCTTGTGCGAATAGATTGGCGATGCTGCTCGACATTTTATTGAACTCCTGCGCCAACTCAAGGAATTCATCTTGATGGGTATAGACGATTTGCTGACCGAATGTTCCTTTTGATACTTCACGGGCTTGTTGCATCAGAGACTGGATCGGGCGCAACAGCTCATTACGGAAGTAAAACGTACAAAACAGCCCAAATAGGATAGAGGCTACGGAAACCGAATACGTCAGGATCAACGAAACTTTGATGCTCTCATTCGAGTTCTGAAACTCTTTATTCGTCTGATACTCCAGCTGATTGAGTGAAAAAGACAGATCTCGTTCCAATCGGTCGAGCAATGGCTGTACTTCATTGGTAAGGACAAAGCTGACGGCAGGAACATTCCCTGCTTGCAGCAACGGATTGATTTTGTTCAAAAAAATAAAGTCCAGTTTTGATATCGATTCAATGATGGTAAACAAGCCGCTGTTCGCCTCGGTTTTGGGAAGCGAGGAAAAACGAGCCGTATCGATCAGATTAGTATAGTACTGATCCAGGTAAGACTCATCGCGTGTCAATGTATACATGTTCAACGCATAGGTCTTGGTGTATATCTGGTTTTTGACTTCCAATAAGGCACTCGTTTGCGGTAAGAGGTTTTGCGTCAAATACACTTCATCAGTGGTGACCTTGGTCATCTGATAACTGAAAAGGGTCGTTACGCAACCGATGAGAAGCATCATTACGAGATAGCTGAGCATGATTTTTTTCTGAAATCCGAGATTGCTGAAAAGGGGCATGCTGATTAACCTCCATACGAGCCACGGGAAGGAATGAGATTTTGCAGTTCCCGTTCTAAATCTTCACGTACATTTGCTGGAACCATGTGTCCGAATTGACTGAGACGGTTGACCCCTTCGGCAAGTCCGTACATAACTTTTCCATTGGGGAGATTCCCTTGAATAAACTGTTCCATGATGATGCGGTAGCACTGACGAACATCCTGCATCATGGAGGCCAGCACGTATTCTGGCGCGATGTAGCGTTGATCGGCAATATATCCGATGGTAAATACTCCTGAGCGCTGCGCTTCTGTAATCACTTCGAGATTGAAGCTGTCGCCTGTGGTATAGATGACATCCACCCCTTGTGAAATCATGTCGCGAGTCGTGCGAATGGCCCCCTCAATATCATTGAAATCAGGAACCTTTCCCACTATGATAGTGGTTTTAGGGGATGCCTTTTTCACTCCTTCGATAAAGCCTTCTACTTGAGTTAACTCTGTGGGCTTGTCTACCATGATGTATCCGACTTTATCCGATTTCGTCATTTTCGCGGCTAGGATACCGACGAGCTTGCCGGCAGGCTTCATATCATAACGAATCGTCGTCTGATTTGGATGCGGAGCCTCTCCATTAAAGGAAACAAAATGTGATTTCGGATAGCGAAGCGCCACATCTGTAAAAGGATCAGAGAAGATGAGGCCATGACCGAGTATGAGATCATAGTCGTTGGCTGCATATTTCTCAGCCACCTTTTTGATCTGCTCCGGTTTTATATTATTGGCGATTTCGAGTGAAAAGTTAAATCTTTTTTGCAGTTCTGTCATACTCTCCAGCGCACTGCTGTTCCAGCCTTGATCATAAGTGGGACCCTCCAGCAACAGGGCGACTCGCACTTTATCAGAAGAATGGCTGCTTTTATTCATGACTTTATCGAGATGCTTCATGCTAGTAATGAACTGACTGGTAATGAGCAGAAGCAGCCCGACTACCAAGCCGGTAAATAAGACGGGAAATGGCAGCAGCTTTGGCATGCGGGATTCCTCCATAGAAAAAAAGCATAATCCATTTGAATAGATACACGTCATGCCTATTATATCGGTTCTCTGAGGGTTGTGCATGGAAAAAAGGGATACGGACAGGCTAAGCATATGGAGAACATATCCCCCTGCCAAGAGGGAACAGAAGGGAGGCGTACACGCGATGGAAAACGATATGGTGGAAATCCCCCAGATTCATATTCCTGATGAGGTTACACAGGTCGATCGACCGGAGATTGGAGAGACCACTCCACATCCGAAACCAGATAGCCCTCTGGCGTCGAACGGGACAGCCGAAATCGCTAGCGATAGCGATTCGAATGAGAGCAGCGAGCGAATCGGATTTATTTCTTAATGCCGATCGGAATTCGCGATATTCGACAAAAGAAGTCATTTTCTCTCGTGGACAAGGCTTGCGATTTCTGCAAAAGTAGGAAGTAGAATAGCAAGCGAGATGCGAGGGGATAAGATTGAATGGCCCGATTGCTGATAGTAGATGACGCAGCCTTCACGAGAAGGGTGCTGACGGATATGTTAGGCGAACAACATGAAGTTTGTGGAGAAGCGAGCAATGGTTTGGAGGCAATTGAAAAGTACAAGGAGCTCAAGCCAGATATTGTCACTATGGATATTACCATGCCGTACATGCACGGGATTGAAGCCATGCGTCACATCTTGGATTTTGACTGTGACGCCAAAATTTTGATCTGCTCGGCAGTCGGGCACCGGCAGAAGGTGCTGGAAGCGATGAGGACAGGAGCGAGTGATTTCGTCGTAAAGCCTTTTCAAAAAGAGCAGATTCTCGATGCAATCGCACGACTTTTGTAAACTGGAAAAAGCAAACAGCAAACAGCCGCCAAATCCCGGATGGGAGGGCGGCTGCTTTTCTATACGAGAAGATTTATAAGCTGATTTCTGTCCCAATGCCGTTTGCTTTCGCCCGTTCATAGACCGTTTTGGCAACGGCTGTATCCAGGTAGGCAACGCCCACAGATTTGTACAGCGTGATTTCTTCATCGTTTTCTCGGCCGGGCTTTTTCCCAATCAGAATGTCTCCCAGCTCAGCGTGCATTTGCTCGAAGCTCCATTCTCCGCTTTCAATCGGTATGAGCAGATCGCCTGCTTCATGCCGGGCTCCCTCCAGTGTATCGACCACGACTTTGCTGTTTTGTACGGTAGTCAAGTCGACCTCCCGCATATGAGGAAGGAAAGCACCGATAGCATTGATATGTGTACCAGGACGCAAGCGTGTTCCATCAAACAACGGGCTGGTAGCCTTGGTGCTGCAAATCACGATTTCGGCATTCGCAACCGCTTCATTGGCATCATCCATAACCGTGATTTCGCCTTGCCACTCCGGGTAGAGGGAGAGTAGTGTTTGTTTCATTTCGTCCGCTTTCTCACGTGTGCGGTTATAGAGATAAATGTTTGTCAGCGGACGGACCTCCATGACGGCTTGAATCTGTCCGATGGATTGTGCCCCGCAGCCCAATACAGCGCAGCTTTGCGCATTTTCTTTTGCCAAGTATTTGGTGGCAACGCCACTGCTTGCACCTGTACGCATAATCGTCAACAGGCTAGCGTCCATCATCGCCACATGCTGTCCCGTTTTTGCTTCAGTCAAAACAATCACGCTTTGGAGTGCTTTGATATCGTGTTTGTGATTCTCCGGGAAAATGCTGATGATTTTTACCGCTACATAATCGTCCGTTTCCAAATAGGACGGCATGTATAGACTGGTTGCTCCGTATTTCGGATGGTCGATGGCAGTACGAACAGGGGTGGTGACGTTTCCCAGCATATGCTCACGGAAGACGTTTTCCACATCTGCCAAGCAATCTTTCATCGTGTAGATTTGTTCAATGTTTTCACGGCTTAATACGAGCATGACATTCTTCCTTTCCATTAGGATTCGCCCAAATCCAAATCCTTTGTTTCCTTCGTAGCAGAGACCGCAATGAGAGAAATAACCCCGGAAATTACGATGTACAAAGCGATTGGCACCCAGGAGTTAAAGGAGCTTAACAAGGCAGTAGCGATCAGTGGAGCAGTACCGCCCGCCAAAGCAGCGCCGAGCTGATAGCCAACCGTTACCCCTGTATAGCGTACATTCGTACTGAAAATCTCGGAGAACATCGTACCCAATACGGCTGTGACCGGAGCCCAGAGAATCCCGAGTCCGATGACTGTAGCGATGGTAAGCCAGAGGGCTGATTTTAATGACAGCATATAAAAGTAAGGGAATGCAAACAGCATCATCGCAATTGTTCCCGCGACATACAATGGCTTTCTGCCTACTTTATCTGACAGCATGCCCATGTACGGAATCGCGATGGTTGTCACTAATGTAGCGATCGTTACGGCATTGAGTACCGTTATTCGGTCGTAGCCCAAGTAGTTCGTCGCGTAGGCAATAATAAACGTCGAGAAAATATAGAACGGCGCTGTCTCTACTACTTTGGCTCCGACGGCAATCAGAACAGCCTTCCAGTGGTAGCGAAATGTATCTACGATGGGAACCTTCGCAATGCTCCCCGTCTTTTTTGCTTCTTGAAAGGCTGGTGTTTCATCGATGCCGTTTCGAATCCAGAGTCCTAAAAAGACAAGCGCTGCACTCAACAGAAACGGAATTCGCCAGCCCCAGGACATGAATTGATCATCGGGAAGCGCACTCATTAAAGAAATGGCTAACGTACCGAGCAGCATACCGATCGTTACACCCATTTGCGGGATACTTCCAAAAAAGCCGCGTCTGCCTTTGCCAGAGTACTCTACGGCGAGAAGCAATGCACCTCCCCATTCACCCCCAATCCCCAAGCCTTGAATCAAGCGCATCAGCACGAGAAGAATCGGAGCCCAGATACCAATGGCATTATAATCAGGCAGCAGACCGATCAAGACAGTAGCGCCTCCCATCAGCGATAACGTCAAGACCAGCGTCTTTTTACGACCGATTTTGTCCCCGATATGACTGAAGATCACGCCACCCAATGGACGGATGAAAAATGGAAGGCCAAATGAGAGATAAGAGAGCAGTAAGCCTACAGTTGGATCAGAAGAAGGAAAAAATAGCTTGTTGAATACGAGCGATGCCATAGTTCCATACAGAAAAAAGTCAAACCACTCAATGGAGCTGCCAATCAGGCTCGCGACCAACGCTTTGTTTTGAACCTTTTTGGAAATGCCTGCTTGAGTTTGTAATGCCATCGGGTAATCCTCCTTTGTCGGTAGATATTGAAGTGTCACTTCAATTCGTGAGTGAAGTGACACTTCAATTTTTGAAAATAAAGCGATTACAAATCTGATAATAATAAAGATTATAAAATGCGATATAATTTCGAGCAATAGTAAAAATTGATACGTATGCTAACTTTACAGCTTTTTTCAGGAAAGAGTATGATAGACCTATCCTTTTTACGGCGAGGTATGCAAATGGAACCTACCATTGGTGTATTAATCAAATCGCTTCGTGTCGGCAAAAAGAAGACACTTAAACAAATTGCGGAAAAAACACAGCTGTCGATCAGCTTTTTGTCTCAAGTAGAGCGTGGGAAGTCTTCCATTACGCTGGAATCATTGAAAAAAATTTCGGAAGCCTTGGGAGTGAGCCCAGGCTATTTCTTTTCGGGCGAGTCGAGTGAAGGGAATGAGCTAGTGCGCAGGGCGAGCAAAGAACGATCTGGGCTTTTGCAAGCGCCTTTTGTGTATGAGGATCTGTCCGGTGATTTGGCGAATCCGACGCTGGTACCGATTCTCGTCACGCTTTCCCCGCATGGAGAAAAAGGCACGCCTTTTGTACATAAGGGGCAAGAGTTTATTTACGTCCTAGAGGGTGTGCTGACACTTTTGCTGGGGGAAGAGGAGCATGATTTGTTCCCTGGTGACAGTATTCACATGGATTCATCCGTGCCGCACAACTGGGTGAACCGTACAGGTGAGGTCACCAGATTCCTTTGTGTCAATTCGCATGACAGCGATCTGATTCCGACCGCTCCTTATTAATTGAGCGAGAGCGTTTAGCGAAGTCATGTTTTCTACTATAATAGAGGAACGCGTAAA
>NZ_PXZN01000153.1:0-722 GCF_003013445.1 Brevibacillus sp. NRRL NRS-603 | reverse complement strand
AACGTACAAATTAAAAATGCGCTGATCACTGCGAGCACTCGTCTGCGTTCCATCTTCATGTTTCGCAGCTGCAAGTCAAAGCTACCCATCCAGACAAGACACAGCAAAGACCACTGGATAAGGATCGCAACGGTTCCCTCGTTCATGTTCATCTCCTCAAAATGTTGGTTGTCTCCCCCAAAAGTATGCCTCAACCAAGGAAATTTCATGAATCGAATGCTCGTCCACTACCTAACGTTGCGCCAGTCTCTCCAATTGCATGTGACGAAGCCTAGCTCTCTCTGCTGTTTTACCCGTGATCATAACAGGAGTACAAACAGCGTCAGCCAGACATTTCATTCCTAATGCCGTCATTGCCACACGAATTTGATGATGCCATCTGTCGACGATAGACAAGCACTCTTCCAGAGATTCGCGTTGAACCAGACGCAGCATTGCCCCTGCCATTCCGACAGCGGACGCACCTAGAGAAGCAGCTTTGACTACATCGAGTCCATGACGAACACCGCCTGTTGCTATGTACGACACTCCTAAATGACCGACAGCATTCGTTTCCAGCAAGCTCTCTACCGTCGTGAATCCCCAATCCTCGAACATAGCGTGAGGATGATCACTACGCATATTTTCTACTTGAGCAAAATTTGTTCCGCCTCTTCCACCCACATCGATTGTTCTGATCCCGATTTCTATGAGCTTCTCGATTGATTCCTTTGCCATTCCAA
>NZ_PXZN01000152.1:0-1681 GCF_003013445.1 Brevibacillus sp. NRRL NRS-603 | reverse complement strand
TAGATCCGGCAGCTCTACACCCGTACATGTGGGTGTGCAAACCACACTATTATAGCGCGGATTACAATTTCTACAATTTCCCGTATGCTTTTGGGCTTCTGTTCGCGAAAGGCTTGTACGCAGAGTATCTCAAGCGCGGGGAAGCTTTTGTTGAGCAATACGACAAGCTCTTGTCCGTAACAGGCAAAATGAGCGTTGCGGATGTAGCAGCCATCATGGATGTTGATGTACGCTCAGTTGATTTCTGGCGGAACTCTCTCTCGTTGGTTGCAAAAGATATCGACAAATTCGTTGAGCTCGCGTCTGCTCGCTTGAACTAAATAGGAAGAACGTCCGCTATGTCATGAGCGGACGTTTTTTATTCATGCTGCAAAGCGTTTTTATGCGCATAGGGAACAGAGGGGAAGGAGAAAGTAAGAAAAAACAGATGAGGTGATTACGTGGTAAACGGATTGCAGTTACTCGACCTATTACGGGAAACGGAGAACAAGATGCTGCATCTACATAGAGCCATCGACAGAGTAAGCAGCGAGCCGGATTTCAAGGAGTCTGTCAGTGTTCTTACCGTAGTCGTTCGTGATTATCAACTTCAGCTCGACAAAATGAAGCAAGCGTTGGGCAAAATCGAAATCGGAGGGCAACAACAGCAGCAGCAGGCCCATAATAGCGAAATACATTAGGCAAAGAAAGACAAACAGCCCTCGAACTGCTGCAAAGGCAGATAGGGCTGTTTGTTTTCTTATTTGTGTAGGAAAGCTTACTGGAAATTAGCGTAACGCTTCACACCGTAAAACGGATAGAGCTTATGCATGTATTCGACTTTGCCATAGCGAACATCTTCGCCATTCGCATGCACGATTGCTCCATTACCCAGATAGATCGCTACGTGGGACACTCGTCCTTTTCCAAGAGAATCGTAGAACAAGAGATCACCAGGCTGAGCTTGATCAAGTGACACTTCTTGACCGCCGCGGAATTGATCTTCAGAAGTGCGAGGAAGTGTAACCCCAAGCTGCTCAAAAACGTATGAAGTAAAGCCACTACAATCAAAGCCATTCGGGGTGGTTCCGCCTAAGACGTATGGTGTATTGAGCAATGGCTCAAAAATTTCCTTCATTCGACCCAGATCTTCTGCATTTACCTCGGCAGGCAGCGAAACACTAGAAGTGAGGTTTGGACTGAGGAACTCTGTAGAAACGTATGCTTCACGATCTTCGAATTCGATTTTCGTCCATTCACTACCCGTTTCTACGACTTCTACAATGGAACCGAAGCGTAGCTTGCCTAACACCTTTGCGTCAGTCGAAGGCTTTTTACGCACATTCAGCACATCACCAGTGACGCGGGCTTTTTCACCAGCTGTTAGTTCTTTAGACTCAGTGGTAGCGTTATCATTCTGATCGACGGCTACATCGGAAGGAATGTCAGTCGCAATGGAGTCAGAAGTGCTTGCACCATGAATTGACAAAGTTTGTCCAATTGACAATCTATCATCATTCAGTTGGTTCCATTGAATGATTTGATCCACCGTGACCTGATGTTCGCGAGCGATCTTGCTCAACGTATCACCTGCTGATACCACATATGCCGATGAGGAAGCATGGGCAGCAGTAGGCAGCAGAGTGAAGAGGGTGAGGAAGGTTAGTAGCCTCGAAGTCTTTTTCATGTCATCGTCTCCACC
>NZ_PXZN01000151.1:0-585 GCF_003013445.1 Brevibacillus sp. NRRL NRS-603 | reverse complement strand
GAACCGATAACCAAGGTGTCGCGCGACGAAATCTCCATCAAGGATCGGATGAAGGAGATACGCCAAGCGGTACGCAGCGGTGGGATGGTTCGCTTTTCTGAGTTGTTTACGCAAGGGGCGACGCGTACAGAGATTGTGACGACCTTTCTCGCTTTGCTTGAGCTCATGAAGGCTAAGCACATTACGTGTGTACAAAATCAATTGTTTCAAGACATCATCATATGTGAAAACGGAACGGAAGGAGCCCATACCGATGGACTATGACAAGCTGAAAGGCGTGATCGAGGGCTTGCTGTTCATCTCGGGTGATGAAGGAATCGATGCCAAAGAAATCAGTGAAATCACTGAGGTGTCGGAAGAAGAGGTCATCGATTTGATCGAAGACATGAAAGCTGACTTCCGCCGGGCAGGACGCGGTATTCAAATCGTGGAAGTGGCAAAAGCGTATCAGCTGACTACTCTGCCCGAGCATGTGCCCTATTTTGAACGGCTTGCAACATCTCCAGGTCAGTCAACGCTATCTCAAGCAGCACTGGAGACTCTCGCTATTGTTGCGTACAAGCAGCCCCTGACCCGTTCGGAGAT
>NZ_PXZN01000150.1:0-1894 GCF_003013445.1 Brevibacillus sp. NRRL NRS-603 | reverse complement strand
GGGAGCGACTGGAGCAACCGTATAACGATCAAATGTACCATGATGTCATTCGCTTCTGGATGAGGCTGTACAAGCGGGCTGTCCCGAACTTGCCGATGCTGGTTCAGCTCATCCCGTTGATCGCGTCGGCTGGATGGGTAAGTCAGCAATCTCTGATGGACACGCTGCTCCATTGGATGAAAGAGTTTTACTACGATTCACCTACAGATATCCTGGTGAATCGGGTATGCAAAATGATGGTGCATCTTGGATTGTTGCGCGTCGGGCAAGACGAACAGGAGCAGTGGTTATACACCGCAACGTATGCGAGCCAGACTTGGCTTCGAAAATACAATGGTTTTACCGAAACGACTATTTTATTGAAGTGAGGGATGGGTATGGAGTGGCCGAATTTCTATTCCAACGCGTACGGAACGAACAATCAAATGGTGTCCGGTTTGTTATCTGAAATGGTGATTGACGAGCAGATGCGTCAATATCGCAAGCGCACGCTAATCCAGGAGATTGATGAGGCACTTGCATCGAAAAACAAAGAGCTGTTTTTGCGCTTAACAGACGAATTAAAAGAAATCATGGCTTACGAGCAAGCCTAAATACATAATCGTATGGGTTATTGCGAGTCTCCAAGCATTCATGGTACGCTTGTTTCCAGAAATGAACAAGGAAATGAGGAGACAGCTCTATGCAATGGAACTTGAACGATTTTGAAAACTGGGAGGAGTTGCGATCCTTTGTGGATACCGCGCTGCTCCCTCTTTATTTGTACAGTTCGGACAGAAAAGTAGAAGAGCATGTTGTGCGCATGAACTACTTATTAAATGTAGCTGCCGGGATTGAGCAGCGGCTGAAGGGACGCGTGCTTCTGTTTCCGTTAAGCTATCAAATAGGAGAACAACAGCTGGAACAACGAACACCGGCAGAATTCCCCTATAAAGTACTGCTTCATTTTCGTGGAGAACAGATTCAGGTGAAGGAGAGGGCAGAAGAAGGCGTGTTGACGTTATTAGTTGGGGATGAAGACTTGGAATCTTCTTTGCGATTTGAAGTAACTGTGGATGTGCTGTACAAAGAGGTCATCAAGTTGTGGCAAACTGGGTTGAGATAATCGATTTGACCTAAATAAGAGACGCAATAGAGAAAGCGTTTTCCGGTAATACTACAGAAAAATGGGTGGGGCAAGGTCTTAAATTTGACAATCTGGCAACAATATCATGTCACACATCGTTTGGGCAAAGACATGTCCACTGGACATTCTTGACATCTTTATAGGGGTTAGCTATGATTGGGATTGACCTAGTGTATATGTATAAAAATGCCATCGTAGCGCTATTTTACAGGATAAGGAGGGAAAAAGATATGGGAGACAAACGCGAAATTTCCAGGCGTACATTTTTGAACTACGCCCTGATGGGAACTGGCGGATTCCTAGCTGCGGGAATGATCACCCCAATGATTCGTTTTGCGGTAGACCCCCTTCTGCAAGGACATGCAGGTGGAGATAAAGTAGCTGTCGGCAGTCCGGATGAGTTTAGTGCCGTGCCAAAACGCGTTGAATTCAAGGTCCATACCAAGGACGGTTGGTATGAATCAGAATCAACACTTACTGCATGGGTTACCAAGAACGAAAAGGGTGAGATTCTTGCTCTGTCCCCGATCTGTAAGCACTTAGGGTGTACGGTTGACTGGGGAACTGGCCCAGGCCAACCAAATGAGTACTTCTGTCCTTGCCATATGGGTCGTTATACGATCAATGGCGAACACATTTTGGGAACGCCACCCACGGCCTCTCTCGATGAGTATGAGACAGAAGTCAAAGATGGAAAATTGTATTTAGGTAAAGTAAAAGCAAATCCTCGTCCGGGGGTGAACGGCTAAAATGATGCAAAAAATGTAT